>JAFVAT010000033.1 GCA_017480385.1 Alphaproteobacteria bacterium | reverse complement strand
ATGTTTGATCCGTATCCGGAATTACAGGTTCCAGCGCTGCATGCGGAGGCTCCGGCACAGGCCGTGCATGTTCCGTTGGAAATGGAACACTTCGAGCACTGGGTGGTACCGCTTTTATAATAGCCCGTATTGCATGACACGCCCGTACACGTTGTTGTGGAGCTGCAGGAAGTGCAAGTTCCGTTTGCCACGGTGATAGCCGAACAGTTGATTGCAGAGCAACTTGACGCGCCGGCGGCTGAAGTCTGACCACTCGGGCAGGCTGTGCAGGATGCGGCTCCGACAACGCTTCCCATAGTTCCCGCTGAACACGTTGTGCAGGAAGTATTTCCCGTGCCTGAGGCGTAAGTTCCCAACGCACAAGAAGTGCAGGACGAGGCTCCGGCTGTCAAAAAAACACAGTAAAAGTGACGCTTTCAGAGTTCTTTTCTATAACTTACAGAGACCGCTCTTTCCCTGATCTTTTATCTGTTCCGACTGGCCAAATTTAAATGGGGGAGGACATATTTTTCTGTTTTTTTCAGCTTTTGAATGACTCAAAAAAATACAGTGAACACCTTATTTAATTCTGACGCTTTTTTTTTCAAAATCGGTTCGGAAACGGTTGCTGCTGCCGAAGCACGGGAAGGGCTGACTGCCGAAAGGGCGGCATATGAGGCTTTTTTTTAGTTTTATGGGTCTAAAACGCGTTCTGTCTTGGGTTCGCGATGTAGTTCTTCGTCCGTGATTTCGGTTTGAGAAGCGGGGTCGATCGGTTTGAATGCATCTTTCTTTTCAGGAACGGAAGTTTTTTGTTGCGTTTCTTCTTCTTTGCTCAGATCACCCTCTTCTCTGGCTATTTTTCCAAACATGGATCGGATAGCACCGGGAGCCAGAGCCGAAAAACCGTTAACTGAAATATGAGGAGAAGGCAATTTTCCTTTGATTGTGTACGTCGGCGCGATTAAACCGCCGCCTTTTTCTCCGGAAAACAGTCCGCCGATCAAAGGAATTTTGCCGAGCAGACTGTTGACGGAATAAAAAGGAATCAGAGATCCGTACAAATTCATATAGCCCGTTTGACGGTAATACTTGCCGTTCAGAGTAATGCCCAAAGACGAGCCAGAAATCAAAGCGGAATCGATTGTCAGACTTTCATAGTTGGTTGTATAAGGGATTTCTGCTTTATCAAAAAAGAGACCTTCTCCGCGCAGAGTATCTAAAATGCCTGTCAGCGATGTCAGCTGCAGAACCTGGATCAGAGTTTGATCATTTTCCAGATAAAAATCAGACATTGTCGCTGTTCCTTTGGAACCAGTGCCGGTCGTATAAATGCCGTTCAGCTCCAGCCGGCCTCCTTTTACAGTGGAAATATAATCCAATGCTTTCAGAGTATAGCCGGCGTCTTCGGAAACCATAGAAAAGGTATAGTCCCCTTCTTTTTCTGCCGGTTCCAGCAATAAATGCTGAGGGACTTTTTTCCGACCGACATAACCGGAAGCCCGCATGTTTTCCCAGCCGTCATGATGCAAAGCGGAAAAAGTGTTTTTTTCCGAATATCCTTTCTGACTAAGCCATAGCCTGTCTAAAACGGCTTGAATTTGTATTGTAACGGGTTTTTGAATTTCCTCCTTTTGAGGGCGTATGTTCAATGATGTTCCATGGCTGAGCAGGCGGGAAATATCTAAATCTTTTCCTTCCAGATTAACGGTGATATCTCCGTTTTTGCTAAAAGATACGTTAACGCGGGCGTTCGTGCGCTGCGTTACAATGGAATCAATGTCAATGTCTTTCGGGAGCCCCTTTGCAGTAAAATTAATCTTTCCGTTGATTTTTGTTCCTTTTACATCGGTTAAAGAAATCAGCGGTGCCTTTGTCGGCAATCCCTTCGCCAATTCTAAAGCGAAAGCTCCATGGCCCTCTGTCTTTGCCGGTTTAAGCCACCCTATCTCGCGTAAATCTATCTCTGCCGCGGTTAAATCCGCAGTTATATTTAGAGCCGCCGTATCATTGTTTTTAAGAACCAGAGTCAAGTCTGTCGGCATAACGCCGGAAACGGCAGGAACGGTAAAGAAGGGGTAATTCAAATAGTCACGGGCTTTGTTGTTTAAATTAACGTGCAGTTTGATCTCTGTTTGTTTTTTTTTGGCTTCATCAAAGCTGTGTTCCAAAGAATACTTCGCTGTGGCGCCATAAAATAAAGCGCTGCCGTTCAAAGAAAGGTCTTTGCCGTCCATAGAAAATTTTAAAATGGCATCTTGCAGCCCCAGACCCAAAATAATATCATTAACATCTGCATTGCGGACGTCCGCATTGGCCTTTACATGAATTTGATCCGCGCTTTTAAAGGCGTCGCCCAATGGAAATGTCAGCTGTAAATTGCCCTGTGCCGTGCCGGTGGTTTTTTGGGGATCGATCCCGATGGCGTTCATGAAAAGCAGTGCCGGCGAATTTAGAATTTCCAGAATATTGGGAACTTTTCCATTTAATTTAATGTCCAAAACCGCCGTGGTTACCGGCTGTGTCATGCCAAGAATGGAAAAGGTTCCTCCTTTTTCAGCCGTAACGTTATTGGAAACGGCCTGTTCAACCGTAACAATCAAGTCATCAAGAGTTAAATGGATTTGACCGGAAATGTGGTCTGCCGGGGGCATATCGTCCAAATAAACGACTTGCGTATCGGTTACTTTGATCGTGCCGTCCACCAGATCGGCTTCTATGCCGGCATCATTGGTCAGGCCTTTGAAGTGCAAAACGAATTTGCTGCTGTTAATCATGCCGCCGCGCAAGTTGCGCTTGACCCAGGCATGGACGTTCGGTCCCAAAGATGCCGGCCAGTAAGAAGGCAGCATGTTCATCGGAACGTTCTGTGTTTCAGCATTTAAAGTTGCCTGAATTTTGTCCCAATTGCCGGCATCAATAATTTCGCCTATTCCCGAAATGGTCATGCTGCCCTGTGCGCGGGCTCCGCTTTGCATGACCAGGTCGAAATGAGAAATATCAAAACCGTCTGCGGAATTGTGCATTGATCCGGTTATCTCAAACTGTTCCAAATCATATCGGGCAATAACCGGATCGGGCAGGTTAATAATTCCCCGACCGCCCGATATTTTAAAACTGATTTTGTCGATCGCCTTGCGCCAATAGGCCAATGGAGCCGTTTTTAAGGGCAGAGTATCCAAAAGGGTATCAATCGTCAAACTGATTGGTGTTGTGAAATTTTTCATATAAGGATACTTTTGCACCGGCACCAAATGCATCAGATCTAAGTTGTCGGTTTGAATGGTAAAGGGGATTTTTTTGCTTTTTCTTTTCCAAAAGCCGTTCAATTTTAATATTTGGTTGTGCTGATCGTCCAAAGCAAGCTGAACAGACCCTTTCAGCGTATTGCTGCGGAAGCGTCTGGAATAAGTCAGGTTCACAACCGGCATTTTCCATACGGCATCATGCAGTGCGTCGGTGATCTTGATATTGGCCTTGATCAAAGAAAATTCGGACAGATGCTTTTCCCGTTTTAATATGTGCAACAGCGTTTCTAACGCCATTGTTGAACCGCCTTCTTCCTCTGTTTGTTTTAATTCGCCCTGTTTGTTCAGGGTCAAGTTCAGGTACGGGTGGTAAATGACTAATGTGCGCGGGGCGATTGTGCCATGAAATAGGGCCGCCGGACTGAATGAAAAGGAAAGCTGCGGCACGGAAAGAATCAGATGTTGGTTGTCGTCGAAAGCTTTAAAATCCGTGACGGAAAATTCGATCAAATGATGAATTCCGCCCCAACGCATTTCCGCCGATTCGATTGAAATATCGGTGGCGGTGTCGGAGGAGGAAGCAATCTGCACCAAATAAGGAATGAATTTGTTGATGTTAATGGGGCCCTGGTGCAAACGCCACAGAAAAGCACCCGCGGCAATCAGCAGACAAATAACGGCAATCTGCAAAGGTATTAAAAAAAATCTGAAAAGCTTGCGCAGCACTGCGGAACCCCTTAAATTAAACAGTGGTAACACTATAGAATCTCAGCGCTGTTCTTTCCACAAAGAAGATGATTTTAGAACAAAAAAAAGAAAATTTATTGCCAAAGGACGATCCTCTTTACAGCCAATGGGCGGAAGAAAAAGCCGAACTGCCGCCGACAACGGCTGCCTTTTTTGATCCAGACGGGGCCGGAGACCGATTCGTTCGCCGCTGGCTGTTCCGGCTGAAGGAGACTGCCCCCTATTTGATTCGGCTGCTTTTTATGGAAAAAGAGTTCTTGGCCGAAGTTGTGCAAAAGGGATTCTATACGGCTTTTGCTGAATTGATGAAGGAAGCTTTTTCCCGTTTATACGGCCAGTCCGATTTGGAAATGATCAGCCGTGAACTGCGTGTGCTGAAACGGCGGGCAGCTCTGGTGATTGCTTTGGCGGATATCGAGGGAGAATGGCCGCTGAACAGGGTGACGCATGCGTTGTCCGTTTTAGCGGAGGCCGGTTTGCGGACAGCGGTTTGTGCCGTCCTGAAATTTTATGCCGAACGCGGGGATCTGGTTCTGCAGGATACTGAAAATCCTGAAAAAAATTGCGGCCTATTCCTGATCGCCATGGGGAAATTGGGCGCCAGAGAGCTGAACTATTCTTCAGATATCGATTTGATCATTTTATACGATGAAGAAAAAGTGCCTTATACGGGCAAGAAAGAAGCGGGCGCATTTTTGGTTAAAATAGCGCGGGAAATCATTGCACTGATTGATGATAAGACAGCTTTCGGCTATGTGTTCAGAACGGATTTGCGCCTGCGTCCCGATCCGGGATCAACGCCCGTTGCGCTGAGTACGGCAGCGGCGGCCTGCTATTATGAAAGCTTTGCTCAAAACTGGGAGCGTGCCGCTTTTATCAAGGCGCGGATTGTTGCGGGCGATAAACAGGCGGGAGATGCTTTTTTAAAGGAAATTAAACCGTTTGTTTGGCGTCGGACAACGGATTTTTATGCTCTGCGGCAAATCAGCGCGATCAAGCGGTCTTTGGGCGCCAGAAGTTCTGATTCTCCGGACAGGGCTGGCTTTAATGTTAAGTTGGGGCAGGGCGGAATCCGGGAAATCGAATTCTTTACACAGTTGCAGCAATTACTATGGGGCGGGCGGGATCCGCATTTGCGCGCCAAAGGGACGCTGGCCGCTTTAAAAGCATTAACCAAAGCAGGGTGGGTCAGTCCGGAAAATAAGCAACAGCTTGATCAGGCGTATGTCTTTTTGCGCACATTGGAACATCGCCTGCAGATGAGGGAAGACCAGCAAACGCAGACTCTGCCGAAGACGCCGGAGGAATTGAACGCTCTGGCTCATTTTATGAATTTTGAAACATATGCCGATTTCCTGGAACAGCTGCAGGTCCATTGTGCCAATGTCCGGCGGATTTACGATTCTTTGTTTGCGGAGGAAGAACATAACGAAGGGCAGACTTTGTCTTTCAGCGGGGCGGAGCTGCCTCAGGAAACGGCGGACAAGCTGGTTCAAATGGGATTTAAAGATATTGAACAGATCGGTGAAACGGTGCGCGGCTGGCAGTCAGGCCGTTACCGGGCTTTGCGCAGTGACAGGGCCAGGGTATTAATGGCGGAACTGTTGACGCTGATTTTTGCCGCATTGAGCAAAAATGAAAATCCGGACTTGGCCTTTCTTTCTTTTGACGAGTTTTTGCGCGGTTTACCCGCCGGAGTTCAGTTGTTTTCTTTGTTCCAGTCCCGCCCCGCTTTGTTGGACCTGTTGGCCGAACTGATCGGGCAGGCTCCGGCTTTGGCCCGGGAATTAACGTATCACAGCGCTTTGTTCGATGCCGTTTTAAATCCGGATTTCTTTTCTGCTTTCCCTGATGAAGATGCTCTGAGTCAGGAAGCGCAGGCTTTGCTGGAGTTGGCCGAAGACGAAGAACAGGCCCTGGACGCCGTGCGCCGTTTTGTCCGCGAAAAAAAATTCCGCTGTGCCGTTTTATTTTTGCACCGGCTGATAGAGCCCGACAGCTTGGGGCAATGTTTGTCGGCCATTGCGGCGGCGGCATTAAGCGCTTTGTGTCCCGTTGTCATACAGGCCTTTGAAAAAAGATACGGTCGTTTTGAAAACGCTTCTTTTTCTTTGATTTTATTAGGAAAAGCTGGCAGCCAGGAAATGAGCTTCGCTTCTGATTTGGATTTGTTGTTCGTTTATGATGTTCCTGCTTCTCAAATCGGTTCTGTCGGCGGTCATTCCTCCTTGTCTCCCAGTGTTTATTATGCCCGTTTGGCGCAAAGATTAGTGAACGCTTTGACAGCAAATACGCGGGAAGGCATTTTGTGGCCGGTGGATATGCGGCTGCGTCCTTCGGGCAATGCCGGTCCGGCGGCGGCTTCTTTGGAAGCTTTTTCCCGATATTATGATCAGGCTGCTTGGACATGGGAACTGATGGCTCTGACAAAAGCCAGAGTTGTTTGGGGCAAAACAGAACAATTAACGCGGCTGATTCAAGAGCGTTTGTGCCGTTCCTGTGATCCGGAAACTTTGAAAAACGATGTTGTGTCCATGCGTGAAAAAATAGCCGGCCAGTTTCACTCGGCGGCTTTGGCGGATCGGATTAAATACGGGGCCGGCGGCATGATTGATATAGAATTTTCCGTTCAGTATTTACAGCTGCGCTATGCCGGACAATATCCCGATCTTTTGCAGAAAGCCGTTCTGCCCGTTTTAGACAAGGCCGTTTCGTATCGCTTGATCAGCGGGCAGGCCGAACACTGTTTAAAACAGGCCTATCGGTTGTGGACATTGATCTCCGAACTGCTTTCTTTGTGTCAGGAGGACGCCAAAACACAGCTGAAGGAACTGGCGCCTTCAACGGTGAAGCTGCTGTGTGATTTTTGTCAGGCAAACAATCGGGACGACTTAGAACAACAAATTATGCAAACGGCTCAAAATGCGGCCTTACACCGGCTGTTCTGAAAGCTTGATCGCCCCTTTTAAATGAACGGCCGCTAAATCCGCCGTTTGTACATCTTCCGCATGAACAAAAGCCAACGGGACGCGCTGAGAAACATACATGCCTGGACGGCACATGTTGCTGAAGCCCGCTGAATAATCTATCCGCTGCTCCTGATAAAAACGGCCTGCACCCATTTCTAAAGCGGCTAATCCGATCCAGCGCAGGTTCATTTCGGAAACGTACCCTTCTTTATCCGGATAGACCGGTTTGATCACTTGAGCCGCCGGCAGGAAAGCCGCCGGATTAGAAATGAAATTCGGCAGAACGCCTTGTTCATACAGCATGCGCCCGAAGCATTCCGCCGCTTGACCGGAACTTAACGCCTGATCTATTTTGGCCAGCGCTTCCGCTCGATCGGCAACGATTTTGTTTTGAAGCAAAACAGCCGCGCAAATGTTTTGAATTAAAGCATGCAGTTCTTGATCGCGCGGCCCCGTGCCGGTTAAATAATCCCATGCTTCGTAAATTTCCAAAGCGTTGCCAATGTTTTGACCGACTAAATGATCCATTTGAGAAAACGTGATATCGGCTGTTATACCGAAAGCCGGCACGCATTCTTTGATCTTTTTGGCACAGTTTTCCGCGGCTTCTTGTGACGGTGTGAACGACCCGTTGCCGACTTTGATATCAACCGTCAAATTCTTAATGCCGCTGGCAATCTTTTTAACCAGCATAGACATAATCATTAAAGGAATGCTGGTTACGGTTGCCGTAACGTCCCGGATCGATTGAATGCGCAGATCAGCCGGAGCGATTTGTTCCGTCGGCGTCATAAAGGCACAGCCGCTTTCCCGCAACGTTTTTCTGAACCGGGCCAATGTCGGTCGGGAAGAGAACCCCTTAATGCTATCCAGTTTGTCTAATGTTCCGCCGGCATGATACTGCATGCGTTCGCAGATCATCGGCACATAAACGCCGCAGGCCGCTAATAACGGAGCCGCAATGATTTCCGATTTGTCCCCGACGCCCGGCATTGTATAGACAGACGCCACAGGACCGTTTAAGTCTACGCTTTCCCAATCCAAGATAATGCCTGTATCCACAATCGCATTGACAAAAGCAATCACTTCATCATGATTTAACCCGTTCATTAAAGAAGCCATTAATAAGGCCGCAATCTGACCGTCAGTGATTGACCAGTCGTCAATGCCTTGAACAAAGTCTTCTATCTCCTGCGCGGTTAAAATCTGCTTGTCACGTTTTTTGCGGATAATTTCTTGAGGCAGCATCGTTATTCCTCGGAAATAAAGAAAAAGGGTATTCTCTGTCGAATACCCTTTTTCAGGGGGTTATTTTAAAAAGGATTTCCCGTTTTCAAACGGTTCCAATCCAAAGTATTCGGCAATCGTCTGACCGATATCGGAATACGTTTCCCGACGGCCGATATACCGCGGCGCAATGCCTTTGCCAAACATAATGACCGGCACATGTTCGCGTGTGTGGTCCGTTCCTTTGAATGTCGGATCGCAGCCGTGATCCGCGGTGATAAAGTAAATATCGCCTTCCTGCATCAACGCAAACAGTTCCGGCAGGCGGCTGTCAAAGTATTCTAGTCCGCCCGCATAGCCGGACACGTCGCGGCGGTGTCCCCAATCCATGTCAAAGTTAACAAAGTTCGGGAAAATGATCGAATTGTCCGGAGCTGTTTTGATTTGTTCCAGCGTGCGGTCGAACAATTGTTCCAATCCGACGGCAGGCAGAGCCTGCGTGATGCCCTGAGCCGCAAAAATATCGCTGATTTTGCCGATAGAGATCACATTTCCGCCGGCAGCTTTCATCTTGTCCAAAACAGTCGGTGCAGGCGGCAGAACAGAATAGTCATGGCGTCCGCCGGTGCGCTTGAAGCCGGTTTCAATCTCGCCTTCAAACGGGCGGGCGATTACACGGGCGATCAAGCCGTTTTCCGTGCGTTTGTTCAATAAATCACGCGCAATGTGACAAATTTCATACAAACGTTCCAATCCGAAATATCTTTCATGCGCACAGATTTGGAAAACGCTGTCCGCAGACGTATAAACAATCGGTTTTCCCGATTTTACGCTTTCAGCGCCCAGTTCGTCCAGGATTACCGTACCGGAAGCCGCTTTGTTGCCCAAAACGCCGGGCAATTTGGCTTCTTTGACAAATTCATCTATCAGATCCTGCGGAAAGCTGGGATATTCAGCGGGGAAATAACCCCACTTGAACATAACGGGTGCGCCGGCCATTTCCCAGTGACCGGAAGTTGTGTCTTTGCCCTTGCTGACTTCTTTTGCAAAGCCATACACGCCGGTGATCTCAGAAACGGGAATTTCTACGTTCGGCGCGTATTCACCATTGCACTGTTTGTATAATTCGCCCAATCCCAGCTTGCACAAATTGGGGATTTTCAAAGGACCCGTCCGTCCTTTTTCAGCTTTTCCCTCTGCGCAGGCTTTGGCAATATGCCCCAGCGTATCGGCTCCGGTATCGCCGAAAGCATCCGCATCAGGCGCTTCGCCGCAGCCAAAAGAGTCCATCATTAAAATAATAGCCCGTTTCATTGTGTTCACCTCACTAAAAAATCAGGCGGCAATCGTTTTATAAATAACCGGCTCTTTGACCGGCTCCGTATCGCTGACCTGAATTGTTGACCGCAGCATTTTTTCTGCTTCGGCAAAAGTTTCTTCACTGTTTGCGTGAATAAGCGCGATTGGCGTGTTGTCATCAATTTTATCGCCGATCTGCACAAAATCCGTAAAGCCGACGGCATAATCTATTCTTTGATCCGGCGTAATCCGCTGACCGCCCAAAACAATAACGACCGATCCGATTTTACGCGTGTCCATCGCGGCAACATAACCGCTTTCCGGCGCATATACAGGCTTGATAACCGAAGCCTTAGGCAAATGTTTTTTTGGATTTTCTATAAAATCGGTAGGTCCGCCCAAAGCAGCCGTCATTTTGGCAAATAATTCAGCCGCTTTGCCGGAATCTAAAGCCTGCTGCAATTTTTCTGAGGCTTCTTTTTGCGTTTGAGCCAGCCCCTTCAGCAATAAAGCTTCACTGCATAACGTCATTACGATCTCATTTAAACGCGGATTACGGTACTCTCCTTTAAGATAGGATACCGCCTCGGTTACTTCAAGGGCATTCCCGACCGTTTTTCCTAAAACTTCATTCATGTTCGTGATGACGGCCCGTGCCGGAAGCCCCGCTCCCGCAGCGGCGGCAACCATGGATTTGGCCAAAGTTTCGGCCTTGTCCAAATCATTCATGAAAGCACCGTTGCCGCATTTTAAGTCCATGATAAGTCCGTCAATGCCGGCGGAAAGCTTTTTTGACAAAATGGAAGCGGCAATCAGCGGAACGGATTCGATTGTTGCCGTAACATCGCGGACGCTGTAAAAACGCTTGTCTGCCAAAGCCAAATCGCTGGTTTGGCCGATAATTGCACAGCCGACTTCTTTGGTGACTTTATAAAATTGATCCAAAGAAGGAACCACCGTATATCCCGGAATAGAATTAAGCTTATCCAGCGTGCCGCCCGTATGCCCCAAACTGCGCCCCGAAATCATAGGCACAAATCCACCACATGCCGCCAGCAGAGGCGCCAGAATCAAACTGACGCTGTCTCCGACTCCGCCGGTTGAATGCTTGTCCAAAACGGGACCGTTCAAGCCCTTGTCCGCCCAGTTCATGACGGCGCCGGAATGAGCCATGGCGCGCGTTAAATTGGTCGTTTCGTCATTATCCATACCGCTGAGGTAAACCGCCATGGCAAACGCTGCAATCTGACATTCGGAAACGGACCAATCCGCGACGCCTTTAATAAAAAAGTCGATTTCTTCCTTCGTCAATTTTTTGCCATCACGTTTGTGGCGGATTACTTCCTGCGGCAACATACGTTAGTATCCTTTGTTTTCAGTCGGAGCTTTGCCGTATCCCATTGAAGCCAGCAGACTGTCGCGCAGACCGCTTGCGCCGAAACGGAACGTTTTCGGATTAGCCCATTTCGGTCCCATGATCTTGTCTGCCAATGTCAAATAATCAGCCGCCTGCTGCGTTGTACGGACACCTCCCGATGCTTTGAAGCCGACCGGTTTGCCGGATTCACGGATGACTTCCAGCATGGCGTTAGCCGCTTCCAATGTTGCGGAAACAGGCGTTTTTCCTGTCGAAGTTTTGATAAAATCGGCACCGCATTCAATTGAAAGCTTGGAAGCTTCGGCGATTAAAGCCGCATGCGCCAAAACACCGCTTTCAATGATGACCTTCAGCGTCTTGCCTTTGCAGGCTTCGCGCGTTGCAGTTAATAACGCTTTGGCCGTTTCCTTGTCACTATTCATGAAGGCTTTATAAGGCAGAACAACGTCGATTTCATCAGCGCCGTCGGCAATGGCTTGTTCCGTTTCCGCTACTGTTGCCGCAATGTCTGTGCCGCCATGAGGAAAATTGACGACCGTTGCAACGCGTACGCCGGTTCCTTCCAGAGCGTTTTTGGCGGTTTTCACAAAACGCGGCCAAATACAGACAGCAGCGGTTTTTCCAAAATCACCATGCGCTTTAGCGCACAAATCGATAACTTTTTCTTCTGTGTCATCATCGTTCAAGCTGGTCAGATCCAGCAAAGATAAAGCTTTTTGAGCAATTTCTTTCATATTAAATCTCCGTTACAAAGCGTGTTAAAATACGCTGCAATTTTTTGCCGGCTTCATTCGCCTGAGCAATGGTTTCATCGTGTGTTTGCTTGTCGGCAACCATTCCCGCGCCATAGTTCGTAATGACGGAGACGCCGACAACTTTCATGCCGCAGTGAACGGCACAGAGTGTTTCGGAAACAGTGGACATACCGACTGCATCCGCTCCCATAATGCGGAACATTCTGATTTCCGCCGGTGTTTCAAAGTTTGGTCCGGAGGTCATCAAATAAACGCCGGAGCGCATATTAATGCCTTCTTTTTCCGCTATCTGCAACAATGTCCGGCGCATTTCCGGATCATAAGCGTAAGTCATATCCGGGAAACGCGGGCCGACTGTATCATCATTCGGGCCAACCAACGGATTGCAGCCGGACAGGTTGATGTGATCAGAAATAATCATCAGGCTGCCCGGTCCCATGTCAATATTCAAAGAACCGGAGGCGTTCGTCAAAATCAACTTTTCAATGCCGAGCTTTTTGTACGCGCGGACCACTAAAGCCAAAGCCGCGGGCGTATGACCTTCATAGAAATGGACACGCCCCTGCATGCATAAAACGTCAACGCCGTTTAATTTTCCGACAACCAATCGTCCGGCATGGCCGGATACGGTGGAACGGGGAAAACCTTCGATTTCTTCGTAGGGGATTATGACTGCGTTTTCAATTGCTTCTGCAACGCCGCCCAATCCGCTGCCTAAAATAATACCGATTTTAGGGTTATAATTGCCGATCTTTGCCTTAATCTGCTGGGCAACCTGGTTGATAGTTTCTTTCATAAATATCCTCTTTTTTACAAGATAAGCCGATTTAAACTTTTAAATTTTCCGGACCGAACGAAATCGGTAAAAGTTCTTCCAGAGTCATTGACTTGCGTACACCGTTTCTGTCGCAAATATGAATGACGGTGTCAGAATTTGCAAATTCGCGAATCCGCTGACGGCAGGATCCGCACGGAGAAACCAAGTGTTCTCCGTTTCCCATAACGACCATTTCCTGAATTTTCGTGTCACCGCCTAAAATCATTGCGGAAATCGCCCCTTGTTCCGCACAGGAACCGGCGGGATAGGACGCGTTTTCAACGTTGCAGCCGGCATATAATCTGCCGCTTTCAGCCTTAATGACGGCGCCGACAAAAAAGTTGGAATAGGGGGCGTATGCCCGATCCATTGCGTCGCGTGCCATTTGCAGCATTTCTTCAAGTATATTCATTCCGTCCCTTTCATAACTATTTTATGCACTCTAAAATACAGCTTGAAGTTTCGTCAAGCCATAAAAAATTTTTCCCGAGGCATCAAAAATGGAGAAAGTTTTGAAATTTAAAAAAATGTGGTTGGTTTTCTTTTGTCTGTACCGTATAACTCTAAAGAGTGGGAATCTTAAAAGAGGGAACCTTTATGTCGAATAATTCTGAATTTCCTAATCTGCACGTTTTAAATCATCCGTTGATTCAGCATAAATTGACTCTGATGCGCAATATTACGACATCGACTCGTACCTTCAGAGAACTGTTGAAAGAAATCGCTCTGCTGATGGGCTATGAAGTGACGCGTGACCTGCCTTTAGCATATGAAGAAATAGAAACGCCTTTATGCACAATCAAAGCGCCGGTGATCGCCGGTAAAAAATTAGTGGTGGTTCCTATTTTGCGAGCGGGAATCGGTATGGCGGACGGATTGCTGCAACTGGTTCCTTCGGCGCGTGTCGGACATATTGGACTGTACCGCGATCCCAAAACACTGCAGCCGGTGGAGTATTTGGTGAAACTGCCTCCGGTGAACGACCGTTTGTTTATTTTGGTCGATCCGATGCTGGCAACGGGAAATTCGGCGGCGGCGGCGGTTCAGACTCTGATGAAAAATGGCGTGCCGGAAAGCAAGATTGTTTTCTTGGCTTTGGTTGCCGCTCCGGAAGGGGTGCGCGTTTTTACGGATCTGCATCCGAATGTGCCGGTTTATGTTGCTTCTTTAGATGAGAAATTGAATGAACACGGCTATATCCTGCCCGGATTAGGTGATGCCGGTGACCGTTTGTTCGGGACTAAAACAAGATAACAGTTAACGGGGTTTTTCGTGAAAAAGCTTGTCATTATTCTCACTCTTTTGATTGCAGGAGCCGCGGTGGGTATTTACTTTTTGCTGCCGACCAATATCAATTGGGAAAAATATGTTCAGGAAGTATCCGCCGAAGTTCAGGCCAGAACAGGAGTAACGCTGAATATTCAGGGAAAGCCTGTTTTTTCGATGAAGCCGGCCCCGATTTTAAAACTGGGACAAGTCCGTTTGGGCAATGTCAAAGAATCCACTTATCCGCAGATGATGACCGCGGCTCAGGCGGAAATTTTATTTGATACGGCTTCTTTGTTCCGCAGGAAAATTAAAGCAAAGAAAATTACACTGTATTCCCCGCAGTTTTATTTTGAAACGCTGCCGAATGGCAAATGGAACTGGCAAAGCGCTTTCTTTGACAAGGCCGGGGCCGATTCGACGATTGGTTTTGACAGCCTTTTAATGACGGAGGGCAAGGCTGAAATTAAGCATGATAAATATACGCCGGTTCAAAAATGGGACCGGATCAATGCAGAAATGTTTGCCGACAGCATTCAGGGACCTTTTTTCTTTGAAGGCAACTTCGGCGCGCTGGCGTCCAGTTTTGGTTTTTCCTTAAAGGTTGAAAAGTACTTAAACGGCCAATCCCCTGATTTTTCGTTGCGCCTGATTAATGCATTGGCCGAGGCCTCTTTTGTTTTTACGGGCAAGTACGGATTGTCAGAGACGGATCGCGGCATGCTGAACGGCGGCTTGACATTTGATGTTCGTAAGCCGGACCAGTTCTTTGCGTTGCTGTACCCTCAGGAAAAATTGCCGCCTGCCGTTTTTCAGCCGCTTGTCGGCAATTTGAAAGTGAATAAAACGCTGCAGGCCAGAACAACCGAACTGACAGATGTTTTGTTCCAATATGGTACTTCTTCGGCAACGGGGAAATTGACAATTCGTTCTTTGTCTCCGCAGGAGGCTTCGGCTCTGCAGGCGAAACAGGACGCTGAAGAAGAGGAGGAGGACGAGGATATTGTCCTGCGCGATCCGAGCAATCCGTCTCAAGTCGTTCATTTGGACGATATGCCTGTTACTCAGACTAAGGTGGCGCAGAACATGCTGCCGAAAGTTGTGGACGGTTCTTTTGTTTTTTCCAAACTGGATGCGGATCCGTTCTTTGATAATTTGCCGGCAATAGCTGTTTTTCTGGCCAATCAGGATTATTTTACAAAAACAAAAGACAGCTATGTTTTAAAACTGCTGTTTGATGCGGTAAATTATAAAAGAGATGTGATTCATCAGCTGGGAATGCAGATTGAATCCAAACCGGAGGGATTGGCCTTTGAAAAATTCGAAGCCACTCTGCCCAGCAACGCCTATGTGAATGGGCGGGCAACGCTGGCTTTGACGAAGAAGCCGATGCTGTCCGGGAAAGTAACCGTTGATGCGGCGAATATTAATGCTGTTTTGAATTGGCTGAATATTCCCGCGGCGGAGGAAATTCCGCAGAATTTACTGCGGCAGTTTAAAGCGGAAACGGAATTTAAGCTGGCTTCCGGCGGGATTGTTCTGCAGCAGATCAAGGGCACGCTGGATAAGACTGATTTTTCGGGAAGTTTTGCTATGCGCATGGGGAACAGAAAGGCTGTCAGCGTGACGGCAGACGTTTCTGATTTGAATTTTGCGCAGTATTTTCCCGTCCGCAGCAAGGAATTTGTTCAAAAACGCGAAGAGTTTGCCCGGCTGCCCTTGAGACGCAAGCTGAAAGACCTGTTTGATTATCTTGCCTTTTTGAATAACATTGATCTGAATGTTAAATTAACTTCGAACTCTCTTTCATGGGCGGATATTAAAGCGGAAAACATCAAGTCTGATTTTACTGTTGTGCGCGGCCAGATGAAAATCAACGATCTTTCAATGGAGAAATTGTTTGCTTCTTCCATTTCGCTTCAAGGGGAGACGGAAGGATTTGGGGCCGAGCCTAAATTTAATAATTTTAAAGTCAATATTGATGCGAAACAGCTTTCTTCATTGACGCAGAGCTTGGGCATTTCCCTGCCGCGCGGCATTGCTCCTCAGGATAAACTGCAGCTGTCGTCCCGATTAACGGGAACCTTGCAGATGATGGATTTTGATGCGACCGCCGATTTTGGCGCGGCTCGTTTCGGCGGACGCGGAGATTTCAAAGAGGCGGCTTTAGGCGTGTTTGACTGGAGCGCGACCGTTGAGATTTATCATGAAAACTTCAGAAATTTTGTCCGCTTGTTTTCGGACAGTTACCGCCCGGTTTTGGCTAATCCCGGCGTACTGAATTTTAAAGGACAAATCGTCAAGAACAAAGACATATTTCAATTATTGGATATGAATGTTCAAATCGGGGATAACGAGTTCGTCGGGTCGGTCAAAATAAACGACCAGGGTGAAATTCCTGTCGTGAATGCCGAAATAAGCGGTGAGAATTTAGCTTTGTTAGGACTGCTGCCCAAGATTAATTTCGTAGATTCTCTGGCGATTGATACGCGCAGGGCGATTCCTGAAAACGTATGGGAAAAAGACGGAGCTTTGACGCGTTTTGCCGATAGTTTGTCTTTTTCTAAAAAAGCTTTTGATTTTTCATTTTTGGGAAAATACGAAGCTTCGATTGCCCTTAAAACGAATAATTTGTTTTTTAATTCGCTTGTTTTGTCTGATTTTGACAGCATTATCAAACTTTCATCAGATAAAATCGTTATTGATCTGCGTCGTGCTCTGTGGAATAAAGCGAATGTGGGCGGAATTATTAATTTGATGCCTGCCGAAGAAACGCTTTCCATGCGGGGGGCTGTCCGTATTTCTAATATTAATGTGCCTGCGAAGCTGTTTGATTCGGATACGCTGAATATCAGCGCCGTCGATGCGATGATTCTTAATGCAACTGTCAGTGGAAACGGCAAAACGACAGATGCTCTGATGTCGTCCTTGACAGGAACAGGATCGCTGAGTTTTGAAAAGGCAGAACTGGATCAGTTTAATATGGCGCAGTTGACGCAGGATATGGCCAAACTGCCGGGAATTTCTGCGGAAGCGCTGCAGTCGGGGGCATTAAAAGGCCAAACGGAGATCAGTCGTTTTGCGGCGGATCTGAGCATTAAAGACGGCGTTTTTGCGTTACAGCCTGGCTCTTTTTTCTATAATGGGGTCAAGAATACATCGCCGTTCCTAACGTATAACTATTTAGGGCACGCTTTATCCGCGGGCATTTCTTTTCCTTTAAACATGCAGACAATACCGAATGTTTCTTTGTCTGTCAGCAAAACAGGGAAGCAACAGGCCGTATTGACGCAAAATATAGCGGAGGTAGCTCAGGCTGTGACCACATTGAAAGATCAGCAAAAAGAGCAAGCGCGTCAAAAGGAATTGCAACGTCAGCAAAGGGAAATAGAGGCGCATGAAAAGAACCGTCGTCAGCTGACAGAACGTCTGAACCGCCTTGATGAGCGTTTGACAATGGCCTCTGCGGAACTGGCCAAAAAAATCGGCGTCGTCAGACCGATTTCCGAAAAGGTTTATCAGGTGCACAAGTATTTGCGTACTTTGGATAATGCGGAAAGCACTCTGGCCGCTTTGAATGATGAAATTCAAAAGGCCAAAAAGGCTGTCGCTGAGGACCGGATCTCCGAAGCGGGAATAGAGGCTCTGGAAAAGAAAGTTCAAAGCATTTATTTTGATAAGGAAAGCGAGATTGATGCCAGCTATAATACGGCGATGACGGTCGGATCCAAAGGGGCCGTTTTTGATGTTTTGAATCAGGCAAATGAGATTTTGCGTCAGGAAACAAAAGCGCAGTCGGCCCATGGAAAAGAACTGGATATATCGCAGAATATCACTGCTATTAAGCAAATAGTGAAGAATATTAAAGATATTCATTCCCGGTCGGAAAGTGACAGTATCAGTCAGGAGGATTTGACGATATTGCTGGGACAGGCCGAAGCAGACTTGGATAAAATCAAAGAGCTGCATCAAAAAACGCAAGAGGCAATTGAACAAAACAATGCGAGAATCGCCGCGGAAGAAAAGGCCAGGTGGGAGGCTGAAGAGCTGAAGAAGAAAGCCGAAGAAGAAGCCAAGAAGGCTGCCGAAGAAGCGGCTGCCGCAGAAAAAGCAAGGCAGGAGGCTGAATTGCGCGAACGTCAAAGAACAATCGTGCGAAAAGATGGAACACAGGCTTCTCCTGTTTCTTCAAAGACGGAAACCTCAGCTGTTTTGCAGCCGACGTTGACTGCGGAACCGGAAGCTGAGAAAAAGGACGAAAGTCAGACGGAAATAAACAGGGATAACTCTATTATTATTCGCCGTCGTTAAAAAGGACGGTATAAAAATTAGGGGAAAGGAAGAAAAATGGATAAAAACAAAAGTGTGCTGTTGCTTTGTTTTTTTATTGGATTCATATCCGGCTGCGCTTCTAAAGCAGAGGAGGAACCTCCGGTTGTTGAAACTGTTGCGGAAAAAACGCAGCCCGAGGAAAATACGGAAGTTAAATCTTTGGACTTTAAGCGCGCTGTTCAAACGGCAGTCAGAAATATGCTGCAATCAGGCGCCCTGGATAATCCGAACGGAGAACGATATGTTGTCGCCGTTTCATATATTGTTGATGTGACCAAGAAAGGTTTTGATACCGCTGATATTAAGCAAAAGCTGCGCACGGACTTGGCTGCAGGGCGCAAGGTTCGTGTCGTTTCGTCTTCCTCGAAAACAGTCTCTCCGCAAATTATTGTCGCCGGTCGGATCACGCAGCGGACGGCCCATGTCCGCGGCGGTAAAAAAAGACAGGAATATTACCTGCACTTGGTTTTGACTGAGGCAAAAAGCGGCATGAAATTATGGGAAAACTCAACGCCGATCGTTAAAAAAGCCCATTAGAAATAATATTCCCATGAAACATTCACTGTTGCAGCGCGGGAACATTCCTCTGCGGCTTCTGTCACTTGAGGCGGCAAGGGGTGGTGTGTTGCTTCTTCGGTATAATCTTTGCGCCATTGGAACGTGACGGAAGACGCTGTACCAGTAGATATTTCCACCAGCCCAGAAGAAGGATCGCTTCCCCAGTCCGCCATTAAAAGATCAATGCAGGCTCTGGTCGGAATGTTATGATAAATCAATTTGAATGTCGGATCCGATTCTGAAAAGGAAGATGTATAGCCGTCACTATCTCCCACTTTAGACAGCTGAATTTCCATTTCGTCGCCATAGACGTGATAAGCCTTTCCGTCGTCCGTGACGTTATCAAAAATACCGATTTTATTTAAGGCTCCCGCTGAAACAGAGGATGGATGAAAAGCGGAAAACTGTGAGCGCATGCTTTTTATAATTCTGGAAACCTGATCCTGCGCCTGAGTGATTTTCACTTTTGCCTGCACGGCGGCAATACTTGAATAAACCCCTACGGACATGACGGATAAAATGGATAAAACACCGAGCACTTCGATCATGGTCGCACCTTTTTGATTTGTTTTTTTCATGGCGATAGATCTCCTAAAAAATTAAACGACAATATTTAAATAGGTCCCCCGTGGCGCATCAAGAAAATATTTCTTGCCGTCGATTTCTACAAAGTCGGCATTTTTCGGCAAGGGGACTTCACGTCTGAATGAAGAAGCTTGGAATGCCGGCGTGTTTTGGTCTGCTGACGATTCGATTTTAGGCATCTGCTGCCTGGAAACCGCAGCAATGCGTTCCGTGCTGAGATTTGATCCTGTTGCGGACGAAACGGGCGCCTTCATATTAAAAAATTCCTCAGCCAAGAGTGGTAAAGATTGTTTAATATAATTAGTATACAAAAAAGAGGGGACTAAGTCGATACTATACAAAGTCATACAACTAAAAAAGAAAGGAATTTTTTGTGCCGGAAAGTGATTTTATTTTTTCAAAAGCCGTCGTAACGCGTTTCAGTCATGATTTGGCCGGTGTGATCAGCGCCATATCCAACAGTTTGTCTTTGTTGAACGAATTGGGCGGAGCCGATCAGGAAACGCTGACTCTGGCGGAGGATAACGCCAATACTTTAATGGGGCGGCTACGTTTTTTTCGGGCGGCGTTCGGCAATGAGGGACCTTTGACCGATATAGCGGCGACACAAAGAATTTTTGAAGATTATTTGGCTTCTTTGGAAAACAGGGCCGTCCATTACAAATGTGTGTGGCAAACGGATCAGGAGCTTCCGATTTTTATTTTCAGATTAATTTTACTGACAGGCGTCATCGGGGCGGAAAGTTTGCCGCGCGGCGGCCAAATTACGGTTCAGGCACAGGCCGGCAGCCGGCGGGTGCTGATTATGGCCGAAGGAAAAGCGGCTGTTTTGGATCCGCTGGTCCAGTCTGTTTTGGATAAGCATGATTTAACGGAAATATCTTCGCCGAAAGTGATGCCCGCTATTTTTTTATACAACTGTTTAAATGAACAAAATTGGCAAATTTCCCTTTCCTGTCGTGATGAAAAGATTATTATAGAGTTAGGCGAAAAACGATAAATAAGGTTATAGAACCCGATGACGGATTTGGTTGAGGACTTTTTAAACGAAGCGGCTGCGCAGCTTTCTGATTTGGAAGGTCTTTTGCCTGTATTGGAAACAAATCCGCAGCAGGAAGACTGTTGGGAGGTGCTTTGCTCTTTTTTGGATTTTGTGCGTTCTGTTGCGCCCTTTGTCGGATTTCAGAGGTCTTACCGTTTGTCCGACGCGGGGGGGCGGGAAATACGGGAATACTTGAAAAAACGGCAGAATTCGAGTGTTTTACCGGCGGCATTGGCTAAATTCCAGCGTGTTCGGGATATCCTGACGGCAGCGGAACGGCTGAAAAGAGAGATCCGGGAATCTGATGACGATCTGCTGCCGCCCGCAGCGGCAGAAATTCCCGCTTTCGGGGCGGTTCAAATAAAGACGGCATCCGTGCCCGACGTAACGGCGCAGGAAGCGGCTTTAGATAAGCGCGAAGAGGAATTGGTGCTGTGGGCTCAGGCTCTGACGGAACAGGAAGATATTTTAAAGCGCAAAGAAAATATTCTGTTTAAAGAGGAAAATGTCCAAACTGTTGCTCAGAAAAAAATTGACGATGCTTTGAACCGGTTGAGCGAACAAGAGAGAATCCAAAGCGATTTAGAGGATCATTTGGCGGAAACGCGCTTGGAACTGCAAAGCTGTCAGGAAAAATTAGCGGATCAGGAAGAAGCGCGAAAAAGATCCGAACGTTTGTTGGAAACAAAAGATATGGCTCTGAATGATATGAGTCGGAAAATTCAGGATCTGACACGGCTTTTGGAGGAAAAAAACAGTATCAGCGAACAGCGGGAAGAGCAGCTGTATCGCGAGCTGCAGAAAAATCGTGAGAAAAATGCGGAGCTGCAAAGCAATTTGGAATTGTTGGAAGAAACCCGTTTGGAAGCGGGCGAAAACCAGGAAAAGATATTTGTTCAATATGCGCAGCTGGAAAAGGAATATCAGGATATCTCTCGGCGTTTAGAGGAAGAAAAAGAAAATAAAGAACAGATGCTTAAAGAAAAAAGAGAACTGGAAAAGCAGCATCTGGAATTTAATACCCGTATGATTGTGTTGCAGGAAAAGCTGGGCATTGAAAAAGAAAATGTCAAGCGGGCAGAAATGCTGCTGGAACAACAAAAGCGCCGCGGAGAAGTTGTGCAAAGCGAACTGCGCGCGGCAGGGTGGCCGTATGATACGGAAAAAATTCAAAAAGAATTAGCGCTTCTAGCCCGACAGGAAGGAGCTCGATCCGTAACAAATAGCTTAATCGCTTTAAAAGAATTGATCGGCCAAATGAGAACGCGCTCTTTTGTTAAAATTCCTTCTTTTTTTAAAAGTATGGCGCAAACAACTGCAAAGCAGCATCAGCGTTCTTATGAAATCGCTTCGAACTGTTCGGTGATCGGCGGAGTAGATAAAGATGCTTTGGCCGTGTTGGAACAAATGCTGGTACCGCTGACGGACAATTCTTTCCGCTATGCTTTTCCGAAAGACAGAGGAGAAACGTTGCGTTTAAATCTTTCTGTACGGGAGGAGGGCGCTTTTCTTCGCTGTTCCTTTTTTGACAATGGCGGCTCTTTTGATTTTGATCGGCTGTATAAAGCTGTTCAGGCCGCAGGGTTGGCAAATGAAAATACGGATTTGGATCGGTCTGATTTGCTGACTTATTTGTTTCACAGCAGTGTGGCTTTTCATGCCGGGCCGCGGGGACTGACAAATGCCGTTCAGCTGTTAGAAAAATCGGGCGGTCAGGTCAGTGTCGATTCTGATCATGGATTAAAGGTTCATTTTTCAATTCCCAAACGCTTTTTGTTTGATAAGGCTTTGCTTTTCCGATTGTCCGGACAGCTTTTGGCTCTTCCTCTGAACGCTGTTGCTGAAACCGTCTTTTTAAAAGAAGGGGATATTAAACGAGATGGAGAAGGGCGGGGGTCTTTCTTTTACTGGAAAGGAAATGCTTTGCCGGTATTAAAGCTGGACAGCGCGGAACAAAATAATTTTGGTTTGGTCGTTCAGGCCGGTGTTTTCGGATTTTTACTGCCTGTTCAGCAGATTTTAGATACGGAGGCTCTGCTTTCTTTTTCGGATCAAACGGCTGAAAACAATTGCCCTTATTTGGTGCCTTGTACCGTATTAGAAAGCGGTCGCGAGCCGTTGTGGTTGGACATTGCGGAATTGATGAAGCAGGTTGTTCTGCCTCTGCCGAAAAAAATCGTGTCTTTTTCAGAAGAAGTTCAATCAAACGCAGTGCAGGCCAAGCATGTGTCTTATTTGGTTTTCAAATCGGAACCGAGCGTATTCGGAGCCGTCCGTGTAAATGCCGTTTTGCGCGTCGAAGATTTTCCTACGCCTTCGAACGAAACGGTTTATAAAAAAGTTTTGGAAACGCAGGGACGTAGGTTGCTTTTAAAAGATTCCTGTCCGCGTGAGCATTATCCATATGCACAGGCTATTTTGATTTTTGAAACGTTCGCGCTCGCTATTCATGAAGTCGCTGATATCGTAGAAGTTCCTAATGTCGATACGCAGGACGGCAATGTCGATTTTATTCTTTACAGCGGTAGAAAGGTTCCTGTTTTTTCAACAGAGCTTTAAAAATGCATGATAAGTCCTAAGCGCCCTTCATGAATATCGGCGTGTTTCGTATCTTCGAATAAAAAGGACGCTTCCATAGTCCAATTGTGTCTTAATGAAACGGAGGCAGCTGCCTGATACCGCCATGTATCGGCGTCTTTATTTGTATAAAAGATTTTTTCTGCATCGGCGGTTAAACGGACTTTCTTAAAGTCCGCCGCGGTTCCTAGCTGGAAGCCGCCACCGATCATAGCGTTATGCGGCAAATAACCGCCGGCTTTAAGATGCGTATTGACTAAAAAATAAGTCGTGACGCCCTTCCAAGGACACCATGATACGCCGCCGTCAGCGCCGGCAAAAAAGACATAGCCTTCCTTCTCTTTTGTCGGATACGCATAACTTTCAACGCCCAGATTCATTTTAAAGGAAAAGGGGGTGAACAGTTCGTTTCTGGCAGGAAAAGATGCAATATCGACAAAGGAAAATTTTTGCAGCCGCAGATCGTTTTCATTTTCATACCAGCGCAGCGTCGTATCCAGATACGTAATTGCGCCGAAAGGCACAAAACCGCCTGTTTCGTCCAAAAGAGTATGGTAAGCCGGACGAATCATAAAATCGATAAAGTTTTTATGATTGCGCCGTCCGCCGTACACTCCAACCGCGCCGGACAAATGCCCTTCGTCCGGTCTGGTTTCGGGAACGGGAACCTCCGTAATGCTGGATTTGTCCCGAATAGAGCTGAGCGCTGTCAGGATTTTGATTGAATCCCGTCGCATTTCATCCAAAGGAACATTGCCGGCGATAAAAGCATACTGAATATATTCGTATGCCGTGACAAGAACATTGGCCTTTTGTTCGTCATTTAAATCTGATTCCATGACGGAATCGACCTGTCTGGGCTTTTTCAACAATTTGCGCAGTTGAACCTTTTCCGGCGAATTTAAAAAAGCATAGGCGTGTGTCAGACGTGTTTGACGGGAAGGGCGGTAAATTGCTTTTTTCAGAATATTTTTTTGTTTTAAAACAGTTCGTACGGTATCTATCGGAATGGTATAGCTGGAAAACAGCGGGCGGTAAAAATCTTCTGTCAGATCCTGCTGCGGCAAAGCGACGTTTAACGTTTCCAGCAGCATGTAGGAACAGTTTTCGGAAAAGAAATAATAATAGGCCGAATTATGTCCCAGTTCCCAAACATGCGCTATCAGGCGGTCGATTTGTTCTTGATCGAAATTCAGCTGATATTCCCAAATATCCCGATTTTCCATATTGTTGTACAGGTTTACCGTGTCGTAATAGGGGTAAACGGAAAATATCCCGTTATATCCGCCGAAGACGCCTTTGAACATAAAGGAAATTCCGCCGTCCGACCCTGTAATCGCGCCATAATTGACGGCATGGGACAGCAGGGGCGTTTCTCCCGCGCTGTCCAAACGCAGCAGGGTATGACCGAATAAAGACGCCGGATTACCCATATAAGCGCTGGTGAAAATCAAGGCGACGCGTTCGGGCGCAATGGTTGATTTAAACGCCTGATAATCTGTGCAGGAAACCGGCAGCAGTAAAGCGGGATCAAAATGCAGCCGGCGGTTCAGCCAGGCATACCGAGCGGGAAAAAGGCATTGAGGGTGATTGTATTCAGCACTTTTTTTTTCGATTTTTTCAACGTGGCTGATCGGAGTGAAAAAAGCCCTCAGTGTTACATTTAATTCTTTGTCCGGATCTTTTTTGCCGTCAGGGGAAAGAAAAAAAGCCTCTGAATCGATCGTGCTTTCTTTGGAAATCCAACGGTCATGATAATGCATCAAGGCACGCCACTGCGGATCCTGCGCCAATTTCTGATGCTTTGCCTCCTGCTGCAGGGTGCGCAGGTAATCTTCTTGTTTTTCGGACAAAGAAAAGGGCTCTGCCTCAGCGGAATTTCCGCCAAGACAGAGCCATATGAAACATATCAAGGCAATACGCATGTTAAATCAGCCTCTTGCCTTTCAATGAGATTATGCCAACAATTCGGAAACTTTCAGCGTAACGGTAACAGCGGAAACATCATGGCTGTCGAAAATGAACGCAAAGTTTTCTTTGATGATTGTGCCGGCCTTGTCTGAAGAAACGCCCATCAAAGCGGCAACCGTGTCAATCGTTTCGCCATGACCGCGCGCGGCGTCAACAGCAAACTGTTCCAAATTGTTTTCCAGGAAGGCCAAGGTCTTGCCCGTACCGCCGGTGATGCGACCGTTCTGATCACAGCCGGACGTTCCGGTCGTAATGCCGAACGTCTGGTTTCCGAAAGAAGCGTTCGTCGTAACAGCCAGAAGCTGCTGAATCATACCCTGCTGACCTTTAAAAATAATGGATCCCAAACCACAGCCTGTACTGTCAACTGCAAAAGCCGAAGAAGCCGAAAAAGCAGCAGCAAAAGCAGCTAAAGCTAAGAATTTTTTCATAAGAGATTTTCCTTACATTCTAATTAGGTTAAAACATATGGTGACAATAAATTAAAAACCTCTTAAAATCAATTCAAAATTAACAGCAGTCAGGTATTGTTTATGTCATCATTTATACGCAAGACCCAGAACTGGGTTGACAAGGGATTGATTACGCAGCAGCAGGCGCAGGAAATCATCGCTTTTGAAAAAGACAGAAAGCCTTTTCTTTCCTTGTTTTCCATTATTTTGTTTTTAGGTGTTTTTTCAATCGCGTGCGGGATTGCGGCGATTGTTTCTTCTAATTGGTACAGTATTCCTTCCGTCGTCAAATTATCGGGCATGTTTCTGATTTTGATCGCAATGGCCGGCGCTTTGCCGATGATTGAAAAAAAACGTCCCGTCGGATTTGATGCCGGATTGTTTTTCTTCATGCTTTTGCTGTTTGCGGCAATCGGTCTGGTCGGACAGGTTTATCATCTGAGAAGCGATTCTTACAAGGCGTTTTTGTTTTGGTCGGGGTTGGCTTTCCCGCTGTTGTTTCTGACGAAAAGGGTGCTGTTCGGCTGGATATGGGAAATCATATTTGTCGGCGCGGTTTCAGCTTCTCCGTGGGGGGAAAGATTTTTCCGTTTTATCTTTGATTATTTTCGGGCTTCCCCGCTGTATTTTTCTTTTTTGGGCGTCGTTGTTTTCTTCTGTTTATTCCGAGTGCGAAAAGCGGCGCTGTTTGTTGTGCCGCTGCGGACGATTTCATTTGTTTTGGGCGTGTGGTTTCTGTTCTGCGGGCGGAATTTTTACCTTCTCTATGATACCATGGAAACAAACAGCATCATGCTGCTTTCCTGCGTAACGGCGTTCGGATTTGCCGCGTTTGTTTGGAAATATTCGGGCTTTAATTTGCAGGAAAAACAGGCTCTTTGGATTATTGCGGGGCTTTACGCCCTCTTTTTCCTTTTCCCGCTGAGCAAAGATACGGTCTATTTTTCAGAGCTTCTGATCCTGATTGCGTTTATTTTTGTGGCTTATTGCTTCCGCGAGGAAAAGACGGCGCGGGTGTTGGGCGTGATAACGGCATTCAGAATGCTGAGCGCTTTTTTCGCGTTGTTCGGTTCTTTGATGTATACGGGAATAGGAATGATTTGTTCCGGACTGATGATTTTGGGAATAGCGTACGGGTGTTATAAGGCGGACGGGTACTTGAAACAAAAACTGACAGCGGGAGGACAAGCACATGAATAAGGCAAAAATTTTATTATTCCTTCCTGTTTTCGTTTTGCTGGGCTGGGTCATTTCGGTTCAGGCAATGATTTCCGAGGGCACAAAAATGGAGCTGCCGATTCGCGGATATGACCCAAGGGACATTTTGGCCGGACATTATTTGTCTGTTGAAGTCAATTTTGACGATTATCCTTCGGAATGTGCCGTCAAAGAGGATCAGAACAAGTCTTTGCGCTGGCAGAAACGGGACGCATTTTTCTGTTCTTCCAGCGGACGGATCGTATTGGAAAGAACGGCGGACTGCGGGGCTTTTATCAAAGGGTATTGCCAGTATAACCGTTTTCACAGTAATATCTCGCGTTTTTATGTGCCGGAAAGGGCTTCCTTAGTGCTGGAACGGGCCGTCCGCAACCGTGATAATGATCCGATGCTGCTGCTCTCTGTTGCCAAAAACGGGCAGGCGTATCCGCTGGATTTAATATTGCAGGGAAAACCCTTTAAAGAATGGTTGGAACTGCGGCATGGGAAATAACGGGCACTGCGAAAAACACTCCTTGTATGAAAAAAGAGCCTCTCTTTTTTCAGCGGGTTGTCCTGCGTGAAATTAAGATTTTCTGTGTCCGTCCTTTATTAGGATAATCTTTCTTTATGAAGCGGTTTTTTTAGGGAAAGATTTACGGGGAGGAAACGAAAGCCCGTTTATAAGCTGTTTGGGGAGGCATTGTTTGGCAGCAGGCGCGCGGGGAACCCTTTTCTGTAAGCATTTTTACGGTAAAAAAGCCCCCTTTCCAAAAAGGTTAAAGGGAGCTTCTGATGGTCGAGAATAGAGATGTTATCTTTTTGGAGGCGGAGGAACGGAAGGATCCATTGTCGGTTCCGGTTCGTTTTCTTCCGGTCGAACGACACGCCGACCCCACATCTTTGGTGCAGGCGGCTGTTCAGGCTGCGGTGCGGCTGCTGCCCCTTCTTCTTCCGGCGTACGTTTTTTGAACATATTGCCGGCTGTTTTTTCCATTTCTGCCTGGTCCAGCGGTTCTAAATCATTCGAGACCGCTTCAATAAAACCGTCCAGCCATTCTTTAATGGGTTTTGCCGAAAATTCTTTTGTTTCGCCGGCATATAAAAACAAAACAGCCGGACAGGTTCCGCCGGATAAAAGAACGTCCACAAAGTCAAACCCTTTTCTGAAGCGCAAAGCCAGCTTGGGCGTGATAACGCATGAAGCGATTTTGGTGATATTCATGTCATAGCTTTGCGCGTTGAATAATTTGGCCTGGATTTCAGACATGCCCGTTTCGTTTAACGTGCCGCAATTTCCCGTGTGTGCATATCCGCTGATTGTTGCACTGCGTTTTTTCGGGCTTTTGCGGGCGATTCCGTAGCAAATTGTTTCTTCCGGTTCGCCGATAATGTAGGAGGCGTCGGCTTTCAGGCGTTCCCGAATAGGTTTGGAAACGATTCTTTCAAAAGGAGCTTCTTCTTTGTTTGTATCCTCGTCAGAATTTTTTGCCGGCTGGCTGTATGACGAAGATGTCGATCCCGTTGAATCGAAACGAGACTGCGCATTGTAAAACATTTGTGCCGAAGCGGCGACTGCCCAAAAGGAGCCGACCGCGGCTAAAAGTGTCAACAAAAGATTTTTTTTCATGATGTCACCTCTTCGCTTTTTGTGAAACAGAAGCTGGCCCTTTGGCCTGAACAGAGCAGAATTTTTCGGAATTTTTTAAAAATACCTGCGGATCAACGCGTTTCATTTTCCAAGAAACAACCCAATGCAGATGAGGACCCGTCGCGCGTCCGGTCATGCCGATCCGTCCGATTTCATCGCCTTTTTTTATCTGCTGTCCTTCTTTGACGGCGATTTTGCTCATATGGATATAGCTGGTCACAACATTTTGGCCATGACCGATCAGAACGGTTTTGCCGGATAAAAACATATCTTCGTGAACCAACAGGACAATGCCGTCCGCCGGAGCGGTGATGAGCGTGCCTTCCTTGTTTGCGATATCCAAAGCATTATGCGGTGTTTTCGGCACGCCGTTCAAAATGCGCTGAGAGCCGTAAATACTAGAAATGCGTCCTTTCGCCGGCATGGAAAAGCACAGCGGCAGTTCCATATCTATACTTTTCTGGCGGGCGTTTTGGGTTAAGACCATTTCATCGGCAATGCGCTGTTCTTCTTCAGGGGAGGGGGTTACCGTATTTTGCGGCAGTCCGTCCACGCGCTGTACGCGCCACTCACGCGGTTCAATCTGAAAAGAATAGGTCGCTTTCCGATCGCCCTGTTCAATATTAAAAACAAGCGGGTCCGTATCGTTCCGTCCGATTCCGAAAGCAAACCAGCCGTCGGAACGCGGACTGATCTGTTCCCCATTGAGCGTGACTTTTGATTCGGGGGCGACGTGCCCGAACAGCATTTCACCCTGCCGGATCTGACCATGCAGGGACAGCGTCGGCATTTCCATGCTGTGAGCGGGCTGTGCCGTCCAAAAGAAAAGCATTAAAAGAAAAAAAAGTTTCATAACAATTGCCCCTGCTTGTCATCAAAGCTCTGCTTTTGTTTTTTGGCAGCCTTATGCGGTTTTCCGTTTGTCGATACGCGTAACGTATCATCAGAAAAGCGTAACTGCAATTCGGAATGAGCCGTCGCTTCCGCCGCCGTTGTGACCGGTTTGCCCTGCGGCGTTAAAACCAAAATAAAGCCGCGTTCCAAAACACGTTCGTATGAGAAACTTTCTAACAGACGAAAGGCCGTTTGCAAACGATTTTCTGTCTGTGTCATCATATTCCTGATTTGCCCCTCCAGCGGCAGGGCTGCCTGAATCAGCCGGTTCTGACAGCGTTCCAGCAAAACATCGGGACGGATCAGGCGCAGGGCGGAAGCGTTTAACACACTCTTTTTATTAAAGAAAAAGGTTTTAAAAGCGTTTTCCATTCTTTCCGTGCGGTCGTCCAGCCTCTGCTGCTGTTCGCCGACAAGCTGGTCTAACGGAGGCAAACCGCGGGATAAGCCGCTCAGAATATTTTCCTGTTCCCGACATAACCGGTCAGCGGCCCGCCGCAGCCGCAGTTCTGTTTCTGACAGCTGCAATTGCAGTTCCTGACGGACGGGAACGGCTTTTTCCGCCGCTCCTGTCGGTGTCGGCGCGCGCAGGTCCGCCGCGTAATCGATCAAGGTCGTGTCGGTTTCATGGCCGACGGCGGAAATCAGCGGAATATCAGATTCAGCCGCCGCTCTGACAACAATTTCTTCATTAAAGGCCCATAAATCTTCCAATGAACCGCCGCCGCGCGCAACAATCAGCACGTCAGGACGAGGCAACAAGCCGTCGGGCGTTTCCAATCCGCCTTCGGGAATGGCATTGAAGCCCCGAATGGCCTGAGCCACCTGTTCTGCCGCTTCTTCCCCCTGCATTAACGAGGGCCACAATAAAACGTGACGGGGAAAACGGTCTGTCAAACGGTGCAGAATATCGCGGATAACGGCTCCTGTCGGCGAAGTGATCACGCCGATGACTTTCGGCAGAAAGGGAACAGGCTTTTTGCGCGCGGGGGAAAACAATCCCTCCGCCTCCAGCTTTTGGCGGCGTTCCTCCAATAATTTGAGCAAGGCACCGACGCCGGCGGCTTCCATGGTTTCAATAACCATTTGATATTTTGAACGACCGGGGTAAGTCGTAATCTTGCCGGTGCAGATGACCTCCAGCCCGTCCTGCGGCATAACGCCCAATTTAGCGGAGCCGCCGCGCCAGCAAACGCCGTCCAAAACGGATTCTTCATCTTTTAAGGCAAAGTAAATATGACCTGAAGCCGCTTTTTTTAATCCGGAGATTTCTCCTTTGACGCGGACATTGGCAAAGCTTTTTTCAACCAAAGTTTTCAATGTTAAAGACAAAGCCGTGACAGAAAGGGGAGCGGATTGTTTGTCCGCAGGGGCAAAAAGGTCCTGCGTTAAAACGGGCGAGTTCAGGAATAAAGGTTTTGTTGGCATTAATCGGCTCCGCGCAGGGTTTGAAAAAAAGACGTCAGCAGCTTTTCGCACTGTGTTTGGGCAATGCCGCCGTAGACCTCCGGTACGTAAAGATTCGGCGCATTCTGATAAAGGCGGCATCCATGGTCCACACTGCCGCCCTTAACGTCATAGGCGCCGAAATACAGCCGCTTTATTCTGGCAAAAGAAATTGCCGTCGCGCACATCGGACAGGGTTCAAGCGTGACGTACATATCATAATCCGTCAGACGCGTTTGGCGCAAGAGGGCGGCTGCTGACCGGAGTGCTAAAATTTCTGCATGAGCCGTCGGATCGTGATCGCGTTCGGTACGGTTGGCAGCTGTCGAAATAATTTTTTCATCGTGTGCGGAAAAAATAACGGCTGCAACGGGAACTTCCTGAAATTCCATTGCTTGTTTTGCCGCATTTATTGCTGTTTCTATAACAAATTTTAAAAAAGTATTCATATGATCTAAGGTGTCGTTCTTGATAACGGAAGTCAAGAAAAACCTCTTTTAAAGCTATACGGCGGTTGTTATACTGCCGATTCGGAAAGGATAATGATGTGGCGGCGGACGTTGCAATAGAAAATACGGTTTATAAAATCGGCGGCTTTAAAGTCGATCGGGAAATCGTGCGCTATATTCAGGAAGCCAGCGAATTGGCCGGCGTCAGCTTTGATTATATGCTGGCCAAAGCCGGACATGAAAGCCGGTTCGAGGTCAATGCCGCGGCAGAACGGTCCAGCGCGGAAGGATTATATCAATTTACGGCTGATACTTGGTTGCAGCAAATGAAGCTGCATGGCGCCAAGTACGGCTATGCGCGGCTGGCTTCACAGATTTATCGTGACGGCAGAGGGCGGTACCGTGTGAAGAGCGAAGAGGACCGGGAAGAAATTCTGTCTTTGCGCCGATCGCCGCGTATTTCGGCTTTGCTGGCGGCTGAATTTGCCAAGAGCAATCAAAAAATTTTAAGCGATCAAATCGGCGGAGAAATTTCACCCGTAGACCTGTATTTGGCTCATTTTATGGGACCGTCCGGTGCGGTCATGCTGCTGCGCGCGGATAAATTTACGCCGCATAAGTATGCTGCCGATTTGTTTCCCGAGGCCGCTATGGCCAATCCGCCGATTTTTTATACTGAAAAGAAAAAAATGAGGACGGTGCGTCAGGTCCGTCAGAAAATCGAGGAAATTTTTCAAGATAAAATCGAACGCTTTACGGTATTGCCGAAGTCGTTGAAAGTATGGCTGGACAAACAGCCGAAAGAACGCAAGTCCAAAAAGTCTTCCGTCGTTGTCGAGGCTCCAATTTTAAAATTGGAATCGGGCAAAACTACGGCCTCGTTGAACGGAGCGCCGCCGCCGATGCCCAAGGTTGTCGAAAGCTTTGAACTGGCTAAAATTTTACCGGGGGAGGGCGTAAATCTTGATGACGAAGAGGCCTTGCGCACGCTGAATCGGCCCGTGCTGAAAATGCAGGCCGCTTCCGGCCGCAGCGATGCTGTTTCGGCGGATTTGCTGCCTGTGATAAAAACCGGTTACCAAACCGGGGGAATAACGGCATTGGAAGCTGAAACAGGATCTGTGGTGCGTCCCGTTTATACGGCGGATCAGGCCACATTTTTTGAAACGGACGAATATTTGATTCAGGCGCCTCTGCCCGTTTTAATGACGGCAAGCCTGGCTGCGGCAGAACCGTTTGATCAGCTTAAAAAGGAAATCAGATGAATACGTTAAAAGGCGAAAGAATCGCTAAGGTTATTGCGCGCGCCGGCATTTGTTCCCGCCGCGAAGCAGAACGGTATATTGAACAAGGTCGAATTGCCGTTAACGGTCAAGTACTGACATCGCCGGCTTTTACGGTTGCGCCAAGTGACAGGATTACTGTGGATCAAAAGCCTTTGCCGGTGAAAGAAAGAACAAGGGTTTGGCGCTATTATAAACCGGCGGGGCTGATCACGTCGCATAAAGATCCGCAGGGCCGGCCAACTGTTTTTGATGCTTTGCCGGATACTTTGCCGCGCGTTATTTCCATAGGGCGGCTGGATTTGAACTCGGAAGGCTTATTGCTGCTGACAAACGACGGGGAATTGGCCAGACGCATTGAATTGCCTTCAACCGGGTGGGTCAGGCGGTACCGTGTGCGCATTCACGGCGATATGACGCCGGAGATGATTGCCAAACTGGCGCAGGGCATTGTGGCGGAAGGCATACGCTACGCCGGAGTGCAGGCCGTTGTTGATAAAAAGCAGGGGACAAACACATGGCTGACGGTTTCTCTAAAAGAAGGAAAAAACCGTGAAATTCGGCGCTTGATGGAGGCGTTAGGCGTACAGGTGACACGTCTGATCCGTATTTCTTACGGGCCCTTTCAGTTGGGCGCTTTGCCCAAAGGCGGTATAGACGAAATCAACGCTAAAATTTTAAACGAGCAATTAGGAGGATTGGGTGTTTTTATTCCTCCGCCTCGGAATAAGCAGCGTTTAAAAAAAGCATAAAAAGGATAAAAAAGGGGGAGACCGAAAAGCCTCCCCAAGTTTTTGGGAAAAGAGAAATGAAAAACTATCTGTCAGGCGTCCTGATGCGGGAAATTTTAAATCCGATAGGGCGGACAGCCTTTGCCGGCTGTGCGACCGGTTCGTTCTTACGCCCGAAACCTGCGGCTGTTTCTTTGCCGGAAGGGCCATTTTTGATCAATTCGTTTTCGCGGCCAAAACCAATCGCACGACGATATCCTAATTTTTCAAGCAAAAGACTTTCCGTCGAACGGGAAATCGTTTCGCTTTCACGACCGAAGCCAATCGCACGGCGTTTTTCTCCTGCCTGTGTATTTTTTAAACCACTGGGCATCAAATCAAAAATCGGATACGTTCCCAGGCAAAATTCTTTCATGGATTTAGTCATTGAAAACCGCGCTTGCTGAGATATTTTTGACAAAAATACTTGATTTTGTCTTTTTTGTCAAATAAAAAAGACGAAAGGAATTTAAAAATGCGTATTATTGCCGGCAAATACAAAGCAAAAAAATTACTTGCTCCCGAAGGAAAAACGACTCGACCGACTTCGGATCGGGCGCGGGAGGCCGTATTCAATATATTGGATTCTTATCTGCGCAAAAATGCGCTTGAATGGAAAGAAATCAATGTGCTTGACGTTTTTGCGGGAACTGGAGCCCTTGGATTGGAAGCGCTGTCTCGCGGCGCTGTTTCCCTGACGGCGGCGGAAAAGGATCAGGCTGCTGCTGCGTGTTTTTGGAAAAATGCAGACGTGTTTATTCGGGCGGGTTTGTCTGTCCGCTTATTCCCTGATGCTTTCCTGCCTCCTTGGACTGAAACTCCGGCAGATTTGGTGTTTATGGATCCGCCCTATACCAAGGGGTTTGTTTCACCGGCATTGGAGGCTTTATGCAGTCAGGGCTGGATCGATGCGCATACGTTATGTGTTATTGAAACGGCACGTGATGAGGAAAATGTTTTGCCGGATTCTTTTCTTGTTTTTGAAAAACGCTGTTATGGCAAAGCCGCTGTTTTATTCGCGCAAGTAAAAAAAAGCGGCCCTTTTTCATAAAGACCGCTTTGTTATTATATGAAGGAGCTTGTTTATTCCGGCTTTTTGCCGTAACCGCAATAGGATGGCTTTTCATAAACGCCGATTTTTTGAGCATTTTTAAAGGTTAGCTGCGTTTTGCCGTAACTGATTCTGCCGTTTGCATCGGGCAGGACGCCATGCCTTGTTTGATAGGTACGCACATCTGCCAGACTCATCATTTGCCCGTTATCAAAGGACACATTCCAGCCGTATAAACTGTAGCCGGCTTTGATTAAAACATGAGCCTTGTCTGTTTCGGCAGAACTGTTGTCAGCTGAGAATATAAAAACATCTTGAGTCTTTTTGACCGGCAGAGACAGATCATAGACAATCGGTTCATTGCGCGGCGCGTTTTCAGAAGATTGGGGCGGAAGATCAGGGACGATGAGCTTGTTCACATGACTGAACATCAGCCGGACGTTATTCGGACCGATCAGCATGCCGTTGGAATCGGACAGCTCGATTGTTGAATTTTCCTGTCCGGCCAAAGACATGGCGTTCAATCCGCATAAAACTAAATTGGTTTGATCCGAAGGCACGGTCAGCAAAGCTTCATTGGCAAAGGGAGCATGAGAACCGTCCGCGTTTAAGAAGGCTCCTTGGCAGAATATATCATCGGATAACGGAACTTCCGCACCGTTTTGGCCTTCCAGCGGTGTGACTGAAAATTCGCTGATCAGCAAATACCATTCGGACAGCCGGTCAAAGGCATGGGAAGCATTTGTTAAAATGATGCTGTCCATAACGTCGGAACCGGCGAAACTTGCGGTTTGCGCACCGTCAAAGGAATAGCCTCCGGTTGCGGGAAGCATGTCTGATTCGTCCTGCGGATCGGATTCTTCCTGCGTTTCTTCAGCGATGATTTGAGTATCATCTTCCGGTTCATTGGCTTCCTCGGCAGCTTCCTCCGCCAGAGCATCTATGGCTGCCGTTCCGACCGCGGCGGCGGTTGCCGCTGCCAATGTTTCCAAATCGTTTGCTTCGGCGGGCGCTTCCAAAGATTCTAATTCTTCGGCAGAAGCCGCATTTTCAACGGGGCCATACGCCTGATCCGTTTTTGCTTCTGTTTCACTGACGGCTTCTAAATCCTCAGCATTGGAAGCAACATCTTCCTGCGGTGCTGCTGCAGGTTCCGGTTCTTCAGGCAGAGGAGCTTCCGGTGCCGCTGCAAGTTCCGGTTCCTCAGGCAGAGGGGCCTCCGGTGCCGCTGCGAGTTCCGGTTCCTCAGGCAGAGGAGCTTCCGGTGCCGCTGCAAGTTCCGGTTCTTCGGGCAGAGGAGCTTCCGGTGCCGCTGCAGGATCCGGTTCTTCAGGCAGAGGAGCTTCCGGTGCTGCCTCAAGTTCCGGCTCTTCAGGCAGAGGGGCCTCCGGTGCCGCTGCAAGTTCCGGTTCTTCGGGCAGAGGAGCTTCCGGTGCCGCTGCGAGTTCCGGTTCTTCGGGCAGAGGGGCCTCCGGTGCCGCTGCGAGTTCCAGCTCTTCTGGCAATTCCGGTTCAGCGGGCATACTGGCTGCCGGCGCAGCCTCTGATGTCGGAACTTCTTGTTCGACATATTCATACTCAACGGCTTCTTCAGCTGCCAGCGCAGCCTCTGATGTCGGAACTTCTTGTTCGACATATTCATACTCAACGGCTTCTTCAGCTGCCGGCGCAGCCTCTAAGGTCGGGACTTCTTGTTCGACATATTCATACTCAACGGCTTCTTCAGCTGCCGGCGCAGCCTCTAAGGTAGGAACTTCTTGTTCGACATATTCATACTCAACGGCTTCTTCAGCTGCCGGCGCAGCCTCTAAGGTAGGAACTTCTTGTTCGACATATTCATACTCAACGGCTTCTTCAGCTGCCGGCGCGGCCTCTAAGGTCGGGACTTCTTGTTCGACATATTCATACTCAACGGCTTCTTCAGCTGCCGGCGCAGCCTCTAAGGTCGGGACTTCTTGTTCAACGTATTCATACTCAACAGCTTCTCCGACCGCCGGCGTTTCCGCTGCAGGCGCCTCAACGTATTCGTACTCTATTTCCTGTCCCTCCGGAACTTCAACATATTCATATTCAGCCGTTTCGGTATATTCTGCTGCTTGTCCTTCCGGGACTTCTACATATTCGTATTCAACTTCTTCCGCAGTTGGGGTATTTGGCTGTTCTGGCATGAATAAAAGGCTCCTGTTAAATAAAGATATTTTAAGCATTCTCCTAAAAAACTTGCCAAGAAACAAGCCTAAAACAAAAAAAGGCGGAAAAATCCGCCTTTCTTTAGTTGAATATGTGACTTAAACAGGCTTCCAAACTTCTTCGGAACGTTCAAAACGCAGTGACAGCAGGCTTAATTCGGAAACAAATTCCTTCGGCAAACGCTGCTGTTCAACGAATGGACGGAAATATTTCGCCTGATCTTCCGTGTCCTTCAATCCTTCGGCCTTGTCGATAGACATCAGATCCGCGAACTTTTCTTCTGTAAAATCTAGTCCGGTCAGATCCAAATCCTTGTAATACGGCATTAAACCGACAGGACCTTCCTGAGCGCCGACACGATCATGAACTCGGTCAATGATCCATTTCAGAACGCGCATGTTGTCGCCGTAACCCGGCCACATGAAATGACCGTTTTCGTCTTTGCGGAACCAATTGACGCGGAAAATTTTCGGCGCTTTCGGAGCCAAACGTTTCATTTCCAGCCAATGCGACCAGTAATCGGCCATGTTATAGCCGCAGAACGGCAACATTGCAAACGGATCGCGGCGAATCCCGCCGGCACCCTCTGCTGCGGCCGTTTTTTCAGATCCCATTGTAGCCGCTAAATAAACGCCATGGCTCCAATTGAAAGATTGGTAAACCAACGGTGTATTGTGCGCTAAACGACCGCCGAAAATAAAGGCAGAGATAGGTACACCCTCCGGATTTTCCCAGTCGGGATCAATTGTCGGGCATTGGCGCGCCGGTGCCGTAAAGCGGGAATTCGGGTGCGCCGCCGGTGTTTCGGAAGCAGGCGTCCAGTCATTGCCTTTCCAGTCAATCAGGTGAGCCGGCTTTTCGTCAGTCAGACCTTCCCACCACACATCGCCGTCATCAGTTAATGCGACATTTGTAAAGATTGTGTTTGCGCGGCAGGACTGAATCGCATTGTAATTTGTCTTTTCAGACGTTCCCGGAGCGACTCCAAAGAATCCGGCTTCCGGATTGATCGCGTACAAGCGACCGTCTTTGCCCGGTTTGATCCAAGCAATATCGTCGCCGACGGTCCAGACTTTCCATCCCTTAAAGGAAGCAGGCGGAATCAGCATGGCCAAATTCGTTTTGCCGCAGGCGCTGGGGAAAGCAGCGGAAACGTAAGTTTTTTCACCCTGTGGGTTTTCAATGCCGACGATCAGCATATGTTCGGCCAGCCAGCCTTCATCGCGTGCCTGAACGGTTGCGATGCGCAAAGCCAGACATTTCTTGCCCAGCAAAGCATTGCCGCCGTAACCGGAACCAAAGGACCAGATTTCGCGTGCTTCGGGGAAGTGTGTAATGTAAGTGTTTTCCGGATTGCACGGCCAGGCGACATCTTCTTTGCCATCATCAAGCGGCATGCCGACAGAATGCATGCACGGAACAAAAGAACCGTCTTTGCCTAAAATATCCAACACTTTCTGACCAGTACGGGCCATAATTGCCATATTGACAACCACATACGGCGAATCGGTGATTTCAACGCCGATTTTTGAAATATGAGAGCCCAGCGGTCCCATGGAAAACGGAATAACATACATTGTTCTGCCGTGCATGCAGCCGTTGAACAATGAATTTAATTTTTCGCGCATTTCTTTCGGGTTGGCCCAGTTATTGGTCGGGCCGGCGTCAATTTCACGCTCTGAACAAATGAATGTGCGCGCCTCAACACGGGCAACGTCAGACGGATTGGAACGAGCGAGATAGCTGTTCGGGCGCTTTTGTTCATTAAGCTTGATAAAAGTACCTTTTTTGACCAGCAAATCGCACAAAGCATCGTTTTCTTCTTTGGTGCCGCTGCACCAGTGAACGGCGTCTGGCTGACACAGCTCAGCCATTTTTTCGACCCAGGAAATCAATTTTTCATTCTGAGTCTTTTCCGGCGTATAATTTGTCTGCATTACGTTACCTCTATTCTAAAAATAAAAAGAATCACTATTGATTCAAATCAAAAAGAGTGTACCCGAATTTGAAAAAAAGGGATAGTCTTTTTAAATAAATATGACAATGATTTTAAATCGGGAAAACCATAACGACTTTTAAACCGCCCAAAGCGCTGTCTTCCATGTAAATTTTTCCGCCGTGCGCTGTCACAATATCGCGCGTGATTGTTAATCCCAGGCCGACGCCGCCCGTTTCCGGATTACGGGATTCATCTAACCGGAAAAAGGCCTTGAAAACATCGTCGCGTTTATTTGCCGGAATACCCGGACCGTTGTCTTCAACGGCAATTTCCAGACATTTGTCCGAAACAGTCATGGAAACATTAATTTGCGTTCCGTACCGACCGGCATTTGTGACCAGATTCCATAAACACCGTTTAAAATCGTTGCGCCGGATATCCATAATTAAAGAATAATTGCAGTTGAACTGCACGGCCAGTCCGTTTTTCTGCAGGCCGTCCAGTGTATCCGAAACCAGCTGGCGTATATCTGTAGACTGCGCTTTTTCTTTGTCTCCGCCGCGCGCGAAATCAAGATAGCCGTTAACCATGTGTTCCATTTCCGTCACATCTTCCATCAGGTTTTCGATATCATCGTTTTTATCCATCATGGCCAGCTGCAGTCGCATACGGGTCAAAGGCGTGCGCAAATCGTGTGAAACGCCCGCCAGCATGCGGGTGCGTTCTTCAATATGGCGGCGAATACGGTCACGCATTTGTAAAAAAGAAAGGGAAGCCTGACGAACTTCTGCGGCGCCTTCCGGCTTGAAATCGTTCACGTCGCGTCCCAGGCCGAAGTTTTTGGTCGCTTCGGCTAATCGAAGAATAGGCCGCATTTGGTTGCGTAAAAATACGATTGCGATTCCCGTGAATAACAGCGAGGAAAACAGGGCCCAAAAAGCAAAAACATACGTTGTAGAAGAAAAGAATAATTTGTAAGGCAGCAAAATTTCCGCGGTATAATCGGGCAGATAAAAGGTGATTAAAAGGCGGCGTTCTTCGGGCAGATCACTGAGGGTGAACGGATAACCGACCGTACGCAGGGCGGGGATCAGTTCCGTTGTTTTATTGTTTGCTTTCAGCCGGATATTTTCCGGCGGTTCCTGCGGTTCCGAAAAAAGAATGTTTAAGCCTGCGGAAGCGCGGATATCATTTACGATAATTTTTCGGTCATCTTCATTTGGAAAGTCATCATACAAGGCAAAAGCGCCCTTGATGTCGGAAGCTATTCCCAAGGCCAGTCTGCGGCTGATGTTCTGCCAGTGATTGTCATAAAATAAAATGCCGCTGACCGATTGGATCAGCACAACGGGCAGAACAAGAATCAAAATCGAGCGCGGCAATAAACGGCGCGGCAGCAGGCGCAACCGGTAAAAGCGAAAAATATCCTTCAAAGAAGCCATGGCTTAAATCCTTTAATCGGGAATCAGAGAATAGCCTTTTCCCCGAATGGTTTGAATATAACGCGGCGAGCCGGCGTCCGGTTCGATTTTTCGACGCAGGCGCGTAATTTGCACATCAATGGTCCGCAAATTGGTTTCGTTGCCCGTTTTTTGAGCCAGCTCTTCACGGGAAATATCTTGTCCGGCTCGGTCGGCCAATAATTCCAATAAAGCCGCTTCCGCTGCGGGTAGGCGGATCCGTTCTTCTCCGCGGTACAGCACATGTTCGTCCAGATCATAACGGTGTGCGCCAAACTTGATTTCGGCTTTTTGTTTTTCGGGCGGTTTGCTCATGACGCGCCGGAGAATGCTGTTGATTCTCAGCAGCAGTTCGCGCGGTTCGAACGGTTTTGGCAGATAATCGTCAGCCCCCGATTCCAAGCCGGAAATCCGGTCGTCCGCTTCCCCCATTGCGGTCAAAATCAATACAGGCACCATTTCTCCTTTGCTGCGCAGGCGTTTGGTAAATTCGATTCCGGTTTCATTCGGCATCATGACATCTACAATCAGCAAATCAAAGGCATACCACGACATCATTTCATCTGCTTCGACCGTATTGGCGGCGGCAAAAACGCGGAATCCGTTTTCAGAAAGGTATTTTTGCAGGAGCTTGCGCAGACGCGTGTCATCGTCTGTAACAAGAATCAGAGGAGTATTTAAGGAGCGCTCTTTTCCCGAATCCATATTGCTTTCCTTTATTCTTTGTTATGTAGAATGTGCCGGTAAGACAAAGCTTCTGCGATGTGCATCGGCGAAACGTCATCTTTGCCGGCTAAATCGGCAATTGTTCTGGCCGTACGCAGCACTCGGTGGTAGCCGCGCGCCGACAAGCGCATTTTTTCGGCTGCTTTGACAAGCATGTCAGAGGCTTGTGAGGTCAGGCCGGCAGTTTGTTCCAAAAGACTTCCAGAGGCCTGCGCATTTTTGGAAATGCCGGAATCCGGAGCCAGACGCTCATAGCGGTATTTTTGACGGTCCAAAGCCTGAGCAACACGAGCGGCAATAACGGCAGAGCTTTCGCCTTCCCGGGCGTTGGCCAGATCCCATGGCGCAACGGCGGGAACTTCTGCATGCAGATCAATTCTGTCAAATAAAGGTCCGGAAATGCGCGATTGGTAATCTTCGCCGCATTTAGGGGCACGGGAGCATTCCTGACCGTTGACGCCCAAATAACCGCATCGGCACGGATTCATTGCCGCAATCAGCTGGAATTGAGCCGGATACGTGACATGCATGCTGACTCTGGCGACGGAAACTTCGCCCGTTTCAAGCGGCTGACGCAGAGAATCTAAGGCAATGCGGGAAAATTCGGGCAGTTCATCTAAAAATAAAACACCTTTGTGTGCCAAGGAAATTTCGCCGGGTTTCGCTTTTTGTCCGCCGCCGATCAGGGCCGGCATAGAAGCGGAATGATGCGGAGCGCGGAATGGTCGCTGCGTAATCAGGCTACCGTCTTTTAATAAGCCTGCAACGGAATGGATCATGCTGATGTCCAAAATTTCTTTTGTCGTTAAAGGCGGCAATAAACTGGGGATCCGTTGAGCCAGCATAGATTTGCCGGATCCGGGCGGACCGATCATTAATAAGTTGTGACCGCCGGCCGCGGCAATTTCCGCAGCACGTTTGGCATTTTCCTGTCCTTTGATGTCTTTCATATCAAGGGCGGAAGAAATGGTTTCGATTTTTCCGGGCAATGGCCGGGGCAGTGTTTTTCCTTCTTTAAAGCATAAAACCAGCTCTGAAAGCGTTGCCGGGGCTATAATTTCCTTGTTGCCCGACCAAGCCGCTTCCGGTCCTTGGACGGAGGGACAGATAAATCCCGATCCTTCAGCAGAAGCCGCGACGGCGGCAGGCAAAACACCGGCGGTCGGAGCGATGCGACCGTCTAATCCCAATTCGCCCATAACCCACAGTTTTTCAAATAATTCAGCGGATAAAACCTCCATTGCGCAAAGCAGGCCGACGGCAATCGGCAGGTCGAAGTGGGACCCTTCTTTAATAACGTCTGCCGGAGCCAGGTTAACAGTGATTCTTTTCGACGGCAGAGCCAGTCCGACAGAGCTGAGGGCGGCGCGGACACGTTCTTTGCTTTCTCCGACGGCCTTATCCGGTAGGCCGACAATCGTAAAAGCGGGCAGGCCGTTGGCAATATGGACTTCCGTTGAAATCGGCAGGACATTTATGCCCTGAAAGGCGACGGTTGAAATACGGGCGACCATTTGCTTTACCAACGGGGGATATTCTGGTTGTCACGGTAACGTCTGGGCGGATACGATCCTTTTTGCAGCATGTCGTCTTTGCCGGGGAAAACAGATTTATCCGTTAATCTGACAAATCCCATTTCCTCTAATTCGGCAGCACAGACGGCAGCAGAGACATATTCGTCCGATTCGCAGTAAAAAACCTCGCGAGTGACGGGCTGCTGCAGAATAACGGTTTCATTGCTGCCGGGGACAATGATGCGCGTACAGGCGCACAATCCGGCGGATAAGATCAGGAAAAAAAAGTTTTTTTTCATCTTTGTGACCATGTTTTGTTTGCGTTTTGTTAAAAAAATATTCTCATAAAAATTGATTAAAAACAAACTAACATATAATATCTTCGCGTTTAAATCAAATCAGGAGGAAGGCCTCAGATGTCCGATAAGTCTCAAGACGGTATGGAAAAGGGGAGCTTTTACACAGCGGCCTCCTATGATGAAATGGTTAATGAAGACGGTACCTTGTCGAAGGCATATGCTCTTTACGGCAAGTGGCTGAAGTCCCAACCGCCTGAGATCCTGAAACAGCGCAATACGCAGGCCGATATTCTTTTCCGCCGCATGGGGATTACGTTCGCAGTGTACGGAGAGCAGACCGGCGTGGAGCGTCTGATTCCTTTTGATCCGATTCCCCGCATTATCGCTGTTGCCGAATGGGAAAAGCTGAACGCCGGCATTTGCCAGCGTGTTAAAGCTTTGAACTGTTTTTTGGAAGACGTTTACGGTGAACGCGATATTTTGAAAGCCGGCGTTATTCCGCAAGACCTGATCCTGCAAAATTCGGAATACAGAACGGAAGTCGAAGGCTTTACGCCGCCCAATAAAGTGCATACGCATATTTCCGGCATTGATATCGTGCGCACGGATCCGAATAATTTCTTTGTCTTGGAAGACAATATGCGCTGCCCGTCCGGCGTGTCCTATATGCTGGAGGACCGTGAGATCATGATGCGCTTGTTTCCTGATTTGTTTAAAGAATACAATGTGCGTCCTGTTAATCATTATCCGCAGGAGCTTAAAAAGACTTTGGCAGCTTCCGCGCCTGAGGGGACGGAAAATCCGCGGGCCGTCGTCTTTACGCCGGGGATCTATAACAGCGCCTACTTCGAACATGCTTTTTTGGCGTCCGAAATGGGAATCGAGTTGGTGACGGGGCAGGATCTGTTCGTCGATTCCGATGACTGCGTGTATATGCGCACGATCGAAGGACCGGCCAAAGTTGATGTGATTTACCGCCGTATTGATGATGCGTTCCTGGATCCCGAAGTATTCCGCAAGGATTCGCTGCTCGGCTGTCCGGGACTTTACCGCGCGGCAATGAAAAAGAATGTCACTTTGGTCAACGCAATCGGCAACGGAGTCGGTGACGACAAGTCCGTTTATCCGTATGTGCCGCAGATGATCGAGTTCTATTTGGGTGAAAAGCCGATTCTGTCCAACGTGCCGACATATACGCTGGCCAAGCCGGATGACTGCAAGTATGTTTTGGAACATATCGGCGAATTGGTCATTAAAGAAACGCACGGTTCCGGCGGCTACGGCATGCTGATCGGACCGAAAGCGACGAAAGCGGACATTGAACTGTTCAAAGAAAAAATAAAGGAGCACCCCGATCATTATATTGCTCAGCCGACATTGGCTTTGTCGTCCTGTCCGACGCTGCAAGCCGAAGGCGTGGCGCCGCGTCATGTGGACTTGCGCCCGTACGCTTTGATGCAAGGGCCAGATAAAGTGGTTGTCGTTCCCGGCGCTTTGACGCGTGTGGCACTGCGGGAAGGTTCTCTGGTTGTTAATTCGTCGCAGGGCGGTGGGACGAAAGACACTTGGGTTCTTGGCGCATAAGGAGAAAAAGCGATGTTAAGCAGAACAGCCGATAACATTTACTGGATGGCCCGCATGGTTGAACGCGCGCAGGATATTGTGCGCCTGTTGGAAGCCGCTTACCGTATGGAGCAGTTGCCGGGCGGCGGCGCGGGGTGGGACCCGATTTTAACGATTTCCGGTCAGATTGAAGGCTATAAGGCCAAGTATGACGATCTGACCTCTAAGAACGTTTTGAACTTTATGATTTTTGATTTGGATAATCCGTCCAGCGTCTTTTCCTGTATTCGTGCCGGTCGTGAAAATACCCGTTCGGAACGCAGTATTCTGCCTGAAGACATGTTCGAAAGCATCAATACGACGTGGATCGAATTACAGGGGCTGTACTATGATTCTTTGGAGCATACCGGTTTTCGCGAATTTTTTGAATGGGTCAAGGACAGAACGGAACTGTTTCGGGGACAAACGGTTTCCCTGATGGTTTATGACGACGCATTCCAGTTTGCCAGAATGGGAACCTACATTGAACGGGCCGACTTTACGGCGCGGCTGCTGGACGTGAAGTATCATATTTTACTGCCTCCGAATGCGGCGGATAAAGGGCTGATCGACTATTATCAATGGGGAGAACTGCTTCGTTCCGTCGGCGGCTGGCAGGCGTACCGCAGCATTTATAAGGAAGCGCCTGTTCCGTCGAAAATTGCGGAAATGCTGATTTTCAGTCCGGTTTTCCCGCGCGCGATGAACAGCGCTTACGGCGAAATCGTGACAAGCCTGAGTGCTTTGCGGCCTGATACGCTTTCTTTAAAGCTTGCGTCACAGGAACATGCTTTTTTGCGTACCGGCACACTGGCGGGTGTGCTCAAAACCCGGTCGTTGCATGATTTCTTGACGGACTTTGTCGGGTTTACGGCTAATCTGTCCGACCAGATTCGTTCCGACTTCATGAGATAAAATTGATTTTATCGGGTTACTGGTTCGTCACGTCTAGCTCAAAATGCTCACATACCTTTTGTATGCTTCGCTTTTTCGCGTCGCCGTTCCTGCCATTAACCTTGCTAAAATCAATTTTAGCAAAGAAACTAAGTTTCGAGCCCTCGCTGCGAAATGCTTACGTACGAAATGTACGCTCCGCTTTCTCGCTTGGCCTTCCTGCTACCAGACTCTCTAAAAATCGGTTTTAGGTTGTAATATCGGTTTGTCGGTTGCGATGCTCGGTCGCCATGGTATAATCTTTACGTGAATTATAAAGGAGTTTCTATGAATCGCGCCGTCAAATTCAAACTAAAAAACGGTGAAACTGTTATTATCCGCCGTCTTTGTGATACGGATTATGAACCTGTAAAGAAATATTACGCGAAATTTAATACAAGGTCCCGGCGCAAAAATGGTGTTCGAGTATCCCGATGCGCCTGTTGAAACAAAAGAACATATGATTCGGAAATGGGAAAATAAAAACAATTTATGCATTGCCGCGTTTGACGGAAACGATGTTGTCGGCTGCACTCAAATTTGCAAAATAATGCCGGATAATCCGTATTCGGGCCGTAATGCAATAACCGGGATTACAATTTTGGAAAAATATACGTCAAACGGTTTGGGAACAAAATTCAGCTCGCTTATTGAAAAGTGGGCGCGCGGCAACAATGTTCATAAATTATCGGTCGAAACATTCCATAAAAATACCCGTTCCATAGGTAATTTATTGAAACAAGGCTATGAAATTGTCGGTATTTGGCATGATGTCGCTTTTATAGACGGCGAATGGTATTATCAATATAACTTTGAAAAGATTCTTGACTGACGGTTCGCATTTTTTTGAAAGGCGCTGTTTTCTTCCGGCTGACAAAGAAAAAAGACCGGATTTTTTCCGGCCTTTTTCCCGTCATACTTCTTGGAGGAAGTCAAATTATCTGGATTTTGCCTTTTTCAAAGCAACTTGAGCGACAACCTGTGTTTCTTTTGCCTTCGCTTTTTCCTTCAGCTGCGCTTCAATCTTATCCATTGTCTTGGCCGCCGGCTGCCAGCCGAAACGCATGCCTGTTTCTTTTTTGATTTTTTCAGCACGATCCAAAACGTCCATATTCTTTGAACCTGTGCGCACATTATGCAGATAAGCGTTAATATCATCAACATTGTATTGAGACGTAATGCCGATTAAAGCACGGTACACTTCCGTAACATTGTTTTTATTGTAATTTAAAGCCTTTAATTCGGGATTTAACTCTGTTAACTTACTGATCTCATTATTTAATTCCTTTAAAGCATCGGGAATTTTATCTTTCAGCGTTTCTCCCGCTTGGCGGCAGTATGGATTTTCCGATTTTATGAATTCCGCCGCAATCGAATATTTTTGATACTGCTTACGGTAATCATATTCTGCAAAGGCGGCCTCTTTCCCATCAACAAACTTGTAACGACCGGCAATTCCCGTCAAACCGTATTCGTCCTCTAACCGAACGGCATGAGCGGTATATTTGGGGCGCCCGTCCACCAAATATTTCCCATTGCGGTCATATGCATTGTGCATGTGATGAATGGCTTCTTCAACGGAAGTGTATCTTTCAGACATAGTTTTTGCCCTTTCAATTTTTTACTACCATAAGCGCGAAAGATTGACCTGTCAAACATTTTTTAAAAAAACGTCTTAAAATATGTCGAAGCAGTTATTTCTCTGTCTTATCGGTCAAAGCTTTTTTAATGACTTTTTGCATTAAAGTGGAAAACGGATATTCTTTAAATTGTGCCGGAGTGACAAAAAATCCGTCGCTGTTTTCGGGCAGGTGGGGAACAATGGCGCGAACGATTGTCAGCGTCAGATCAAAGTGGGTAAAGACATGCCGGACGTTTTTTTTCGTAATGTTCCAGTCGGCTTGAAACGGGAATGTTTCGTCCGTATTCCATGGCAGTTCGGTTAATCCGGACAGCAGTCCTTTTTCCGTGCGTTTGCGCAGCAAAACCTCTTTGTTTTTATTCTCGATCCAGAAAACGTATCCTTTTTTTGTGTCTTTTTTCAGTTTTGCAATATTGGGGATTTTTTCCGTTAATCCTTGAGCATAGGCCGTGCATTCTTGGTTTAGGGGGCAGAAAGCACACAAGGGCGATTTAGGCGTGCAGATGCCGGCGCCTAAATCCATCATGGCGGAAGCATGATCTGCGGGACAGGGAGAGGCCTTTGTCAATTCGTCTGCAAAGGCGTTGATTTGGTTCATGATTGCCGCCACCGGCTGATCCCAGCCCTTTAGTCTGGTCAGAACGCGGATTACATTGCCGTCTACAACGGCTTCCGGCAGATTAAAGCCAAAGGCGGCGATCGCGGCGGAAGTGTATGGTCCGATCCCCGGCAGTTTAAGAAGTTTTTCCCGATCGGGCGGAAATTCGCCGTTATATTTCTTAACCAGAACTTGAGCGCATTCATGCAGTTTTCTGGCGCGCGTGTAATAGCCCAATCCCTGCCAAAGCAACAGAACTTCATCCGTCGGTGCGGCGGCCAGAGCTTCAACGGAAGGGAATTTTTTTAAAAATCGGTCAAAATAAGGCCCGACAGTTTTGACGGTTGTTTGTTGTAGCATAATTTCAGAGATCCAGACCTGATACGGATCGCTATGGGCTCCGCCTTTCACGCGCCAAGGCAGGTCACGTCCATTTTTTTCATACCATTTTGCCAATTTTTCGGTTACAGTCATAAGATGTTCCTTTCTGTTGCAGATTAAGGCTGGGAAATTGATCAAAATCAACTGTTATTTTTTGTGAGGATACGATGCAGGGTATTGTTTTGGAAATTGACGTTAAGTCCGATTCGGGAATAATCAGGGGCAATGATCAGATCAAATATGAATTTCATCTTTCAGCATGCCGGAACGCTTTGCCTTCGGAAGGGGCGCTTGTTGATTTTGAAGTACAGGAAGAAAAAGCGGCAGAGATATACATTTTAAAAACGTCATTAAAGGCAAAACTCGATTGGCTGTTTTGGTTTTTATTTTCTTTCCGCGGTCGTATTTCTCGCGACCAATTGATGATTTTTTTGGCGGCGGCCATTTTGGTTTTACCCGTGCCTGTTGTTTGTGCAGTATGGTCCGGACTGACGGCCTTTCTTACGGTAGGGTGGATCGCAGCATTTTATATCTGTGCGGCGGTATTGGCAAAACGGTTCCATGATTCGGGAACTTCCGCCGGCTGGCTACTTGTTACGGTCGCTTTTTCCGTTTTCGTGATGCTGGTTGTTTCCCGTGTATTAAATCTGGCTTTTATCGGAACGGCGGCGACGTACGTTTTAGTCGTTTTATTGGGATTAGCCGTTGTGTTCTGCCTGTATTTATGTTTTGTCAAGGGTTCGATCGGTTCAAACCGTTATGGGAGCGAACCGTATTCCTGCCGGACGGCGCGTTTAAAATAAACTTTTATTTTCCTTGATTTAACAAAAAAAAACGCTAAGTAATAAACAAATAACTTAAGCGAAAAGGATAAGTGTGTCGGAATGAAAACAGCCGAAAAACCGCAGATGAAGTACTTAAAAGATTATAAAAAACCGGATTTTAAAATCGATTCGGTCAATTTGGTTTTTGATCTGGATGAAGAAAATACGCAGGTTGCGTCAACTCTTGAAATTTCCAGTGATTATGATCGGACGGCAGGGATTCGTCCTTTAGTTTTGGACGGAAATCATTTAACGTTCAAGTATATTAAAATGGACGGAAAAGAACTGCCGGCAGATCGATATGAAGTGGCTGAAAAAAGCTTGACCGTATTTGATCCGCCGGAAAAATTCACATTGGAAATCGGAACAGAAATTCACCCGAAAGCCAATACGCGATTGGAAGGACTGTATTATTCCAACGGTGCCCTGTGCACTCAAAACGAACCAGAAGGGTTCCGCTGCATTACGTATTATCTGGACCACCCCGATGTGATGAGCAGTTTTACGACAACTTTGATCGCGGATAAGGAAAAATACCCCATTCTGCTGTCCAACGGCAATCCGGTCGAAAAGAAAGATCTGCCAAACGGGAAACACTTAGTGACGTGGCATGATCCGTTTAAAAAGCCGTGTTACTTGTTCGCTATCGTCGGCGGAGATCTGGCGTCTTTGCACGATACGTTTACGACAAAATCCGGTCGTGAGGTCAAATTGGGAATTTATGTCGAACACGGCTATGAAAATCAGGCGTCTTTCGCACTCGAATCTTTGAAAAGAGCGATGAAATGGGACGAAGACGTTTACGGGCTGGAATACGATTTGGATTTGTTCAATATCGTTGCCGTTTCCTATTTCAACATGGGGGCAATGGAAAACAAGGGACTGAACATCTTTAACACCTCCTGCGCTTTGGTGAACAAAGACGTGGGAACGGATATCGATTTCGCCCATGTCGAAGGCGTCATTGCGCATGAATATTTTCACAACTGGTCCGGCGATCGTGTTACGGCACGTGACTGGTTCAACCTGAGCCTGAAAGAAGGTTTCACTGTTTACCGCGATCAGGAATTTTCGCGCGATATGCACTCGCGTTCACTGAACAGAATCAACGATGTGTTTGATCTGCGCACGCGTCAGTTTCCTGAAGACGCCGGTCCTTTGGCTCATTCGGTGCGACCGGAATCATACTTGGAAATCAATAATTATTATACGGCAACCGTTTATGACAAGGGCGCGGAAGTGATTCGTATGTACGAAAAGCTTTTCGGTAAGAAAAATTTCCTCAAGGGGTGCACTTTGTACTTTACGCGTCATGACGGGCAGGCGGTCACGATTGATGATTTTGCCAAATGTCAGGAAGATGCCAACCATGCTGATCTGACGCAGTTTAAACGTTGGTATTCTCAGGCCGGAACGCCTGTTGTAACGGCTTCAGCTCAATATGATGCGACTGCAAAAAAGTATACGCTGTCTCTGAAACAGGAAACAAAACCGACGCCGAATCAGCCGGAAAAACTGCCGTTTGTGATTCCTTTGGGAATCGGACTGATCGGACCAGACGGGCAGGATATGCCGTTGCAGCTGGAAGGTGAAGACCGGGCGCAGGGAACGTCGCGCATTTTGGTTTTGGACAAACTGGAACAGACGTTTGTTTTTGTTAATGTGTCAGAAAAGCCCGTTTTATCTGCTAACCGTGATTTTACGGCGCCGATTCATTTCGTCATGGATTATTCTGAAGAAGAACGCGTTCATCAGGCGCGTTACGATTCTGATCTGTTCAACCGTTGGGACGCTTCGCAGCAATATGCGGTCAAGCTGATGCTGGATATGATTAAAGCGGTGCAGAGCGGAGAAAAAGAACCGGCGGTCAGTGAGGAATACATTAAACTGTGGGGCGGATATCTGACGAACAAAACGCTCAATCCCGCTTACATCGCCCGTTTGATCACGTTGCCGCAGGAAAATTATATGGCGGATAAAATGGACGTTGTTGATGTCGATGCGATTCATCTTGTCCGCGCGCATCTGAAAAAAGTATTGGCCACGCGGTACAAACAGGAATTGCTGGCCGTTTATCACGAAAATGATTTCGGAACGCAGCCGTATCGGTTTACGACGGAGGATGCGGCTAAGCGGTCTTTGAAAAATATGGCGCTGTCATTCTTGGGCAATCTGGAAATTGAAGAGATTGATCAGATCGTTCAGCACCAGTATTTTTCGGCCAATAATATGTCGGATAAATTAGCAGCGATGAATATCTGTTCTAATTCTAAAGATCCGAAGCGCGAAGAAATTCTGGAGGACTTCTATCAGCAAAATAAACATGATGACGGCGTGATCAATAAGTGGTTGTTTTCATGTGCCTGCGCGGATCGTCCCGATGCCGTTAACGTTGTGCGCAAACTGATGAACCATCCTGCTTTTGAGATTAAGAATCCGAATAAATTGCGTTCTGTCATGGGCGGATTTGCATATAACCAGCCGGAATTCCATAAGGCGGACGGATCCGGATATGCTTTGGCCGCCGAAATGGCAATCAAAGTGGACGAATTTAACCCGCAAATGGCCTGTCATATGGTGCGTCCGATGATGCGCTGGAAACGTTTTGATGAAAAGCGGCAGAATATGATGAAAGACGCTTTGGAACAAGTGTTGGCCAAACCAGGATTGTCAAAGAACGTTTATGAATTGGTTTCCAAATCGTTGGCTGGATAGGCTTTCTTTTGAAAAATCAAAGACCGTCGTGTTCTTTTTTCGGGAATGCGGCGATCTTTTTTTACAATTTGGGAAAAGAGCAAGTTTGCTATCTCAAACATAAAGAGATATCAAGCGGTTTAAAACAATTTGAAAAAAATAAAACAGATGCTTTTTTTTCTTGATTCTGGACAAAAAAACTGAGTAGTATGGACAAGATTTGGACAACGCAGAAACCTTTAACAGGGGAAAAAATATGTCGGAAAATTCACCAAAGGTCAAATATTTAAAGGATTACAAAAAACCCGATTATAAAATCGAATCCGTGCATTTGGATTTCGATTTGGACGAGGAAAACACACAGGTTGCCTCTACATTAAAAATTAAAAGCGATTACGATGCCTCCACGGGAGAGGTCCGTCCTCTGCATTTGGACGGCGATGAACTGACTTTGACAGGCATCGCCATTGACGGACGTCCTTTGGATCCGAAAGAATATGTTGTTGACGATAAGGGGTTGACAATTCTGAATCCGCCGAAGGAATTTGAATTGTCGATCGGAACGGAAATCCACCCAAAGGCGAATACAAAACTGGAAGGGCTGTACGTATCGAACGGCATGTTCTGCACACAGTGCGAACCCGAAGGTTTCCGTCGCATTACATATTACATGGATCACCCCGATGTGATGAGCGTTTTCACGACGACAATCCGTGCGGACAAGGATAAACTGCCCTGCCTGCTGTCCAACGGCAATATGATCAAAGAAGAAAAAATGGAAGACGGCAGAACAGCCGTAACATGGAAAGATCCGTTCCCGAAACCGTCCTATCTGTTTGCTTTGGTCGGCGGCGATCTGGATTATATCAATGATAAGTTTGTCACAATGTCGGGCCGTGAAGTGACTTTGGGCGTTTATGCCAATAAGGGTCAAAAAGATAAGCTGGACTATACCATGGATTCGATCAAGCGTTCCATGGCGTGGGACGAAAAAGTTTTTGGCCGCGAATACGATTTGGATTTGTTTAATCTGGTCGCTGTTTCCGACTTCAATCAGGGCGCTATGGAAAATAAGGGGTTGAACATTTTCAACAGTTCTTATGTGATTGCGGATGCTCATACGGCGACGGACGACGATTATGCTGGCATTGAGGGCGTCGTTGGCCACGAATATTTTCACAACTGGTCGGGCGACCGCGTGACGGTGCGCGACTGGTTCAATCTGAGCCTGAAAGAAGGTCTGACGGTTTACCGTGATCAGGAATTTTCGCGCGATATGCGCTCCCGTTCCGTGAACCGTATTGAAGACGTGGCGACTCTGCGCGCAGGTCAATTCGCGGAAGACGCCGGTCCGACTGCTCACGCCGTCCGCCCCGAATCCTATGTTGAAATCAATAACTTCTATACGTCAACGATTTACAACAAAGGGGCTGAAATTGTCCGTATGTACGAAAAGATGCTGGGCAAGGAAAAGTTCCGCGAAGCCAATGATCTGCATTTTTCCCGCAACGACGGCAAGGCTGTGACGATTGATGATTACGCTAAGTGTATGGAAGACGTTTCCGGCAAGGATTTGACTCAATTCAAACGTTGGTATTCGCAGGCAGGCACGCCATCTGTTTATGCAGAAGGCGTCTATGATGAAAAGAATCAGACCTATACGCTGAAGCTGCGTCAGGCGACAAAGCCGACTCCGGGACAGGAAACAAAGCTGCCGTTTGTCATTCCGATGGAAATGGGATTGCTGGACAAAGACGGCAAAGACATGCCTTTGCAGCTGGCCGGTGAAAAGGAAGCGCAGGGAACTTCCCGTGTGATAATTATGGATCAGGACGAAGCGACTTTTACATTCGTTAATGTCAAGGAAAAGCCTGTTCTGTCCGCCAACCGTGACTTTACGGCGCCGATCAACTTCCATATGGACTACACGGATGCGGAACGCGCTCATCTGATGGCGCACGATTCTGATCTGTTCAACCGTTGGGATGCGGCTCAGCAGTACGGCGTCAAGAAAATGCTGGATATGGTCAAGGATATTCAGGCCGGCAAAGAACCCAAGGTTGACGACGGATATTTGAACGCGTTGGGCTCTTATCTGAAAGATCCGTCTTTGGACAAGGCGTTTGTCGCAAAAGCTCTGGAACTGCCGAGCGAAAAATACATCGCCGACCAGATGGATGTCGTCGACGTCGACGCGGTCGCCAAAGCCCGCTCCATGGTATCCAAAGCGTTTGTCGCCCGCTTTGAAAAGGATCTGGTCAGAACGTACGACGAATTGGATGTCGAAAAGCCGTTCGAACCCGTCGCAAAAGACGCTGGCGAACGCGCGCTGAAAAACAAGGCGTTGGCTTATCTGGCTTCTATGGACAAGCCGGAATACACGGATCGTGTTACGGCACAATATGAAAAGGCGAATAATATGACCGACCGTCTGGCTGCGATGACAATCGCCGCCGGTATGGAATCGGGTAAAGCCGTTGTTTCCGATTTCTACGATCGCTTTAAGGATGAAGAACTGGTTGTCAATAAGTGGTTGGGCGTTGTTGCTTCCGAAGGGTTGGAAGGCGCGAAAAAGGCCGTTGATCACGAAGCGTTCGCGATTACGAATCCGAACAAGGTCCGTTCCGTTATGCGCCGCTTCTCCGGCAATCAGAAGGCTTTCCATGCCAAAGATGGCTCCGGTTACGAATTTGTCGCCGATATGGCGTTGAAACTGGACGGAATCAATCCTCTGGTCGCTGCCGATGTGGCAAAGCCTTTGACATCTTGGCGCCGTTTCGATTCCGAACGTCAGGAAATGATGAAAGGCGCTTTGGAAAAGATTATGGCGAAGCCCGGATTGTCCAAAAACGTTTACGAAGTCGTTTCCAAAGCTTTGGGTGATACGGAAGACAAGAAAACCAAGATTTTGGAAAACAAGGCAAAATTGCAGAAGCGTGCCAAAACGGACGCTTTCCTGAAGCGCGAGCCTCTGAAAGTCTTTGTGTCCGGTGCGAACGGCAAGGCAAATACGCCTGTTCATCCTGCTTTGTTGGAAGGTACAAAAGCAAAGGTCGTTGCGCCATCTTCTCAGACGCAAACTGTTCAGGTCGCGCGCAGCAAGATGCAGGGACGCTGACCTTTATAATTCTTGAAACCGCCGGAGTGAATTTCTTCGGCGGTTTATTATTTTGTGGGCAGAACAGCGTTTTCCTGATATAAATAATAAAAAGGTTGTCTTTTTAGAAGGGGCTTTCTAATGAAAAATAAAAGCATTGCCTTAGGGGTACTTCTTGTCTTTGCGGGTTGTTTTTTTGTGCCGCAGGCAAAAGCGCAGGGAAGACATGATAAGCTTGTGCAACAGTATAAAGCACAGGAGGCTAAAGCGATCCTTCGAAAACAGGAAAACCAATCTAAATCGTCGATTTGGGACGATGATTCGGAGGCTAATCCGTATTTTAAAAAGCAAAAGTCGAATAAGGCTAAAAGTACGGATACAAAGAAAAAGAAGGGAGCAAAAGAGCCCTATAGGTCAACCTTTAAACGCCGCGTGTATACCGGCCCTTCAAAAGACGAAATTGAAAAGGCTGCTGCACAGAAAGCCATTTCAAACTTCAAATCTTTTATGGCGTCTGACGATTATAACATAAAATACGAACATATCTCCTATGATGTGGCTAAAGATGCCTTGTCCGTCAATGATTTCGTTGTCATTCCCAGCCAAAAATCCAATCAATCCGCCGTGCCGTATTTAATGAAAGCGAAAGAAATTGTTTTGAAGGACTTCAATATCGGCGAAAAGGAGGGGACTCCTATGCTGGAAAACGGCGAAATGACAGTCCGCAAGCTGGAAATTCCCGTTTGGAACGACAAGGCCGTTAAAAAAGGAAAAGTTGAAGCGACTCAATTGAAAATGAAAGGTGAGCTGCCGAAATATCTTAAGGCGAAAGAGGGAAAACTGGATATTGTTGATGTCAGGAATTTCCGTTCCGAAACCATTATTAACGAAACGATTTTGAACAATATTATTCGTTCTAAGGTTTTTGCAGCTTCTGCGGCGAATTTTGTGGACGTGGAACTGAAAAAAAATATCTTTTTCTCTTTGATGAATCAGGATCTGGAAGGACTGACTTTTTCTTCCGCTCAAATTGATAAGCAGCTGATTTCGACTCTGGAAGGGGCGAAGGCCGCAATGACATCTTATTCCGCACGTATTTTAAATACGGATCTGGTTTTAGGGGCACGATTGGAAGCGGAAAAACAGGATCCGAATTTTGATATAGAGCAGCTGAAACAAAATGTGGCCGAGAATAAAGCGGCGGTTGCTGCGGCAGATGCGGAAGCGGCAGAGTAAAAAGAACGCGCATGACGGAAAATACGGGCAACGATGCGAATCAAGCAAGTCAAGGTGTGTACAGTGCTTTGACCAAACGACCGGCTCCGAAATCGGTCGATCTTTCCGATTCCGACGTCAGTTATGTCGCGGGAGTCCGTATCATTGATGAATTGCAGCAGCGCAAGAACAAATTTAACGGCTGGGAAAAAGATGACAATGCTGTTTTAGTTGTACGCTGTTTGGGGCAGGGCGAAGTCAATAAATTTGTCGGGGCGGATTTGTCCGAAGTGGATTTTTCCGGGGCGGACCTATCTTCGATTAATTTGCAGAATGCCGATTTAAAGAATGCTAATCTGGCCGGTGTTGATTTGCGCGGTGCCGATCTGCGCGGGGCGGACCTGCGCGGCGTGAATCTGGAAGAGGCCGATTTGGAAGGCGCCAATTTAGAAGGCGCTTTATTAGACGGCGCGTATTTAAAAAACGCTAAGATTATCGGTGCAAAGCTGACCAAACAGGCCTTGAACGAGCTGGAAAAAATGCAGCAGATGCAGCGCGATGCTGAAGAAGGCAAGCTGGATCTGCGCAAGGTTAATTTGAAATATCTTGATTTGCGCAAGCTGGATCTGCGCGGAGTGGATTTAACCGGAGTGGACTTATCCGGCGTGAATCTGGTCGGTGTGAATTTAACGGGCGTCAAAATTGATCCGATGTATTTGGACGGCACTTATGCGTTTAAACAGGGCGCCGGCAGAAAAGTCGAAATTAAAAAGGGAAATTTTGCCGGACTTGATCTGACGACGGCTAACCAGATGAGGGCTAACCTGACCGAGCTGGAAATTCTGCGCCGCAAGCGTGTGGCCAACCAGCAGGAAGAACAAAAACGGGTGGAGGAAATCAATCGGGCGGCGGAGGAACTGCGCGTTAAAAATGAGCTTCGTCCCGCGGTCGATACGATGTCGGAACCGTTAAACAAACAGCCTGAAGAAGGGCTGTCCGCCGTTGCAGAAAGGCCCATGGAGATTTTGGCTGAAGAGGACGGTTTATCGCCGGAGTTGGCTTTTTTAAAGTCCCGCCGGTTAAATCAAGCTTCGCCGGAGGAAATGAAAGCGCGGCTGCAGGACGTTGTTTTGGAACAGAGACCCGCTTTAAAAAGCGGCGCTAAAAGTCTGGTGACGCACCGCCCAAGGCCTAAAATCGAATTGCCGCCCAGCAAATACGATTTTCCGATCTTGTATCCGGTTGATGAAGAAGAGAAAAAAACGGTTAAAGAAAAATCGACCGCTGTTCAGGAAGTTGTGAAAGCCGCTGAAAACGTAGTCAAGAAGGTTATGGAAAAAGTCATTCCCCGCCGCCAGCCTGCCCGTTCCCGCATGCGCGTTAAACGACAGCGCCAAAAGCAAAGGAGTTAGGAGATGGATCGCTATTCTATGCTTCCGTCCCGTAAGGACGATAACTTTGCCGAGCATTACAAAGCGCTGGACTGGGTCATATTAGGGTGTATTTATTCCTTTCTTGCCGCCTTTTTGTTTTCCTTGATTGCCTATCCGCTGGGACATATGATTTCTCATAATTTTTCGGTGCATGCATGGGAAAATGTCAAAAGCTATTATATTTATCTGAAGGCTCACCCTTATTATTACTTTAAAAGTTATTTTCGTTGGGCCATTCAGTTTGCCTCCGATCCGTTCCAAAGTTTTGCCATATGGATTCCGGCCATGCCGGTCTTTATTGTCATTGCCGGTGTTATTATCACTACCAAAACGAATCCGTATTACTTTGTACAATTAAACGAAGGCGATGGACGCTTGGCTGACGAGCGCGATGTAAAAAAAATGGGCCTGTGGAACGGTATGTCCTTCGTTTTAGGCCTGTGGAACGACCGGCAACTGCTGCGCATGAACAACTATATGTCTTTGTTGGTGATCGGAGCGCCGGAATGCGGCAAGTCGTCAGGGGTTGTTGTGCCAAGTATTTTGGCAAATGATGATAAGTGCTTGATTATCAACGATATGAAGGGCGAGCTTTTTGAACTGACCGGCGGGCATCGAGCCGCGTTGGGCCCCGTCTTTCGGGTTGATTTTTTTGGCATTGACGATCCGGCAAACGGTGTTTTTTGGCCGACATGGAACCCGTTGAGCGATATGGATTTGCCGCCGCCTTCTCCGGGACGGCAGGGATATATCGGCGGGTTGGCGTATTTTTTGTTAGGCGACGGACCTACAGGAACAGACCCTTACTGGATCAAGACCGGTCGGGCAGCTTTGGAGGGCTTTATCAACTATATTTGTGATAAATGCGAACAGGCGCGCGCAAACGATTATTTCCTGCAGCGTTTATATGAAAACGCAATGGACGAAGAGGATTACGAAGTCCTTGAAACATATTATGCCGCAATGGATAAAAGTGTTGCGGTAAAGCAGGCTTTGAATAATGTGCGCGATCGGACGATGACGTTTAAAAACTACCTGCCGATCGGCAAATGGGAACCTATTCCGGAAGCATGGATCGGACGTCAGGCGAGTTTCCCGCTGTTAATGGATTTTATTACAAAGCAGCAGCTGGACGTTTCCGCGGAATTAAGGGCCAGACGTGACGCCGGTGATCCGGTAGCCTTTAAAACGGATATCTGGGCTAAAATTTTATCTGAGATTGTGGAAGAAACGACTTATTTCGGATATAACCGTCGTGCTTTGGTGGAAATCAGTCAGATTTTGGCTCTGCCAAAGTCGCAGAGGTCTTCGGTTCTGTCCATGGCCTTATCGGGATTGGCACCGTTTAAAAACTCGGTAATCCGTATGCGTATGGCCTCCAGCGATTTCGGCAGTGTGCAGATGCGAGGCATTAAAAATCCCGTGACCGGACAGTGGGAGCCTGTGACATTTTATCTGGGCTGTCCGTTGGACGGCATGACGAATACGGTTATGACGATGTTTATCAATATGTATTCGGGAACTTTGACGATCTTTGATGTGTCCGAAGGGCCGTGCGGTCCGTTTCCGGTTTTATATATTCTTGATGAATATCAAAGCATGTCCGATTTTCATGTGGCTGATGCAATCGGAACAGGGTTGGCCAAGCATTATGCCTTTTTGCTGACGTGTCAGGATTTGTCGCAGCTGTCCGGCCGCTATGGCGGGGAACTTGAAACAATCATCGGCAATACGGGCGCAAAGATTTTCATGCGCTGTAACAGTCGCGGAACGGCGGAGCGCATTAATGCTTTGATTGAAAAGAAAACGTTTGTTATCTTTTCGGAAAGCCGTGATGAAGGAATAGGATCGGGAACGACCTTTTTGACGCCTAAAAGCATCAGTTACGGCACAATGGGTGGCCTGATTATTTCTAATTCATCGATTATGAACATGCCGTTCGGGCGGCAGTACGCATTGATTCAGAAACATCATAACAGGCCGATCAAGCTGAAAACGCCGTCTTATTTTAAAGACAGGGAAATGGCGAAAAAGACAAAACTTGAACCGCCGCCGCCTTTGCCGATCAGCATTTATAATCAGCGCAACGAAGAGGATAAGCTGCCGCCGCCGGAAGATATGTCTGTCGAACCGGCCTATATTCAGGCGAAAAAGTTGGCGGATCAGGAAAAAGAAGCTGCAGAGGCTGAAGCCGTAAAAGCCGCGGAACAAGCCGGCGGGTAAATAGCCTTTAATTTTTTTTAATCTGTTCAGAAAAAACGAAAAATGATATAAAACAGCAAATTTTTAACAAGGAGATACATTTAATGAAAGCAGTCGAGATAAAAAAGGGTATTTATTGGGTCGGTGTGAAAGATTGGAACCTGCGCGAATTTCACGGATATACCACTTCGCGCGGATCGACATACAACGCCTATTTGATCGTTGATGACAAAATTACGTTAATTGACGGCGTCAAGGCTCCTTTTACGGACGAACTGATGCGCCGCATCGCTTCCGTCATTGATCCGGAAAAAATAGATGTGGTCATTTGCAATCATGTCGAAATGGACCATTCCGGCGCTTTGCCCGCTGTGATGGCCAAAGCGGAAAATGCGATGCTATATTGCCCTTTAGCAGGTGAACGTGGTCTGAAAATGCACTATGACACGACGGAATGGAAAATTCAGACTGTCAAAACGGGCGATACATTAAATATCGGCAAACATACTTTGTCTTTTGTACAAATGCCAATGGTGCATTGGCCGGATTCGATGATGACTTATGTTGCTGATGAAAAGCTGCTTTTCCCGAATGACGGTTTCGGACAGCACTATGCCTGTGATGAAATGTTTGACGATGTTAATTTTGATATCGTTATGGAGGAGGCTAAAAAATATTACGGCAATATTGTGTGGCCTTATGGGGCCCAGGTTCAGAAGGTGTTGGAAGAAGCCGCTAAGCTGGACATTGATATGATTGCTCCCAGCCATGGTGTGATTTGGCGAAAACATATCCCGGAAATCATTGAAAAATATAAACTCTGGTCTTCTTACGGACATGTCGCGGATAAGGCGGTTGTCGTTTATGATTCGATGTGGGGATCGACGGAAAAAATGGCTCAGGAAGTAGCCGCCGCTTGGATCGAAAAGGGATTAAAGGTTACCTTATGTTCTTTGAAGCACAGCAATATTTCCGATGCGATTAATGATATTGTCGAGGCAAAATATGTTGCTTTGGGATCGCCGACGCTGAATTCGGGAATTTTGCCGACAATGGGTGCTTTTCTAACATATTTGAAGGGGCTGGCGGCAAAGAACAAGGTTAGCTTCTGCTTTGGCTCTTACGGGTGGAAAAAAGACGCACAGTCCGAAATGCAGGATATCCTGACAAAGCTGGGCTGGGAACTGCCGGAACCGATCATGACAATTAACTGGCGCCCGACGGCGGAAGGATTGCGGCAGCTGCATGAAAGTGCGTTAAAAGTTATTAAAGAGTAGTCTTTATTATAAAAGGAAAGCCCCGAATGATCGGGGCTTTTTCTGTTGGTTAAGGTCCTTCCGAAAAGGAGAAGGGCTTATTCTTCCTCTTCGGTTTCCTGAACCGATTTGGTCAAGTATGAAAAGGCCTTTTGAGCTGTGTTTTCATTAATCTTCATTTTCAAATAAACAGCAAAATCTGCCAAGATGACATCAGCCTTGTCTTTTGCCATTTGATCCTGCATCTGACGGCGGATTTCTGCCACGCCAATGCTGTCTTTTCCGACCGGGGCCGGTGTTATGGAAACGGCTTTTGCCACGATGTATTCCGGCGATGAAGATTGGCTGATAATCGTGTTGACCGGCTGATTGAACAGACGGTAAATGATCCCAGCGGGCAGCTGTGTGCTGCGGCGCGTCAGGTCTTTCAAACGCTGATACGGAATGCCTGTCTTTTTGGAAATTGTTTTTGGAGCAATTCCCTTTTTCAGACTTTCTTCTATTTCCCGAGCAATTTCTTTGGTCTTTTCCCGCTGCTTGTCAGCAAGCCAAGCGGCCTGAATTTCCTTTTGCACTTTTTCAATCGGTTTAACTGCCGGATCGCGAATGTCGTCAACTCGCAAAACGAAGAAGCCGGAGCCGTCTTCAATCATCGGAGATTCTTTGCCAGCGTCCAAAAGAAATGCTGTCTCTAAAACATTTTTGGGGACAGCGGCAGTTTTGCCATTTTCATCTAAACCCGCCGGATCAACCATGGTAAATTTTTTAACGGGAAAACCGGTTGACTGAGCGACTTCTTCTATTGTTTCGCCGGCACCGAAACGATCGTCCAATTCTGTGGCCGTTTCCGATAATGTATCAAAGGCCATGGAAGCGATCAGCTTTTGTTCGATTTCTTCACGGACTTCCTTAAATTGTTTTTCAATTTTGGGCGTAATTGCGTTGACGCGCAAAATCTGCCAGCCAAAAGCCGTTTGTACCGGGGCGATGACTTCACCCTTTTGGGCGGTAAAAACGATATCGGCCCAATCGCCCGTTGCTGTAGACGGCGTAATATCCCCCAACTTGGTTTGATCTTCTGTCTGGCGGGCGAATTTTTTGGCGACATCCATAAACTTTTGCCCTTTCTGAAGGGCGGCATAAGCCTGCTCCGCTTCCTCCTGCGATGTAAACAGCATCTGATCCACGTCCCGGATTTCTTCAATCGTATAGCTGTCTTTGTTTTCGTTAAAGGCTTCCAGCAATTCTTCTTCTGAAATGCTGATTTTTTTGGAAACATCTTCCAATTTTAAATACATTACTGTAAAAGATCTGTATTCCGGAGCCGTTAGTTCTTCCGCCATATCCTTGTATAAAAGGTCTTTTTCTTCTGCCGTCGGCTTTCCGGCGATTTTTAATTTGGAAGGCGTAATTGTAAATACGTCGGCGATGCGCTTTTCATTTTGCAGGCTGTATTCTGTCTCTGCCGTTTCTTTGGGCACGACAGCCAATGTTCCGGCGGCGCTTATAAGCTGCTGTGTGCGCATATCCAAAAAGGTGTCGTCAATAAAACGTTTTTCGCTTAATCCCATATCGCTTAAATATTTTCTGTAAGCGGTTAAGCTGAAAGAGCCGTCCGCATCGCTGAACATCGGCATGTTTTTAACGATTTCGCGGACGGATTCATCGGGGACAATCAGCTTTAAATGATCAACGGCGCTTTCCATAACGGCACGGGAGATCATTTGATTGAGCTGAGGCAGCAGCATGCCGGCCTCTACAGCGTCTTTGACCGTAAAAGGGCGTTGGGTCATTTTGCTGATAGATTTAATTTTCTGATTAATTTCGTTGACATACTGTGCAACGGTAATCTTCTTTCCGGCAACTGTCGCAATGGCCTTGCCCTCATCGGGGATCTGTTCCAGCCCGCTCAGACGGAACAAAGAAACAAAGCTCAGCGCCGTTAAAATCAGAATGCCTTTCATCAGCCAGCTGTTTTTCTGATCGCGAAAAAACTTTAACATGTCCGAATCCTTAAAATTTTGTTAAACGGCAAAATAATAAATGCCGAAGGGTGTTCTGGCAACAGCCTTTTTTAAAAAAGAATAGAAAAAGCAAATAAATGTTTTTTTCAAAACGAGGTTGTGCTAAACCTGTTTCAAATTTTTTGTAAAACGATTTTGTTTTTAGGAGAAAAAAAATGAGACGCCCTTTGATTGCGGGAAACTGGAAAATGAATTGTTTGAAAGCGGACGGCACTGCTTTAGCCGCCGGAATTGCCGAAAAATATGTGGCAGCCGCGGATCCGAAGTGTGATGTGCTGGTCTGTCCGCCGGCAATTTGGATCTTGCCTGTGGTCGAAGCCGTTCAGGGGCGGATCGCTGTTGGTGCGGAAGATGCGCATGCCGCCGAATCGGGCGCGCATACCGGTGATATCAGCGTTCCGATGATTAAAGATGCCGGCGCGACATATGTTATTGTCGGACATTCCGAACGCCGCACGGATCATCATGAAACAAATACCAATGTCAAAGCTAAAGCGGAAGCCGTTATTGGACACGGTCTGAAAGCAGTCATCTGTATCGGCGAAACCGAAGCGGAACGCGATGCCGGCAAAACGATTGATGTTTGCCGGGCCCAGATTCAGGGATCTGTGCCCGATAATGCTACGGCGGAAAATGTCGTAATTGCATATGAACCGGTTTGGGCAATCGGTACGGGACGGACGCCGACGACGCAGGACGTTGCTGATGTTCATGCGGCGATTCGTGCTGAAATCGCTCATAAGCTGGGAAAAGAAACCGCGGATAAAATGCGTATTTTGTACGGCGGTTCCGTAAAGCCTTCCAATGCCAAGGAATTAATGGCATTGGAAGATGTAGATGGTGCTTTGGTCGGCGGTGCCAGCTTGAAAGTTGCTGATTTTTGGGCAATTATTGAATCCTGCCTGTAATTTCCGCTTTTAAGGAGAAGTTAAAATGCATACATTTATCTTGGTCGTTCACGTGATTTTGGCCGTTTGTCTGGTCGGCGTGATTTTAATGCAGCGTTCCGAAGGCGGCGCTTTGGGTGGATTAGGCGGCGGCGGCATGGGCAGCTTTATGACCGGGCGTTCTGTCGGCAATATGCTGACCCGTATGACGGCGATTTTGGCGACATGCTTTATGATTACAAGTTTAACGCTGGCTATTATGAGTAAAGGAGAAGCGGCAAAGGCGCAGAAATCATTTATGGAAGAAAAGCCCGCCGCAATTCAGACGGAACAAGCGACTCCACAGGTGCCCGTTGTTCCCGTGTCATCTAAATAACCTTAGTGTAAAGGGCGAAAATCGGACAGGTTTTCGTCCTTTTTTGTTTTTTATTGAAAAAATTAAGGGGGAATGCGAAATGAAAAATCGTCGTATTCAAGTCAAAGAGATTACTTTTTCCAATGATCTGCCGTTTGTTTTAATTGGCGGCCCTTGTCAGCTGGAAAGTATGGATCATTCATTGGAATTGGCCGGCCAAATAGTCGAAATTACAAAACGGCTGAATATTCCATATGTGTTTAAGGCGTCTTTTGATAAAGCTAACCGCACCTCTATTAACGGGGCGCGGGGTGTCGGGCTGGAAAAGGCATTGGAGATATTTAAAGAAATCAAAGCGCGTTACGGGTGTCCCGTAATCACCGATGTGCACGAACCCGATCAATGTGCTAAAGTGGCTGAAGTCGTTGATATGCTGCAGATTCCCGCCTTTTTATGCCGGCAGACGGATCTGGTTGTGGCGGCGGCCAAGACAGGCAAGCCGATTAATATCAAAAAAGGTCAGTTTTTAGCGCCTTGGGACATGAAAAATGTTGTGACAAAGGCGGACCAAAGCGGCAATCCGAATGTGCTTGTGACGGAAAGAGGGGCTTCTTTCGGGTATAATACGTTAGTTGTTGATATGCGTTCTTTGCCGATTATGGCCCAACAGACAGGTTGTCCGGTAATCATAGATGCGACACACTCGGTACAGCAGCCGGGAGGGCAGGGGACTTCTACGGGCGGACAGCGTGAATTTGCGCCGGTTTTGGCACGTGCCGCCGTTGCGGTCGGAGTGGCCGGCGTTTTCATTGAAACGCACGAGAATCCGGATAAATCTCCCAGTGACGGGCCGAACATGATTCCTTTAGGCGAATTGGAAGGCGTTTTAAAAACGCTGAAGGCCATTGATCAGCTGATGAAGGGTTATTGATTGAATTTCAGGAGAAAAAAATGTCTGAAATTATAGATATTCATGCGCGTGAAATTTTGGATTCCCGCGGGACACCGACGGTTGAGGTGGACGTTGTTTTGGATACGGGCGCTTTTGGCCGGGCTGCAGTGCCTTCTGGCGCTTCGACCGGTGTGCACGAGGCCGTAGAGCTGCGCGACGGGGACAAGGGCCGTTACAATGGCAAGGGTGTTTTGAAGGCGGTAGAGGCTGTAAATGAAACATTGGCCGATGAATTGTGCGGTTTCGATGCTATGGAACAGCGGGAAATCGATCAGGCAATGATTGAATTGGACGGGACTCCTAATAAGGAACGGCTGGGGGCGAACGCAATTCTCGGCGTGTCTTTGGCGGCTGCAAAAGCGGCGGCGGAAGAAAGCGGCATGCCGCTGTACCGTTATGTCGGCGGTGTGAACGCGCATATTTTGCCCGTGCCGATGATGAATATTTTAAACGGCGGCAAGCATGCTGATAATCCGATTGATATTCAGGAATTTATGATTATGCCGGTTGCGGCTCCTTCCATTGCGGAAGCGGTGCGTATGGGGGCAGAGGTGTTTCAGGCGCTGAAGGCCAATTTGAAACAGGCCGGTCTGAATACAAACGTCGGAGATGAAGGCGGCTTTGCGCCAAATCTGAAAAGCGCGGACGAAGCCTTGTCCTACATCGTTAAGGCAATTGAAACGGCAGGATATAAGCCGGGAGAAGATGTCGTTCTGGCGCTTGATGCCGCTTCCAGTGAATTTTATAAGGACGGCAAATATATTTTGGCTGGAGAGGGCAAAGAATATGATGCGGTCGGTATTGTGAAGTACTATGAAGAACTGGCTGCCAAATACCCGATTATGTCCATTGAAGACGGCTGCGCCGAGGACGATTTTGAAGGCTGGGGACTACTGACATCGGCTTTAGGAAACAAAATTCAGTTGGTCGGAGACGATTTGTTCGTGACGAATACGGCGCGTTTGGCTGACGGCATTGAACGCGGCATCGCCAATTCGATTTTGATTAAAGTCAATCAGATTGGCACGTTAACAGAAACGCTGGAGGCCGTATCTATGGCTCATAGAGCGGGCTATACGGCCATCCTGTCGCATCGTTCCGGCGAAACGGAGGACGCTACGATTGCTGATTTGGCTGTTGCGACCGGCTGCGGTCAAATTAAAACGGGATCGCTTTCCAGATCAGATCGTTTGGCTAAATACAATCAGCTGATTCGCATTGAAGAAGAATTAGGCGATACGGCTTCTTATGCCGGCAGAGCCGCTTTCGGAAAGCTGGGAAAAAGAATTAAATAAAAATTTGGACGAATAAAAAAAGAAAAAGAGAACTTTTTTGAGGTTCTCTTTTTTTTATCGATTGACAATGTGGAAAAAAATAGACAAAATATCCTCTAGGAGTAACAACACTCAGGTGATTTATGACAATACGGACAGAAACAAATAAAAATTCTGTTGCTGATGGCTCTGATTATAAATTACACTTCATTTAGATACGCCTAAGATGCTTTTAAAACCCGAACAGGATCCGGTTTACGGGCAAAAGTTCGGAAAAGGCGGCATTACTGAAACAACTTGGTATACAGGGCATGCTTTTATTGATTTGAGTGATGGAAAAAATGAAGAAAGATGGGGCTTGGGTCCTGATGATTCCGTCAAAGATTCATTATTGGTTTATGTAACCGGCTGTCCCTCCCGTTTTCACAGGGAGGAAGGGTCGCATTATAACGAAGCAATCGATTATCCTGTATGCAAAGAACAATATATGGCGGCACAGCAAAAGGTTGAAGAATACAAAAATCATCCGGAATTGGAATACAAGCTGTTTGCCAGAAATTGTTCAACGGTCGCTTCTTCGATCTTAAAGGCTGCTCAAGTTGAGGCGCCGCGCAGCAAATTGGTCGGTTTGACACCGCACGCATTGACGGTGAAAAAGCGGTTAATGTATGCCCGCCGCAAGCATGAACTGAGAATGCTGAGCGCTAAAATGGCTGTAAAAAGGTTGTTTGGGAAACAGAATGTTCCTGTTAAATCTGCATTATTAGAGTCGCTGCGCAAGAAACCTCTGCCGGTTCCTGCCGAGCTGGGAACGGGCATGGGGGATAAAGGCGGTAAAATTGAAGAGAAGACCGTACGGAATTTTATCGTATCACATCGGTTTCAGAGAGCTTGATATTTTTAAGGCGGAAGATTTTTTTTCCACCTTTTTTATTTCCTTGAAACATGAGTTGAACTCAAAAAGTAAAAAGAGTATTTTTAGTTCAAAACAGGTGTATTGGAACGAGAGGAATTTTTTTGCAGCTTTTTCAAGAAATTCGCCGTCGTGTGAAGTATTTGATTGCGCCCTTGTTTTGGCTGGTGCTGACAGTGTATTTCGGCTACCACGCTGTCAACGGCGAGCGCGGCTTGCGGCGGCTGTTTGAGCTGAAGCAGGAAATTCAAATCGCCTCTCAGGTGGCGGAAGAGGTCGCTTTGCGCCGTGCGGAAATGGAAAAAAGAGTGCATCAGCTTTCACCGCAGAGCATTGATGTCGATATGCTTGAAGAATCGGCGCGCACGCTGTTGAATATGGGACAGGAAGGCGATTACGTTATTTTAGATACGGCTGAGTAATTCTTTTGCCAAAGCCAGCCAGCCTTCCTGCGGTATGAAATAATAGGTTGTCAGCGAAGAACAGATCAAGGCGTACAGTCCGGCAAAGACATCGTCCAACATGACCCCTGTCGCGCTGTGCAGTTTAGAGTCTGCCCAACATGCTGGCCACGGTTTTAAAATATCAAAAAAGCGGAAAAATAAAAAGGCAATCAAATAACTGATCGGGTCTAATGGAGCCGTTAATAAGGCCAGCCATTGACCGACAACTTCATCAATCACAATCAGTCCCGGATCTTCTATGCCGGTTTCGCGCATTACGATATCAGCGCTCCAAACGCCGATAAAATAAATAATAACGGAAGAAATCAATAAAAAGAGCCATCCGCCAAACATCATGATTCCCCATGCAAAGGGCAGCGCGGCAAATGATCCGAACGTTCCGGAGGCAACGGGCGCCTTGCCTGAACCGAACCAAGTACCTAAAATAAAAGCTGTTTTTGTTTGAGCTGACATGGCCGAAAAAATCCTTTTGAATAAAAAAACTGTTTCAGAATGAGGTTATCATATAGTATGTTATAAAAAATGCTATCAATTTTAGGAAGCTGTTTTTCGTAATGCTGTCAAAAAACATAAAGAAAAACTTTTTAACCCGTTGGTTCAAACAGCGGGATTTGATGATTCGGGAACAGGATAAGATTGCTTTTTGTTCGTTATCTGCCGGACAGCAGGAAGGACTTTTTCTGATTTTGGCGGCTTTAACGGCGTGGTGCGTTTTTACATCTTTTTACTTTTTGCATTATAATGCGGCTTTTTCTCAAAAATCCGAAGAGTTGGAACAAATCCAGTCAGAATACGCGGATTTAAAAGGGGAAATGCTTGTTTTTGCAGACCATGTGGATAAAATTATCGCACAGATGGACGATAATCTGCAGGCGTTTGATCAATTGAAGCAAAACCGGCCAAATTCAGCGGCAGAACGTCCGAAAGTCAGAATAATCAATTCTTCAGATGTTCCCGAACCCGCAGCGACGGAAAAAAGCCCGGTAGAAGAATTGGAGACAAATGTTTCCCGTTTGAAAAGTGAAGCCGCATTGGTTCGTGATCGGCTGTTTGATATGATTGACGGGCGCGGCGGGGCCAAAACAGGAAATGACGGATTGTCTTATCATAGGGTTTTGCTGCAGCGGGATATCGCAGCAGCCGATGCTAAAGCGCTGCAGGAAAAAGTCAAGGATTTGGAAAAGCTGATTTCCGGCATGCAGGAGGCGCAAATTCTGGCATTCCGTAAAATGGCTTCTTTGGCCGATGACGGCATTAACGCTGTTGAAAACGGATTGTCAGATATTAAGCTTTCCTTATCAGGTTCCGGCGTAAGCATGGAAACATTGCTGCGGCGAATCAGGCAGAATAAAGAAACGGTTGGAATTGGCGGGCCTTTTATTCCGTCTCCGATGCCGAAGCCTCAGCATGACCTGAATATCTCTTTAGTCAGCTTGAATCAGCGCTTGGATCGTTGGTACGATTTGACAACGCTGCAAAATTCTTTGCCGATCGGAAAGCCTGTGGACCGAATCCGTGTAACTTCCCCCTTCGGGGCGCGCGGAGATCCCTTCCAAGGCTCGCCGGCTCATCATGAGGCGGTCGATCTGGGCGGCATGATCGGCGAACCTGTTTACGCGACGGCTCCGGGAAAGGTAGTGCGGACCGGCAGCTGGGGGTGGTACGGCAATATGGTGGAAATTGATCATGGTCTGGGATTCAGGACGCGGTATGCACATATGGAAAAAATCTTTGTAACCAAAGGCGAAACTGTCCGGGCCGGAGATAGAATAGGAACTGTCGGCAATACGGGGCGCAGCACCGGACCTCATCTGCACTATGAAATCCGAATCAGAGGGATTGCTGTTGATCCCATGAAGTTTATTAAGGCGAGGAAAAATGTTTTCAAGGGTTAAGAGCAGTATCGAAACAAAAGCTTACAATAATGACAGGCGACCGTCCTCGCCTTCCATTATCAGTTCAGATTTAACGATAACGGGAGATTTGGTCAGCGATGGCGAACTGCATATCGATGGGCGTATAGAAGGCGATATTCGCTGCCGTGTGTTGATCGTCGGCGTTAATGCTCAAATTAACGGCGCTATTCAGGCTGATATTGCGCGGATTCATGGCAGCATTAACGGCCATTTATATGCGCGTTCCGTGTTTTTGGCTTCTCCGGCAAAGGTGACGGGAGATATCACGCATGAGCGCTTGGAAATCGAACCCGGCGCGTTTTTGGAAGGCAATTGCCGTCATATAGACGATCCTATTCCTGCCGAGCAGGGGCCTACGGATTTAATGCTGACCGATGCCAGAAAATCAGAAAAATAATGACGAATCGGATTTTCACCGACGGCGCAAAGCGTTTGTGATTTTGAACGGCGGTCTTTTAGCGGCTCCGGACGGTTTTGAGGGTTCGCATTTTGATTTGCTGTGTCAAAGCGGTTTTGATGAAAATCAGTCGCAGAGTTTGATTGCAGAGCAGCCGCGCGGCTATGCTTTGGAAGGCTGCAGGGATCGGATTTTTCCTGTTTGTCTGTTGGAAACAAAAACAAGGTGCTGCTTTGGCTTTCTTTCTTTCAAAAAAGCGGCTGGCTGGAAAAGAACGGGAAAATTTATGACGGCATGCAGACGGGCAGGACAAGCACTGTTTGGCTACCGATAAAAGAATTTAAAATATCATTTTGACCTGACAGGACGTTTACGCTATTCTGCCAAATCAAATATAATTTTTTTTTTAGGGGAATGTTATGTCTTTACCACTTATGCCGAAAGCCACAGCCGTATGGTTGGTTGAAAACACATCTTTAACATTTGATCAAATTGCGCAGTTCTGCGGTATGCATGCATTGGAAATTCAGGCGATTGCGGACGGTGATGTCGGCGCGTCCATGATGGGGCTGAACCCCATTGCCAACGGGCAGCTGACGCAGGAAGAAATCAAACGCTGTGAAGCTGATGAAGATGCTGTTTTAAAACGTAATATTTCTGATTTGCCGGCCTTGATGCCGCGGTCCAAAGGTGCGCGCTATACGCCAATGGCTAAACGTCAGGATAAACCGGACGCGATTGCGTGGCTGTTAAAGCACCGTCCTGATTTGACTGATGCCCAGATTCGCAAATTGATCGGAACAACAAAAAATTCTATTGATGCAATTCGCGGCAGAACACATTGGAATATGGCCAATATTAAGGCGCGCAATCCTGTTTTGCTGGGATTATGCACAGAGGCTGATTTGGAACGTGCCGTTGCCGAAGCTCCGAAATCGTTAAAACAGACGGAGACGGCGGCTTTTGATGTGGAAGATGCTGACGAGGAATAAGGAGAAATTCTAATGGCTGAGGAAATTCAAGACGTTAACGGAGTTGATGCGGCGCGTTTGTTGTCCTATATCGAACGCATCGAACATATCGAAGAGGAAAAAAAGGCGCTTCAGAATGATATTAAAGAAATTTTTGAAGAAGCAAAATCCGCTAATTTTGATGTGAAGGCGATTAAGCAGCTGCTGAAGATTCGCAAAATGGACGATCAGGAACGGCAGGAAGAAGAATTCGTTCTGGACGTTTATAAACGGGCGCTTGGCCTGAATTAACAGAATTTTTTTTCAAAACAGACCGGAAGGCGGGAGTTTTCCGGTCTGTTTGCTGTTTAAAAATGATGTATTCGCTGAATTACTGTTCTGTTCGGACGCTTGGCCGCATAAGGGAAACGCCTGATTGTGTGGAGAGTCTTCTTGTTGGACATAAAGGTTTTTAATCGGGCAGGCAGTTCAGAATAGAGTGCGGGTGCAACAAATCGCCGTACTGATCCGTTTTTTGCGGATTTAATAAAAGAGAATATCCGGCTTGCGGCAAGGCAAAAGAAAAAGGATCGTTTTGAACGATCAGATTGATAATTCTGTCATTATCCGATTCGGAAAAGCGGTTTTCGACCAGGTGTTTCGTTCCGATCGGATTGCAGGTAAGTGCCAAAACATCACGCTGATACACGGCAAGCAGCTGAGCTAAAGAGCCACCCAAAGAATGGCCTGTCGCTCTGATTTCCGCATTTGGATACTGCTTCCTTATTTGATGATAAAAGCGCAAGGCATCTTCAAATTGTTCCGGTTTTGCCCCCTTTATAATTTGTTGAGCGGAGGTTATGTCTTTCACCTCATCGGATCCCCGAAAAGCAATGATAACAGGGCCCTTTGCATCTTTAAAAGCCGTTGCCGAAAAACCGTTGTCGGCGGCGGCAAAACCAATAACAACAAAAGAACCGTTGTTTTGGATTTTATCCGGAGGAAAATAAGAGAAAAGGGCCAATGACATGATTTCTTTGATAAAAGAAGAGTCATTCATGCCAAACGCTTTCGTCGGCTGAAAATCAGAATATGTATTTTGTGCCGGATTTAAAGGCAATGAGGCCTCCAGCCGGGCAAGCGCTTCGGCAAATTCTGAAGGATAGGAGGGCCCTAAAAGGCGGCGTACTCTGGCTAAAGCCGCTGTCTGATCCGGCATGGGGCATGTAATTCCAAGAGCCTCCAAATCTTTTAATGCCAAACCGAAATCAACCGGAGCAATCAAAGGGTCTTTTTGATGAATGCGCTGATATTGATGCAATGATTTCGATGATTTTAATACTGCTGCCGCCTGATCCGAATCATGGTACTTTTGGATTAAACGATTGGCCATATACCGGTCATATGCAGCCGCGCAAAATACTGTCAGAAGTGCGCAGATTATTACGAAAAAAAGAGTTTTTTTTAAACGTATCATAATTATTTTCCAAAAAATATCCCCGCTTTTGCCGCGGGGAATTGGATCAGCCTTTGCTTGGTTTGGTATAACGGGCTGCCGTTTTCTGAGTCGCCTTCTTTTTGACTTTTGTTTTGGTCTGGGCCGTCTTTTTCACGGGTTTTGGTTCTTGATAGGCGGGCTTTCTGTCCTCCGGCAAAGGTTCTGCTTTGGCATAGGCTATTTCACCGCTTAAATTATCGCGTATTCTGTCGCGTTCAGCATAAAAACGCTTTAATTCGTCTCCGGTCAGCTTACGCTGCGCCGTGATCCTTTGTGTCACAGGGTCGATTCGCTTGCCGTTTTTGATCAGTTCCCAATGCAAATGCGGGCCGGTGGAGCGTCCTGTCGTTCCAACATAACCGATCACATCTCCGGCCTTGACCTTGCGGCCGACTTTGGTCAGCTTGTGAAAGCCGCTCATATGTCCGTAGGCTGTTGAGTATTCGGAATTATGCTTGATTTGCACATAATAACCGTAAGATCCTTTACGCAAGGCCTGCGTAATCGTGCCTTCTCCCGGAGCGCGAATCGGCGTGCCGATCGGAGCGCCGAAATCCGCACCCCAATGCATAATGGTATAACCTAAAATCGGGTGTTTGCGCTGTCCGAACTTTGATGTCTGGCGCGGTTTGACCAATGGGTGCATCGTGAACAGCTTTCTGGCGATTTTGCCGGTTTCATCGTAATAATCTTCCCGATTTTTCGAATCTTTATACAGATAGCGTTCATGTACATGCGAATGTAAGTTAATAGAGGCGTATAACAGGGCGCCGTTGCCGGTCGGGTGACCTTCTTTATTATATTCTTTTTGGAAAACAGCCGTAAATTTGTCGCCCTTGCGCAAATCTCTGGAAAAATCAACAGGGCCGTCAAAAGACCAAATGATCTGATGTATAACATTTGTTGGGATTCCCGCTGCTTTGGCATTGGGAATAAAAGGGCCGCTGATCGTTCCCTCGGCATATTCTGTTTTGATTTCCACTTCCGGTTCGGCGAGGCTGGCTTCGAACAAATCCTCATCCGTCTTAGCCGCCGTATAACGATTACCACGCCGATCCTCAACCGTTACGGATAAAAGGGCCTTTTCCTCCGTGTCCGTATTCATTTTGCCGATTTCGACTTTGCTGCCGGCCTGAATTTGCTTCAAATTCAAAATGTCGGACAAAGCGGCAATTACCAGATTCATTTCCCGATTCGTCAAGCCGCCCTGTTTTAATACGGCTGATAAGGTCTGCTGTGGTTTAATCGTGAACTTTTCCAAATGATCCGGTTCCAAGACCGGCAAAGTTTCGTTTTCCGTCGTTTCCTGAACTTGTTCGGCAGGAGGCAGAGGCAGTTCTATGTCAGCAATCGGCGTTAGGGTTTGTTCTTCGGCGATGCGTTCCTGAATTAAATTTTCTGCAATCTGATCAGAGGCCTTTTGCAAAGAGGCATATTTAAAAGCTCCAAATGCGGAAAAGGCCCCGAAAAGAGTGCCGGCCAAAAAGACAGACCAGGAATGAAAGCGAATCTTGCTGACAGATTTGAAAAAAGAGGGAAGAGTCAGTTCGTCCGCCATATCGTCTGCGACAATATCCGCGGCATTTTCTTCAATCAGATCGATCAATCCTTTTGTGGAACGGAAAATACTTTGCAAACAAGTAGTTTGAGCCTGAGTATCATTTACGGAAGAATCGGTTGTGTTATCCATCATTTTTATCCAGTTCTTTATAATATCTTCCATAAATAACGCTGAAAAAGCTAAAAGATGTTTAATGCAGGAGATTTTATTGCGCCAGCTTATACTTTAAATCGTATAAAGCGATCGCGGCAGCGTTGGACACGTTCAAACTTTCTACCCGTTCGGAAATTGGCAGCTTGACCATAAAATCGCAGTTCTGAGCGGTCAAACGGCGCAGTCCGTATCCCTCTGATCCCATGACAAGAGCAATTTTGCGCGGCAGCGCGGCGTCTCTCAACGTTTTTTCGGCGGATCCGTCCATGCCGACACACCAATACCCGCGGTCTTTTAAAAACTGCATTGTCCGAGCCAGATTGGAAACCGTGATTAAGGGCACTAATTCCAGTGCGCCGCTGGCAGATTTGGCCAGAGCGCCGGTCGCTTCCGGAGCGTTGCGTTCGGTTATGATCACGGCGTCTGCCTCAAAAGCGGCGGCAGAACGCATGACTGCGCCGACATTGTGCGGATCGGTGACTTGATCTAGAATAACAATGACAGAGGGGGATTTTTCGGGTAAATCCTCTTCAAAAACGCAGGGAAGAACCGAAACATATGCGGCGATTCCCTGATGTACGGCCCCTTTTGGCAGCAGCTGTTCAAATTCGGCGCGACCGGTCGATTCATAATTTAAACCTGCAGGGATCAATTTTTGCGGCAGTTCTGCGGCTGTTTCCTTGCTTAACAGAAGTCTGTAAATCTTCCGCTGAGGATTTTGCAGTGCCGCAGCAACGGCATGGTATCCGTATAGCCAAACGCCGTTTGTCTGATTTTTGACAGATAACGAACCGCTGCGCCGTTCGCTGCCGCTTTTACCCGATTTTTGTCGATGTGAAGACACCGGAAATTCTCCCTAAGCATATGAACTAAAGATGAATTTTATCATAATTTTTTCAAAAGAAGAAAGATATTTCATTTTTATGTTGACAAAAGACTAAAAAATCCACTATTTCAGGTACATTGCTTTTGCAATGACGATTGGCCGGATGGGTGGCCGAGTGGTTAATGGCAGCAGACTGTAAATCTGCCCGCGTGAGCGTACGCTAGTTCGAATCTAGCCCCATCCACCATCTTGCGGGTGTAGCTCAATGGTAGAGCAGAAGCCTTCCAAGCTTACTACGTGGGTTCGATTCCCATCACCCGCTCCAATAGAACTCCATTCCTTTCTCTTGGGGTCAGGAATGGGAAACCCGAAAAGGGGAGGGTTATCCCCTGTCAGTTTCGGCCGCCGGTTTGGGGGCTTTTTTGTATAAACGATCTACAGTCAGGAAATTAGGAAATGGCAAAAGAGAAGTTTGAGAGGAACAAGCCGCATTGCAATATCGGCACGATAGGTCACGTAGACCACGGGAAGACGACATTGACGGCGGCGATCACGAAGGTGCTGGCACAAAAGGGCGATGCCCAGTTTGTTGATT
>JAFVAT010000032.1 GCA_017480385.1 Alphaproteobacteria bacterium | reverse complement strand
TTCTCTATAAAAAAGAGAGGGGGAAAGTATTCATAGCCCTTTTGTAACGCAAATCTAAAAAATATTTTCAACATTTAAGCATATTCGCCGCCTGTTTTCTTTTTATCCAATGCCTTATTCGTGTTCAAGGTGCCCTTTGCCCCACAAAAGAAAAAAGCCAACACCTCAGAGGATCAACTTTTTCCGAAAAAATGCTGCCGACGGAAAATGTGACTCTCTGTCTGTAGGACAAGAGGCTGCCAGCATGACAACATTCCTAACACCGCATATCCCCAAAAGAACAACAAAAGTTTTTCTTCTTCTGTTGCAGGATTGCGCAATCTTTTTTATCCTGAATCAAATCTTAGTCAGCAGGCAGACAGAGAAATGTCTGGTCCTGAGCATCAATGCGAAATCGGCTTCTTTGCCGTTTTGTTCAGCCGCAGACAAAAAATTTTGAAGTCCAGACTGATCCGGCGAAGCGACCGAAAATATTCCATACCGATGAAGGAGAGTGTTATGGACTTGGCAGCGCTGTATGAATTAAGAAAAAAAGGACTTCTTTCAGAGGCGGAATTTGAAACGCAAAAGAACGAAGCCCTTCGCAAATACAGCCTTTACCCTGACGCGGAACCGTCAGAGGAAGGATACGTTGATTCCAGTCATTTTGCTTCATGGAAGGGCATTTTTGCCGCTTTTCTCTCTGCCTTCAAACGTTGGAAAGACTTCAAGGGCAGAACAAGCCGCTTTGACTTTTGGGGGTTCCATTTCTGCTGTTTTTTATATTATCTTTTGTTAATCGCATTTTTCATTGCTCTCCGGCGTTTTTCTGCAGAAGAAAACCATTATTTGACAGATGCGGCAATCATATTCTTTTTTAAGATTATTCCCTTTGTTCTGACATTAATCGGCTTTCTTGTTCTGATCAGACGCTTTCATGACGTCAACATGCGTGGCTGGTGGATTTTAACAGTTTTGCCTATCCCCTTTATTATTTTTTTAAAGAGTAATAAAGAAGCAAACAAATTCGGTCCTGCCCCCGTCACAGAAGAAAAAAATGCCACGCGCTTTATTCTCAACGTCATCGTCCTGATCACGATGATATTCTTAAGCATTATCGTCATCGGCGGCATTTCCGGCTTTTCTAAGGCAAAATCAAAATTTTTAGCGGCAAGAACCATTATTCAAATCACAGCTCTTGTCAAAAATACGCAGACTGCCTTTTCAAATATGCCGAATCACAAAGATATCGGAACCCCCAAACTGATGTATGCTCTTGGCATTTATACGGACAGCATCTGCGCAAATGCAGACTGTAAAAGGCCGACTAATCTGTACGGAGGTGCAATCGGCATGAAAGCCACAGATAAGGGCTTCAGTCTTTATTATACGAACCTGCCGCGCGCGGCCTGCTTTTATTTGGTTTCTTTTAACTGGCGCAATTCCGTTCGGGGATTCCAGCAATTAATTGTAAATCCTGATAACGGCTCTCCCCGTAAAAACGTTTTCACGCTTCCCCCTTCGGAAAAAAGAACTCAACAAGCCTGTTCCAATGAGGAAAATCTTATTCTATGGGTGTTCCAATAATGCTGCGGCAAAAAGGGGCGTCGTTCCGTAATCAATGTGTTTTAAACAGCTCGCCCCCCCCCTCCCTCCGCGCGATTCCTGCACGCAGATCAATGTAAAAAACTCTGTTTGAATCCGGCCCCGCTGATCAGCGGCTAAAATCTGAAATCCCGTTCCCCTTGAGCGATATGGTCTAAGTGGTCTTCGCAAACGGCGCGGACCTTCGGATTTGTAATATTGCCCAGCTCGCGCTGAATCAGATCATAGCCGATTTTTTTCGTTTCGGGTGAAGCGTAATCTTCCAGATATTCTTTCAAAGTCATTAACGCGTTCGGGTGGCAGCAGTTCAGAATTTGCTTCGATTTGCACAAATCCATAAACCGGTCGCCGGTGCGGCCCGCGCGATAGCAGGCCGTACAGAAGCTGGGAATATAATCCATATCCATCAGCCATTTGATGACCTCGTCCAGCGTCCGGGTATCCGCGCGGTCAAACTGCGCCGTTTCCGTTTCACGCACGACATAGCCGCCGACAGACGTTGAAGAAGCGCCGCTGATCTGCGAAATCCCCAAATGCAAAGCTCGTTCCCGCATACGCTGGCTTTCGCGCGTCGAAATAATCATGCCGGTGTAAGGCGTCGATACGCGGATACAAGCGATAATCTTGGCAAAGATATCGTCCGGCAAAGCATCTTTGAACGAATTGGGATCAATATCGTCCGCCGGACAAATGCGCGGCACGGAAATCGTGTGCGGCCCGACGCCGTGCACCGCCTCTAGATGTTCGGCATGCATCAGCAGTCCCGCAAATTCATACGCGTAGTTTTCCAATCCGTACAAAACGCCCAGCCCCACATCGTCAATGCCGCCTTCCATCGCGCGGTCCATTGCTTCGGTATGATAAGCGTAATTGTGCTTCGGTCCGGTCGGGTGCAAACGTTCATAGGATTCCTTGTTATACGTTTCCTGAAACAGAATATACGTGCCGATACCGGCCTCCTGCAGCTTGCGGTAATTTTCAACGGTTGTTGCCGCAATATTGACATTGACGCGCCGAATCGCGCCGTTCTTATGCTTGATCGAATAAATCGTGTGAATGCTTTCCAGAATATATTCGATCGGATTGTTAACAGGGTCTTCTCCGGCTTCCAAAGCCAGACGCTTATGCCCCATGTCCTGCAAAGCGATGACTTCCGCGCGGATTTGATCCTGCGTCAGCTTTTTGCGGGGAATACGCTTGTTTTTCGCGTGATAAGGGCAATAAACGCACCCGTTCACGCAATAATTCGATAAATACAACGGCGCAAACAAAACAATGCGATTGCCGTAAAAATCTTTTTTCAGCTGCTCGGCCAGCTTGAAAATTTGTTCGTTTCTGTCCGGCAGCTCGCACGCCAGCAAAACGGAGGCTTCGCGGTGGTCAAGCCCTTTCCATAATTTAGCCTTTTCAATGATCTGATCAATCAGTTCGGCATTCTGCCTGTTCGCCTGCGCATACGCCAGCGTGTCCATGATTTCGTCATGGGAAATAAATTCTTCAGCCTTTAAAGACTTGGGATCATACATATTTGTTCTCCTTTTGAGTCAGATAAAACTCTTTCCCGTCAGCGATTATTTTGAATAAATCGTTTTCGTTGAAACTCCGTCCAGCATGCCTAATTTGCCTGACAAAGCATTAATCGTGTCCTGCGGCGCATCCAACGCCACACTGATAATGCTGATTTCGCGTTTGTGATAAGGCAGCCCCATGCGCCCGATAATGTAAGCGCTGTATTCATGCAACAGCGTGTTCAGCTCCATGACGGAAGCCGGATTTTCAACGACGATGCCGATTAAAGCAACTTTGGTTTCCATTTGTTTTTCCTTTCTTTTGCCTCAGGCAGCCCCTTCGGCGTCAGAAGACAGATTTAATATAGGCTCTTTACAAAAAATGGCAAATTCTTTTTCAATCCTCTTGAACTATCGGTTATCTCAGGGTAGAACTATCGGTGTAATTTTAATCACATTTGGAAAAAAACAATGTCCCTGAAAAAAATATTTCTTTCTCTGTGCGCCGTACTGATCGGATTTCAGGCACAGGCACAGGAAAATAAAGCTTCGACGTTAAAAGCTAATTTTCGCCGGGTCGGACTGGAAATGTCCTCGACCAGCATTAACCATTCCAGAGAATATAAAAATTCTCCCGTCACACAGCTGAGCTCGGACAGCCAGACCGTTGTCAAGGGCGTCTTCGATTTCATGCTGGAATACGATCGGGAAAACATGCAATGGAACAACGGCATTTATGCCGAATACGGCGAAACCAAAGTCAAACCCGTTGACGAACCCGCCGAAACGAACGAAAGCGCGGATAAAATCCTGATTTCTTCGGATTACGCGCATAAAATGTTCGAATTCAGCGGCCTGAAATTCGGTCCTATGGCCACTGTGGAATATCAAACCGAATTCACGGCGAACGATGATGCTCCCAGAACGAAGGTTTTGCGCGGAAAAGCAGGTCTGAAACTGTTCGACGGCGAAATTATCAAAGATTTATACATCGCGGGCGTCGGCGAATATGACATGACCTATTCAAAACACGTCAGCAAATCCGCTGCCGAAATCGGCTGGCGTTTTGAAGACAAGCCGCGCGACGGCGTGCAATATTCAACGGACGGTTATTTCCGCCGGTATCTGTCTTACAGCCGCTATATCGGCACGGACCTAATCTATGATTTGAATATGACGGCCCGTATGGACGTTCAGTTAAATGCAACTTTGACCTTCGGACCATATCTTTCTTACAGATATGCCCGTTCGCGCGAAGCAGGCGTGTCCGGATCAAACTTTACGATCGGCGTTTCCTTCGCTTACAAAGATTTGTTTAACCTCAAATAAGGATTAACAAAATGATTAAACATATTTTCTCCGAATTTAAAAAATTCGCCATGCGCGGCAACGTCATGGATATGGCCGTCGGTATCATTATCGGCGCCGCTTTCACCAAAATCGTCGACTCTTTGGTCAAAGACATCTTAATGCCGCCTTTAGGGCTGCTGATGGGCAAAATCGACTTTGCCAACCTATTCTTTGTATTAAAAGACGGTACGCCCGCCGCACCGTATACGTCCCTTGACGCAGCCAAAGCCGCCGGTGCCGTCACGCTGAATGTCGGCTTTTTCATCAATGCGATCATCAGCTTTGTCATCGTCGCTTTTGCCGTGTTCATTCTGATTAAAATCATGAATACGCTTCAGGAAAAACTGGACCGCTCGACAAAGGCGGAAGAAGATGCTGCCACACAGGCCGCTGCCGCCGAACCGACGACAAAAAAATGCCCGTACTGCGATTCTGAAATTTCGATCAAGGCAGTCAAATGTCCGCATTGCACAGCCGATTTGGAAGACCATAAGTAAAGCCGTCGGATCGTGATCAGAATCTCCAGCGTCAAATTCAGACCCAAAGCCGTGCCCGAAGACCTGCGGGCTTATGTTGCTGAACTAACGGGCTTTGACAATATCGTTTATTTCCGTATTGCCAAAAAATCCGTTGATGCGCGCAAAAAGGAAAATTTATGCGTGCAGTATGCTTTCGATATTGCTTTGGACTCTGACGAACAGCTGGCAGTTCAAAATTGCCCTTATCGGGATATTGCTCTTTTGGCACCGCCGGAACAATATCCCGAACCGGTTTGGAATCCTAAAAAATCTTTGCGACCGGTCGTTATCGGCACCGGCCCCGCCGGATTAATGGCCGGTTTAGCCTTAGCCGAGGCGGGGGCAAATCCGATTTTAATCGAACGGGGCAAAACGGTGTCCAAACGACGCAAAGATGTCAACCGTTTCTGGAAAATCGGTGAGCTGAACGAAAACTCGAACGTGCAGTTCGGCGAAGGCGGCGCGGGCACTTTTTCGGACGGAAAGCTGACGACGGGCATAAAAAAGGACGCTTTCACCCGCAAAGTTTTAGAGGAATTTATCGCCGCCGGCGCCCCCGAAGAAATCATGTACTTAGCCAAGCCGCATATCGGAACGGACAAGCTGTCCTATATGGTTGGCAATATCCGGCGCAGGATCATGTCTTTGGGCGGAGAGTACCGCTTTGAAACGCGTCTGACAGATCTTGTTATAAAAGACGGACGGCTGACGGCTGTTCAAGTCCTCACTCCTGAAGGAAAAATCGAAGAAATTCCGACGGACAGCGTCATTTTGGCAATCGGGCACAGCGCGCGGGACACGTTTGAAATGCTGTATGACAAAGGCGTTCAGATGATTCAAAAGCCCTTTGCGGTCGGCGCCCGAATCGAACACCCGCAAAAATTTATCAACAAAAGCCAGTATGGCATGGTCAAACCCAGAAAAGTGCTGGGACAGGCGGATTACAAGCTGGCCGTTCATTTAAGCAACGGACGGGGGCTTTATACGTTCTGCATGTGTCCGGGCGGCGTTGTTGTCGCGGCGGCTTCGGAAGCGGGGCGGCTGGTCACCAACGGCATGAGCGAATACGCCCGCGACAAAGACAATGCGAACAGCGCTTTGCTGGTTGACGTTAAACCCGAAGATTTCGGATCGGACCACCCTCTGGCCGGCGTCGAGTTTCAGCGCAAGATCGAAGAAAACGCTTTTAAAGCAGGCGGCGGTTTATTCCGCGCTCCCGTTCAGCGGGTTATCGACTTTCTGCGCGACAGAGAAACCGTAAAATTCGGCGAAGTCGTTCCGTCCTATAGACCCGGCGTCCAAATGGCGGATATGCGCGCCGTATTGCCGGAATTTGTCATTGATTCTTTTAAAGAAGGCTTCAAAAAACTGGACCGGAAAATCCGGTTGTTTTCCGAACATGACGCAATTCTGACCGGCGCGGAAACCAGAACGTCTTCCCCTGTCCGCATATTGCGCGATTCCAAGACTCTGCAAAGTCTGTCCGTCGCCGGTCTGTATCCTTGCGGCGAAGGCGCCGGATACGCGGGCGGCATCATGTCAGCTGCCGTTGACGGGCTGCGCTGCGCCCATAAAATTTTAGCGGTGGAAGAATAAAAAGGCCCTCTTCTCCGTTGCTTTCCCCTCAATAAGATTATATGCTGGCTGATTATTAAAAAGGAGCTTTGCCATGAAAGAGTTTCACAAATCTTCGCGTCTGGACGGCGTGCATTACGAAATCCGCGGTCCGATTCTAAAAGCGGCCAACCAGTTAGAGGAAGCCGGCTATAAAATTTTAAAACTCAACATCGGCAATCCGGCAGCTTTCGATTTAAACGCACCTGAGGAAATTATCAAAGACGTGATCCTGAATATTCCCTTTGCCGACGGCTATTCGGATTCGAAAGGGATTTTTCCGGCGCGCAAAGCCGTTATGCACTATTGCCAGCAAAAGCAAATCGAAGACGTGCAAATCAACGACATTTATCTGGGCAACGGCGTTTCCGACCTGATCTTGCTCAGCTTAGAAGCCTTTTTAAATACCGGAGACGAAATTCTGGTCCCCGCGCCGGATTATCCGCTGTGGACAGCAGCGATTTGTCTGGCCGGCGGCAAACCGGTCCACTATCTTTGCGACGAAGAATCCGACTGGTATCCCGATCTGGCCGATATCGAAAGCAAAATCACGCCAAAAACCAAAGGCATTGTAGTGATCAATCCAAACAATCCGACCGGCGCCGTTTATCCGAAAGAACTTCTGGAAAAAATTGCTTCTTTAGCTGAACGTCATAAAATAGCGGTTTTCTGCGATGAAATTTATGACAAGATTCTCTATGATGGCGTAACACATACATCGCTGGCTTCTTTGATCAAAGACACGTTCTGCGTCACTTATAACGGCATTTCGAAAAACTACCGTTCCTGCGGTTTTCGTGCCGCTTGGATGATTTTGAGCGGCAACAAAAAAATGGCCGAAGATTACATTGATGGCCTTGATCTGCTGGCCAGCATGCGGCTGTGTTCCAACGTGCCGGGGCAATACGCCATTCAAACGGCTCTGGGCGGCTACCAAAGCATTAACGACCTTGTCAAACCGGGGGGCCGGCTGTATGAACAACGAACATTATGTCACAAACTGCTGAACGATATTCCGGGCATTTCGTGCGTTAAAGCCAAAGGTTCGCTTTACATGTTCCCGAAAATCGACACGGAAAAGTTCAATATTTATGACGATCAGAAATTCGTTTTGGATCTGCTGATGGACAAGCGCATTTTGCTGGTCAACGGCACGGGCTTCAACTGGGAAAAACCGGATCACTTCCGCGTCGTTTTCCTGCCCAGAACAGACGATCTGGAAAAAGCATTGGGACGACTGAAAGACTTTTTGGCTTCTTACCGGCAGGAATAATTTTTTTAAAACTGCTTTGTTTAAAAAGCTGATGCGGTGTCCTGTCAACATCTGAACTAATGCTTTTATTTCTCCTTTTTCTTCATGTCTTCTCAAAAAAGGAGTTCAGCTTAATTGCGATGTTTTTATTTTGAATAAATCAGGTCACTTCCGTAACGGCACGAATATTGCCTTGGCGGTTAATCTGCACAACACGCAGTTTATCATGCATTTCGGCGATCGTTTTTTCACGGTCAATCGTCGGATAACAGTGCAGAATACGATCGGTAAAGGCTTTATACGCCGCCTCGGAATTTTCGGCATGAATCGTTGCGAAACAGTTATCATGCCCTGATCCCATTAATTCCCAAAGCGCCCCGGCATTCGCTGTTGAAATTTCGCCGCCGATAATAGCGTCCGGCGTAAAACGAACGACCAAGTCAATCAGCTTAGGGTATGTCATCGTATTGGTTTGTTCAGTACGGGACAAAACCAAGTGAACATGGTTGGGGTGAGGAACGATTAATTCACGTGTATCTTCAATCGTAATAACGCGCTTATGAGAATCTAAAATCGTCAGCAGGTTATTTAAAAAAGTCGTTTTACCGGTTGCCGTTGCCCCTGAAACTAAAATATGATCACCGCGTTTAATTGACAAAATCAAACGTTCATACGGATCTTCGGGATTTTCAACCTCTTTTAACTTGTTCAGTTTTTGAAGTCTTTCACCTGATTTTAACCCATAAGCGTCCAATCCGAATTTAATATCATCGGAATGAACACGAACGCACATTGCAATCCCGCCGGTCAGGTCTTCGTTATCATACATCACGTTTTTACCCGCAATCCCCGTAAAGCGGTGATCGCCCGGCAATGTTGCATAAACAGCGGGAGAGCCTTGTTCCGGATCAAACGGCAATTCAAATGTATTCGCAATAATATGCATAATATCCGTCAGATACATTCTGGACAGATTCTTATCCTGCTGGCAGGCCCAAGGGTGGGCCCTGCGCCCGCGCAGACGCAGCCAGATTTCATCCGGACGATTAATGGAAATCTCTTCCACATTATCCTGTTCGTACCAATAAGATAAATAACGTAATGTTGATTTTAAAACCTGAAAAGAATCTGTACTCATAATTATTTTTCTTTCATATTTTAGAACAATTCTGGAATAGGCTCACCCTCCTCTTCCTCCGTCTGCAACAGCTGTTGTCTTAATTGTTGCTGCTGTTGTTGTTGCCGCTGCTGCTGCTGTTGCTGACGCTGTTGTTGTTCTTTATTAGGATCAATCAGACGCGGTGGTTGCGGCTGTTGCTGGCCTGTATAATTATTATAATAAATTTGTTGCTGCTGTTGCAAGTTATTCTGGTCATTTGGCATCGGCTGCTGCTGACCGTCTTTATAACTGTTTTCATCATATTTTTCTTCTTGTTTATCAGGATCAATCAGAACACCCGGTTTCCCTTCTTTTACATCAATATGCAAGTCATCTTCCTCATCTTCAACTTCACTGCGCAGCCATAAATCCTCTTTAGTAAAAACCGTAATACGTGTTCCGGAGGGCACAAACAAACGTGTCTTAATTTGTTTTGTGTCCTCCATAATATCATCAAAAATGTCTTGCATCGTGTCCGAAAATCTAGTGCGGGCATCTTCGGCCGCCTGTTGACGACCGGTCATAGCCACTTCACCGTTGTCACCGACTGCCGCAGCATCTTTAGAGGCCATCATCCACAAAAGGGCAGATGAAATAGAGGATTGCATTAAAGGCAAGCCGTACTTTTTAATCAGCTGTCTATCCATATAGGCGCCGACACCGGCTCGACCCGAAGCATCGCCGCTAGCGCCTTTTTCAAAACTGAATGCGGCTCCGTCAGGTCGAATTAAACGCGTCCATCTAATCTGCATTTTTGTTGCAGAAACGTTCTCGTCATCTCCACTGGATGATCCATCCAGCTCACCGATTAACCGGCTGCCGGCGGGAATAATAATCTTTCGCCCTGCTTCTGAATAAATATTACGTTCAACAACGGCTGAAACAGGAACATCATCGTCCTCTGTATCAATTGAACGGGTAATGACAGCCGGTATCGCTTTATCCGCCAAAATCATATGGTCCATATTAACACGATATGTGGAAATATTTTTTCCAAATCCTTGATCTTTCCAGCTGCGGCTGCGCTTTTGTTTCCGAAGCAAATCCTCTTTTTCGGACGTTTCACCCATTCCCATTCCGGGACGGATCTGACGGCGGTAGGCCATTTGCAGTTCTCTGAGCCGCTTGATTCTGGCCGGATCATAGCGTTCTCCTTTGCCTGTACCGCCCGTTCCCCGATAACTGTATTTATCCGGATCAAACGTACCAAAAACAGAAACCTGCTTCTCTTTATCCGTTTTTCCCAATGAAGGCGAAGAAACATTCGGATCTGTCGTTGAACCAATTACATTACCTTCTAAATCAACAACGGTACCGTCCGGCAGAACCCGCCCGATCACATTGCCGTTTTCATCAACAACTGTACCATCCGACATAATCATTCCAATCCGCCTGCCGTCTTTGTCGAATGCGAACCGTTTTTGCCGCAACTTGTCACTCTGAACCGTCAATTTTCCGCCGCGCCATGTCCCCAGAATATTCCCTTCTTCATCAACTATTTCACCGTTGGCATTAATACGTCCGATCACGTTGCCATCCAAATCCACAACTTTTCCATCCGGCATAATGATACCGATAATATTACCGTTTTCATCATACATCGGTTCGCCTTCCAAAATGGAACCAATCACATTACCGTTTAAATCAACAACCGTGCCGTCTGGTAAAACACGTCCGATAATATTGCCGTTCGCATCACGAACAAAACCGTCTTCCCCAACTATACCTAAGAACTTGCCGTCTCTTCCGACAGCTATTTTAACATTTTTGGACTGAGCCGCCTGAGTCGTTCCCGCCCGGCCAATCACATTGCCGTTTTTATCAACTATCGTACCATCAGGTAGCATTCTCCCGATCACGTTGCCGTTAAAATCAACAACTGTTCCATCCGGTAAAACACGACCTATCAGTTTGCCATCCTTATCATATGCCAATCGTTCCAAAGGACCGGCCTTACCAATCACATTACCGTTTAAATCAACAACTGTTCCATCCGGAAGCATACGACCGATCACGTTGCCATTCAGATCAACAACCGTTCCATCCGGCAGAACCCGCCCGATCACATTGCCGTTTTCATCATAGACCAAACGTTCCAATAAAGCTTCGCCGGATTGTCCAGCTTTTGTTAAGAAGTTTCCTTTATCATCAACAATGCCGTCTTCCAGCAGCGCACGTCCGATAATATTGCCGTTCATATCAACAACAGTCCCGTCCGGCAGCATACGACCGATAATATTCCCGTTTTCATCGCGCAGATAGCCGTCAGCATCAACAATGCCCAAGAATTTGCCGTCCGGCCCGAAAACAGCCCCTTTAGGATACGCCTTCCCAATTACATTGCCATTTAAGTCAACGACCGTTCCGTCCGGCAAAACTCTGCCGATGATATTCCCGTTTGCGTCGCGGATAAAACCGTCTGCCCCCACAACGCCCAAGGGTTTTCCATCCGGTCCGTACACCATTTTGCCGATTAAGCCTTTTGGAAATAAAGCCCCGTCATCACTTGTGCTGATCAAAGAAATCATACATAAATGCGCACCGGCGTTATTTAAAGCCTGACCGCTGGCCATTAAACGTCCCAGAACCTGATTCTTTTCATCGACAATAGTTCCGTCGAAATGAACCGTTCCTATCGTCTTGCCCTTCATATCTTTACATTCTTCACCAATAGGAACAACCCGGCCTAAAAATTTTTGATCGTCTGTTAAAACACGCATGGAAGATGTAACATAGCCAACTTCTTCCCCTTTGTCATTTTGGACTCGTCCTCGTGGAAGAACCGTTCCGACCATTTTACCGTCAACGGCAATGACACGACGCCCGCCCGGAATTAAAACTCCTAACGATTTATCGTCATTTTCTTTTAATTCCTGATCTGACAATTTCCCGACAAAGGCACCGCCTTCCGCATTAACACCATACGTTCCACCAATAACATGAGCAATAATCTTGCCTCGATCATCAACGGCATATTTTTGATCGGAAACAACCCCTAAGACTTTCTTTCCCTTATCTACAACGGCTCCATTAAGCGACAAACAGCCCAGTACATCTCCCTGACTTCCTAAAACTTCGCCATTAGAAACGATTTTACCTACAATATCACCATTTGGTCCCTGCACCGGCCCTTTGGAAACAATCCGTCCCAGACGTTTTCCGTTTTTATCTTTTACCAGTCCTTCAAAATCAACACAGCCGATTTCTGTTCCTTTAGTATCAACAGCTTTACCCTCTGCATTTATTTGACCAATAATTTTGCATGAGTCATCAATAATGGATTCCTGTCCTAGGGCCAGACCAATCTGTGAATTCATCGCATTAATCAAGGATCGATCATAATTTACACGACCGCTTGTTTTGCCCGTCGTATCTACAACTTCACCCTTATCATTGATCGTTCCCAAAACTTGACATTGCAATCCAACAGGTCTTGAATTAACGATTCCCCGCCCGATAATAGTGTTTTTGCTGTCCGTGATCGTATCATCAACCTGTAAATTTCCTAATACTTTATCAGACCCCTGTTTTTTCAACTGTCCCGAAGAATTAATTTTACCCAAAACTTCGTTTTGAAAATTTAGTCCTATCCCTTCTTTTACGGCATATCCTATCACCTTGCCGTCTAACGAAATAACTGTACCGTCAGGCAAAACACGGCCAATCACGTTACCATTGAAATCAACAACCGTTCCGTCAGCCAATACCCGTCCGATTAAACGACCGTTTTCATCAAATACGAGCTGTTCTAATTCACCGGCGTGCCCAATTACATTACCATTCAAATCAACGACGGTGCCATCAGGCAGCATTTTCCCAATGACATTACCATTTAAATCGACAACCGTACCATCGGGCAAAACGCGACCAATTATATTGCCGTTTTCATCATAAACAAGTCGCCCCATTTCACCGACACGTCCGATAACTTTTCCATCTTCTTCCACAACGGAACCACCGGCTCTATAACGCATTGGTTTACCATTAGGTCCCAAAACGGGATTGCCGTCTTTATCAACGATTGTTCCATCAATTCCGACATAGCCGATAATCTTACCATCCAGCCCTAAAATCGGCTGCCCTACGGGGATAACCTCACCGATGACACGACCGTTTTCATCAACAACCTGACCGTCTAAATTTGCTTTTCCGATCACACGACCAGACGCATCCACAACAGAACCGTCCGGCATGACAACACCTAAAATTTCTCCGTTCGGTCCAATGACCTGCCTCATGCCGACAAAAATTTTACCAACGACTTTATCGCTTTTATCAACAATTTCTCCGCCGGGCATTTTTAAACGCCCCATGTAACGGCTGGACAAATCTATCGCAGAACCGTCCGGCAGCAAACGACCTATTGTTTTGCTGGTTTTAATATCTAAAACATCCGCCTTCCGAGGGATAATACCGCCGGAAATCGTATCTTTTTCTTTGACAAAGCCACTGAGAGTAATAGTTCCGATAAAAGAATTTCCTTTTAAATTCATCGCCTTTGCGATTGAATCCCCTCTGGCATAAAGGTTAGTTTTATTGTTAACCGCAATTCCTTCAGGCAATGCCGCTCCCAAAAACCTGTTCTTATCATCAATGAACAAAGAATCCGGACGCAGACAACCTATCTTTTTGCCCGAAGAATCATACAGTGAGCCATCTTTTGCCGTTATTCCCAAATAAACGTCTTTAGCGCTGATCGCACGGGAAGCAAAGGCAACACGCCCTAAGAAAGCCCCTTTATCATCAACCAGCGAATCGTTCATTTGGATATAGGCTTTTCTGTTGAAATCTTTATCGACAACACGACCGTCTATCAAAATATTACCGACAACCGTACAGGCATTTCTTAGGGCAAATCCGTTATAAGGAGCCAGCCGGGCTACTGTTTGCCCACCTAAATCAATGACAGTGCCGTCTGGTACAGCCCGACCGATGGAAGAACCTCTGGTATTCGAAACAGTGCCGTCCGGCATGACCCAACCGATTGTGCGCCCATCACGGTCCAGAACACCACCCTCAGGCATTTGCATGCCGACAGCTTCATTTTTAGAATTCAAGGCCAATCCCGACGGGTCCATACAGCCCAAAATTTTCCCGTTTTTATCTTGTACTTTGCCGTTTGCATCCATAATACCGGCTATACGGCCCTGATTATTCAGAACAACCGAGGAATCCATAATTTTCCCCAAGACGACTTTCTTATCATCAAGAATATCGCCGTTTGCCGCTAAATAACCGGCAAATTCTCCTTTGGCCGTAATGATTTGGCCGTCAACATTCGCATATCCTAAGGCCACGCACCCCGGACCGACACCGACATTTTGCCGCGCAATAGCCCCTGAAACATTGCCGTCTTCTGATAAGAACGTCTTGTCCGGCAAAATACGTCCTTTCATCTGGCCATTACCAACAACAGACCCGTCCGGCATAACTCGTCCAATAAGTTCAGCCTGATTTCCGACAACCGTTCCCTTTGGCAAAACAGATGCCGTAATTTCTTCAGAATCATTTACGACCGTTCCGTACGGCGTCAAACACCCTAAAGGTTCACCCTTAAAAGAAACAGGCTGACCATCTGTGTCTACTTTACCAATAATTTTGCCTTTCCAGTCGATTAAAGCGCCTTCTTCAACATAACCGGCAATTGGGTTTCCCGACATATCAACCACAACCATGGAAGCCGTCAAACGCCCGACTTGACGATTGCCGGACATCACCGATCCGTCTGTACTGATTCGACCAACCATTTTGCAGGCAGGCCCGATTGCCAAGCCTTCCTTAACAACGCGCCCTATAATATTCCCGTCTTTATCAACAACCAACCCATTCGGTAAAACACGCCCAATAATATTCCCGTCCGCATCAACGACAGTCCCATCAGGCATTACGATACCTAAGGGTTTTCCTGAAGCATCAACAACCGTTCCCTGAGGAGCAACAGAACCGATAATATTACCGTTGATATCAACAATCGTGCCATCCGGGTTAACATATCCGATGATATTTCCATTCTCGTCAACGACCGTCCCGTCAGGCATGATGCGACCGATCACATTGCCGTATTTGTCATATGCTAATCCCGTTTTAACAGCCGAACCAATCACATTGCCGTTCAGGTCTACGATCGTTCCGTCAGGCAAAGCATATCCTATTAACCGACCGTCCTTATCTATAACACGACCGTCGGGCAAAATCGTTCCTAAAATTTCTCCATTCGGTCCGATTGCCAGCCTTGACCCTTCAACAACACCAATTACATATCCCTGATCATCGACAACAGTGCCATCATCACGCAGCGTGCCGATTCTTTTGCCGTCCAAACCATAGACAACACCGTTTTCATCGGCGTACCCGATCGGTTTTCCGTCAGGCCCCAAGACAACGCGTCCTTTTTTACGCAACTGCTCAAGCATCGATCCGCCACCGCCCGGCGCTTCGTCACACACGCCGCACATACTGGTATCAATTGCCATAGCTGAAATAGGAACGATCACTTTCCGACCAATACCGCCAAAAGTTTCATCACTCCACCGAACAGCTAAATTGGACTGTATCGTCCGTGCCGTCTTCGGTTCCCAGCGAACAACAACGTTGCATGTCACATCGCCGGTCAGGACAATATCTTTGCGGCATTTGTTTTCCAGAATAAAACTTTCTTCCTGTTTATTTTCAAATTCAACGGAGGTGATCCTGATCCGACCGGAAGAAGCGGACAGCGTCAACGTCCCTTCGGCTTCCGTTCCCAAAACGACCTGATCAAAACGCAGAGTTTCCGGGGAAACAACCAACCTGACCGTCGATGTTGTCGTTGCATCTATATCCTGAGCAAGATTAAACGTATCCGCATTGCCGCCGGTAATATTAGTCGAACTGTCCGCAGAACCATCAATAGTCACTTCCGCATCTTTTTTCTGCTCTTCTTCCCCGCTCAACAAAATAACAATACCGATCAGGAAAGCCAGTAATGCAACAATCCCGACAACCAACAGCATTTTGTTGGATTTTTTCAAATATCTGTCTGATGAGCTGAGTAATTCTTCGTTCATTGTGTCCGCACAACCATACACGTCACCCCGCGGCGACCTAATTGATTACATAACCTGTCCCCTGCTTCGATACTGTCAACAGGACCGATCCGCAAACGGAACATATCTTTTGATTCTCCCTCCGCAACAGCGTCTACCGAATAGTACGGTTCATATCCGCCCAGCAAATCTTTATTTTTGCGGGCGATGCCATCCCATTTTTGCTCTAATGTTACAATATTCCCGTCAGCTCCCAGCTCAATAGCAAAGCCGCCTTCTGAATTTCCGCGGTACGATTGTGCCGTACGTCCGTAATTTTGACCGCTCTGCCTTTGCGCAGAAAACTGTGCGATTTGATTGGCGCTCATCGTTCCGTTTGGTCCCATAGAGATCATCATGCCGTTATTATTCGGAACATTACCGACACTCGAAGCGCCCATCGTTCCGGATTGTGCAGCGCCGCCGTTATATCCGCCCGTCGTAATCATCGGACCGGGAGACCATTGCGGCTGAACGGAGGCTTCATATTCCACCCATTCCGTCCCGAAAGAGGGATCTTTTCTGATCTTTAAACATAAAATACGTTTGCCGTTACGCAAAACCAAATCACCAATGCCTTCAACAACCATTAATCTGCTATTCGGCCCGCGTGTTCTGAAACCAATCGGCACTTCGGATCCTTGAGAAAGCAGGTTAACAATAGGTCGCTCTATCATAGTCAAAGCTTTCGGGCCAAAATCAATATAAGTGAAGATTTCATCGCGCCACACACGTTCCGGCGCAATTTCTATATCCGCTGGATTAGGCACAAAAACATCTATATCAAACCGTATTTTTTCAGGATCCACTTCTAAATCGGCCAACCAATCTTCCGTTGCGTTTTTGGTTGTTTTTTTACCGCCGCGCAAACCGCCGCCGGTTGTCCCCAACGCAGCGCCAATCCCTCCGCCGGGAACAATCGCGCCGGAAGCCGTTGGCGTTAATCCGGAATCATCGGGAACAAATTTAACATCATTAACAATAATATCTACAACCGAGTTTGTAATTCTGTCCGTATTAAAAGTTTCGCTTCTGAGGTAAAAAACATATCTGTTTCCGGATCTGCCAAAAACAATCATGTTCGTATCCATGCCGACCAAATCGGCATTCGCCGCAAAAACCATCAAAGCATTCGGAGCTACCTTTTGAGCGCCGAAGGCACTTTCATTTCCCATAAAAATATTTTCAATCAATTCCCAAGACGGAAAATTAACCAACGTATGCATGCCTTCGCGGATACGCAGAGGCAAAACCAGATCCGGTGTCCAGTAATATCTGGAATATCCCGGTTTAGACTGCCCTTCTCCTAAATGTTCCATTGGCTTATTCCAAGCTTTTTGCTGCATGCCAACAGACCACAAAGGCATATCTATTTCAGAATATTGTCCGTTTGACTGTTCAATAGCCGCGTCCATAGATTCACGGGCAGCAGACTGTTGTGCCGACGCCTGCGGAACAATCAGACAACACAAACTTAAAACAACTGCAAAAAGGCGGATTTTCAAATATCTTTTCACGAGACACCTTCTTTAATCGTTAGCACTTTCAATCATATATCTGTCAACCGCAAAGCCCAAAGGATTTTTCAGTCTGTTGATGTATTTAACCTCATTTTGCCCCTGAGCAAAGTATTTGATCGACAACCGGATACGCCAACGGGAAATTGCCGGTTCTTCAGCTTCGGGCAACATATCACGCGTTACAATATAAACTAACCACGTGTTTTGGTTACGAACAACGGATTCAATACGAACTTCACGGGTTAACCCTTCCAGTTTGATTCGGGCCAGCCAGTCTTTGACCGTTTTGCTGAACTGATTATAAACCTGACTGGACGACATCCAACGCAAAGGGCCGTCGGGACCCCAACGAAAAGCCATTTCATCGATATCCGCAATCATTGTATTGCGCAAAAGAACATATTGGCGGATCATTGCTTCGGAAATAATATCCTCCGCTGCCATATCACTTGCCAACGGCTTAATTTTAACAACTTGTTCCTCTTTATTTTGAAAGGTCAACAAAAACGGTTCCACCCGTTTTAATGGCATCAAATGCATAATCGCAACCAATAAAACCAAATTCACACACAAAGCGACACCGGAAACAATCGCAAAAGCGCGGGCAGTCCATAAATAACGCCGTTCTCTGAGCAGGTCTACAGATATTTCTTCTGTCCTTAGCGCATTCTGTTTCTCTGACGTTTTTTTCACGCTGCCGACAGAAGCATTTTGAGGCGCAGGCACATTTCCCTCGGCATTCTTAATGGTCAGCTGTTGTTTTGATTTAACCGGTTTTGGCATATTTTACATCTTTCATTTATCCGTTAACCGATATCCATTCCGGCAGTTCGGCAGGAAGTTTCAATAACATACAGGCACAAGGGGAGCGTTTTAATTCCGAAATATCCGGACCGACGCCGACCGGCTCTTTTTCATAAATCGAACCGCAAGCGTTTAAAACCGCACAAAAGCCGATAATTAAAGCCACTTTTCCTAATCCTTTTATATTCATCATCTTTCTCCGTAAGCTATTGCTTTTGACGTGCTAAATGATATTGCGTCACCGTAAATCCCATCGGATTGCGCAAACGTGTAGCCATAACAGCATTCGACGCATAATATCGGAACTGTATCGTTGCGATCCAATGATCTATGACCGGCGGACTGATTGTTGTTTCCATTTTACGCGTATCAAAAAAGATCTGCCAACTGTTCCAACCCTCCTTAATAATCCGCTTAATATCCGTATCTATCATTACTTCGGGAGGTATTTCCATGCTTTCATCGGGAAGATATCGCTTTGCTTCTGTTTCCCAAAAATTATCATACACGTCCCATGTTGATAAACGGCTCACTATTCCTCCGGGCCCCCATGCAACGCGCATTTCTTGTATGTTTGTCCAAACATTATATCGGCTTGTAATATATAGACGAACAAACATTTCCGCCAAAATATCCATGGTCGGCATATCCGGATGCAACGGTTCAAAATAAGCCAGATTATCGGAATATGTCGGCGCCGTTACTAAGACAGAATTCACTTCGGCTTCTTTCGTTATATGAAGCAAAGACAGCGCCAAAACAGAGCCGGAAAACACCAAAACAAAACACAAGATATTGAAAAATCGGGACAGCCACATAAATGTAGCCAAACGCCCGCCTTCCGCATGCTTCCCTCCGGAGCCGGCAGTTTTATTTGTATTTTTGCGAACAGACGCTTTTGACACACTTTTTTCCATTCTTTAATAGTGGCTCTATTTCGTTAAAAATACCTTTCTGAATATAAATAAAGAGAGCTTTTTTTAAGCTCCCTTTTATTTTTCACAATACAGGCCATTTCTAAGACAGTTTTACTTCATTCATCATAAAAGCCGGCATCGCTCTGCCAAAAACACTTGAATGATCCATAACAGAAAATGTTTCCGCAGCCTTTTGCGGCGTTTTTGCATTTTTGCTTTTTCTGTGTCTTCTTCTGTGCGCATGCTTTTGGACCGTCTCTGCTGCAGTTTCCTTTACGCGTTCCGCCGTCTGTTGCGAAACTGGAACTGCCGTATGAGACACTTTTTTAGCTTTGCGCCGCCGTTTGTTTTTAGGTTCGGACGGCGGATCCATTTCAATGGAAAATCGCTCCATTTCCTCAATTTTCTGCCCAATCATGCGTTCTATCGCTGCTAAAGCCTTAAAATCTGCCGAAGTAATCAGCATAAAAGCCCGCCCTGTTCTACCGGCACGCCCGGTGCGGCCAATGCGGTGAATGTAATCTTCGGAATTAACGGGAACATCAAAGTTAAATACATGCGAAACGTCCGGCAGATCGAGACCGCGTGCCGCCACATCGGAACAGACTAGCAACTGAACATGACCATCCCGAAAAGCGTTCAGGGTTTCCGTTCTTTGCCCCTGCGCCATATCACCATGCAGAGCCGCAACGGAAAACTGATGCTTTGTAAAAGATTTAAATAAAATATCGACATCCTTTTTCCGGTTGCAAAAAACCATGGCATTCTGCACATTTTCCGATCGAATTAACCTCCTTAAGACCTCACGTTTGCCGCGTTCGTTTGTTTTAACGATAAACTGTTCCACCGTATCGGCTGCCGACATCGGCGGATCGACGCGAACCTCAATAGGAAATTTCATAAACTTCTGCGCCAGCGCTTTAATTTCGGGCAGCATCGTAGCAGAAAACAACAACGTCTGCCGCATAACCGGCAGCTTAGCCGCAATTTTTTCCACATCGGGAATAAAGCCCATATCAAGCATTCTGTCAGCTTCGTCCAAAACAAAAATGCGAACATCACGCAGCAGGATTCTCCCGCGTTCACATAAATCAATCATGCGTCCCGGCGTCGCTATCAGCACATCAACGCCGCGGGATAAAACTTTTTGCTGTTCTATCATAGATTCTCCGCCGATCAGCAGTGCCATGGATAACTTTTGATATTTTCCGTATTTTTGGAAACATTCCGCGATCTGGATCGCCAGTTCGCGGGTTGGAGACAGGATCAAAGTCCTCGGCATCAGGGCTTTTGCCCTCCCATTTGCCAAAATATCGATCATCGGCAAAGTAAAGGCAGCTGTCTTCCCCGTCCCTGTCTGCGCGATTCCGATAACGTCATTGCGTTTCAAAATTTCGGGAATAGCCTTTTGCTGAATAGGAGTTGGTTCGTCATAGCCGACTTCGGCCACGGCTTTAAGTGTGTTTTCATTCAGTCCAAAATCAGAAAATTTCATTTTTATATTTATATTCCATACAAAGTGTGGCACGGTAATTTAAGTCTTATATACCTAAATAATGGACAGAACAATGTTAATCCGCAAAATCGACTCTTGTCTTTTAATTATAGATGTTCAGGAACGTCTGGCTCCTGCTATGAATGAACCACGGCGCATTATAGACGGCTGCGCCCGTTTGCTGAAAGGCGCCGGCATTCTGGGAATTCCAACACTGATTACGGAGCAATATCCCAAAGGATTGGGCCCGTCTTTGTTCGATATTCGGGAAGCAGCCCCTGAAACTGCTATATATTTTGAAAAAACAAACTTGTCTGCCGTACAGGAAAACGACTTTATGGACCGTCTGACCTCTCTTGGAAAAAAGCAGGTTGTCATCGCCGGTATTGAGGAACACATCTGTGTTTTACAAACCGCGGTTGAATTAAAGGAAGCCGGCTTTGACGTTTTTGTTGTTACGGACGCTTCGGGCTGCCGTGCGCCGGAAAACGAACAAGCAGCCATTCGTCGCCTGACACAGGAAGGGATTTTTACCGCCGGTGTGGAAATGGTGCTGTTTGAATGGCTGAGAAAGGCCGGATCGCCCGAATTCAAAGAAATTCAGAACCGTTTGATTAAGTGAAAAGAGGTCTTATGAAAACGCCCGTCGTTTTATTGCCGGCCCTGTTGTGCAATGCCGGTTTATTTATTCACCAGATCAAAGCATTGGAAGAAACGTGTGATTTTTTTGTGCCGGAGCCCGGAAAAGACACAGATGTCAGCGCCGCGGCACGGCGGATCTTAAATCAAGTTCCGGATCGATTTATTCTGGGCGGCATTTCTATGGGCGGCTACATTGCTTTTGAAATCATGCGGCAGGCTCCCGAATGTGCTGCCGGATTGATTTTAATGGACACGAATGCCCGGTCCGATCCGCCGGCAGCGCGCGAAAAACGGCGGAAAATGATAGAAACAGCCCAAAAGGAAGGAATTAAATCTGTTATTTCTCCGGCTTTATTGGACATTATCGCGCCCGTCAATCGCAACGATATCACGACACATATCCTGACTCATATGGCCATAGCAATGGGAGTTGAAAAATACATTAACGAACAAACGTTAATTATGAACCGTCCTGAATCGACAGACCTGCTGCCGACACTGTCTTGTCCCGTTTTGGTCATGGGAGGAGAGCTGGACGTTTTGTCTCCGCCGGCGGCCATGGACGAAATTGCGGCTCAGATTCCGAACAGTGCCCATGTTATTATTGAAAACAGCGGTCATTTGCCGCCAATTGAAAATCCGGCAGCCGTTACAGCGGCATGGCGTTTATTTTTCAAACAAATTTCTTTTTGATTCTTTAAGGAAATTTGAACTTTTGCCGAATAAAGTAAAAATACGGAATGACGTTTATTTAAAGGACCTTATTATGCGCAAAATCATCATTGCTTTCATGTTTTCCATCCTGCCTCTGAATGTCTTTGCGTCATCTCAGCCAAGCGAAGTTGAAGAAATGGGCAATTTAACCGGCGTTGTTATGGCATGCAAGGCTTACCGTCCTTTGTATCAATTTGAAGAAATTCTCAGCCGGTATTACAGCAATACATCGATCAGTCCGGAAGAGGAAAAAGCTAAATTACGCCAATATGCCAGGGCAAAGGCCAACTCCTTTTCCTTATACAGAAAACGTCGCATAGACTGTGCGGAAATTATCTCTGATTTTACGCGCATGCCGATTTTTAAATCAGAGCTGTATTCAGACGGATCTTTGCGTCTGCCCGACGGCAAATTCTTATATCCCCGCGGCCAAAAAAAATTAGCGAACGGCGCAGAAAAACTCTATCCGATCAAACGTCAATCAAAACAATAAAAAAATCCGGTGATTTTAACATAATCACCGGACTTTTTATTTTTACCATTGCGGCAGTTTAGGCTGGCGTTCGGCAGAGAACGGAATGCCTTCATTCAATATTTTCGGGATAAACGGAGCGCGCAGACGATAGGCATCAGGCATTTTTGATCCCAGCAGAGGTCGCAGATACATACGAAAAGCATCTGTGACATCATTGCCCTCCGGCGTAATGAACTCGTCAGGCATCGTTCGCGTTTTGGCAGCAACCTGATCCAGCGGGATTAAATCATAATCGCACATATAAAAGCCGATCCGTTTGATCGCGACAGAACCGTCTGAATTTCCCCACATGGCGAACTGCACGGCCTTCTCGCCGACTTCACGGGCTTCGCGCTGATCCACGTCTGAAACACAACCGACAAACGAACGCTGCATATATCCCAAAGTATCCGCACGCACGCGCTGAATCCCCACTTTTTCTTTCAGCACCTGTGCCAAGCAGTCTCCTAAAGCACCGGACCCCGACAGCTGTATGTTTCCGTGCGCATCTCGGTCCTGACAGTTTGTCAGCCGCGTAATAATCGGCTGGCCGGAAGCGTCATGGATCCCTTCGCTGACAGCGACGACACAGCGGTCATATTTTTCATAAACGCGGCGAACGTCCTGCGCAAACGTATTCAAATCAAATGTTCTCTCCGGCATATAAATCAGGTGCGGCCCGTCATCGGGAAACTTTTTGCCCATAGCGGCAGCGGCGGTCAAAAAACCCGCATGGCGCCCCATAACAACGGCAATGACCGTACCGCCCAAAGCCCAGCTGTCCCGATTCAGTCCGACAAACGCTTGAGAAACATACCGCGCCGCGGAAGGATATCCCGGACAATGGTCGTTATGCATCAAATCATTATCAATCGTCTTGGGAATATGGATACATCTGAGCTGATAGCCCTCTTTTCTGGCTTCTTCGCTGATAATGCGGGTTGTATCAGCGGAATCATTGCCGCCGATATATAAAAAGTACCGAATATCATGCGCCTGCATCACGCGCAGCATCTGCTGACAATATTTCAGATCCGGTTTATCGCGTGTCGTGCCCAAAGCGGAGGACGGCGTATTGGCAACCATTTCCAAATTATGCGACGTTTCGCTGGACAAGTTGACCAGATCTTCATTTACAATGCCGCGCACGCCATGGACAGCGCCGTAAACATGTTCTATACGGTTGAATTTGCGCGCTTCCAAAACAACGCCGACCAAAGACTGATTAATCACTGCCGTCGGACCTCCGCCCTGAGCCACCAGCAGTTTGCCTTTTATTTTTTCATACGGCATAAAAAACTCCTTAATAACAAACAACTTCTTTTAGTGTAGCAGTTTGATCATATTCGTCAAACAGGAGAAAAAAAATAACCGTATTCTTGGAAACGAATCGCTTTTAATAAAAATGCCGGCAAAGTAAAATTCTTAATTTTCAGAGATCGGAATATTAACCAGATCGGCATTTTGCAGCAGCGACAACGGCGGATAAACGCCCGTTTTTTGCGCTGCCGTCATATTAACGACCAACAAGGATCTTTGCGGCGCTTCGATAGGAATATCATAGGCCTGCACTTTGTCTTTCAAAATTTTCAAAGCTTTCTTGCCGGCCATTTGACCGACAGTATAGTACCTGTGCACAAACGCAAACAAAGCGTTGTCATGGCGCACAGCCCCTTCCGAAGCCGAAAAAACAGGAATGGAAAAAGCAGTCGCCGTGTCAATCAGGGCTTTTCTGTTCGCGTTCATAAAAGCATCCGGTCCCAAATAAATCAGGTCTGTTTTCTTATCGGCCAAATCGGCGACCAAAGAAGCGATATTCCCTGCCGACGGCTGATTATTTTTGGATAACGGCAAAGGACGTTCCAAAAGCTCAAAATTCATTAAAGAAGCATATTGGCGCATCTGATCTACCGCAGCCTGAGCATTGGTTTCCGCCGGATTATAAATCACCCCCAACCGGTGAAAAGAAACAACCTGACGCGCCAGCTGCAGCTGTTCGGCCAAGGGCACCAAATGCATAACGCCCGTGATATTGCGTCCCTGAGAAACCAAAGAAGCCACCAATCCGCTTTCAATCGGCTGGGAAACAACCATAAACAGCGCCGGAACGGCACCGTACTGCGATACCAGATCACTGTTTCCCGTTCCCAATATTTTAACCGCGGCCAAGGTTCCCCAAGTTACCAGCAAATCAGGAGCCAGTTCCTTTATTTCCGTTTTCAGCTCTGAAACCTGACCGGTTTTCTTGTCCAAGTCCCGCTGTATAACCTCAATATTTTCGTGAGAGGCCTTTAAATAATCCAAAAAACCGCGGCACGCTTCTTCACACCCATTCCATAAAACAAGGTAAACTTTTTGCCTCGGTGCGGCTTCAGCCTGCACAAAAGGAAAAAAAAGCAAAAAAAGCAGCAGACTAAAGACCTTTTTCACGCTCGAACCTTTCATTAACGCCTATTTGCACCCACCCGACGGCAGAGCTGCCGTTATTGACCGGAGCAGCCGTATTGTAATAACCGTCCCGCAAAAAAATTTTTCCCGTATGAGGATCCGCTTCAAACGCTTTAGCCGCCGAACCGGCCTCATACAGGACCCTTCCTGTTTTATCCGTTACCAAAATAAACAAAATTTCTTTGTTTTCCTGACGGATCTGATCCATATACGCTTCTAAGGCCGTTACGGAATCAAACGGTACGCCGCTTTGCACCGCATGGCTGAGCAGCATGCCGATTTGTCCGGCGATCAGTCGCGATTTCGAAGCAATTTCTTCTCTGAGGTCTGCTTCAAATGTTCTGAACATAGCCGTAAAATTAAAATACAAAGCAGCCAGCAGCAGTCCCTGACACAAAATTAAAACGGCTGTCAGCTGAATTTTTTTGTGTTCTAAAAGCTCTGAAACCAGAAAACTAAAAAAATAAAAGGAAAAACAAATAGATACCCCAATCGCCGCCAAACGGAAGGCATAACGGAAAGCGGTTCTGATCATTCTTTCCCGAACGGCATTAATACCTTGCATTGTATACACAGCAGTCAGACAGCCTACATTTTCCAAAAACGCATTCTGAACCGGTATGCCGAAGCTTTCTTTGTCCGTTTCGTGAACAGTAAAAAACTCGTTCGGACGACTGCATTTTTTACGCCAAGAATCTGGGACGATCTGTCCTAATGCCGAAGGCTCCGTTCCAAACAAAACTTTTCCCGTTTTTGTTTCAAAAATTGAAACGGAAAGCAAATCGGTTTCATCATTGGCATAGCGCAGCAGCAGTTCTCCGGCTGTTTTCAGCCCGGCCAGCATTTCGCCCTTGTCCATTTCCAGCTGAATTGTCTTATGCAGTTCTGTCAATGCGGTTTTAATACGTGATTCATGCAACGCGCCCGAAGCCGCTTCAAATTTCATAAAGTTCATGCCCACAAAAATGAACACGACGGCGCACCACAACAACGATGCCAAAACGGTATGGATCAAACTCATACTGCGCATAAAACACGACTTTCCGAAAGTATATACCGTTGTCGGTTATACGCCCGTATTGTAAAAAAACAATGAATGTTTAATCCGGATACAGCGGCGGAACGGGAATTTTTTCATTTTCCGCTTTCTTCTTTCCGTCAGTCGCAGCCGTTTTAAAAGCCAACCAGAAATCCTCCCCGCTCCATTCGGTCCGGTCTTCCCCGTACAAAGCGCGGTTAAGTTCGTCTATTTCCAACTTCAAAGCCGGACTGTTCATCCGTTCAGCCAATTCGGAAACCGTCAGAGGCGGCTTGTCCGGCCAAAAAGAACGGCCCCAGTTTAAAAGAGCCTGCTTGACTTTTTCTGCGGGACCGGATTGACAAGCTTCTTTCAGCTGTCTGAGCGCCGCCGTATCACTTTCTTTAACTTGCACTGATACCGTCTGCGGCACAGCTTTTTTAAAAATCAAGAAATGCATAAGCAGCCAGAGAACGGTTACTGCCGCTCCGCCGGCCAAAATCCCGGCTAAAAACAAACGCAGGGGCGGCTGATGCACGTATTTTTCCCAAAAAGTCTGCGCCGCAACCTGCTCGTCCAGATTCTGCATCGGCTCGGAAAAAGCTTCGGCAAAGGCGGATACCGGAGCATCGGGCGAAGAAACGGACGCTGCTGCCGAATCCGTCAAAGCCGGCGCTTTGGGAGCCGCCGAAGCAGGAGGCACCGTGGCGGAAACGTCCTCGCCCGCATCTGCCGTTACCGTAATCGTACGGGACGGCAGAACAGCTTTTTTCGTCTTGCCCGTCTTCACATCAAACCATGGTATTTCCATGCGCGGCAAAACAACCGATCCGGCGGCAGTCGGCATAAATACGATCTGGCGCGTTTTTACCCCGACGACACCGTTATTGTCGAACAAATTTTTAGAATCCGTTTTGCCCGGATACTGTTTATAATTCGGTCCGTCTGCAAAAACCAAATCGGGAATCTGCGAATCCCGAACGCCGGAAGCCATAACCGTCACAGTACGCGTCAATGCTTCTCCCAAAGAAATCGATTGTTTCGGCGGCGTTAAATCTTCCGATACGGCTACCTCTGTCGCCGGCAGCCAGGCACCGCTGACGTCGGCGGGAATAGGCTTAACATTCAAAACGATCGGATCGGATTGGACCGCTATGCTTTTCTGACTGAAAAAGCCCGAAAAAAGACCGGCGCCCCCCATGCCGAACATGTCTTCCATATCTTCCTGACGGCCGTTGGGATCACTGACAGATCCTCTGAACTGGGCGGGAGAAAGCTCCAGCTTGCCGCTTTTCTGAGCGAACAATAAAAACTGATATTCCAGAACATCATAAGTTCTGTTATGCACCTTTTCTCTGCGGCGTTTCACATCTCCCCACTGTTCCGCCGTTACGCCGTCGGCTTTTGGCGGCAGGACGGTCCCGTCCAAAAGCGGCGTCTGAACGAAGGAATACAGCCGTACCGTCAAAGGAATTTGCTGACCGACATAAGGAGACGCATCGTCCAATGAATACCGGATAAACACATTAGGCTGGACGGCTCGCGCCTTTTCACGGGCAACGGGATCATCAGGCAGAGCCTGCCCACCGGCGACCACTGTCAGCATAATCGGAGACGTCTGCTCCTTGCCCGCCCGAATAGAAGGCAGAATCACCTTTCCCGTCTTTTTGGGAATCAGCGTCAGCACGTTTTCATTAAACGATTGCGTTTTTCCGTTGACGTAGGTTGATTTGAAACTTTTGCGCTCCATTGTGATTAAAAAATCTTCGTTTAAAACAGAGATATCCGGTTTTGCGCCGTTTCCGTCCTGACGCAAATAAAGCTGAAAGCTTTCGCCTTCCGGAATGACCGTGCGGCTGACATTCGCTTCAAATCCGGCGGCACTGCGGCATAAAGCAAGCATAACAAGAAATACGGATACGATTCTGTTCTTCATTATCTTCCTCTCCTGTTCATCAGATTATGGCGGCGGATCCGTTCGCGTAGCAAACCGGAAGGATCGTCCTCAATAACGCTAAGCCATTGCATTTGTTCCTGTCTTTCCTGATCTTGGTCCGTCTTTTGTTCCGGCGGAGCTTTTTGTTCAGACTGCGGCTTACGGTTGCTTTTCTGTTGATTTTGCACAGAGCCGGCCTGCTCCTGTCCGCCCCTTTGGTCCTGTTGATCTTTCAACTGATCCTGCTGCTGATCCTGTTGGTTCTGCCGAGACTGCTGCTGATCCCGCCGATCCTGATCAGATTGATTCTGATTTTGCCGGTCCTGATCAGAGCGCTGCTGATCCTGCTGCTTTTGCTGATCCTGCCCCTGCTGCTGTTGGCGCTGTTTTTGATCCTGCTGCTTTTGGTCCTGAGAATCGCTTTGGTTCTGTTGATTCTGATTTTGTTTCTGCTGATCTTGATTTTGCTGCTTCTGCTGGTTCTGCTGATTGTTTTTCAGCTGATCTTCCAAGTATTTTTTATTAAACGCCGCATCTTCATGATCCGGCATTTTTTCCAATACTTTCTGATACGTTTCTATAGCCTGCCGATACTGCCCCGCCTGCGCCAACGCATTGCCCTGGTTATACAAGTTTTCCGCATCTTGGGCGCCGTTCAAAGCAGAAACCGCCGACGGATAATCTCCGGCCTTGTAAGCCGCCGCCCCCTGCCACGCGGGATCGTTGAACACCGCCGGATCATGCGGTGTTTCTCCGGCTGCAATCGCCATGGCCTCCCTGCGGTCGGGGCGCGTCCATAAATCGGAAAAAGTCCACGCATGCGCCTGCAAGGGACTTAAAGCTGCCGCAAACAGCCAAATGCCCAGCCACCCTTTCCGATAGCCGAAAGCGGCAAAGGGCAGCACAAAAATACACAAAACAGCGCCGAAATCTTTCCACGTATCCGCCTTTGCCCGCTCCTGTTCGGCAAAAAGCGGCTGTTCCGTTCGTTCCGGCAAAGCATCAAGTATCGCTTCAATATCCTTTTCGTCCAGCGTAACCGTTTGATATGTTCCACCGCCGGCGCGCGCCGCCTTTTCCATATTTTTTTGAGACAGCGCCGACAAGACCGGCCTGCCCTGATGCGTCAGAAAATTCCCGTTCGGCAGCTGCAGCGGAGCTCCGCGCTTTGTGCCAACACCCAAAAAAGAAAGAGAATGCCCTGCCTCTTTAATCTTTTCTGCCGTTTTCAACAGCTGAGGCAATTGATCGTCCGCAGCATGCCCGCTGAGCACGATCACCCGCCCGCCGGCTGATTTTGCCTGTGTCAGCAGGGACAGCGCTTCTTCCAACGCGGCAGGCAGATCAGACATGCCCGATCCCATCATGCCGGCACGAACGGTCGGCAGCAGATTGTCGATAATATGTTGATCCGTTGTCAGGGGAACGGCGACAAACGGCTTTTGATCATACAAAATCAAAGCGTTTTGTCCGTCCTTTGTTTTCTGCAGAAAATCGTGAGCTTTAAAACGCGCGCGCTCCATACGGGAAGGCTTGATATCCGTCGGAGACATCAGCATGGAAATATCCATGACATAAACCGTATCCGATCCCTTTTGAACAGCCGGCTGGGGCAGCTTTTCCCACGTCGGCCCCGCCAAAGAAAACAGCGTTGCCGTCCAAGCCGAGGTTACCAGAAAAAAGGGCCAAAACAAACGTCGTCCCGTCCCGGAAATCAGTTGAAACCGCAGCAAGATCCCGTCGCATAATTTTTGCCACAGCCCGCCATAATTGCCGCCGCCGCGAATAAAAAACGGCAGTAAAAACAGAACCAAAAAACCCCAAAACCATTCCGGACGCAGAAAATGAAAATTGTTCATCGCCCTCTCCTGCCCGCCAGCATCAGCAGAGCCCCCAAAACGCTTAAACCGAAAGCCGCCGCCAGCGGATAATAAAACAACACTTTGACGGGACGCACAAACACATCATCGTTTTTCACCGGCTCCAGCGCATCGATTTCCTTATAAATTTCCAACAGCTCCTGCGTGTTTTTAGCCCGAAAATACCGCCCGCCCGTTTTCTGTGCCATTTCTTGAAGCGATTTTTCATCAATTTCGTCCCCGCGCGCAAAGGGCATCATTCCAAATATTCCGCCCATTTGCATCGTATCGGAACCGGCCCCGATCGTATACACTTTAACACCCATTTTTGCTGCCAAATCTGCGGCTTCCATAGGTTTCATGCTGCCGGCATTGGCCGCCCCGTCCGATAATAAAACGACAACCTTGCTTTCCGCCGGAACATCAATCATCGTTTTTAACGCAATACCCAAAGCGTCTCCGATTGCCGTCTGAGGTCCCGCCATGCCAACATCGGCTTCCCGCAGCAGATCGGAAACCGTCTTTAAATCAAATGTCAGAGGCGCGTATAAATAAGCCCTTTCGCCAAACAGGACGATACCGACGCGGTCTCCTTCGCGTTTTTTTATAAATGCGTCCGCCACCGCCTGCACGGCGTCCCACCGGCGCACGGCTTTGTTTTGAATGACGAAATCCGCTTCGTCCATTGATCCCGAAATATCCAGAACCAACATCAGATTGCGGCCTTCTGAGGGGATCTTGGCCGGAGCGCCCATCCATTGTGGTCCCGCCGCTGCCGTGACCAATAATATCCAGATCAAAGCCCCTAAAATCTGACGGATTCTCAAACCTCCCAGCATGGTCCTTCTGCCGCCGGCGGACAAACTTTCCATTTCGGCAAAGAAAGGAATTTTGAGCGCGTCCTCGTTTTCATCATTGACGGGCGGCAAAACAGCCCGCACGATCAGCGGCAGCGGCAGCAAAGCAAACATGATCGGAAAAACAAACCCCGTCATACGTTGCGCTCCAGCCATTTTTGAACCGAACGCAGCAAATGTTTCCCGCCGGTCCTATCCTGTTCAGAGAAAGGCGGCGCATAGGCCCGTACGGCCAGCAGCTGTTGATCCTGTTCGTTCAAATCCGCCCCCGTTTGTTTTAAAAAATCGATCCATTCCTGCCCGTTCAATCCTGCCGTCCTTTCCCGTCCGAAACGGAACAGAGCCACACGGCGCATTAAAACGGACAGATCACCGGCCAGAACAGATACATCGCCGTCCTTCAAAAAAGAACACCTCAGCCCGTTCAAAGCGGCAAATGTTTCCCGTCTACGTTTCATATACGGACTGCGGTAAAACAAAACGCCTGCCGCAACCCCGATTAAAACAGCATAAAACACTATCTGCCAACCCGATCCCAAAGGAAATATCCCATTTGGATATAGCGGGCGCACATAGGCCAATAACTCTTCCCGATTCAAATCCGGCGGCAAAAGCATTTCTTATCCCTTTCAGGATACAAAAAATAAGAGATTTCTTTGTGATAATCAAGTTTACAAATCTCTTTTTCCTTATTTTTATCAGGAATAAAAGCTTTGTTCGCAGCCATAAAAAATATTTTTTTAATAAAAATCCCTCTCTCCTTTCCCGAAATCCTCAATCCTCGGCAAAAAAGCTTTTCATATGTAAGCCCCTTTTGTCAAAAATAAGGAAATGCATTAAAAATATAATGACAAGAAAAAGACCGTCGTTTCTACTCTTTAGTTTAATATTGACTATGTCATATCGCCGATGCGGCTTATCAACCTTTTTTTTCTACGGTTGACCAATAGAAATGACAGGAATAACTCTCTGGACAAAATGGCTTTTTCGGTGCAGAATAGAGGAAATTTAATGAAAAGGAAAAAGCCATGAAGGACCTTCCCGAACCGTCCCGCGTTGAAAATGCAGGGGAACAACAGGATCGGCTGCTTGAATTTCAAAAAGTCTATGATATTCCGGCGCGGTACCGTGAACACCCGCGTTTTGCGGAAATGATCAATGATCCGGCGCACCAAGGAGATCACCCCAGAAAAGTCCTGTGCGAAGCGATGTCTGCGCTGGAAGCGGAAATGTCCGGTAAGGTCAAAGGACCGGTGACGCGCGGGGATACATCTTATATCGACTTTTATGACGGAGACGGATACCCGTTCGATGTCAAGACGCCGCCATCGCCCAAACCGGGGGATAAATGGCCGTTCAATGCGTACAAGGTTGCCGATACGATTTTGGAACAGCTGGCCAAAACTCACCCAAATAAGTTCACAAAAAAAGAAGAGCCCGTTGCCGTTTTATTGGACACGACATTCATGACGAACCATGATTTGGTGGAACTGCGCCGCGAACTGCGCCGGCAAACAAAAGAAGACCGCAGCGTCCTGAAACGTGTTTTTGAAGTAAATGTCAAATTGGATCCGCCCCAAAAAAAAGAGAAATATTCCTCTTTTTCAAAAGCTGCCCTTTTGCAAAAAAGAATCGAACGATGAAACGCATATCTGTCTGTTTTTTTGTCCTGCTGTTAGCCTCCTGTGTTCTGGTTGAAGACTATTTCATGCCGGCTCCGACGCCTAAAACCGATTTTGAAAGAGGAATTGCCGCTTTTGATATGGCCAATTATCAAACGGCCTTGGATTATCTATCCGGTCCGGCAGAACACGGCGATGCAGATGCACAGTACCTTGTCGGCATGATTTATATGTATGGTCTGGCCGGTACGAAAAATTCTTATATGGCGCAAAAGTGGCTGACTTTAGCCGCAGATTCCGGTCAGAGAGCGGCGCAGGAACAGCTGGCATTCCTTTATCGGGACGAATTGACGCCGTTATACAATCCGATCAATGCTTACCACTGGTTCAGCATTATTATCGAGGATAAACCTCAATATCGCGGAAAACTGCAAAATCTGGAATGGACTTTGCGCAGCAGAGGGCTGCTCTCAACGGCGCAGTCTATGCCCCGTCCGAAGGAAAAACTGTATAAGGGCGTGAATTACAACTCTTTATTCCCGCTGCGATAGATCAAAACCGCATCATCGTTTGTTCCAAACGCCGGATTTCATCACGCAGACGGGCTGCCTGCTCAAATTCCAAATCTTCTGCCGCTTTGCGCATCTGGCGCTCCAATTTAGCTATTGTATCCTTCAGTTTCTTTTCCGAACCGAACAGTTCTTTTTCCTTATTGTCCGGCAGCTGGTCAATGCCCTCTTTTTCACACAGCTCCTGCAAAATATCGGCAATTTCGCGCTGAATGGTCTTCGGCGTAATGCCGTGATCCGAATTAAACTTCTGCTGCTTTTCCCGACGGCGCGCCGTTTCGTCCAAAGCCCTCTGCATGGAACCGGTAATTTTATCCGCATACAGAATGACGCGTCCTTCCGCATTGCGCGCGGCACGCCCGATTGTCTGGATCAAAGAACGGTCCGAACGCAGGAATCCCTCCTTATCCGCGTCCAAAATCGCCACTAAAGCACATTCGGGAATATCCAAGCCTTCCCGCAGCAGGTTGATCCCGACCAAAACATCGAAAACACCTAAGCGCAAATCCCTGACGATTTCAATGCGTTCCAGCGTATCAATGTCTGAATGCATATAACGTACTCTGATGCCGTTTTCCGCCAAATAATCCGTCAAATCCTCCGCCATTTTTTTCGTCAGAGTCGTCACCAGAACACGCTGCCCCTTTTCCGCGCACAAGCGGCATTCCGCCATTAAATCATCGACCTGCGCAGCAACGGGACGAACTTCACATAAAGGATCCAGCAATCCTGTCGGACGAATAATCTGTTCCGTAAACACTCCTTTTGTCTGGTCCAGTTCCCACGGACCGGGAGTCGCGGAAACAAAAATCGTCTGCGGTCGCATTCTGTCCCATTCTTCAAATTTCAAAGGGCGGTTGTCCACACAGCTGGGCAGGCGGAATCCATACATCGCCAACGTGCTTTTGCGGTTGAAGTCTCCACGGTACATTCCCCCCAGCTGCGGAACGGAAACATGGCTTTCATCAACAAACAGCAACGCGTCCTTCGGCAGATACTCGAACAAGGTCGGCGGCGGTTCTCCCGGTGCACGGCCCGTTAAATGGCGAGAATAGTTCTCGATGCCCTTGCAGTGCCCCGTCGCCTCCAGCATTTCCAGATCAAAACGCGTTCTTTGTTCAATCCGTTCGGCCTCCAGCGGTTTGTTTTCGGAAGTATAATAAAACAGCCGTTCTTTCAGCTCCTGCCGAATTGTCTTCATTGCCTGAGACAGCGCCGGACGCGGCGTCACATAATGGCTGGCGGGATAAACGGTGATTTCTTTCAGCTCAAGCTTTTTTACGCCGGTCAAAGGATCAAATTCGGAAATCGATTCCAGCTCGTCCCCAAAAAAAGAAAGCCGCCACGCCAAGTCTTCATAATGCGACGGGAAAATGTCCAGTACATCGCCCTTTAATCGGAAGGTGCCGCGCGTAAAAGCCAGATCGTTGCGCTGATACTGCAAATCTATCAGCTGTCTGGCCAGTTCCCTAATATCATAAGACTGGCCTGATTGAACGGAAAACGCCATAGAAGAATATGACTCCACGCTGCCCAAACCATAAATGCATGATACGGAAGCAACAATAATCACATCGCGGCGCTCTAAAATATGCCGCGTTGCCCCATGGCGCATGCGGTCAATCTGCTCATTAATCGCAGAATCTTTTTCAATATAGGTATCTGTGCGGGGAATATAGGCCTCCGGCTGATAATAATCATAATAAGAGACAAAATATTCCACTGCGTTATTCGGAAAAAAAGACTTCATTTCCCCGTATAACTGCGCCGCTAAAATCTTATTCGGCGCCAAAATCAATGCCGGACGCTTCATGCGCTGAATGATTTGTGCCATTGTAAAGGTCTTGCCCGATCCGGTCACACCCATTAACACCTGATCGCGTTCACCGTTCTGCAGCCCGTCAATCAGCGACTGAATCGCTTCGGGCTGATCTCCTGCCGGTTCATAAGCCGACACCAACGTAAACTCTGCCGGCGTCGTATCTTCCAAACGTTCATAAAGGGGCAAAATCGTATTCAATGTTTTACTGTTGCCTGTCCGCTGTTATAGTATGAGCCTATTTAATATAATGATATGGAATTATATATGCAAAATAAATTAAGTCTGCCTTTTCTTTTGTCATATATCAAAAAAATTTTCTCCAAAAATACTGCTCTTTTGGCGCTTTTCTTGATCGGAGCGGGATTATTGTCGTCCAGCTGGCTCAAAATCCGACGCATGACTTTTTAATGTACCATTACTATAACGGTTTCGCTTTTTTAAATAATCGCCTAACGCTTGATATTGCTCCTGCACAGATCGCTGCGTATTACAATCCGCTGTTAGATAGCGTTTTATACTTGCTGGACAACACATTTTCAAAAAATCCTTTTCTATGTTATAAATGCTTTTATATATCCCCTGGCTGACAAGCTTACCATTTGCTCCGATCCAAAACTGACACACAATATCTTCTTAAAAAAAAGAAAAAAATGATTGAATTTATAAAAAATAAAACTTCCTTATTAACATGCATTCTGTTCTTAGTTGCGGGCGGAATTATTTCTGCTTTGCTCAAATATGAAATGACATATGACTTTTTGATGTATCATTACTATAACGGTTTCGCTTTTGTTAATGCCCGTCACGGCATTGATTTGGCCGCAGCTTCATTAATGACATATTATAATCCTTTGCTTGATGCATTAACCTATCTTTTAATCCGTTTTTGCGGCAATAACCTTGATCTGTATTACTTTATTGCTGGCCTGCCGTTTGGTTTGTTGATGTTTATTTTCTTGAAAATATGTCTTCTGTTTTTTGATCCGACGGACTTAAAAGGAAAAATTCAAATTACGACCGCAATTTTAATCGCCGCAACGGGATTTCACGTCTGGTCTCAAATAGGAACAACATCACATGATATTTCTTCAAATGTTTTTATTTTAGCCTCCTTTTATTTCTTAGTGCGAAAAGATAAAAACTTTTTTATCGCTGGTTTTTTATTGGGAACAGCGGCGGCATTAAAATTAGCATGCGCCATTTATTGTATTTCCAGCGGATTATCTTTGATTTTAATGTACAAAAAATTACCTTCTCCTTTTAAAAACATTTCAGTTTTCGCTCTGGGCGGTTTTCTTGGTTTTATTCTGTTTAATGGTTTCTGGATGTATTTTTTATGGGAAAATTATCAAAATCCCTTTTTCCCGTTTTGGAACAAACTTTTCAAATCGCCCTATTATCCGCTGATCAATTACGCAGACAAATTAGCCTCGGATAAAATGTCTCTCTTTGATTTTATTTTCCTGCCGTTTTACTTGATCAACCATTCGGGTTTATCCGAAATAATAATAAATACAGATGTTATGGATTTTCGTTTATCCTTTTTGTTTACGATTATGGTTTGTTCCGTGTTCTTTTTTCTTAAAACAAAAAAAACGTTTTCTCCCGAAATGAAAACACTGTGTATTTTAATGGCTGTTTCTTATATTATTTGGCTTTTTTTATCTGCAAATACAAGATTTGCCATTCCCATAGAAATGTTTACCGCAATCGTTATTGTCTCCTGTTTTTCGTTGGTAAAATACCCTCAAAAAATGATACCGGAAGGAATTTACTGGTCGGTTGTTATTTTATTGCTTTTTCTGTTTTGTTCTGTGCCTCATTATTCCAATGATTGGGGAAGAAGGACCGAAACAGAATTTTTAAAAGAAAAAATTATGTTGCCGGATAATACGCTTATTATGGAATACGGCGCTTTTGGTCCGGCTCTTGCAGCGCAGCTTATTGAAAAGAACCCGACAGCCAAAGCAATCGGTTTTCGCGTCGCCATTCAAAACCACTGGAAACAATGGGATATTTCCGGTTATGGAAAAATGGCCGAAATAAAGAATGAAATGATAAAAGAACATCAAAATAAGGTTGCTTTGATCACAGAATCGCCATTTGCACAATTTATACCCTCGCTGCCAGGAGAAAAGTCTTCTATTATAAAGGATTGGAGTTGTGAAGAACTTTTAGCCAATAAAAGTTTTAGCAAATTCAATGCTATTTTTAAACTCTGTTTCCCGCCTGAGATCAAAGATAAAATCATTATTGAAAAATAGCTCTTTACGTCGGGAACCGACTAAAGTATGCTGACAACCGTTTTTAATTATATTCGAGGTTACACTGATGGGTATTGTCGCTGATCGTTTACTGGCTGTCAAACCGTCCGCCACACTGGCTGTTACGACGAAAGCTAAAGAATTAAAAGCGCAAGGCGTTGATGTGATAGATTTGGGAGTGGGGGAACCGGATTTTCCGACACCAAAACACATTTGCGACGCGGCAAAAGAAGCTCTCGACCGCGGTGAAACAAAATATGTTCCCGTTCCGGGTACGCTCGCTTTCCGCAAGGCAATCTGCGACAAATTAAAACGGGAAAATAATTTGGATTATACACCCGAAGAAATCACCGTTAACTGCGGCGGTAAAGGCACCTTGTTCAACCTGATCATGGCGACTGTCAATCCGGCTGACGAGGTCGTCATTCCCGCACCTTACTGGGTTTCTTATCCTGACATGGTCCGGATCGCACAGGGTACTCCTGTTTTTGTAACGGGAGAGGAAGAAACCGGTTTTAAAATCAAGCCGGAAGATTTGGAAAAGGCAATTACCCCGAAAACGAAATGGTTCATTTTAAATTCGCCCTCCAATCCGTCCGGAGCCGCTTATACCGAGGCAGAACTGAAAGCTTTGGCAGAAGTTTTAAAAAAGCACCCGCACGTTTGGATCATCAGTGACGAAATTTATGAGCACATTGTTTATGACGGCTTTAAATCGGCCAGCATTGCCGCTGTCGCACCGGAATTAAAAGAAAGAACGGTTACCGTCAACGGACTGGCCAAATCATTTTCCATGACCGGCTGGCGCGTCGGCTATGCGGCAGGTCCTGTCGAAGTCATCAAAGCCGCCAACAAAATTCAGTCGCAAAGCACGTCCCATGCCGTTTCTTTCTGCCAATCAGCGGGCATCACCGCTTTAAATTCACCAATGGATTTCCTGAAGGAACGCAACGATATCTTCAAACAGCGCCGTGATATGACTGCCGTAAAATTAAATGCGATAGAAGGTGTTTCCTGCCGTATTCCGGAGGGCGCTTTCTATTTGTATCCGTCAGTTGCCGGCTGCATCGGCAAAAAAATGCCCGACGGCAAAGAAATCAAAACCGATACGGATTTTGTGACTTATCTGTTGGAAAGCGAAGGCGTCGCCGTTGTTCCGGGAACGGCTTTCGGATTATCACCGTATTTCCGTCTGTCCTATGCCACGGCTACCGAATTGTTGGAAAAAGCATGCGAACGGATCAAACGGTTCTGCGATTCTTTATCATAAATTGTTTTGCTTCCTCCCCAAAGCCCTTTCTTTCGAAAGGGCTTTTTGTTTTTCAGAGGGCTTCTATACAAAACTATCAGTTTATTATATAGTATACGTTTATTGAGTATTGATTAGGCTGTGGTATGTCTTGGTTAAGATCTTTTTATTATTTCATTTATGGCATAATCTGTGATTTTCTGATTTCACAGCAGGATCGTTTGGCTTTGTGGCTTCCCGTCGCTTTCGGTGCGGGAATCGGCGTTTATTTGGCTTTGCCCGCAGAACCGTTTATCTCAACTGGAGCGGCTTTTTTTCTTTGTTCTGTTTTTTTACTGTGGGATACAAGGAAAAAAACGGCGGCCTTTTTCCTATCACAGTTTATCTTTTTATTCTGTGCTGGCTTTTTTTTAATGCAGGTACGCACAGTAATGCTCAGTACACCGCGAATTAAATTTCGCATGTCTTTCATAGACATCACAGGAACAGTCCAAGAAGTCGTCGAACTGCAGGAGGGACGTAGTCGCATTACAGTCAGCAATGTCAAAATTCCCAGCCTTGCCGATTGGAAAACGCCGCAAAACATCTGGCTGAATTTGCCGGCAAATATTCAAACGCCCCAAACCGGAGATGAAATCGCCGCCACCGTTTTCTTTTCTGACCCGCCGTCGGCCTATACACCAACCAGCTTTGACTTTGGCCGGCAAATGTATTTCAAAAAAATCGGCGCAGTCGGTTCTCTTTACAGTGATTTCAAAATATTGAAACAATCAGAGAAATCTCTAGTGCGCGACCGGATTAATAAAAGAATCGATGCCGTTCTGCCGGAAAGCACGCGCGGCGTCGCCAAAGCTTTGGTTACCGGAAATGCCAAAAGTATACCAACCGATATTGTGCAGAATTACCAAAATGCCGGTATTTCGCATATTTTAGCCGTATCCGGACTGCATATGTCTTTACTGGCGGGAATTATTTTTGCCGTTATCAGAACGACATTGGCACTTATCCCGTCTCTTTCTCTGCGTTGGAACACAAAAAAAATTGCCGCCGTCTGCGCTTTAATCGCTTGTTTCATTTATTTGCATATTTCAGGGGCCGCTTATGCCGCTCAGCGCGCCTTTATTATGATCGCGTTTATGCTTACGGCTATTTTATTAAATCGGCGGGCGGTCTCTGTCGTATGCGTGGCCTGGGCGGCTTTCTTTATTTTGCTTTTTTCTCCTGAATCTTTGGTATCCGCCGGATTTCAGCTGTCCTTTGCCGCCGTTGCCGCTCTGATTTGCGTTTATGAAGCCGGCATCGGAAAATACACCCGCCTGCTGGAAAAGAAAGAGGGACTTCTTTTTTATTTTCTTTCTGGATTATGCGCTGTTTTGATCGCTTCTCTTATCGCTTCAACCGCCGTCATGCCCTTTATTATTTTTTATTTCAGAAGATTGCCGACATATTCTGTTTTAGGCAGCGTTTTAAGCTCTTCCGTCATAGGGCTATGGGTTCTGCCCTCTTTAGCCGTCGGCACTTTGTTAATGCCGATCGGATTGGACCGTCCTTTTTTGCTGTTGGCTTCTTACGGCATAGAGCTGATCAACAAAACCGCCGCATTTACCGCCGGTTTGCCGCATGCCGTTCTTTTATCTCCGCCAATGCCTTTCTGGGGACTGATGTTGGCCGTTATCGGAGGATTATGGTTTTGTTTATGGAAGAACCGATTCCGGCTGTGGGGATTGGCTCTTTTTGCATTCAGTCTGCTTTCTCCTCTTTTTATCGTTTCCCCGGACGTATACGTTAAACAATTGACGGCGGCTTTTAAAAACAAAGATGGATTATTGGAATTCAGAGAAGGCTTTGCGGAACAAGGCGCAAAAAAAACATGGCTGACAGATAACCGGCAGGATCGGGAACTTACCGTAGAATGCCCGTACGGCCTTTGTTTATATGAAAAAAACGGTTTTAAGATTGGCGTCGCTCATACGCGCATCGGGGCCTATGATGCCTGCCAAATGAAGGATATTGACGTACTGTTCATTACAACCGATTTTCATGAGATATGTCATGCAAAAAAGCAAATTAACCGTTCCGAAATTTCAAAAGCCGGTACTTATACGCTTACACTGCGTCCCAACAAAATTATCATGCATTCGGTACTGGAAAAAAAAGGGTTCAGGCCGTGGGCGCCGGCTTATCCGGTTATTTCGCTGGAAAATGACTGGCGCACGCTGACAACGTCGCCGAAATACAGCATTCATGCGGTTATTGACGGCTCATCTTAAACAGATTTTGCGCACAAATTATTCTTTAAATATGTCCACGCCTCTTTATTCGGAGCGGAAATTAAATGGCTGGCCCCCATTAAGGGTGTATAGGTCGTCCCGTCCACATAAGCGGTGTAGCCGCCGGCTTCCGCATGCAGCATAACGCCGGCCGCATGGTCCCACGGCTTGATCATTTTTGTGCGGTAAGCGGAATAATGCGCCCCGCCGGAAACAATCATCATATAACCAAAAGACGCGCTGCCCCACCACGCCGGTTTCGGCAGCCGCTCGTCTTTAAACGCCACGCGCCGCCCGACAGAACCGGTCATATGGTGCAATTCCGTCACTCCGGCCACTTTTAAGCGACGGTTTTCGTACCAGGCGCCGCTGCCTTTTTCCCCCATAATCATGCGCTTGAACACAGGATTATAGAGCCAGCCGGCGACCGTTTCGCCTTTATAGACCAAAGCGACCACCACACCGATTTCTGAACGCCCGTAAGCAAAATTCATTGTCCCATCAATCGGATCAATCACCCAAACGGGCTTTTCTTCCTTTAAATAATCCAGCACTTCCGGGTTTTGAAAAGCGGCCTCCTCTCCAACGACAAGAGAACCCGGCAATAAAGCGGTCAGTTCTGCCGTTAAACGCTTTTCCGTTTCCGTATCCGCCGTTGTGACAAAATCCTCTGAAGAATTTTTTGTATCAACGTCGGATACCGACAAATGATTAAAGCGGGGAAGAACTTCTTGTTCTGAAATTGTCGTTATGATCTTGGCCACTTGATGCAAATCAGGACTGTGCATGAATCACCTGTGGAAAATTGTTTTTGAATTTCGCAGCGTCCGCAGGGTCAAGGCGGACACGCACATGGCATATTTGATCTGCATCATGGCGTTCCAATACCTCGCCGACACGATATAAATACGCTAAAGCAGCCCCTTCGGCAACAGGAATATCCAAAAACATCTCCAATCTTCCCGCCGCTAATGATTTTTCCAACAAAGCCAACAGGTTTGAAGTTCCTTCTCCTGTAGCGGCAGAAATTAAAACCTGTTTGCCGTGACGTCCTGTTATGCCCTGCAAAGCTGTTTGTTCCTGCTCCTCCAGCAAATCGGATTTGTTCAGAACTTCGATTAAACCGCTGTCCACCTGATTCGCCAGTCCTAAAGCTTTCAGAACATTTTCAACGTCTTGTTTCTGCTCCGCCGTATCCGGGTGAGAAATATCCCGCACATGAAGAATTAGCGAAGCCTCCAGCACTTCTTCCAGAGTCGCGCGAAAAGCGGCTACCAATTCAGTCGGCAGATCGGAAATAAATCCGACCGTATCGGCCAGAATGACTTGCCGACCTGAAGGCAGCTTTAACAGCCGCATCGTCGGATCAAGCGTCGCAAACAGCATATCTTTGGCAAAAACATGCGCGTTTGTCAGCCGGTTGAACAAAGTTGACTTGCCCGCATTTGTATATCCGACCAAAGCCACGATCGGATACGGGACACGCTGTCTTGCCCGACGATGCAGATAACGGGTACGCTTGACTTCTTCCAGCTCTTTTTTCAGCTTGACGATATTGTCCGTAATCACGCGCCGGTCAAGTTCGATCTGCGTCTCGCCGGGACCGCCTAAAAAGCCTTTGCCGCCGCGCTGACGTTCCAAATGCGTCCACCCGCGCACCAAGCGGGAGCGCTGGTAACTTAAATGCGCCAGCTCGACCTGCAATACGCCTTCTTTGGTGCGGGCGCGCTCGCCGAAGATTTCCAAAATCAACGCGGTCCGGTCAATGACTTTGCACTGCCACAATTTTTCCAGATTGCGCTGCTGAATCGGCGATAAAGCCGTATTGACCACCGCTAAAGAAATGCCGTTTTCTTTGATTGTCTCTTTTATTCGTTCGGCGGCTCCTTTGCCGATATACAGCGCCGCATTCAACCGGTTCAATAAAAGGACTTCTGCCGCAATGATTTCCAAATCTATTGCGGCAGTCAGATTTTTAATTTCTTCCAGCCCCGCCTGAGTTGATCGGCCCGTATCGGCCTTGTCCTTTAAAACGGGATGCAGAACAAATGTCTTTTCAGACAAACGGTTTGTCCTTATTCAGCAACAGGCTGCGACTCGGCGCCGTCTTCATCAAACAAAGAAACGGGCACCGTCGGCATAATTGTTGACACGGCATGCTTATAAACCAGCTGCGTATGGCCGTCACGGCGCAGCAGCATTGAAAAATTATCAAACCAAGTAATAATACCCTGAAGCTTAACGCCGCAAATTAAATAAACGGTTACCGGTGTTTTTGTTTTACGCAGGTGATTTAAAAAAACGTCCTGCACATTTTGATTTTTATCAACCATTATCGTTCCCCTTGTTGAAATTCAACTGTTGCCTTTCTAAAGCATTTCGGCGCAAGAGTAAAGAACAGACAACAGTTCAGCACAATTTTTTACCGTCAAGACATCTGGGCCGTCCTTGTTTTCGGAGGCCATTCTGACAGGCAGGCACCCGGCGGCACGGGCACATTCCATATCGGCGTTTCCGTCGCCGACAAACCATACCGGCGCGGACAGACAACCTTTTTCATAAACGATTCCCGTCCCCTCCAACGCTTTAAAAACCGGATCGGGAGCGGGCTTGTCACGTTCGGCGTCCCCGGCTCCGACAACCGCAAAAAAATATTTTTCCCACCCTAAATAAGCGATTTCTTCGCGCAGAATGGCTCCCGTTTTGTTGCTGACAACTCCGACTTTACCCGTTTTTTTATAAGCAAACGCAACGACTTCCCGCGCCTGATCAAACGGCGTCAGCATATCCAGATGATGCGCTCGATAAGCGTTCAGATAAACTTGCTTGGCCGCCTCCCACTGATCGCCGAACAGATTGGGAAACGTTTCGCGCAAAGAAAGCCCCGTCTGTTTCTGATATTCTTCCATAGAATATTCAGGCAGGCTGAAATGTTCGCGCAGGACGCAGAACGCCTTGTATAAAATCGGCGTCGTATCCATTAACGTATTGTCCCAATCGAAAAGGACGGCTGCGGGAAAAGGATAACTCAAATTCATCAGAAAAACTCCAGTCCGACAGAAAACATTTTTTCAACCTGCTTAACGGCGTCCGCATCGGCAAACAAAACCAGCCGGTCGCCGGATTCTATGACCGTATCGCCGCGCAAAGGCAGCGGCTCACCGTCACGAACGATTGCGCCGATAATCACGCCGGCGGGCAGACGCACATCGCGCAGCGCTTTGCCCGTATACTCAAACGTATCAAAAGCATCGGCCTCCAAAACTTCGCACAATCCCGAACGGATCGAATACGCGGCGTAGATTTTCCCGCGGCGGACATGCTGCAAAATCGATGAGACCATGATGTCTTTCGGATCAACAATCACATCAATGCCCAAATTCACGACCAGCTGAGAATATAACGGCTTTTCAATCACGGACACAGTCTGATCAACACCGTATTTCTTTGCCATTAAGGACGCCAGAATATTATTTTCATCTTTTGAACTGACGGCAATCACCGTTTCAACAATATCAATATCGGCTTCTTCCAATAAAACGGTATTCAGGAAATCCCCGTGAATGATTGTTGTTTCGGAAAGTGTTTCCGCCAAAAACTTAGCGCGTTCCTCGTTTTCTTCAATCAAAGTCACACGCATATGGGACGCTTTTTCCAAATATCTGGCCAAATACAGCCCGATATTGTTGCCGCCCAGAATTAAAATATTCTGCGCACGTTCCTGATCACGGCCAAACAAAGTCAATATCCGGCGCACGGATTCGGACGGCACGATCACATACACGTCATCGCCGGCTGAAATGCGCGTATTGCTGTCCGTGATGATCAGTTTGGAATCGCGCACCAAAGCAGCCACAACCGCATTAATATCGGGAAACAGCTCTGTCAGCTGGCGCAAAGGGGTGTTAATCATCGGGCAGACTTCATCACAGTGGATTCCCAACAAATAGACCTTATCCATGGCCAGCGGAATGACTTCAAACGCGCCGGGGAAAGAAATATTGCGCCGGATTGACCGTGCAATTTCGACTTCCGGAGAAATGACGTAATCGATCGGCAATGCGTCATGTGTATAAAACTTGCGCCATTTTTGATTCGTGTATTCGTTTGAGCGCAGACGCGCAATTTTCATCGGGACTTTAAACAACGAATTCGCCGCCTGACACGTCACCATATTGACCTCATCGGAAGCCGTCACCGCAATCAGCATATCCGCGTCCTGAGCGGCTGCCTGTTCCAAAACGGACGGATAAGAGGCAAATCCGACCACAGGACGAACTTCCATTGTCGAGGTCAGCTCCGTTAAAAGTTCCTCATTCGTATCAATCAAGACAACATCGTTGCCGTCTTCGGCCAGATATCGCGCGATCGTTGATCCGACCCGTCCCGCGCCGCATACAACCACTCTCATTTTCTTTTCCGCCTTCTGTACAGAGGAGAAACCTCCGCCTTGTTTTTTTCGATCAGTTTATCGTCCAGATTCAGCCGCCGCATCTTTTTTAAAAGTGTGTTCCGGTTCAGCCCCAGAATTTTTGCCGTTTTCAAACGGTTGCCCTGCGCAACTTCCAAAGTCACGGAAATCAGGCGGCGCTCGACTTCGTCAATCACGGCGTCATACACATTCGCGTATCCGACTGCTTCCGCCGTATCTTTATAAAACCGGCGCAGATACTTTTCCACCACTGCGCCCAAGCCTTCATTCTGACTAACCATTTTCCCCGCCGAAAAAATCCCTGATTAAAGCCCGCATTGCCGCCACATCGTCCGTTTCATTAACCCGGCGGCGAAAATCCGCGCTGTTCGCTAAGCCTAAAGAATACCACGCAATATGCTTGCGCGCGATAAAAACCGCCTTATACCCATAATATTTTTCCATTTCTTCAAAATGATCAAGCACCAAAGCGCACAAATCCGGCGGTTCGGGCATTTTCCCGCTGTTTAGAAAAGCCGATATTTCCGCCAAAACCCATGGCCTTCCCAACAGTCCCCGCCCGATCGCTGCAGCATCGGCTCCCGTTTCGTTCAGGCACCGTGCCGCCTGTTCGGGCGTGCGGATATCCCCGTTCGCGATCACGGGAATATGCAACGTGCGTTTAAGCCGTGCCGCCGCACTCCACTCCGCCTTGCCCGAATAAAGCTGCGCCCGCGTTCTGGCATGCAGAGTCACCGCCACCGCCCCTGCGTCCTGCATTCTTCGGCCAAAATCCAAATACGTTAAATGTTCTTCGTCCCAGCCCAGGCGAAATTTGACCGTAACCGGCAGTTTAACGGCGGCAACAACGGCCTTCACGATTTTTTCCGCCCGTTCGGGATCGTTCATCAAAGCTGCGCCGCCGCCGGCTTTGACGATTTTAGGCACGGGACAGCCCATATTGATATCGATGAGCTGTGCCCGTCCTGTTTCTTCGATGATCTGCGCCGCCTCAGCCATAATGTCCGACGCCGTTCCTTCCAGCTGAACGACAATCGGTTCGTCCGTTTTTTCGCACAACGCCATTTTCCGCGTTTGCTTATGCGCATGAACCAAAGAAGCGGCCAAGACCATTTCCGTCCACAGCAACTCCTGGCCGAACCGGCGAATGATCCTGCGGAACGGCGCGTCCGTCACGCCGGCCATTGGCGCCCCGACGACGGGGAAAACACTCAAATTTCCTATTTTTAACGGCGCGAAAGTCATCTTCTGCTTTTCTAAATTCAAAATCTGTTTTACTCTGTGTTTTCAAGAAATTTAACAGGAGGAACAATCCATGGTCAAGGGGGCTGTTATCGTTGTCGCCGCAGGCAGAGGCCACCGCTTCGGCGGGGAAATGCCCAAACAATACAGAATGATCGGCGGACAGGCGGTTTTAAGAAAATCGCTGGCCGTTTTTTGCGCCCACCCGTCAATTCACTGTGTCCGCGCCGTCATTCACCCTGACGACACGGCGCTGTACCAATGCGCGGCGCAAGGTCTGCCCATCCTGCCGCCTGTGCTCGGAGGTCCGACCCGACAGGATTCCGTCCGTCTGGGCTTGGCAAGTTTGAAAGAAGAAAATCCTGATTTTGTCCTGATTCATGATGGCGCTCGGCCATTCGTCGATTTCGGCGTAATTAACCGCGTGATTGCGGAAATCAGGGAACATCAGGGCGCCATTCCCGCCCTGCCCGTAACGGACACAATCAAAGCCGGAACAGCAGCGGAAGGCAAAACCGTCATCACGCACACGGTGGACAGAGCCGGATTGTGGCGCGTGCAGACGCCGCAGGGCTTCCCGTATCAGGAAATCCTTGCCGCGCATGAAGCCGTCAAAGGACAAGAACTAACCGACGATGCCTGTGTTGCGGAACAAGCCGGCATGACGGTCGTTCTGACCAAAGGCAGCGAAGACAACTTTAAAATCACGACGCAGGAGGACTTGGCCCGCGCCGAATTGCTTTTAAAAGGCAAAGGCACGGATATCCGCACGGCGACCGGATTTGACGTGCACAAATTCTGCGAAGGCTCTTTTGTCACGCTGTGCGGCGTTCAAGTCCCGCATGACAAAGGACTTGAAGGGCATTCCGATGCTGATGTCGGCCTGCATGCTTTAACGGACGCTTTGCTGGGCGCGATCGGATCGGGCGATATCGGCCTGCATTTCCCGCCGTCCGATATGCGTTGGAAAGGGACGGATTCCGTTTTATTTTTGAAACACGCCGTTTCTTTGGTCAACGGTTTGGGCGGCAAAATTTTAAATGCGGATATCACGCTGATCTGCGAACGTCCGAAGATCGGCGCGCATCGTTTGGCGATGTGTGAAAAATTAGCGGATATCCTGAATATTTCCGCTTCCCGTATCAGCATCAAAGCGACGACGACGGAACAGCTGGGCTTCACGGGGCGCAAAGAAGGCATTGCCGCTCAGGCCTGCGTCAGCGTTTCTTTTTAAAAGGATTTTTTCATGCCCGTCAAAAAATACGACCTTATTTTCAGTCTGGGCGCCGCCTGCCTGTGTTCACAGATGCTGCGCAAGAAAAATCTGCAGTTTTGCTCCTATCCGCTGGATTGGGTTGCCGGCGGCGATTTTGCTTCCCGTGTTGATCTGCTTGTGTCCGGTTTTAAAGATTACTTCAATAAAGAGGATATTGTTTTCACCGGCGGACAGAACGGCGATGAAAACAACCCCTGCGAAATCTGCGAAAATAAAAGAACGGAAATGAAGTTTCCGCATGATTTTCCGGCGGGGGCCGATTTAGATGCTTCTTATCCCGCTGTCAAAGCCAAATATGACAGGAGAATCAGCCGCTTGCTTGACATGATCGAAAGCGGTCGGAATATCCTGATCGTTTATACGATACCCCCCCCCCCCCGGTCTATTAAAAGAAAACATTTCCGAAGAGATTCTGCAGGAATGTCATCATAAAATCACCGCCCGTTTTCCCGATAAAACCATGGATCTTCTGTGCATTTCCTGTGCGGATCATTTTGAAGAAAAAAGGATCGGCGGTCATATCACAAAGATTGCGTTCGACTTTAGTAAACCGGATGGCGTCCCACCTTATGACGTCCGGAAGTTAAGAACGATCGTCAGCGATTACCGGCTCAGGCAAACGCTGTCCGACCGAATCCGGAATTTTAAATTCAAAATGAAGAAGCGTCTTAAACGCTGGACAAAGAAAGCCCTGTGCTATTTGACTTTCCGCCCGTCGCTGTAAACGGCTGCAATATCGCGTTTCGTCATCAGATAAATTGCCCGTTCAAAGCGTTCCGTCACCGACAGCTTTTGGGCCGATGTCGGGAACGCCGAATCGTCAACGACGATGGCGTGCAGTGTGTCACCCTTCGCGAACCCGCCGTTTGTACCGAAGAATTTCGCGCCCGCTGTCGTGCCCAGATAAAACGCTTCCGCCACCGTTAAAAAGTCGTCCGTCCAATCTGTCTGGATCCGCTTCATTTTGGACGCGCGGATAGCCGAAGTTACAACCTGCGGCATCGCCAGCAAAGCCCCGCCCGCAATATCCGATCCTAATGTCACGCGCACGCCCTCGTTGACCATTTTGCGCACGGGCGCCACGCCGCTGACCAGATTAATATTAGAATCAGGGCAATGCGCGACCCAGACGCCGTTTTCCCGCATCGCTGTTCTTTCGCGTTCGTCGGAATGGACGCAGTGCGCCATAACAGTGCGTTCATTGAATAGGCCGTACTTTTTATAGCTTTCCCAATATTGCGCGCAATCGGGGTGAAGCTCTCTGACCCAAGCGATTTCGGAAGTGTTTTCGGATAAATGAGACTGCACGGGCAGGTTTCTTTCCTCGGCTAGTTTGCCCAGAAACGCCATTAATTCGTTTGAACAAGTCGGTGTGAAACGTGGCGTCAGCACCGGCTTGATATGCTCGAATTGATCCGAAGCTTCGTCCAGCCACGCTGTTGTTTCACGCATGGATTCTTCAGTTGTTTCCGTTAAAACATCGCCGGAGTTGCGGTCCATATTGACTTTGCCGACATAGCCGGTCATACCCGCCTTTTCAAATTCTTCCATTAAAATCATCGTGGATTCACGGTGCAAAGACGAAAAAGCGCAGACACGCGTTGTGCCGTTATCGATCATTTCTTTGGCCAAAGCGCGGTAGACTTCACGGGCGTAAGCGGTATCTTTGAACGCGGCCTCCGTTTTAAACGTATACGTGTTCAGCCAATCCAGCAAAGGCAAATCCATTCCCGTGCCCAACATCGCATATTGCGGCGCGTGCATATGCAGATCGGCGAAAGACGGCAAAATCAATTTATCCGCATAATCCGTCACCGGCGCATTGCGGTACGTTTCCGGCAATTCGGCGAAAACGCCTTCGATTCTGCCGTTTTCCAGAATCAGAAAACCGTTTTCCGTAATTGCCAATTTCCCGAAAGCGGGTGCATCAACGATATGTCCTTTAATGATCTGAACGGTCATACTCTTTTTTCCTTTCTTCGAGGCATAAAAAAAGCTTAAAACACCGCGTCAAACGGAGCTTCAAGCACTCATAGCAGAACACGGTCCTGTTCAGTAGAAACTTCCTCCGGCACCAGAGGAATTATATGAGCCGTTTTTGATTCTATAAGGATTCTTTTTTAAAAAGTCAAGCAACTGTGCGTCATATCCGTTCAGACATTTTAAAAAACGATTTTTCCTTTGACGGCTCTGGTCGCCCAATATGTCGGAACATTTAATTCTTTAAGTCTGCCGCTTTCGTTCAGATCTTCGTACAAATCCGTGATGATCAGTCCCGCCGCCAGCTGACCGCCCAATTGTTCTTCCAACGTATGAGAAAACTGAATACCGTTTTCTTCCTTCAGCATCTGTTCTTTTTGTTCGGAATTGTTCATCGGGTTAAACGGCAGAGGATTAACAATGTGCGTTTCGTCTTCATCGCTGACGATAAAGTTGATGCCGTTGTCCTGCCCTGAAAGCAGAACGCCGCCCTGTTTTAAAACGCGAAAACACTCTTTCCAAATCGGACAGACGTCCCGCACATAGCAGTTGGAAACAGGGTGAAAAATCAAATCAAAACTTTCATCGGCAAAAGGCAAAGGCTTTGTCATGTCATGGCGAACAATATCAATATCATATCCTTCCCTTTCGGCGACCAGACGCTCGCTTTCCAACTGTTTTTCCGAATAATCCAAAACGGTACAGTCCGCGCCTAAAACAGCAAAAACAGGCATTTGCTGACCGCCGCCGCAGGCCAATCCGAGAATTTTCTTTTGCTTGATTTCGCCCAGCCATTCACGCGGAACAGGCTTTATCGGCGTCAGGCAAACAGCCCAATCGCCCTGCCGCGCTTTTGAACAGATTTCATGAGAAACGGGCTTTCCCCATTCCCAGCCGTCCGTCACCCACTTATCAATTGTTTTCGCGTTAATGTCCTGATAATTCATGATATCGCCTTTTTTGACAAACGCTTTTGTCTTATTCTAAGAAGACGCTTTGACGGCAATGCCGTCCACAAAATGACAGACGCCGAAATAATCTTCTTCAGTTTCCGAAACAGCCGCCGTTTCAAAGCCGGATAAGACGTCCGTCATATATTCGGGACGGAAAAAATGACGAGTCCATTCGTCAAAATACATATCTTCGCCGACTTTTTCGCCGATGCCGTACGCCTTGTCTTTGACCGATTTGCAACGGATAAAAAACAGCCCTCCGCCCCGCAAAGAACGGTGCGCCCGATTGATGATCAGGCGCGTCACCGCATCGCCGAAATAATGCAAAGACAGGCAGGCAAACACCGCGTCATATTTTTCCAGTTCCAAATCCGTTTTGGAAATATCCGCGCATACCGTCCTGATTTTCGGGTGACGCAGATTTTCTACCGTTTTCAGCGCCTCATCAGAAATATCCATTGCCGTCACGTTCATGCCGTTCGCCGCGAAATACAGGCTGTTGCGTCCTTTGCCGCATCCTAAATCCAAAACGTCGTGCATGTCCTTAATTTTCATCAGCTTAAACGCTTTTTCGGCAAACGGAGAAGGCTTGAAATCCTCTTTCCAATTCGCCCAGTTTTTATTCCATACGCTTTGATTTGTCATCTTCTCTGTCCAAAAAATGCCTTTTATTCCGGTTGTTTTTATATTAGCCTTGATAAAAAATATAGCAAAGGAAGAACTTTATGGAAACGCTGGAATCACCGCATATCGTCAAAGTTTATGAATCCGACCGTAAAGGCGAATTGCATTTGCGCTGTTTATTCAACCTGTTTCAGGATATTGCCGACAGACATGCGGATGGTTTGGGGTGCGGCTATGCCTTTTGTCTGGAACACGGTATTGGCTGGGTCGGCGCGAATTATCATTTGAGAATCAACCGCCTGCCCACACGCGGAGAATCCTTTGTCCTGACGACTTGGGCCAGCGGCAAAACAGCCGTTTGCGGAATCCGCGACTTCAAAGCCGTCAGCGAACAAGGAGAAATGCTGTTCTATGCGTCCAGCCAATGGGCCTTGGTCGATCTGACAACCAAGCGCCCCGTCAGCGTTGCCAAAAAATTGCCCGACTATCCCCTGCATAACGAACGCATGATCGACACGAAATTTCCGGCAATCACCTTCCCCGAAGCTCCAGAAACGAAAATCCTTTTTCCCGTCCGATACGAAGAAATCGACCTGAACAGCCACGTCAACAACGCCGTTTATCCGGTTTGGGCAGCGGAAGGCGTCCCGCATGATTTCCGGCTGTCTCATGATATTGCGGAAATGGAAATCGCGTTTAAAAAGCCTGCCGTCTTTGACGATGAAATCGCCGTATTTACCCAAACAGACGGACTGACGACCACACACAAAATCGCTTCGCCCGACAAAGAAAAAGAATTTTCCCGTGTCCGGATTGTTTGGAAAACCGTTTAAGGAACTCTTCATTTGACATTCAGGCTGATCTCCGATAAGTTATGGTAATGTTTGGAAAAAGTCTGAAAATATTCTCAGTTTTCTGTTTATTGACGGCTCAATTTATTGTTGCCGGCCATATTCATCATACCGATGAAGCTCTTTTTCATGAACAATGCTTTTATTGTCAAACGGCGGCGGAGCTGTCCGGCATGGATATGCCGTCAGCCGTTGTTTTAAAAACGCCTGAATGTCCCGAAACACCGCTGAAGCTTTTTAAAGCGGATATTGTTCCGGATCAGACTTCATTTTTTGGCTACAGTTCCCGCGCACCGCCCGTCGCATAAATTTATTCCGATTTTAAAATTGTCATCGGAAGCACCAAGTTTCCGGTGATTGGTATTCTGTATAAACAAAGGAAAAATTTATGAAAAATCAAACACCGGCGGTTTTGGCCGCCATGGCGGCATTGGCTTGCCCCTTTCAGGCGCAGGCAACAGAGCAGGATTTGCTGAACCGCATCAATCTGTTGGAAAACAGAATCAAATCTTTGGAAACGAAACAGAACCGACAGCCCGTATCCGGCAGCGGCTTAAGCGCGTTCAATCCGTATATCAGCGTTGTTTTAAACGGCACGTATACCCATTATTCCCGTGATGAAAAGGATATTATCGGTTTTCAGGTCGGCGAAGAAGGAGAATTTGCAGACAAAGGGTTCAGTTTGGGAGAATCGGAAATTATGATCGGCGCAAATGTTGACGATAAATTTTCGGCAAATCTGACCGCCGCAATCGTCAATGAAGACGGGGAAGACAAAATCGAACTGGAGGAAGCTTTCATTCAGTCCATCGGTCTGCCCTACGGTCTGAACCTGACTTTCGGGCGTTTAAAGCCCGTCTTCGGTTCTCTGAACGAAAAACACGCTCATACAGACGACTTTGCCGACAGACCCTTGCCGTACCGCGTTTTTCTGAACAGCGCTTATAAAGACGACGGCTTGCAGCTGTCCGTTGTTCTGCCGACGGATTTTTACGCGGAAATCGGCGGCGGCGCTTATCGCGGCGGATATTTTCCCGCAGCGTTTGAAGGCTCCGGCATCGGCGCGGCAAACAGCTATCTGCGGGTTGGCGGAGACATCTCTGATAACCAGTCATGGCTGGCCGGATTTTCCTACCTTTATGCCAAAAGCGCAGAGGACGGACGGCGGACAGACTCTTTACGATTTGAGGGCAAGGATCATTTATATGCCGCCTCGCTGAAATATTCCTTTGTGCCAAACGGCAACAATAAGGAAAGCGAATTTGTCCTTTCGGGCGAATATCTGTTCCGTAATGAAAAAGGAAATTATATTGACACTGATGGCCCCGCCGGAAAGTTCGACAACAAATCCTCCGGCTGGTATGCCCAAAGCACGTTCAAGTTTTTGACGAATTGGAAAATCGGTTACCGCTATGCGCAGATGAAGCCGAAAGAAACGCCGGCGGCTTTGGAGGACACGATACTCAACGCGGAACACCATAAACCCGAAATGCATTCGGTCATGGCGGAATGGGATAATTCCGAGTTTTCACGCATACGCGTACAGTATAACCGCGACAAAACCGGCTTTAAAAACGACAATCAGCTGATTGTGCAGTACACGATGAGCTTCGGCGCGCATGGGGCGCACAGCTATTAAACGGAAAGGAGGAACAGGCTATGAAAAAAATCATCTTTATTTTCTTTTCCGTTTTGCTGGGCCATACGGAGGCTTTTGCGCTGAATATCTTTGCCTGCGAACCGGAATGGGCGGCATTGGCAAAAGAAATCGCGCAGGATAAAGCCGATATCTATTCGGCGACCACGGCAACGCAGGATGTTCATTTCATTCAGGCCCGCCCCAGTCTGATCGCGCAGATCAGAAAAGCGGATCTGGTGATTTGTTCGGGTGCCGATCTGGAAGTCGGCTGGTTGCCCTTAATTCTGCGCAAAGCAGGCTCTTCTAAAGTGCAGGAGGGCGGCGACAATCTGATTTATGCCTCATATTACATCGATACGATTGAAAAGCCCGTCCGCATTGACCGCGCGGACGGCGATGTCCACCCTGACGGCAATCCGCACTTGCATCTGAATCCGTACAACCTTCTGAAAACGGCTTTTGTAATTGCGGAAAAGCTGGCCGGGATCGATCCTGAAAACACCGCTTTTTATCATGAAAATGAAAAAACGTTCCGGGCGGTCTTTTGGGAACATATCAAAAGGTGGGAAAGAAAGGCAAAAGCTTTGAACGGTGCGAGCGTTATCACCAATCACAGGAATATGTCTTATTTATTTGATTGGCTGAAGATTAAAACGGCAGGAACTTTGGAACCGAAACCGGGGATTCCGGCGACTTCTAAACATTTAAGCGAACTGACAGAAACGGTCAGGAAAAACAATGTACGCTTCATTGCCTACGCCCCGTTTGAAAGTCCGAAGCCGGCGCAATGGCTGTCAGGACAAACCGGCGTCAAAGCCATTGTCCTTCCTTATACGGTCGGCGGAAACGGACAAACGAAAACACTGTTTGATTTGTTTGAAAACAGCATCGATCTGATGTTGCAAGCTATGGAGAAATAAGATGCTGACAGAGCTTTCCATTTTGTTGCCCGCTTTAACGGTCGGGCTGTTAATGATGTTGATTCATGTGCCTTTAGGACAGGAAGTCCTGCGCCGCGGCATCATTTTTATTGACCTGTCGTTGGCTCAGCTGGCGGCAATGGGAGCTGTGTTCGCCGGCATGGCAGAGTTTGGGACGGTCACGTCCCAAGCGGCCGCCTTGCTGTGCGCTTTGGCGGGTGGCCTGTTGTTCAAAGCCGTTGAAACATACTTTAAGGAAATTGCGGAAGCCGTCATCGGCTGCATCTTTGTTTTATCCGCCACACTGATCATTCTGGTCTTGGCGGGCAATCCGCACGGCAGCGAACATATCAACGATATCCTGACCGGACAGCTGCTTTTTGCCGATTGGGGAAAAGTCGCGTTTGCCGGAACGGTTTTTCTGTCGGCAACGGCGCTGATTTATCTGAAACCGGTGATGTTTCTGAAACGTTTTTTTTATATCGTTCTGGCCGTCGTGATCACAACGTCCGTGCAGGTCTGCGGCGTTTATCTGGTCTTTGCTTCGCTGATTTTTCCGGCTGTGGCAACGGCATATATCACTGACGATCGCAAACGCCGGCTGATTGAATATGCGGGAGAAACAACGGGCCTTGTCCTCGGTCTGCTTGCCTCGTTTTATTTTGATCTGCCCGCCGGTCCCGCCGTCGTATGGGGCATATCTCTGATGATGCCCGTATGCCTGTGCCTGCGCGGAAAATTATAGCGTCAACAACGACTTTCAAGCTGCATACATCAGCATTTGGCTTTCGGCTGAAAGCTTTTTGTCGGATATTTTATTTCTTCAGCAGCCAGTCCAGCGCGTTTATTTGTTTAATCCCGTTATGAGAAATAACGGGAAATGGGTCAAGCGTTATTAAAAATTTGGGATTGTGGTCGGAAATGCTTTCCAACGCGCTCAATTCCCGTTTGAGCGTCTGTTCGTCCAATACGCTTAAAGCAACCTGATAATACTCTGTATCCTCGCCCTTAAACGTGACGAAATCAACTTCCTGATTTCCTGACTTGCCGACAAAAATCTGACAGCCGCGCCGTTTTAATTCCAGATAAACGATATTTTCAAGAACGCGTCCGAAATCCTGTTTTTTATCCCCTAACAGCAAAGAACGGAACGCAACATCAGCAAGATAATACTTTTCTCCCGTCCGCAGATAATCTTTGCCTTTGATATCGTATCTTGAAACGGAATACAGCAGGAAGCTTTCTTCCAGATACGACAAATAGCTTTCAACCGTATGCGTTGATATATCCTGTTTGTCGGCGGACATCGTATCACTGATCTTTTTAATGGAAACAAGATTTCCGATATTATCCGCCATAAAACGGAAAACACGTTTAAGCTGTCTGGTATCCGTCATTTTTTTGCGATCGGAAATATCTTTGACGATGACCGTGTTATACAGACTGTCCAGATAATCCCTGACGTTCTTCGGATCTTTGATCAGTTCGATTGTATAAGGAAAAGAACTGTTCGCAATGTATTGACGGAACAGCTCTGTTTCACCCATATTCGGAAACGCGGAGGAGTATTCTTTTAAGGAAAGCGGCTGCATCTGAATTTCGATATATCTTCCCGAAAGCAAAGTCGCCAATTCGCCCGACAGCATATAAGCGTTCGATCCCGTTATGTATAAATCAACATTCTCTTTGATAAACAGACTGTCAACGGCTTTTTCAAACGAGGGGACATTTTGAATCTCGTCTAAAAAAACGTAATTCATTTTGTCTTTAACTAAGTGCGTTTTTATATGTTCGTGCAGAACCTTATAGTCTGAAAGTTCCTCATTGTCGGCATCTTCAAAATTATAGAATTGAATCTGACGGGAGGAAACGCCGTTTGAACACAAATAATCCCGATACAGCGCGAACAGAGTTGATTTTCCGGAACGCCGCATTCCCGTCACGACTTTGATAAGCTGTTTGTCTTTCAGACTGATCAGTTTATTCAGATATTCTTCGCGGGCAATCATAAGAATTTCTCCATATGTTTCATTCCATTCATTATAGGATAATTTTCTTGAAAATAAATTCAAAAAATATATTTAAAATATAAAAAATTAGAAAATATTTTCTAATTTTAAAAAATCAGCCCTTGTTATGGACGAACAGCAAAGAAATTACTGGCAAAGCGCTGACACCTATTATTCTTTCAACCGGAAAGTACTCCCCGTGTGGGGGTACTAGCCGTACGGAGCACTACCCGTGCGGGGATCAGTTTTTTTATATCGTGCCAAATGGTAGAGCCTAATCCCCCGCCGGGAGGGCGTTAAGCCTGTGGCGCCGCTACCCTGTCCGAAGGGCACTACCCGTGCGGGGATCAGTTTTTTTATATCGTGCCAAATGGCAGAGCCTAATCCCCCGCCGGGAGGGCGTTAAGCCCGTGGCGCTGCCACCCGGAGGACGTTATGCCCGTGGCGCCGCCACCCCCTACGGCTAGTAGTTTTCGGCGGCAAGCTCATAATAGGCCTGCTCATGCAGACAAGCGGGACAGACCTTCGGGGCTTCCGTGCCTTCGTGAACATAACCGCACTTGCGGCAACGCCATTTTTTCGGAGCTTCACGTTTAAAAACCTGTCCCGACCGAACATTTTCCTGCAGCCTGCGGTACCTCTGACCATGAAATATTTCTGCCACAATCACGGCGCGGTACATCTGCGCCACTTCAGGAAAGCCTTCTTTTTCCGCCACTTCGGCACACATCGGATAAAGCTCTTTGTATTCATGTTCTTCACCCTTTGCCGCATCATCAAGGTTTTCCAGCGTCGAACGAATCTGACCCGCCGGATAAGTGCCGGTCACCTCTAAATCTCCGCCCTCCAGAAACTTGAACATTCTCTTGGCATGCTCTTTTTCCTGATCCGCCGTTTCCAAAAAGATTGCCGCGATCTGCTCATAGCCCTCTTTTTCGGCAACCCGCGCCCAATAAGTGTAACGCATACGCGCTTGAGATTCTCCGGCAAATGTCATTAACAGATTTTTTTCCGTTTGCGTCCCTTTGATAGATTTCATTGAAATAAACTCCTTAAAAATAAAAATTGATTACGGAATAAAGGGCGACAAGTAAATCAGCCCGTTATCGATTTTAAACATCAGCTCCACACCAGCTTCTCGCAGCTTTTTTTCATCTATCAAGGCCTGATCTTTCAGCCTGATATGCAAACCGCCGTCGGCCAAATGACTGCTGTTTTCAATATTGTTTTCTCCGCCCAAAGCCCTTTTTACGGTTTCAGACAAAGAAAACGTCTTAACCGGTTCGGAATCGACATCAGAGTCTTGCGGATAAGAACGCAGATATTCCTCCATATCCGTTTTTAAATTCTCGGAAGCCGTTCCAAAAACCGCCTGAACACCTGAACCGACGCGCATAACGCCCGTTGCGCCCAATGCTTTCAGCTTTGCATCGTCCGCTTTGTCCGGATCATTCAAAATCAGCCGCAGCCGCGTAATGCAGGCGTCCAAATTTTTAATGTTCTGCCGCCCGCCGAACGCTTCTACCAGCCTTGCCGCCATGGACATTTTTTCATCATGATCCGTCGAACCGGCCGCCGGAACGGCGGAGACCGCCAACTCTTCGTCCCGTCCCGGCGTTTTCATGTTGAAAAACGAAATGCAGAATCGAAACACGACGTAATACAGAACAGCATAAACCGGCCCTAAAATAAAGATAACCCAAGGTTTTGTATCCAAAGGATAGAACAAAGCAAAATCAATGGCTCCCTGCGAAAAAGTATAGCCGATATGCGCTCCGACCAGATTGATGACGGCAAAGGCCGAACCGACCATGACCGCATGAATGAAATACAGCATCGGCGCAGCGAACAGAAAAGTAAATTCCAGCGGTTCTGTGATTCCCGTCAGGAATGCCGTCAAAGCGCCCGACGCCATAATGCCGCTGACTTTCAGCTTGTTTTCCGGCCTGGACGTATGCAGAATGGCCAGAGCCGCCGCCGGCAGACCGAACATTTTAATCAGAAAACCGCCGCCTAAAATGCCGGCTGTCTTATCGCCGGCGAAAAAGCGGGGAATGTCGCCGGTAACGACTTCGCCCAGCTTGTTCGTATAAGACCCGATTTCAAAGAAAAACGGCACATTCCAAATGTGATGCAGCCCGAACGGCAGCAGCAGACGTTCGACAAAGCCGTACGTTGCTCCGGCAACCGTCGGCGCGCTGTAAGCCGCCCACATCGAAAATTCGTTGATCTTTTCCTGAATCGGCGGCCAGAACAGGCTTAAAAACACACCGAGAACAATCGCCACCAAAGACGTGATAATCGGCACGGAACGCTTGCCCGCGAAAAAACCTAAGTACGGCGGCAATTGAATCCGATAAAACCGCTTGTAAACATAAGCGGCAACCACACCGATGAACAATCCGCCGAAAACACCCGTCTGAATCGTTTTTATACCGGCATTTGTCGCGACAATCCGACGGGCAAAAGCGACATCATATTCCAGCGCCTGCGCCAAAACGCCCAACGTTTCCTGACCGGCGGAAACATGAAACCACAGCACGTCCGCCATGACTCCCATCGTTGCCTGCAGCACCAAAAAGCCCGTCACCGCCGCTAAAGCCGCCACACCGTCGTTATCCGTCAACCCCAGCGTCGTACCGATCGCAAAGATCAGGGGCATATTGTCAAAAATCACACTGCCGCTTTGGCTCATCACCTGAGGAATAACCGCCGGAATCCAGCTGATTTCCGCATTCAAAAGCCCCGATCCTATTCCCAAGAGCAGCCCCGCCACCGGCAGGACGGCCACCGGCAGCATCAGGGATTTTCCGATTTGCTGCAAAAACATAAACGCTTTTCTTCCTATCGTCATTTTATTCTCCCCGCTGCTGATCTGTTAAAAAACTTTTGATAATTTGATAAACGTCCTGAATCGATTCCTGCCCGACGGCCAAACGGGCCAAATCCTGACACCGGGACATGGATAAAGAACGAATCTGCGCTTTAATGCCCGGAATCAACGGCGATACGACGCTTAATTCCTTAACCCCCAAACCGATCAATACGGGCACAGCATTTTGATCCCCTGCCATAGCGCCGCACACACCGACCCATTTGCCGTGCTTTTCCGCCCCTTCAACCGTCATCTTGATCATGCGCAAAACAGCGGGGTGCAAACCGTCCGATAATGAGGACAAAGCCGGATTGCCGCGGTCGCACGCCATTGTATACTGCGTTAAATCATTCGTGCCGATTGAAAAAAAATCAACATAAGGAGCTAAAATATCCGCTGTCATTGCCGCCGCCGGAACTTCAATCATAATTCCCGTTTCGACCGGCGGAGCATTCAGAGCTTTTCGTTCCTCTTCAACAATTTGTTTCGCCAGTTTTACTTCTTCCAATATTGTGATCATCGGAAACATGATTCTGATTTTTGTTTTGTCCGCCGCTTTTAAAATGGCACGGATCTGAGAACGGAAAAGCTCCTGATGCTTTAAACTGAGCCGCAGCCCGCGCACTCCCAAAAAGGGATTGTCCTCTTTTGGTTCTTTGATATACGGCACTTCCTTGTCCCCGCCGATATCCAATGTCCTGACAATGACCGGCCTGTTTGGGCCCATGGCTTCTCCGACCGCACGGTATACCGCCGTTTGTTCGGCTTCTGAAGGCGCTTCCTGCCGGTTTAAAAACAAAAACTCGGACCGCAGCAGTCCAATCCCTTCACCGCCCGCCGCGGCTACCCGTCCCGCTTCTTCTGCGCTGCCGATATTGCCGACAATTTCCAAACGCACGCCGTCCGTCGTTACCGCCGGCTCGTTTCGGGTTTCAAACAGTTCCGCCTGCGTTTTGCGTTCGGTTTCTTTTTGCCGGACAGCCGACTGCTTTTCTTTTTCATCGGGGTTCAGATGCAGTTCTCCTGTCGTTCCGTTCAGCAAAACGGGCGTCCCGTTCAAAATCTTCAACACGCTTTCCGATAAGCCGGAAACAGCCGGCAGCATCATGGATCTGGCCAAAATAGCGGCATGGGACGAAGCTCCACCGCTGACGGTTGCAAATCCGACAACCTTGTCACGATCCAGCAAAGCCGTATCCGAAGGCGTTAAATCATACGCAATAACAACCGCATTTTCCGGCAAGCACACCTTCTGTTCGACTTCCCCCGTCAGCAGCCGCAGCACCCGCTTGCCGACGTCCTGCAGATCCCCTGCCCGTTCGGCCAATAAAGAATTTTTCATTTCGGCAAAACGCTGCGCCTGCTTATTAATTGTCTGCTGCCAGGCAAAAGCAGCACTGCGGCCATTGTCAATCAGCTCCTGAGATTTTTTGACTAATTCGGGATCCTCCAGCAATTCCTGATGTGCAGAGAAAATAGCCGCTTTGTCCGGCCCTGCTTTTTTTAACGTTTTTTCATACAGATCATTCAGCTCATCTCCTGCTTCCGCCAAGGCTGAAGCTAACTTTTCCCTTTCTTTTGACGGAGATGCCCCAAACTCTTCAACTTCAATCGCCGCATCTTGCAGCCGAACGGCCACACCGACAGCCATGCCGGGAGACGCCGCTATGCCAAAAAAAAGATTTTCCTGATCTTTTCCTTTCGGAAGCTCTTTTGGCTCTTCGACAACAACAGGCGCCGCCGACAATTCCTCGCCCAATCCCGTTTCAATCAAGGGAATTAACTTTTTCATAGCCTCTGAGGCATCATAGCCTTCCACCGTCAAGCGCACCCGATCCCCGTTTTTAATGTCCAGCCCCATTATGGCGGTCAGACTTTTGGCATCAGCGCTTTTGCCGGCACACGTTAAAGCGATCTGACTGGCAAACCGTTTGGCCGCATTGACCAAAACGGCGGCAGGACGCGCATGCAGGCCCGCCGGATTTTTAATCTCTATTTCCCAAGATTCCGCCTTCATTCCTTTGACAGAAGGCATCGGAATAATCTGCGCGTTTTTTTTCAAAGCAACCGTTAAAATAATATCCTTTCCCGCCTGAACATCTTTGTCGGTCATTGCCGTTATGCCCGCGGTTTGCTCCATATTGGCGACAACAATTTCCGTCAGCAGGCTTTTTCCATTCTTTTCAATGATATGATGATCAAAGGCGATTAAACAGTCTCCCTTTTTTACCGTTTGTCCAACGGCCACTTTTAAATCAAATCCGGCGCCGCGCAGCAAAACCGTATCCAATCCCACATGCATTAAAATATCGATGCCCTGCTGCGTTTGCAGCGTCAAAGCGTGTTTGGATGAATGAATATTAACAATTGTTCCGTCGCATGGAGCGCACAGTACAAAAGAAGACGGCGCGATAGAAATGCCGTCTCCGATCGTTTTCTGCGCAAAGACTTGATCCGGAACAGTTTCAATCGACTGCGTTTTTCCCGAAACAGGGGCATAAATTTCTAATATTTTATCTTTAATCATAAAATTCTCCCGTCAAATATTTGCCCTCAAGTCTAAGGAAAAAAAGTCTCTTTTCCTATACGGCAACAAAGCTATATCGCCTGTTTGATAAAAAGGAGACGGGGGAAGAAATTTAATTCTCTTTCCTTTCTTGCAGTTTGCGTTTAAAAGTATATTAAAAAGGAGGCCGATAAAAAACGATGAGGTTTCGTCATTATGGAAATCAGAGATAACGCCAAATATTTCCGTCGGGAAATTTTGATCCGTTTGGTACGTTCTTTTTTAAAAAACAGACTGCTGCTGGACGTAGATAAGATTCCCGTTGAAATATTGCCGACCAGACAGGCCGCTTATCGTTGCTGCATCTATAAAGAACGCGCTATCTTAAGAACGCGGTGCTTAGCCGCTTTGGGCTTCCGTGTCGAAGAAGACGATGAAGTTACGCCGTTATCCGAATATGCCCGCCGCGCTTTGCTGCGCGACAAGCCGACGCCGCCCGTTATGACCGTCTTGGACATTGCGTGCAATGAATGCGTTACCTCGCGCTATGTTGTGACCGAATTATGTCAAAGCTGTCTGGCCAGATCGTGCGCTTTGGCCTGTCCGTTCGGCGCTATCGACATTGCCAAAGGTCCCGCCCGCATCGATCCCGACAAATGCAAAAGCTGCGGCAAATGCAAGGAAGCCTGCCCTTATCAGGCTATTTTAAAACGTGTTGTGCCGTGTGAAAATGCTTGTCCCGTCGGAGCAATCCGCCGCGGTACGGCAGGCCGCGCGGAAATCGACTTTACACAATGCGTATCCTGCGGTCAGTGCATGCGCGCCTGCCCGTTTGGCGCGGTTATGGAACGCAGTCAGATTATCGATATTTTAAAGGCCATGCTGACAGAAAAGAAAAAAATGATCGCCATGGTCGCCCCTGCCATTGCCGGTCAATTTCCCGGAACCGTCAAACAAGTTGTTTCCGCATTGAAAGCAATCGGCTTTTCCGGCGTGATTGAAGTGGCTGTCGGCGCGGATATCACAACCCGCAATGAGGCCAAAGAGTTTATCGAACGCATGGACCGTGGAGATGCCTTTATGACGACATCGTGCTGTCCGGGCTATATTGAAACTGTCAAGCGGCACGTTCCTGAACTGGCGCAGTTTGTTTCGGATACGGCAACGCCGATGCATTATACGGCAGAGCTGGCCAAAAAAGATCCGGAAGCCGTCACTGTGTTTATTGGCCCCTGTGTTGCCAAACGCTATGAAGGCATCAATGATCCTTTGGTTGATTTTGTAATGACCTTTGAAGAATTGGACGCTTTGTTTGAAGCGACTCAAATCAATGTATCCGATTTTGTAGAAGCGGAATTTGATCTTCTGCCTTCTGCGCAAGGACGCGGCTTTGCGGTCACCGGCGGTGTTGCGGCGGCGGTCAATGCCGTTGTGAACGGTCGCGTTGAAATGAAACCCGTATGCATCAACGGCATCAAACCCGCGATGTTAAGGCTGTTCAAAACGTATCCGAACGGCAAAGCCCCCGGCAACTTGATCGAAATGATGACGTGCGAAGGCGGGTGCATCGCCGGCGCCGGGGTTGTCTGCAGCGCGAAGAAAACAATCAAAGACGTTGAAAAATTTGCCGCGGAAGCAGAACCGATAATTCAAAAAATAAAATAAATTCAAATTGTTTTCCGAAATTATTGACAAAAATTTTTTTCAATAATATCCTGAAACGAATAGGAGGGATTTGATGAATTTACAAAGGAATCCTTGCTATGAGTTTGAATCTTGATTTTTCAAAAGAACACAAGAATCTATCCAAAGAGGAAACTTACATTGCTTTGAATGCCTATCTGGAAAATGCTGCTTTTGTCGGCAGCATGGCTGAACGTTTGCAATGGGAAGTATTGGAACGCAATTTAAAAGATTCCCCCTTTATTGAAGAAACATACCGGCGTGTTTTGCAGGAACGCACAGAAGAATTAAACAAACGCAATACGTTCGGGGCGCGTCTTGACATCAAAATCAACCATTTGGAAGGCAACAAAAAGGACGCGCCGTCAGATCAGAAACAAAAAAAGACGTTAAAGCAAAAAGTAAAAAAGCTGTTTAACGATTCGCGTGCCGGATTGTATCTGGCGGTCGGAGCCGTCAGTGCCGCAGTCGTTGCCGGCGGAGCGATCGGGCTTTCCGTGTTCGGCGGAGTCAATGGCATTGACCCGCGTTTTTGCGGTTCTCTTATCTTAAACGGAGCCGTTATCGGAGGAAAAGTGCTGGCGGTCGGCGGCGTTTTAACAACCGCGCGCACGGCATTGAGTGCGGCTGCGGCCAACAAAGGCGGAGAAGAACTGTTGGAAGCAAAAGAAGCGTTAGCTAACCTGAAATATTTAAGAAGCGCTTTTAACAGAATTGAACAGGCAGATAAATTCAACAAAAATAAAGCCTCCGTTCAGGAAAAAGCAGATAAGCCCGTTTCTTTGCAGACGGCGATTTCAAATCAGGCGAAAAAGCCCTTGCCCGCAGCTGTCGCGGAAAAAATAAACGCGCAGAAAAGTTATTAACGCGCTTATTTTAAAGCATCAAAAATCTGTTGCGCCAAAGTCGGACTGATCCCTTCGACTTTGGCAATTTCTTCTGCGCTGACGGCTCTGATCGCCTTAACTGATCCGAAATGCTGCAATAAAGCTTTCTTGCGTTTCGCGCCGATGCCGCCGATTGAATCCAAAGCCGATACAAGCGTGTCGTTGCGCCGCTTGATTCTGTGCGTGCTGATAACAAAGCGATGGGCCTCGTCCCTTAAACGCTGGATATAGTGCAGCAGCGGATTGTCAAATTCCAGATTTAGCGGCGGTTTGTCGGCAAAATGCAGCGTTTCTTTGCCCGCATTTCTGTCTTCGCCTTTGGCGACGCCGATCGCGACCACGTCGGAAACATTCAGCTCCTTTAAAACTTCCAAAGCGACTTTCAGCTGAATCGCGCCGCCGTCAATCAAAATAATGTCGGGCAGGTTCCTTTCCTCCAGCCCTCTTTTAAAACGGCGGGTCAGGACTTCGCGCATCATGCCGAAATCGTCGCCGGGAGTAAACGAATCCCAAGAAATATTAAACTTGCGGTACGACTTTTTATCAAAGCCTTCCGGCGTGGCAACAATCATCGCGCCGACCGCGTGCGCCCCTTGGATATGACTGTTATCGTAAGTTTCAACACGGCGCACCGGCGTCTTCAGTCCCGCCAATTTGCGCAGCTGTTCCAATAAATCGGCACGCGATGCGCCTTCCATGCGCTTGCGCAGAAGGGCTTCTTTCGCATTCATAACGGCCCGTTCAACCAACCGGCGGCGATTCGCGCGCACATTTTCGGCAATCCTGACACTATGCCCGGCCCTTTCTCCCAAAGCCTGCGCAACAACGTCCTGTTCCGGCAAAGAAGAAGACACTAAAATTTCATTCGGAACGGCATGCGTCATATAAAACTGACCGATAAAGGCCTGCAAAACCTCCCCTTCCGTCTGCTCCGCCGTCTGAGAAAGAAAAGACGCAAAATTGCCGCAAGATCGTCCGCCGCGATAAAAAAACATCTGGACACAGCTTTGCCCTTTGTCCGAAAAAACGGCGGCAATATCGCAGTCGGAAATGCCGTCCAAATCGCTGCTTTGACTTTGAATCTGATTTAAAGCGCGGATACGGTCACGGTAAACGGCGGCTTCCTCATAACGCATAGCCGCGCTGGCTTCTTCCATTTTGACGGCCAGATCGGCCTGCACCTGTGTGCTTTTATGATGCATGAAGGAACAGGCCTGTTCCACCAAAGCCAAATACTCCTCTTTGCCGATTTTTCCGGCGCATGGCGCACAGCAGCGTTTGATTTGATGCAGCAGACACGGTCGCGTGCGGTGATAAAAAACATTATCCGTACAAGAACGCAACAAAAAAGCTTTCTGCAGCACGGCCAGCGTTTCATTAACCGTCAGGGCCGATGCAAACGGACCGAAATATTCCCCTTTTTTCGTTCTTGCCCCGCGATGTTTCAGCATCTGCGGCCATTCGTCTTTGGTCGTAATTAAAATATGCGGAAAAGTCTTATCGTCTTTAAGAAGAATATTATAATACGGCTTTAAACGCTTAATCAGATCGTTTTCCAGCAGAAAAGCTTCCGCTTCCGTTTTTGTTTCAATAATTTCAATCTGCTCTATTTCAGAAATCATGCGCTGGATACGCATGCATGTCCGTTCGGGATGCGCATAGTTTTCCAATCGGCGGCGCAGGCTTTTCGCTTTGCCGACATACAGGATTTTTCCCTGCCCGTTCAGCATGCGATAAACGCCGGGTCGTTCCGGAAAAGATGATAAATGCGACGCGACATAGGCCGATCCTGTCAGGGTTTGTGCAGATTCGCCGGATTCGAAGTCTGTAAAATCACTGTTTTTTTTACTTATCATTTTGATTTTAAACCTCTTTTCCTATTTTTAACCCTAAATTTAAAGTTTTCCCCAAACCTGTGGATAACTCTGTGCAAACACTGCCGATACCTACTTTTGATTAAGGCTTTCCCTTGCTTTTTTTCATTTTGCCTATTTTTTAGGCAATTCTTGTAAGCTATTGTTTTTACAATATTTTTTATAATCAAGCATTATTTTTAAATTTTTTTATAACTTCCTCTTGATTTATTTTTTCGGTTGGAATAGCTCCTCCTGCCTGTGGATAACTTTTGATAAAAACAAATGACTCGTTAGTCTGCAAAGGGTTACAGAAAAACTGATCAAAAAAGACTCGTCTTTTTTTCTGATAGCCCGGCGGCTTCTATTTTCACGGTCTGTCCTGAAACGATCGGATTTTCCGCCAAAAAGCATACCATTTCCGCGATTTTTTTGTTTTGGGCTTCTTCCGAAAGAGCTCCTCCGACAGCCAGTCCGTTTACCCTGACTTTATCCCTGCAGGAATCAGCCGCCAAAAGCATCAGTTCCGGCAAGGCTGTATTTGCCAATGCATAAGAAGACAGTTCTTTCGGCGGTTCGGAAAAGACGGCGATCACCGTCCCTTCCCGTCCTTTGGGCAGGTCGTGCGCAAAGGCCCGCGTCAGCAAAAAGGGCGCCCGCAGATTGACGGCCATATTGGTCTCCCAGCCTTGAGCCGTTTCCTCTTTCACAAAAGCTGATGCAAGGCAAACCAGCACATCTATCGGGCCGTACGTTTTTGTTACGGCCGGAATCAGATCGGTCGTTTCTTCAAATGAAACAAAATCCGCCCGGAAATAGGCCGTCTTGACATGATAAAGCTGCCGCAGTTCTTCGACTAAATGCGTTGCCTGCGCCGCCGCCGTATGGCAATGAATAATAACATTATACCCACGTGCCGCAAAAGCATGCGCCGCCGCGCTGCCCCGTTTGCACGCGCCGCCCGAAATCAATACTGTTTTTCCGTTGGACGGCGCCTTTACGACGGCCTGCGGAACGACCGGCTGGGTTAAGAAAGAGGGCAATTCGTCTGACGGAGCATTCTCAGACCGAGCAGGCAATATATCATCAAAAAGTCCCGCCGGAAAATGTCCCGTCCCTTCCGCGGCATTTTTCGACAGCGGCAACCCGGACAACACCGATGAAACTTGCGCCTTTTCCGATAAAATATCCGCCTGTCCGTGAATAACGCTTTCTTCCTTTTCCGTTTGCAGCACAATACGAACATCACTTTTGGCCGCGGCGGAAGCCTCCGTCCTGATTTTAACACAGGAAAGCAGGCCTTCGTAAAGGTTTAAGTCACTCTTTCCTTTAATTATCAATTTGTTCGTATGACTGCCCTCTACCGAAAAGACAATCCCGCCGATCGGAAGCGTTGTTTGATTTTCAAACCCGTCCAAATAAAGCGTATCTTCAAAATCTTCCGGAATTTCAACTATTGCCGATAAAACAGGCGTCTGAATCTGCGGCCATTCGGATACGGCAGCCGTCACGCGATTGCGTGTCAAAGAGCTGACATTGCGTTCGCCGATTTGGAGACTGAATGCCAATTCCGCCTTCTGTGCCGCCGTTTCTATAAAATTTAATGTCACGGAAGCCTTGTCTTCCTGCGGTGCAACCAAAAAACGACAGTGCTGATCCGGATTTAATGCCGCATGCACGCCGCTGCCAAGACTATGGAAAATTTGCCCTTTTACAACAAAAACCTGACCGCCGTTCGACTGCCAAACCAAAACAGGACATGCCGTTCCCAAATCTGCCGGCTGTGCAGGTTCAACCGCGTCCCCGCCGGCATGCTGCCAGACAATTTTCCCCTGATTCAGCGCCGGAACAAGCCCCTCTTGCGAGGCAGGCTTTAAAAAATGCCAAAAACCGCTGTGTCCGGCAATGGCATCTTGGAACCAAAAAGCGTCCTTATTCAGGGAATATCCGTTTTCTATGACAAAAAAGACCGGCGTTCGGCCATTCAGACGGCTGCCCAAAAAAACGGAACTAACGCCGGGGATCAGGGATTCGCCACCCGCATTGGGAAACAGGACCCGAACATCTTGGAAAACACCGTCCGCGACAGAATAAAAGCCGACAAAATGTCCGGCATGCTGAGCGTTTAAAAAAGTAACTTTAACCGGCGCACCGTCATTGATCCGCAAAAGAGAAGCGTCTAAAAAACAGACTTTGTGTAACATCTGCGCCTCGCTTTTTTAATCAGGCAGCGTTCTGTTCAAAGACGGCACGTACCGTCTGAGCAAAACAGTCAGGGACGTGTACCACGGGAAATAACGGATCCGAACGCCCTTCTGCGCATACTCAAGACAGGCCTGCGCACAGGCCTGCGGATTGATCGGCTTCTGCCAAAAAGAATAGTGCCGTGTGCCTACCGTGTCCCAGTCGTCTGCCTTAACCGTCGTTACAGAGACATGATTCTGCGCCATTTGTGCCTGAAAGCCCTGCAGCCATACATGCAAGGCCGCCTTTGTCGAACCGAAGGCATAGTTATCCGGCATGCCGTATTCCCCGGCGGCAGAGCCTAAAACAATGATTTCTCCGCAGGCCTGCTTTTGCAAAACGGGCGCCATTGCCGACAAAAAATAAACTTGGGAGAAATAATTAATCTGAAACATATTTTTAATCTTGCCCAAATCTTTGCCGCATTCTTTTTGCGTATAAGCCGTTTCCAAAGCGGAAAAAATGCTGATAATGTTTTTTGCCGTTTCTTCACATTGCGCAGCCGTTTTAGTCAGAGAATCCAAATTCGCCGTGTCCAAAGGAATGGTCGTGACTTCGACATCAGGATAACGTGCGCGGATATCATCGGCGGAAAGCGTTAAATCCTCCCCTTCCCTGCCCAATAAAATCACATCACAGCCGGCCTTTGCGGCCTCGCGGGCAAAAGCGCGTCCGATTACACAGGTCCCTCCTAAAATAATCCAGGTGCGTTTATTGTTCATATTTTTTCTCTCCCGAAAACAAACGGCGTCCAAAATCGGAATCAAATTTTTTCTGCGGATCGAATGTATTTCTGGCCTTTGTAAACTTTTCCAGATGCTTGTACATCATAACCAAGTGCCGCGGCTCCAGCAGCGCATCGTCCTGCAAAGAAACCCGTCCGTTATGTTCACCCGCGACCATAATCAAATGTTTCAGGAAATCTTCCAGTCCCTTGCGGCGGAAGAAATCCAAACTGAGCGTATACCCGCGCACAGCGGATCCCAAGTAAGAAAGCGTATCTTCTTTTGTCAGCACCAGTTCTGCCCGGCAGGCCGTTACGCGCGTCTGAGCCAATTCTGTCAATATCCGGCGGATCGCCTGCGGTCCCTCTGCTTCGGAAAAGGAAATCTGCAGCTGATAAACGCCTTTTGTCGAAAACACGCGTATATTGTCGGAAGAATATAAAAAGCGCTCATAAGATTCGACCTTCTTTTTTTGAGCCCGCGTCAAACGATAGCGCAAATTCTGCACGGACGGCATTGCCGCAATATGCAGTGCGAAATATGGCAAGAAAAGCTTTATTTTCGGCAATGTAAAAGGAGAGGCCGGCACAGCCGCGTCCTTTGTAAAAGAAGCCGTTTTTAAAACGCCGCGCCCGACAGCTCCCGGTTTCGCGGAAGTATCAATCCAAACCGAACAAAAATCAGCTGTTTTCCGAACGGATTTCAGCGCCTCCATCAATTCGTCCAAATTGGCCATGCGGCGTTTTTCAACCAACACATATTCCTGAGGACGCTTCAGCAGCGTTATGGAAATCAAACTGATAATCCCGATCAGCCCCTGTCCGCCGACGACCGATTTAAACAGCGCTTCATTTTCCGTCGCGCTGGCCCGCTCTGTCCGACCGTTTGCCAACACGACATCAATCCAATTGACAGACTTTGCCAAAGACATACGCTTGTGACCGTTTTGACCGATAATATTTGCGGCAATGGCACCTCCCAGCGTATATTGTCCGGATCCTGTCGCCGTCGCCAGCATAAACCCCTGCGGCGCATAGACTTCTGTAATTGTTTTCAGCATAATGCCGGGCTCGCAGATCAATTCCCCCGTTTCCGGATTAAAGGAACGAATACAATCCAGCCGTTTGGACAACATAACGGCGCCGTCAGTATTCAACGCCTGATCTGCGTAACTGCTGGCCGATCCGCGGGCCACAATGCCGTTTTTCCCGACTTGTTCCAGATATTTGGCTATATCTGCGACACGTTCCGGCCGACAAACCTGAGATGTACCGCTGTGCGTCTGCCCCCGGCTGCCCAGCTTCATTTCATACCAATGCATGATAGCACTCCCTGTTAAACAGGGGTATAGTGTACCCGAAAAAGAAAAAGAATTGAAGATGTTTAATTCATTTACGGACGCATGCTGTCCAAATAAGGCTTTAATTCCAAAGCCAAAGATTTTTCAGGACGACCACCCCAAATGCGGATAATTTCCGCTGCCGTCAAAGCCGCCAGCTTTCCTGCCGCAGGCAAGCTCATATTCTGAGCAAGTCCGTATAAAAATCCGCCGGCAAAAGCGTCTCCAGCCCCTGTGCTGTCCACAATGGACTGATGATTTTCGGAAGCCACCGTCGCAATGCCCTGATGTGAGAAAATACAGGCCCCTTTTGAACCGCGCGTCATTGCCAAAATCTGCCGGCGATCGGTCAATACGTTCATAAAGGCGTCCAGATCCGTTACACTGCGGTCAATTTCAAAACAGCCGCGAATCTCACGTTCGTTGCCGATCAAAATATCGGCCTGCGACCGGATAGTTTCAATGACCTCCTGCACGGCCACTGCCCGAAAGTTCAAATCATGCATATTGAACGCCACCCGTATGCCCGCCTGCTTCGCCGTATTCAATGCCAACATAACGGCCTGACGCGCGCGGCGGGAAACAAGCATCTGCCCTTCAATAAAGAGCAGCTTGGAATCTAAAATAGTCGGAATATCAATATCCGCTTCGTCAATTTCTTCGCAGATGCCCATGTTAAAAGCAAACGTCCGATCGTGATCCGGCGTCACCATAACCAAACATCTGGCCGTTGCCCGATCAATTTCACGGTCGAACCGGACTAACGGCACGCAGGACCTAACGCCGACTGTATCAAAGGCTTCTTTAAATTTTTCGCCCATAGTGTCTTCGCACGCTTTGCCGATAAACGCGGCCTTCCCCCCTAAAGAAGCAACATTGGCCATTGCATTGGCCGCCGTTCCGCCGGGAATAACGCGGGAATCCATTAAATTTCGGCGAATATCACGCAAAACGGCAATCGGCAACGTATTGCCCTGCCCCTTTGTCAGAGAATATTCCTGCAGAAAGTCTTCCGTAACGTTGGCAACAACATCTACAAAAGCCACGCCGATAGCGGTTACGTCAAAAGTGGGCATAAGGATCCTCCGTATGAATCGCGTTATCGGAAGTCCTTTATATCGACAGAAGATATAAAAGGCGAGTCAAAAATAAATAATTTTTCAAAGCCAGAAAAAGCGCGCTTTTGCGGCTATTCGGCATTTCTGTTTTTAACAAAAAGAATCGACCGGAAATGTCCCTCTCCGCCTCGATTCGCCGCAGCCTATAACAGCATCAGTTCCTGTTCTTTCCGCTTATCCTTCACTTTAACCATCGGACGGCAGACCAACATCAGCTTGCCGTTTTTCGCCGTCAGTCTGGCCGTTCCGCCGTGCGTCAGGCTGCCGAACAAAATTTCTTCGGCCAATGGCTTTTTCACATGCTCCTGAATAACCCGAGCCAAAGGCCGCGCACCGTTTTGAGAATCGAATCCTTTTTTGATCAGCCACTCTTTTGCCGAAAAATTCACTTCCAGCGTTATTTTCCTGTCCGCCAGACTGGCCTCCAATTCCATCAAAAACTTATCGGCAACGCGTCCCATGATTTCCGTATCCAGTCGGGCGAACGGAATTATCGCGTCCAGACGGTTCCTGAATTCCGGAGTAAACAAGCGTTCGATCGCTTCTTTGTCTTCGCCGGTACGCTCTTCTCTGCCAAATCCGATCGCCGGTTTAGCCATATCCGCCGCTCCTGCGTTTGTCGTCATGATTATAATAACATTGGAAAAATCAATTCGTTTGCCGTTGGAATCTGTTAATTTGCCGTAATCCATTACCTGCAGCAAAACATTAAATAAGTCCTGATGTGCTTTTTCGATTTCATCAAGCAACAAAACAGCATACGGGTGTTGGTCCACCGCGTCCGTCAACAATCCGCCCTGATCGAAACCAACATATCCCGGAGGCGCCCCTATCAGTCGGGAAACGGAGTGCTTTTCCATATATTCAGACATATCAAAACGCAATAATTCAACCCCTAAAGATTTTGCCAGCTGACGGGCAACCTCCGTTTTGCCGACACCAGTCGGTCCCGAAAACAAATAGGACCCGATCGGCTTTCCCGCTTCGCGCAGACCGGCTCGTGCCATTTTAATAGAAGATGTCAGGGCCTCAATCGCTTTGTTTTGACCGAAAACAGCCGCCTTTAAGTCTTTTTCCAAAAAGCGCAAGGCTTTCATATCGTCTGTGGAAACCGTTTTAGCAGGAATATGCGCCATGGCGGATACCACTTGTTCAATATCCTGTGCCATAATCTGTTTTTTCCTGCGTCCGGTCTGTAAAGTACGCGCGGCGCCGGCTTCGTCCAAAATATCTATCGCTTTATCCGGTAATTTTTTGTCATGCAGATAACGAACGGATAAATCCACAGCCGCTTTAATCGCTTCCGCCGTATAAACAACATGGTGGTGACGTTCATATTCCGCTTTGATGCCGCGTAAAATTTCGATTGTTTCGGGAATTGTCGGCTCTTTGATGTCAATGCGTTGGAAACGGCGCAGGAAAGCGCGGTCCTTTTCCATATGATTGCGGAATTCCTTATAGGTTGTTGATCCGATACAGCGCAGCGTTCCGCCCGACAACGCCGGCTTGAGCAAATTGGAAGCGTCCATTGATCCGCCGGATACGGCTCCGGCACCGATTACCGTATGAATTTCATCAATGAACAGCAACGCATTCGGATCACTTTCCAAAGTGTCCAAAATATTTTTCAGCCGCTCTTCAAAATCACCGCGATAACGCGTGCCGGCCAATAAAGCCCCCATATCCAGCCGATAAACAACGGCCTGTGCCAGCTGAGGCGGCACCTTGCCCTCTACGATGCGCCGAGCCAAACCCTCTGCCAGCATCGTTTTGCCTACGCCGGGATCGCCGATCAGCAGCGGATTGTTTTTTGTGCGGCGGCACAAGACCTGCATCATTCTGTTCAATTCGTCCTGCCGCCCGATCAAAGCGTCTGTTTGACCGGCCAACGCTTTTTCATTCAGGTTGCGGCAGTACGCGGCCAGAGCTTCCTCCGAATCCAGTTCGAAATCCTCATTGTCATCAACGCCGCGGGGCGCACTGCTGCGGCTGAGAAAAGTCACAACGTCCAGCTTGGACATACCATACTTGCTCAACAAATAAACGGCCTGCGAATCTTCTTCGGAAAACATCGCCACAATCAAATGCGGTGCCGTGACAATATCTCTGCCGCTGGACTGCACCTGCATGGCTGCCCGCTGCAAAACGCGCTGAAAGGCCAGAGTCGGCCTGGGTTCCCGTAGCGTATTTTTCTGAACCAGATAGCTTAAGTCCTTGTTAAGAAAAGCGATCAGCTCTTTTTCCAGTTCCGGCGTTTTACGGCAGTATTTGCGGAACAGCTTCACACTATCCGCATCGTCCATAACCGCCAGCAGCAAATGTTCCAGCGTAGCAAACTCATGTCCTCTTTCAGCCGCAAACAACAAGGCCTTCTGCAGTGTTTCTTCCAATTCCGGCGACAACATTGTTAAACCCTTTCCACTTCACAGCGCAGCGGGTGCTGGCTGCGTTTAGCCGCTTCCATGACCTGAGCCGCCTTCATTTCCGCAACTTCAAACGTATAAACGCCGCAGATTCCAACACCGCCGTGATGAATCTGAAGCATAATTTCATTCGCTTCCTGTTCCGTTTTATTAAAAAGACTCTGCAATAAAGAAACAACAAATTCCATTGGGGTAAAGTCATCATTCAGCATAATTACTTTATACAGCGACGGCTTTTTTATCTTGGGCCTGACTGTGACTCCTTCCCATGGTTGTTCCTGTTTCAAAGGCTTTTTAGCCATGATTCGTATCCTTAAAAATGTTTCAACAATTAAAATATATCGCGTCTGAGAAATGTGTATTCAAGCACATTCCGGTTAAGAAAACGTATTTTATCACATTCTTTTTATTAAAGATATAAATTGGCAGCATTTTATAACGCCCCATTTAACGCTTTGTATTTCTTCCCTTCGCCTGCCTGTCCAAAATTTAATAGAGTATCACAGATAAATTGGTGGCGTCTTAATGAATTTTGCCTATAATGGCCTTGATGAAAAAAGAATTGTTCGGACTGTTTTTTTTATTTTGGATCATGGCCTTTCCGCCTGAAACCGCACGGGCGGAGGCGTCACGCGTGTCGTCTTTGCTGGTCGAAGCGGAAACGGGCCGCGTTTTATTTTCCGAAAACGCTGCGGAAAAAAGATATCCGGCTTCGCTGACAAAAATGATGACACTGTATCTGGTTTTTGATGCTTTGGAAAAAGGCGAAATTCAAATGGACCAGCTGCTGACCGTTTCCAAAAAAGCAGCCGGACAGCCCCGATCCCGAATGGGATTAAAAGAAAATTCGACCATTTCTGTGGAAAACGCTATTTTTGCCATGATTTCCCGTTCGGCAAATGATGCGGCTGTTGTTGTCGCGGAAGGATTGGCCGGATCGGAAGCGCAGTTTGCCGATAAAATGACACGCATTGCCCGTGAATTGGGCATGAAAAACACGCGCTTTAAAAACGCTTCAGGCCTGCATAACAAAGATCAGGTCACCACCGCGCAGGATATGGCCATTCTTTCCATGGCCCTGATCCAGCATTTTCCCGAATACTACAAACTGTTTTCCGTCCGCGGTTTCAGATACGGCAAACGCTATTACGGCAACCACAATCTTGTCGCCCGTTTTTACAAAGGAGGCGACGGATTAAAAACAGGATATGTCGACGCGTCGGGCTATCATGTCGTCGGATCGGCAATCCGTGACGGCAAGCGGCTGATCGGCGTTGTTATGGGGCGCAATTCCGTTCGCGAAAGAGATCGGCATATTTTCAGACTGCTTGATTCGGGATTTGCCTCTTTAAAAAACAATAAGACGGAAGCTCTTGATTCTTTGGATCAGGCGCCTTTTTTTGCGCCGATGAAAGAAGAAAAAACAGGGGCCAGCCAATCCGAATACAGGCAATTAAGAATCGCGGCACAAAAGCTGTCAGAAGGTCTGGACCGGATCGCATCTGTCGACCAAAGTCTGCAAACGGAACAAAATACAAATATTATCAAACATGCCATTATTGATTGGGGCAAAAAGAAATAATCACTATGGAAATGCCGGCGGTTTTAAAACAAAATCTTGAACGTCTGATGATTGGAACCAAACAGGACTGCCTTAAAAAAAGTGCCGCGCGGCTCAGTCTTCGTTACAGAACGGAAAAACGGCAGGGACAAAGTTTAATCGGAAACGAGATCGATTCCGTTTCTTATGCCGTCAGCCGCATGCCCGCAACCTTCGGCGCCTTTTCGGTCGTATTGAAACAAGCGGCTGATTTGCCAAACTTTTCCCCGAAAACAATGTGCGATATCGGATCCGGAACGGGCAGCGCCGTCTGGGTTGCGGCCTGTTTTTTTCATCAATTATCAGATATTTCCGGTTTGGAACGCAGTGCCGACATGCGCAGCACCGCCAAACGGCTGACCGAAACCGTTCCCGACTTTTTTCCGACACGCCCTGATTGGCGGTCCTTTGATTTAACTGCGGATACTGTTCCGCAGGCGAATTTAATCACTGCCGGTTATGTGCTGAATGAACTTGACCCGTCAATGCGGACAAAGGCTTTGATAAAATTATGGACAGCTGTTCAAGGCGTTCTTGTTCTGATTGAACCGGGCACGCCGGAAAGTTTTTGTCAAATGAAAGCCTTTCGTCAGACTTTAATAGAAAACGGAGCATTTATCGCTGCTCCTTGCCCGCACCAAAATGCCTGCTTAAACGACTGGTGTCATTTCGGCTGCCGCATAGCGCGTTCCAAGCTGCACCGGGAAACAAAAGGCGGAGAGGCCCCTTTCGAAGACGAAAAATTCTGCTATTTGATCGCCTGCAGACAGTCCTATCCGACCGTAACCCCGCGCGTCCTGCGGCGCCCTTTAATTGAAAAGGGCAAAGTGACGCTTTCTTTATGCGCACCGGAGGGAATCGCGGAAAAAACTTTTTCCAAAAAGGACGGACCGGCCTATAAAGCCGCGCGAAAAGTCAAATGGGCAGAGGCTTTTATTCAGGATCAAACAAACTGACTGCCTCAAAAGAACACTTTTTTCTTTTTACTTCTGTGATACACGATTTGAAAAAACTTTACTGCTTATGCGAATTTTCACGTTTTTTATTTCATGGCACAGTTCAATTCTAAATTCGGCTGCTTTGTTTTATCCATATCTATTCTTTTATTTCTTTCTTTTCTGATCTCTTCGTCCAAATCAAAGGCGTTTTGAGCACATTTCCTTACGGCAAAGTACAATTCTTTTTTCATCAGCCTTTTTTATTGATTTCCGAAAGACATTTTTTCAACGCATTTTCCACTTTGTTTATTTCAACGATCTGATCTGTTTTGACATGCAGCTCTTCATGTTTTTTGATTGCGTTATATTCACAGGAATTTTCCGGATATCTGTCATCTATATAGACATAGAGTTCTTTATGAGAAAATCTCATATCCATATCGGAAACCTGAGAAGCATCTTTTTTATCCGTGGTGTAGTTATAATTATATAGTATCGTGTATCTGGTGCAGCCGACAGGTTTATAATCGGCTTCCGAGTCGGCGTCCTGAACGCTTTTTGAAGGCATGCCGTAATATTTCGGATTTGATTTTTGAAAGGACACCTGCACCCGCGGCATAATAAAAGAGTCCGCAGCAGATAAGGGAATATAAGAAAAGACAGCTAAAACAAAAGAAACGCTCTTTTTAATGCCTTTTTCATCTTATTTTTTCACCTTCAAAACAAACAAGTCAACGTTTTCATTCCCAGGGCACAACATTATCAACGGCAAGATTTCTCTGCTTGCATTTCGGGCAGAGAACCGCCTGCTTTAACGGGACCTTTTCCAATACCCGCCCGCAGTCAAGACAGATAAATGACGGCGCATAATCCCCGTTCTTGAATAAAAAATGATAGGTAAAGCGATTATACAAACGCGCGCAATGAGGGCAAACATACGGCTGGTGTTCCCATGTTTTTAAAATCACGGGCCGATGTTCCCGAATCAGCTTGCGAATAAAGACCAGTTCGTGCGGATTATCGACAATATACTGCGCAAAATTGACGCCGACCTCTTTTTCCTCCTCGGACGGAAAATCTCGCGTTCCCGCTGCTAAATCGGTCTTGCCGATACCGTATTTGCTGATAAACTGATACCCGCAATCAGGACATAATAAATGAACCAGTTTTCCCATACCCGCCTCCGAAACCGAAAAGTTTTTTCACTGTGTCATATTTCCCCTTTTTGCTCAAGTCAAACGTTGAATTTGCCGCTTTTTTTAAAGAAGTCTTTTTTTATCGACCGCAAATGTGCTATACAAGATAAAATTTTATTTTTCCAACTTATTCCTTAAAAGGAGGATCTATGGTCGCTCATAAAGATTTAGCAAATGCATTGCGTTTTTTAGCCGCAGAAGGCGTTCAGAAAGCCAACTCCGGTCACCCCGGCATGCCAATGGGCATGGCAGACGTTGCCACCGTTCTGTTTTCCAAATTCTTGAAGTTTGACGCGAAAGCCCCGCATTGGGCCGACCGCGACCGTTTTGTTTTGTCTGCGGGTCACGGTTCGATGCTGCTATACAGTCTGCTGTACCTGACGGGCTATGAACAGGCAACGCTCGATCAGCTAAAAAACTTCCGCCAGCTTGGTTCCCGCTGTGCCGGCCACCCCGAATACGGTCATCTAGAAGGCATTGAAACAACCACCGGTCCTTTGGGACAGGGCATTTCCACCGCCGTCGGCATGGCGATTGCCGAAAAACTGCTGGCCAACCGCTTCGGCAAAGAAATCGTTGATCACTACACGTACGTGATCTGCGGCGACGGCTGCTTAATGGAAGGCATTTCCGAAGAAGCGATTTCTCTGGCCGGTCATCTGCGTTTGAACAAGATGATCGTTCTGTGGGACGACAACAAGATTACGATCGACGGCGCAACCTCCGTAGCGACCTCGACCGATCAGCGCAAACGCTTTGAAGCGAACGGCTGGAACACGGACGAATGCGATGCTTACAAGCCTGAAGAAATCGAAGCAGCCATCGCGCGCGCCAAAAAATCCGATAAGCCGACCCTGATCGCCTGCCATTCCGTCATCGGTTACGGCGCGGCGAAAGAAGGTACCAGCAAAGTTCACGGCTCCCCGATCGGAACGGAAGACCTGTTGGCTGCCCGCAAGCGTTTGGGCTTTGAATACGCGCCGTTTGAAGTGCCGGAGAATATTTTGAACGAATGGCGTTCTTTCGGCAAAAAGGGTCAGGCGGAACATGAAGCTTGGGAACAGCGTTTCGCCGCTATGGATTCGGCGAAAAAGGCCGAATTTGAACGCACCGTTCTGCAACACGCTCTGCCCGCCGGCTGGAAAGAAAAAATGCAGGCGTACAAGGAACAGCTGCTGGCCGACAAACCCAAAGTCGCCACCCGCAAGGCGTCTCAAATGGCTTTGGAAATTCTGGTGCCGGCCATTCCCGAACTGCTGGGCGGTTCCGCGGACTTGACAGCGTCCAACCTGACGAACGCCAAAGAATCCAAATCCGTTACGCCGGACGATTTTTCCGGCAACTATATGCACTACGGCATTCGTGAACACGCAATGGCCGCCGCGATGAACGGAATAGCTTTGCACGGAGGATTCATTCCGTACTCCGGCGCATTCCTCGTCTTTATGGATTATCTGAAACCGTCCCTGCGTCTGGCTGCGTTAATGGGAATCCGCGTCATTCACGTTCTGACGCATGACTCAATCGGTGTCGGCGAAGACGGTCCGACGCATCAGCCGATCGAACATCTGGCGTCCATGCGCGCGATTCCGAACGTCAACGTGTTCCGTCCGTGTGACGTGATTGAAACGGCGGAATGCTGGGAGCTGGCGATCGAATCCGAACATACGCCGTCCGTTCTGGCCCTGTCCCGTCAGAACCTGCCGACTTTGCGCACAAGCGTGAAGGAAAACCTGTCCGCAAAAGGCGCTTATGTCCTGTCCGACTGCGACGGCAAACGTGATATCACGATTCTAGCGACCGGTTCCGAAGTCGAGATCGCTGTTAAGGCGCAGGCTTTACTGGCGGAAAAGAATGTTAAGGCCGCCGTTGTATCAATGCCGTCTTGGGAACTGTTTGACAAACAGGACACCGCCTATAAGAAAGCCGTTCTGGGTGACTGCCCGCGCGTTGCCGTTGAATCTCAGGGTGCGTTCGGCTGGGAAAAATACACAGGCTTGGACGGCGCGATTATCGCGATGCGTTCGTTCGGCGCTTCGGCTCCGGCAGAACGGTTGTACGAACATTTCGGCATTACGCCGAATGCTGTCGCCGCCGCGGCAATGGATTGTGTAAAAAAATAATTTTGTAAACTTGTTGTTAAGGAGAGTAAGAACAAATGTCTATGATCAGTTTGCGTCAGCTGTTGGATCATGCCGCCGAATACGGCTACGGCATGCCGGCTTTCAACGTCAACAATATGGAACAGATTCTGGCGGTTATGGCCGCGGCGAAAAAAACAAATTCGCCCGTCATCGTCCAAACGTCCAAGGGCGCGCGCGGTTATGCCGGTGATCCGATGATCCGCCATATGGTTGAAGCCGTCACCGAAATGTATCCCGATATTCCGGTGTGTCTGCATCAGGATCACGGTTCTTCCGTTGAAACATGCGTTACCGCTTTGGCAAACAGCTACACGTCCGTGATGATGGACGGCTCTTTAAAGGACGGCAAGCCCGCTTCCCATGAATACAACGCTGAAGTTTCCGGCACGGTTGCCAAATTTGCGCACATGATCGGTGCTTCCGTTGAAGCCGAATTGGGCTGCATCGGTTCTTTGGAAACTGGCAAGGGCGAAAAGGAAGACGGTCACGGCTTTGACGGCGCGATTGACAAGAAACAGCTCTTAACAGACCCCGATGAAGCGTACGACTTTGTCAAAGCGACCAACATCGACGCTTTGGCGGTTGCCATCGGAACGTCCCACGGCGCTTACAAGTTCACGCGCAAGCCGGACGGCGCGATTCTGTCGATCGACACAATCAAGAAGATTCACGCCAAAATCCCGACGGTTCATCTGGTGATGCACGGTTCTTCCTCGGTTCCGCAGGAATTGCAGGATATGATCAATGAATTCGGCGGCAAGATTCCGCAGACCTACGGCGTGCCCATAGAAGAAATTCAGGAAGGCATCAAGTACGGCGTGCGCAAAGTCAACGTTGATACGGACTGCCGCATGGCAATGACGGGCGCGATCCGCAAAATCTTTGCGACGAAACCGGAAGAATTTGACGTGCGTAAATATATGGGACCGGCCATGGAAGAAATGCAGAAAGTCTGCGAAGCGCGTTACGAACAGTTTGGCGCAGCGGGCATGGCTTCCAAAATCAAGCCGATTTCCCTGGCAGATATGGCAAAGCGTTACAAATCCGGCGAACTGGATCACATGCTTTAATTTTTCTCTTTACAAAGAACGGCAGGGAAAATCCCTGCCGTTCTCCGATCTTTTGTCCATCTGATTAAGACAGACAGAATCTCAATAATGCGCAAAACCACCCCATAGAAGCGGGCTTTGATTTTATCAAATTGCATCACTCCTCCTTTTTGCGGAAACATTACCGCGTTGAGGAGGCATCAACGGAAAATCATTTGATAAAATCAATGATTTTTCATACCCTAAGATCAGAGAGAAGGAATTAGGATAGTTGATCCCTTCCGAGGTTTAGAAAAGTCCGGTGTTCTAACACCGGACTTTCATTTTACAGACGATTTGATATGTACTGACAAGCTTCCGCCCGAACGGGAACAGCCTTTTTCATTTACTTACCATAGCATATCCATGTCCTGAAAGCTCGGTTTTCTCGCGGACACGGCGGGCATGGCTTCCAAAATCAAGCCGATTTCTTTGGCGGATATGGAGAAGCGTTACAAATCCGGCGAATTGAATCATATGCTTTAATTTTTCTTTACTGCCCTTAAGTATGCGGATACAAGGAGATATTGAATTGCCCGCTTTATTTTGATACTTTAGATATGCGTCAGGAAAACCGGTGCCGGGTTTCAGATCCCGATAAACGTAGCCGCAGTTGTGTGGCGGCTAAATCACACAAATTCGTCCCTGTGGGCGGATTTGGTGAATAGGCGTATGCTGAATAAGCCAACCGTCTTTACGTTTATACAGTCTGAAAATCCGCCCGCTTTCGGATTGCCCGGAGCGGGCCTTTTCATAAAGGATTTTCAGTTATGTTCTTTTTTAAAGATACGGCCTTTATAAAGTTCGGCGATATTGCGATCATTCCCTTATTACAAACAGGTCTGCAAAGACATGCCGGGAGTGTCTTTCGAGCGTTGGCAGTTTGTGATGTCTCTGTTTTACACGTTTGCGTTTGTAACCCATGCGGATATTGATCATATAGACGATCTGGAAGAAAAAATCGGCCCGTCAATCGAAAGATACGATCGAAAATATGAATACTACAAAACCGCATTATATCACCTAATTTCGGACATCTCCCGATACACCGGACCGGTCGGAATTGGAAGGCATTTGGATCGCCGCAAACTTGTGGGTAAAAGATGTCAAATCTTTAACAAAAGAAAATATCCGCTTCGGGTGAAAACTAGCCGATTACGTGGTTAATCTTGTCAAAAGCGCAAACAGCGAAATTTTGCTGGCATAATCTCTTTCTGCTTTATTCCCGAAAGAAAAAGGCCTATCATTTCCGTTATGAAAGGACGCGTTATTCTATGCAGCCCGGCAAATTTGTTTTAAACTTTGTGATGATTTTCGCCCTGTTGATGTTCATCGTTTGGGCAGGAACGTCGTTCGACAACGAAATGGCATTCAGCTGGTATGCTTACACAATTGTCAGCGTATTAAGCTTTTTCTATGCGTGGACAAAGAGTGTGAATATGAATAAAATCGCCGACGATAAGCCGACCGGCCAAGGACATCGCCGCCATGTTGTTCATCATCATTTGCCGGAACACGTCAATCATTCCCACCGCCCGATGCCGTGACGCTTTTTCCTTGTATTCAAAAAACAACCGCTTAAAATAAAAACACTTTTTTAAGGAAACTTTTGATGAGTTACGCTCTCCTTTTTTTGGGCTTTGTTTTTCTGGTCAAAGGCGCGGACGTCTTTGTCAACGGCGCGTCGGCGCTGGCGCGCCTGTTCGGCGTATCCCCGACCGTCATCGGTCTGACCGTCGCCGCCATAGGGACAAGCGCTCCCGAAATTGCCGTCAGTGTAACATCTGCCTTGCAAGGGAACGGCGATATTGCGTTAAGCAACGCCATCGGATCGAATCTGTTCAATATTCTGCTGATCTTGGGGCTTTGTGCCGTCGTCCGTCCCGTGCCGAGCGACCGCGGGTTGCTCCGTTTCGACATTCCGGTATGCATCGCAACAACGGTTTTCCTGCAATATATGCTTTCCAACGGGGCGGTCGAACGGCATGAAGGCGTTTTATTGCTGACAGGATTAGGGGCCTATTTAGCGATTGCTCTGCGTTCCGCGATAAAAAACAAGCCGGAGAATCCCGAAAAACCCGCCGTTTCTTTTTGGAAAAGCGGACTTTACATTTTGTCCGGTCTGGCGGCTGTCGTCTACGGCGGCAATCTTGTCGTCGCCAACGCCTGCCGGATTGCCGAAACGATGGGGGTCAGCCAGACGTTGATCGGCTTGACCATTGTTGCCGTCGGAACCTCCCTGCCCGAACTTGTCACCTCCGTCGCCGCCGCGAGGAAAGGCGAAACGGGGCTAGCAATTGGGAACGTTATCGGATCGAACCTGTTTAACATTTTGCTCGTCGTCGGCTCCGCGGTGTCCCTTTCCCCTGTTTCCGTGTCGGCAAATTACACCGTCGACTGCCTCGTTTTACTGGCGGCAAGTGTTTTAATTTACATTTTTTCCCGCACGCATCATACGATTTCCCGTGCGGAAGGCGTCTGTTGCCTGCTGATTTACGCGATATACACCGGATATATCATCGTCCGATAAACGGGATATGACAAAAAAGGTTTGTCAGGACGCTTTTTCGGTCTAATATATGCGAAAGACATTTTATGGAGGTTTGCAACCGTGATAAAAATAGCTCCCAGTATTCTTTCCGCCGATTTTGCCCGTTTGGGCGAAGAAGTCAAAGCTGTAGCCGATGCCGGCGCGGATTATATTCATATTGACGTGATGGACGGCCATTTTGTGCCTAATATCACGTTCGGTCCGGCGGTGGTCAAGGCGATCCGCCCTTATACGGATAAAATATTTGACGTGCATCTGATGATCGAGCCGGTTACGCCTTATATCGAAGCGTTTGCCAAAGCGGGCGCGGACATCATCACCGTTCACGCCGAAGCGGACAAACATCTTGACAGGTTGTTGCAATACGTCAAATCATTCGGCGTCAAGGCCGGCGTTTCTCTAAACCCCGCTACGCCCGAAACAGTTTTGGAATACGTGCTGGACAAAGTGGATCTAATTTTGGTGATGACGGTCAATCCCGGTTTCGGCGGACAAAGCTTTATTTCATCACAATTGGAAAAGATGCGGCGGCTGAAAGCGATGATCGGTTCGCGTCCGATCGAACTGGAAGTTGACGGCGGCGTTAATCCGGAAACGGCCCAGCTGTGCCAAAAAGCCGGCGCAGATGTTTTGGTTGCGGGCAGCGCTGTATTCAATAATGGAAAATATGCCGAAAACATTCTTGTGCTTAAGTCATAATTTTTTTGTAACACACAAAACCGTTTCATTTGATTATAATGAAGATCATCGCTTAAAGAGGAAAGCTCATGACCGACAAGATTATGATTATTGAAGATGAAGAAGACATCGTCACTTTACTGCGCTACAATTTGGAAAGAGAAGGCTTTGAAACCTGTTTTATTATGGACGGAGAAAAGGCTTTTAACGCGATCAAGATTAATCAGCCGACACTGATTTTGCTGGATTGGATGCTGCCCGGACTGAACGGCGTCGATATTTGCAAGCAGGTCCGCTATGACAATGACTTGCGCAATGTGCCGATCATCATGCTGACCGCCCGCGGCGAAGAAGCCGATAAAATCCGCGGTCTGACCGTCGGAGCAGACGATTATATAACAAAGCCATTTTCCGTACCTGAACTAATCGCGCGTATCAAAGCATTGCTGCGTCGCGTACAACCGGCAAAAATTAAGGGTGAGCTGCTTTTCGAAGACATCAAAATGGATCTGGCCACATGCCGGGTGTTCCGCGGCTCCAGGTTTGTTCACTTGGGCCCGACAGAATTCCGCCTGCTGCAGTTTTTAATGGAACAGCCTCGCCACGTCTTTCCCCGCGAACAATTGCTCAAGGAAGTCTGGGGCGCAGACATTCATGTTGAGCTGCGCACGGTTGACGTTCATATCCGCCGGCTGCGCAAAGCAATGAACGAAGGCGGAGAAAAAGATTTGATCCGTACTGTTCGTGCCGTCGGTTATTCGATTGATTCCCGCGAACCGGACGAAGAGGAAACCGACGAAGAAGATCTGGCAGACGAAGAATAATTTTTGTCCCGATCTTTTTTCCGCGCGTTTTTTATTTTCTCTTAAAAAGCCTGCGTCAAAAGAAAGAAAAAGTTTGCTTTTCACAGATAAATCAACAGAATTTCTGTTGACAAAAAACACGCCTGAAACCAATATACACAAGATTGTTTTTGATTATAAAAAGGATTTTTTCCATGCATACATATCGTTCGCATACCTGCGGTCAGCTGCGTGCTTCAGACGCGGGAAAACAGGCTCGTTTATCTGGCTGGATTCATCGCAAACGCGACCACGGGAACCTTGTTTTCATCGACTTGCGCGATCATTACGGCATTACGCAGTGTGTTGTCGATATTTCCAGTCCCGTTTTCAAGATTCTGGAAAAATGCCGCCCTGAAAGCGTGATTTGCGTCACCGGAGAGGTCGTCCTGCGCGGCGAGGAAAACGTCAATCCCAACCTGCCGACCGGCGAAATCGAACTGTCCGTAAATGAAGCCGAAGTCCTATCCGAAGCCGACATTCTGCCGCTGCAGGTTGCCGCCGATTTCGAACAACCGGAAGAAACGCGTCTGCGTTACCGTTTCTTGGACCTGCGCCGCGAAAAGCTGCACAAAAACATGCTGCTGCGCTCCCGGATCATTGCGTCCTGCCGCCGTCGTATGATCGAACAGGGCTTTGTCGAATACCAAACACCGATTTTAACCGCTTCCAGTCCGGAAGGCGCGCGCGACTTTTTGGTACCGTCCCGCCTGCACCCTGGTCAGTTTTACGCTTTGCCACAGGCACCGCAGCAGTTCAAACAGCTATTAATGGTTTCCGGCTTTGACCGCTATTTCCAGATTGCGCCTTGCTTCCGTGACGAAGACAGCCGCGCCGACCGTTCTCCCGGTGAATTCTATCAGCTAGACTTTGAAATGGCCTTTGTGACGCAGGACGATGTCTTTGCCGCCATTGAACCTGTTCTGCAGGGCGTTTTCGAAGAATTTGCCGACGGTCGCAAAGTGACGCCGGCTCCGTTCCCGCGCATTCCTTTTGCCGAAGCGATGCTGAAATACGGTTCGGACAAACCCGATTTGCGCAATCCGCTGCTGATTACCGATGTTACCGACATCTTTACTGGGTCCGGTTTCGGCATTTTTGCCAATGCTATTGAACGCGGTTCCGTCGTTCGCGCGATTCCGGCTCCGGGTGCCGCAACGAAGCCCCGCAGCTGGTTTGACAAGATGAACGCTTGGGCGCGTGAAATCGGCCTGCCCGGCATCGGCTTTATTACTTATACGACCGAAGGCCCGAAAGGCGCGATTGCCAAGAATTTGGACGAAGACCGCATCAATGATTTAAAAACAACGGTTGGCGTCAAAGACGGCGATGTGATCTTTTTTGTCTGCGAAAAGAAAGGCAAAGTCGAAAAGTTCGCCGGTCAGGTCCGCACCAAGATGTGCGAACAGCTTGATTTGCTGGAAAAGAATATTTTCAAGTTCTGCTGGATCACCGACTTCCCGATGTTCGAATTGGACGAAGAAACCAATCAGGTCATTTTCTCGCACAATCCGTTTTCGATGCCGCAAGGGGGCATGGATGCTTTGCTGAATAAAGACCCGCTGGAAATCAATGCGTATCAGTATGACATCGTCTGCAACGGTATCGAGTTGTCCTCCGGCGCGATCCGCAACCACAGACCGGACATTATGTACAAAGCATTTGAAATCGCCGGCTACGGCCCCGAAGTTGTCGAACACAAATTTGGCGGCATGCTGAACGCGTTCAAGTACGGCGCTCCTCCTCACGGCGGCGCGGCTCCGGGCATTGACCGTATGGTGATGTTACTGGCTGACGAACCGAACATTCGCGAAGTCATTTTGTTCCCGATGAACGGCATGGCGCAGGATCTGATGATGCAGGCGCCGTGCGAAGTCACGCCGCAGCAGCTCAAAGAACTGCACATTCGCGTTGAACTGCCGAAAACAATCGAAAAGAAATAAATCTTTTCCACAAGAGACCCACGCGTAAGACGTAAGGTTCTTTCTTGATGGACATAGCCCTCATGCTACTGGCTACGCCTAAAGGTCGTTTAGTTTGGTCTGGTGCGAGCAATTTGTTACTTACTACCCGTAAACGGGTCTGATATGTCCAGCGTCAGCTGATCTGATGCAGTGTCTTCTTCCAGTTGAT
>JAFVAT010000031.1 GCA_017480385.1 Alphaproteobacteria bacterium | reverse complement strand
AATGGTAATGCCTGGCGACAATGTGAAGATCAAAGTCAGCCTGATTACGCCGATTGCAATGGACGAAGGCTTGCGTTTCGCTATTCGTGAAGGCGGTCGTACCGTCGGTGCTGGCGTCGTTTCCAAAATTATTGAGTAATATTTGAAATTTTTCAAATTTTCTACTTGATTTTTTAGAAGGAGATGAGTAATTTTGCTCATCTCTTTCGTTTTTGAAAAGAGACTATGTGTTACGGTTTAGGGGTATAGCTCAATTGGTAGAGCACCGGTCTCCAAAACCGGGGGTTGCGGGTTCGATTCCTACTGCCCCTGCCAACCGCAAATTTAGGAATTTTTTTATATGGCAAAAGTTCATCCCGTATTATTTTTACGTCAGGTCCGGCAGGAAGTCGGAAAGGTCGTTTGGCCTACACGCAAAGAAACTATGATGTCCGCAATGATGGTCGTCTTGTTTACGGTATGTGCGACGCTGTTCTTTTTTGTTGTTGATCAGATCATTGCTTATGTGATGAAGTTGATTCTCGGATTGGGAGGTTAGGCGATGGCCGCCCGTTGGTATGTTTTGCACGTTTATTCCGGCTTTGAAAAAAAAGTGGCCGAATCGATTCAGGAGTTTGCTGCTCAGAAGGGAATGGCAGATTCGTTTGAACAAGTGTTGGTGCCGACTGAAGAAGTAGTTGAAGTCCGCCGTGGAGCGAAGGTCAATTCAGAGCGCAAGTTTTTTCCGGGCTATGTCCTGATAAAAATGGAAATGACTGATGAGACGTGGCATTTGGTTAAGAATACACCCAAGGTAACGGGCTTTTTAGGCGGACGCGAACGTCCGACTCCGATTACCGAAGCTGAAGCGCAGCGCATTCTGCATCAGGTAAGCGAGGGTGTTGAACGGCCTAAAAATTCTATTTCTTACGAAGTGGGCGAACAGGTTCGCGTAACAGACGGTCCGTTTGCATCTTTTGTCGGATTTGTTGAAGAAACAGATGACGAAAAAGCGCGTTTGAAGGTTTCCGTATCGATCTTTGGCCGGTCAACGCCTGTTGAGTTGGAATATTCTCAGGTCGAAAAGATTTAAAAGAATTAAAGGCGCTGGAAGCGGAAAACGATTCGTTCCGGTCGGCGTCTTTGCGGAAGATAAGCCATTTATCGCACCGCAAGCCTTAAAACGAATCGAACTTAAAATATTAGAGGTAATACAATGGCAAAGAAAATTGTCGGGTTTATTAAATTACAGATCCCGGCGGGAAAAGCTAATCCTTCTCCCCCTGTAGGTCCGGCCTTAGGGCAGCGCGGCCTGAATATCATGGAATTCTGCAAGGCGTTTAACGCCGCAACGCAGAAAATGGAACCGGGCATGCCGATTCCTGTTGTGATTACGGCTTATGCCGACCGCACTTTCTCTTTTGTGACAAAGATGCCGCCGGTCAGCTATTTCATTATTAAAGCTTCCGGTTTGCCGAAGGGTTCTAAAGAGCCTGGTCGTTCCAAAGTGGGCAAAATCACTAAAGCTCAGGTTAAAGAAATTGCTGAAAAGAAGATGCCGGACTTGAACTGTTCGACGGTTGAATCCGCCATGAACATGGTTATGGGTCAGGCGCGTTCTATGGGCATTGAAGTCGTGGAGTAACGGATAATGGCGAAGTTAGGTAAACGCTTAACGGGTGCGTATAAATCCGTTGACGCTTTAAAGGCTTATGATCTGGACGAAGCGATTGCCGTTTTGAAGGCGGCTCCGAAAGCTAAATTTGATGAAACCGTTGAAATTGTTATGGGGTTGAATGTCGATCCGCGTCAGGCTGATCAGATGATTCGTGGCGTAATCGGACTGCCCAACGGAACGGGTAAAACTGTCCGCGTGGCAGTATTTGCTAAAGGTGCCAAAGCTGAAGAAGCCAAAAAGGCCGGTGCGGATGTTGTCGGTGCGGAAGATTTAATGGAAACTGTTTTGGCCGGCAAAATTGAATTTGAACGCTGCATTGCAACACCGGATATGATGGGTGTTGTCGGTCGCTTGGGTAAAGTTTTAGGGCCCCGCGGTTTGATGCCGAACCCGAAACTGGGAACGGTGACAATGGACGTTGCCGGTGCTGTTAAAGCAGTCAAGGCCGGTCAGGTTGAATACCGTGTTGAAGCTGCTGGTCAGATTCATGCCGGTGTCGGCAAAATCAGCTTTACGGAAGCTCAGATTAAAGAAAACATTTTAACGTTTGCGCAGGCTGTTTTGAAAGCAAAGCCGGCAAGTGTCAAAGGAACTTATTTAAAACGTGTTGCTTTGAGCACGACTCAGGGCGTCGGCGTGAAGGTTTCTGTTTCCAACTTGTCATCTTTGGCAAGCGGAAACTAATTCCGGTTGGCGACAATCGGGAAAGAGGGAAAACCGGATTTTCCGGCTTTCCCTTGACCTGTCCAAGACTGTAGGTGCGGCATTTTTTGCCGTTTAAAGGGAAGGCCGCCTGCATAGACAGAGGTACAAGTTTTTTAGCCGCTCCGTAGGAATGGTTTATGGCTTGAGCTTTTGGACAGGAACTGCTTTCAACATGGGGTTGGAAGCGTGGAGTAACTGAACCTTTGCTTTTCATAATTTGGAGGGCAAAAGGAATGAAGAGGATACAAAAGTGAAACGTGAACAAAAAGCTGAATTGCGTTCTCAAATGAACGAAGACTTCAGCGCTGCCGGATTGGTTGTCGTCACCCATTATTCGGGTCTGACGGTTGCTGAAATGTCGGCTCTGCGTGATGCTGTTCGTAAGGAAGACGCAAAGTTTCGCGTGACAAAGAACCGTATTACTCGTCTTGCTCTTGCTGGTACACAGTATGAACAATTAGCGGATCTGATGGTCGGCCCGACAGCAATTTCTTATTCTGTCGACCCGGTTGCCGCCGCTAAGGCCGTTGTTGAATTTGCCAAGAAGAATGAAAAACTGATCATTCGCGGCGGCGTCATGAACGGAAAAGTATTGTCCGTAGCCGAAGTAAAGGCTTTGGGCGAACTGCCGTCCATGGATCAGTTGCGCGGAAAGCTGGTTGGTTTGATTCAGGCACCTGCGGCTCAGATTGCTCGTGTGCTCAAGGCTTATGCCGACAAAGAAGAACAGGCTGCGTAATTATTCGCTTGTCATGGGGGATTTTTCCCCGCTTAAAAATTGGTGTCGCAAGACACGTGTTATAACTAATTAAACGGAGTTTAATAAAATGGCTGATCTCGCCAAAATCGTTGATGAATTATCTGCTTTGACAGTGTTGGAAGCTGCTGAGCTGTCCAAGATGTTGGAAGAAAAATGGGGCGTTTCCGCTGCTGCTCCGGTAGCAGTTGCTGCCGCTGGTGCCGCTGCTGCTCCTGCGGAAGAAAAGACGGAATTTGATGTTGTTCTGGCTGAAGCCGGCGCGAACAAGATTAACGTCATTAAGGAAGTCCGCGCTATTACCGGTCTGGGCTTGAAAGAAGCTAAGGATCTGGTTGAAGGCGCTCCGAAGACAGTTAAAGAAGCTGTTTCTAAGGAAGACGCTGAAAAATTCAAGAAGCAGCTGGAAGCTGCCGGTGCTAAGGTTGAAGTTAAATAGTTTGCTTCAATCGGTTAAAATTTAGGGATCGGACGAAGGGCTTCAACAGCCTTTTCGACCGGTCCTTGAACCTGTCTTGAGTGTCCTTCGCGTCTTGGGGCATTCATTTACATAAAGGAAAGACGTTGCGATTTTTATCTATTTAGGAATGGGGAGCCAAAATGGTCAAATCTTTTACAGGCCGGAAACGCGTACGCAAGAATTTTGGAAGGATTCCTTCCGTAGCACCGATGCCCAACCTTATTGAAGTGCAGAAAAGCTCTTATAGTCAGTTCCTTCAATTAGGCGTACCGGCTGCGAAAAGAACCGAAACCGGTTTGCAGGAAGTATTAAAATCGATTTTCCCGATTAAGGATTTTTCCGGTCGCGGTGAATTGGAATACGTTAAGTATGAATTGGACGAACCGAAATATGACGTTGACGAATGTATTCAGCGCGGCATGACATATTCGGCTCCTTTGCGGGTAACGCTGCGTTTGGTGGTATGGGACGTTGATGATGAAACCGGCGCCCGTTCTATCCGCGATATTAAGGAACAAGACGTTTATATGGGCGATATGCCGTTGATGACGGAAACGGGCACCTTTGTTGTGAACGGTACGGAACGTGTAATTGTTTCCCAGATGCATCGTTCTCCGGGCGTATTTTTTGATCATGACAAGGGCAAAACGCACTCTTCCGGGAAGTATTTGTTTGCCGCACGGGTGATTCCTTATCGCGGTTCCTGGCTGGATTTTGAATTTGACGCCAAGGACTTGGTTTATGTGCGTATTGACCGCCGCCGCAAGCTGCCGGTAACGACTCTGCTGTATGCATTGGAATCCAAGGAAACGGAAGAATTGCGCAAACAGCGCGAAGCAGAAGGCCGTGAAGTTGGTTTGTTGGAAGTGCGCGGCATGAGTCAGGAAGAAATCCTGGGTTATTTCTATGACAAGATTGTTTATTCTGTTGACAAGAAGGGCTGGGTCACGCCGTTTGTTCCCGAATATCTCAAAGGAATGAAGCTGCGTTATGATCTGGTTAATGCGGAAACCGGCGAAGTGGTTCTGGAAGCCGGTCAGAAGGCAACAGCAGGAAAATTGAACAAGCTGAAAAAGGACGGATTGGAAAACATTCGTGTCTCTAAAGAAGAATTGATCGGCAGTTATTTGGCTGAAGATATGATCAATGAAAAAACAGGTGAAATTCTGGTTGAAGCCGGTCAGGAAATCACGGAAGACCTTTTGACTATGTTTGGCAAGAATAAAATCAAGGAATTTGCCATTCTGCGTATTGATCATGTTAATGTCGGTCCGTATATCCGCAACACAATGGCAGCGGATAAGAACATGTCCCGCGAAGATGCTCTAGTTGACATTTACAAGGTGATGCGTCCGGGTGAACCGCCGACGGTTGAATCGGCGGACGCTTTGTTCCGCGGACTCTTCTTTGATCTGGAACGCTATGACTTGTCTGCTGTCGGTCGTGTGAAGATGAACGCCCGTTTGGACTTTGACAAAGAACAAGTGCCTGACACAATTCGTGTTCTGCGCAAGGAAGATATTTTAGAGATTGTCCGCGTGCTGGTTGAATTGAAAGACGGTCGCGGCGAAATTGATGATATTGACAACTTGGGCAACCGCCGTGTCCGTTCTGTCGGCGAATTAATGGAAAATCAATACCGAATCGGCCTGTTGCGCATGGAAAGAGCGATTCGCGAACGCATGAGTTCTGTTGATATTGATACGGTTATGCCGCATGATCTGATCAACGCGAAGCCGGCTGCCGTTGCCGTTCGCGAGTTCTTTGGTTCTTCTCAGCTGTCTCAGTTTATGGACCAGAACAATCCGTTAGCGGAAGTCACGCATAAGCGCCGTCTGTCCGCTTTGGGCCCCGGCGGTTTGACACGTGACCGTGCCGGCTTTGAAGTCCGCGACGTGCACCCGACCCATTATGGCCGTATCTGCCCGATTGAAACGCCGGAAGGTCCGAATATCGGTCTGATCAACTCTTTGGCGACGTATGCTCGTGTTAACCGCTACGGCTTTATTGAAAGCCCGTATCGTAAAGTGGTTGACGGCAAAGTGACCAAAGAAGTCGTTTATCTGTCCGCTATGGAAGAAAACAAGCACGTGATCGCTCAGGCGAATGCGGAATTGGACAGCAAAGACTGCTTTGTGAAGGATAAGCTGGTCGCTTGCCGTAAGAACGGTGAATTCGTTCTCTGCCCGCCGGAAGAAATCACGCTGATCGACGTTTCGCCGAAACAGTTGGTTTCCGTGGCTGCTGCGTTGATTCCGTTCTTGGAAAACGATGACGCGAACCGCGCTTTAATGGGATCGAACATGCAGCGTCAGGCTGTTCCTCTGCTGCAGGCGGACGCTCCGCTGGTCGGCACAGGTATGGAAGCTTCCGTTGCCCGCGACTCAGGCGCTTCTATTATTGCCAAGCGCGCGGGTGTTGTTCAGTCTGTTGACGGTATGCGAATCGTTGTCCGTGCAACCGGTAAAGTCAAAGCCGATGAATCCGGCGTTGATATTTACAAGCTGCACAAATTCCAGCGTTCCAACCAGTCGACCTGCATTACGCAGCACCCGTTGGTGAAAGTCGGCGACATTGTTTCTGTCGGCGACATTATTGCGGACGGTTCTTCGACGCAGTTGGGCGAATTGGCTTTAGGACGTAACGTGCTGGTTGCTTATATGCCGTGGAACGGATATAACTACGAAGACGCTATTTTGATTTCCGAACGCATTGCTCGCGATGATGTGTTCACGTCCATTCACATTGATGAATTTGAAGTAATGGCGCGCGATACGAAATTGGGACAAGAAGAAATCACGCGTGATATTCCGAACGTCGGTGAAGAAGCGTTAAGGCAGTTGGACGAAGCGGGCGTTGTTTACATCGGCGCTGAAGTCAAGGCCGGCGATATTCTGGTCGGCAAAGTGACGCCGAAGGGCGAATCTCCGATGACTCCGGAAGAAAAATTGTTGCGCGCGATCTTCGGTGAAAAAGCGGCTGATGTCCGTGACACGTCTTTGCGTGTGCCGCCTGGCATTTCCGGTACGGTTGTGGAAGTCCGCGTGTTCTCCCGCCGCGGCGTTGATAAAGATCAGCGCGCTATGGCGATTGAACAGTCGGAAATTGAAGCGTTGGCCAAAGACCGCGATGCTGAAAAGGCGATTTTGGAAGGCTCCTTCTACGATCGTTTGAAACAGGCGCTGATCGGTCAGAAAGCGACAAACGGCGTCAAGCATGTTGAAGCGGGAATGGAATTGACCGAAGAAATCCTGAACGGCATGCCGGCGTCTCAATGGCGTAAAATTTCTGTCGAAGACGATAAAGTCATGTCCGAAATCGAACAGATGACGAAAGTCTTTGACGCCAGCATTGAACAGTTACAGGAACGCTTTGAAAACAAAGTGGAAAAACTGCAGCGCGGCGATGAAATGCCTCCGGGCGTTTTGAAAATGGTCAAGGTCTTTATCGCGGTCAAGCGCAAGCTGCAGCCGGGTGATAAAATGGCCGGTCGTCACGGCAACAAGGGGGTCGTCTCCCGCATTCTGCCGATTGAAGACATGCCGCATATCGCGGACGGAACGCCGGTAGATATCGTCTTGAACCCGTTAGGCGTGCCTTCCCGTATGAATGTCGGACAAATTCTGGAATGTCATTTGGGCTGGGCCTGCCGCGAACTGGGCAAACAGGTGCATGACTTGTATGAGCAGGTGGCGACTCAAAAAGCTTCTGTTGACGAGCTGCGCACAAAACTGGAGGACGTTTACGGCAAGAAGGAATACAAGGACAACATTTCCAAACTGACAGATGAAGAAGTGTTAGAATTGGCCGACAACATGAAGTCCGGTCTGCCGATCGCAACGCCTGTTTTTGACGGGGCGCGCGAAAGCGACATTAATGACATGTTGGATAAGGCGGGATTGCCGAGATCCGGACAGGTCATCTTGTATGACGGTCGCACGGGCGAACCGTTCGAACGTCCTGTGACCGTCGGTGTCACGTATATGCTGAAACTGCACCACTTGGTTGACGAAAAGATCCACGCCCGTTCGATCGGTCCTTATTCTCTGGTTACGCAGCAGCCGTTGGGCGGTAAGGCGCAATTCGGCGGACAGCGTTTCGGAGAAATGGAAGTCTGGGCTTTGGAAGCTTATGGTTCCGCTTATACGCTGCAGGAAATTCTGACGGTGAAATCCGACGACGTTTCCGGTCGTACAAAGGTTTATGAAGCCATTGTCCGCGGCGATGACAAGTTTGAAGCCGGCATTCCCGAATCGTTTAACGTTTTGGTCAAAGAAATGCGTTCTTTGTGCCTGAACGTCGAATTAAACCAGAATGAATATTAAAGACATCTCTTGAAGGAAAGAGGAAAGTAATGAACGAACTTATGAAAGTTTTTGGGCCCGTATCTGGGACACAGTCTTTTGATCAGATTCAAATTTCTCTGGCATCTCCGGAACGTATCCGTTCCTGGTCATACGGGGAAGTCAAAAAGCCTGAAACGATTAACTATCGTACTTTTAAACCGGAAAGAGACGGTCTGTTCTGTGCGCGCATTTTCGGACCGGTCAAGGACTACGAATGTTTGTGTGGCAAATACAAGCGCATGAAATTCCGCGGAATTGTCTGTGAAAAGTGCGGTGTTGAAGTCACGCTGTCTAAGGTGCGCCGTGAACGTATGGGACATATTGAATTGGCAGCTCCGGTTGCGCATATCTGGTTTTTGAAGTCTTTGCCCAGCCGTATCGGTCTGTTGGTCGATATTATGCTGAAAGATTTGGAATCCGTTTTGTACTTTGAAAAGTATATCGTGATTGAATCAGGCTTAACGCCTTTGAAAGTCAATGAATTGTTGACCGAAGAACAATATCAGCGCGCGATTGAAGATTACGGGGAAGGCTCTTTCCGTGCCGGTATCGGTGCCGAAGCATTGAAAGAAATCTTGTCTGGGATTGACTTGGAGCAGGAAGCCGAAACGATTCGCGCCGAACTGCGTTCCACGTCTTCGGAAGCCCGCCGCAAGAAATTGGTCAAGCGGCTGAAGTTGGTCGATGCATTCTTGGAGTCCGGATCTAAGCCTGAATGGATGATTTTAGACGTCATTCCCGTTATTCCACCGGAATTGCGTCCGTTGGTTCCGCTGGACGGCGGTCGCTTTGCAACGTCCGATCTGAACGATTTGTATCGTCGCGTGATCAATCGTAACAACCGTTTGAAACGTTTGATTGAACTGCGTGCTCCGGAAATCATTATCCGTAATGAAAAACGTATGCTGCAAGAATCCGTTGACGCTTTGTTTGACAACGGTCGCCGCGGTCGCGCCATTACGGGGGCGAATAAGCGTCCTTTGAAGTCTTTGGCCGATATGCTGAAAGGCAAGCAGGGCCGTTTCCGCCAGAACTTGCTGGGTAAACGCGTTGACTATTCCGGTCGTTCCGTGATCGTGGTCGGTCCCGAACTGAAACTGCATCAATGCGGCATTCCCAAGAAAATGGCTCTGGAATTGTTCAAGCCGTTTGTCTATTCCAAACTGGAATTATACGGTATGGCAACAACGATCAAAGCGGCTAAGCGCATGGTCGAAAAAGAACGTCCGGAAGTTTGGGATATTTTGGAAGAAGTCATTCGTGAACACCCTGTTTTGCTGAACCGCGCTCCGACGCTGCACAGACTGGGGATTCAAGCGTTTGAACCGGTTTTGATCGAAGGAAAGGCGATTCAGCTGCACCCGTTGGTCTGCACGGCATTTAACGCCGACTTCGACGGTGACCAAATGGCCGTTCATGTGCCCTTATCTTTGGAAGCGCAGCTGGAAGCCCGCGTCCTGATGATGTCCACGAACAACATCTTGTCTCCGGCAAACGGCAAGCCAATCATTGTGCCGACTCAAGACATGATTTTAGGCCTGTACTATTTGTCCACAATGCGCGAAGGCCAAAAAGGAGAAGGCATGATCTTCTCCGGTATTGACGAAGTCGAAATGGCTTTGTTTGAACATCTGGTTACGTATCAGACAAAGATCAAATGCCGTTTAGAGGTCGCGGATAAGGACGGCAATCTGGTCCGCCGTATCGTTGAAACGACTCCGGGACGCGTTCTGCTGAGCCAGGTTCTGCCTCAGCCGGACGAAAAAGACAGCGAGGAAAAGAAACGTCTGATCCGTAAGGAATTGTCTTTTGAAAAGATCCTGAACCGTCAGCTGCGCAAGAAAGATATCGCAAAGCTGATCGGGCTGGTCTATCGCTATTGCGGTCAGAAGGCAACTTGTATTTTTGCTGATAAGATCAAGAATATGGGCTATAAGTTCGCTGCTGTTTCCGGGACTTCGTTTGGTAAAGATGACATGATTGTTCCTAAGAAGAAATGGAACATCGTGAAAGATACCGAAGCGCAGGTCAAAAAGTTTGAGGAACAGTATCAGGAAGGCTTGATCACGCAGGGTGAAAAGTACAACAAAGTCATTGACGCATGGTCAGCCTGCACGGATAAAGTTGCTGACGAAATGATCAAGGAAATCCAGAAAGACGATCCGACAAAGCCGATCAATTCCGTGTGGATGATGGCCGATTCCGGCGCTCGTGGTTCCGCGGCTCAGATGCGTCAGTTGGGCGGTATGCGCGGCTTGATGGCGAAACCGAATGGTGCGATCATTGAAACGCCGATTATCGCAAACTTTAAAGAAGGTTTGTCCGTGGCGGAATACTTCAACTCTTCGCACGGCGCGCGCAAAGGGCTGTCCGATACGGCGCTGAAGACGGCAAACTCCGGTTACCTGACCCGTCGTCTGGTCGATGTGGCGCAAGATGCGATTGTCACGCAAGATGACTGCGGTACAAACAGTGGCGTTTTGATGACGGCGGCTTTGGACGGAACGACAGTTGTTGCGACCTTGGGACAGCGTATTCTCGGTCGTACGGCTCAAGAGGACGTGAAGAACCCCTCAACCGGGGAAATTATTGTCGCCCGCGGGACGCTGATAGATGAAGATATGGTCGAAAAAATCGAAAAGGCTGGAGTGGAACGCGTCTATGTCCGTTCTGCACTGACCTGCGAATGCAAAGACGGTATCTGCGCGAAATGCTATGGTCGTGATTTGGCGCGCGGCACGCCGGTCAATATCGGCGAAGCTGTCGGCGTGATTGCGGCTCAGTCCATTGGTGAACCGGGAACGCAGCTGACAATGCGTACGTTCCACATCGGCGGTGCGGCGCAAAACGTTGAAGTGTCCGCGATTGAGGCCGGTTTTGACGGCAAAGTGAAGTTCACAACGTCTAAGCCGATCACCAATTCTAAGGGACAAATGGTTGTTACGGCTCGTGACTGCGAACTGGCTATTGTGGACGATAAAGATGTGATGAAAACGCATTATCACATTCCGTTCGGCGCAATCGTCGAGGTCAAAGAAGGCGATAATGTCGTTAAAGGCGCAAAGTTGGCGGAGTGGAACGCTTATGTTATTCCTTACTTTATTGATAAGCAGGGAACGATTAAGTATGAAAACTTTGTTGACGGCGAAACCGTCCGTGAAGTCAGAGACGAAGGCACGGGCTTGACACAGATTAAAGTTCTGGAAACATTGGGAACAACGAAAAAAGCGCGTATTGTCATTGAAAAAGACGGAGAAACCGTTGGCAGCTTTAACCTGCCGGCAAACTCGACTGTTATGCTGCCCGAGAATTCGGAAGTGCAGCCGGGGGATATTTACGCAACGATTGAAATTGAACGTAAGTCTCGTGATATTACGGGCGGTCTGCCGCGTGTGGCGGAATTGTTTGAAGCTCGCAAGCCCAAGGACTGCGCGATCATTGCTGAAATTGATGGAGTTGTCGAATTCGGCAAGGACTACAAGGCCAAACAGCGCATTATGATTAAGGGAACCGAAAATATTGAACGCGAATATCTGGTGCCGAAGGGCAAGCTGATTTTGGTTCAGGACGGCGATACGGTTCACGTCGGCGATTTACTGACGGACGGATCCGAAGATCCGCGTGATATTTTGCGTGTTAAAGGATTGGAAGCCTTTGCTCAGCATATGGTCAACGAAATCCAGGCGGTCTATAGATTGCAAGGTGTGGAAATTAACGACAAGCACATTGAAGTCATCGTTCGTCAGATGCTGCAGAAGCTGGAAGTCACTGATGCCGGCGATACAACGCTGCTGCAGGGTGAGCAGGTGGATCAGGTAGCGTTGGATAAAGAAAATACCAAGGCTGTCGCGGCGGGCGGTCGTCCGGCGGAAGCTTCTCCGATTCTGTTGGGGATTACGAAAGCCAGCCTGCAGACGAATTCGTTCATTTCCGCAGCTTCGTTCCAGGAAACAACACGTGTTTTAACCGAATCAGCCGTTTCCGGCAGAACGGACGACTTGATCGGGTTGAAGGAAAACGTGATTGTCGGTCGCTTGATCCCGGCCGGAACGGGGTCTGTAATCAACCGTATGCGCGCTTTGGCGGCTCAGCGGGATCGGGAAAATCTGGAAACAGCAGAAGCTCCCAATGCCTTGCCGGCTTCTCAAAATGCCGGCGAAGTGTAAGCTTTTCGCATAAATATAAAAAACCGCTGATATTTTTCGGCGGTTTTTTTATATTCAGAAAACGGTGCATGGGGAGCAGGGTTTTGGAAAGCTTATAGTCATGCCTGAAAATGCTTTTGCTGCAAAGCAGACAATTCGATGAAGGGCAGTTAAAAGAACCGTTTGCAAAGAGCGGCCTAATTTGTTCGCAGCGAACCAAACAAATGCCGTTTAGGCATTGCCGACAGCATCAGAACTGTTTCCGTTAAGGAAGAGAAAGAACAAAGTATTTTACAAGCCATTTTTTTTCATTGAAAGTTCTTAAATATCTTTTAGAGGGGATATGCTTTAATGAAAAAAAATCAATAGATTGAAAAGCGGTAAAAAGTCTGTATAATGAAAACTAATTTAGTTGAAAAACAGGAGAAATAAAGATGGAAATTAATGAATTGCCTTCTCCGCAGTTTGTTATTAACGAAGCCGGCATGATTTCAGTTTTCTTGCCAGCCTTTGAAGGAGAACCGGAAAAGCCGGTTTTATCTAAAAAGGACGATAAGACATTGCACTTTCAGCGTTCGGTCGGCAGGGACGTATTGCTGACCGATATAGATGAAGCTGTTATGCAGGCATTGGCGGAAACGCAAAAAATTTTGGTGATTGAAACGAATGTTTTAAAAAGTATTGATGTTTTGGATAAGGCCTTATCTTCTTATATTAAATCCGAGGAACCAAATCCGGAAAAAGCACAGGAAGAGATTATGGATACAATTGAACGGGCGTATGAAGTCGCTGTTCAAATGTAATTATGATTAATTAAAAGACGCAAGGGCGGCTCGCTTTTATCAAAGAGAGCCGCTTGTATTTTTTGCACCCTGAAAGTCATACATCGGACACATGATTTGGGAAATTCCTGTATGCTGCGCAGAAAAGCATTCGGTAAAAAAAAGAATAATAATAGAAGCAAAGCTCTATTCAAATCGGTATGCTTAGCTCGTTTAGCCTGTCTACGCACAGCGCCATGCGCTGGTTAGATATTGTGTGCTGTTTAGATGCAGTCGGCGGGAGAAAGACTGTGTCTGTTGTACGAAAAAGCATCTACCGTGCAAAGGGGAGGCTTGGAGCAATTTTGAAAAAAGAGCTTTTTTATGCATATTTTTCGACAAAAAAATGACAGGAAAAAGAAAGAAATAGAAGAAACGGCGGGAAATAAGGAATAAATGGGTGCTCTTTTTTTTGGAAAAATGTTTGACAAAAAAACGAATCGATTATACAGTAAGACTAATAGTGAATTTAAAGGAGAAAAAAAATGGGGTTCTTGAAGGAAGCTAAGGAATTGTTCGCACGGTTCGGCAATCCGAGCGGCGGTATGGTGCATAATGATATGCCGACTCAGGAAGTTGCCGAGGCTCCGAAAGCGGAAGCTCCTGCCAAAGAGGAAAAGAAATCTTCTTATATGGACGAGGTTAAGAAGTTATATGCTTCTTACGGCAATCCGAGCGGCGGCATGGTGCACAATGATATGCCGGCTCCGAAGGCTGCCGAGGCTCCGAAAGCGGAAGCTCCTGCCAAAGAGGAAAAGAAATCTTCTTATATGGACGAGGTTAAGAAGTTATATGCTTCTTACGGCAATCCGAGCGGCGGCATGGTGCACAATGATATGCCGGCTAAAAATGAAGCTGCCTCAAAAAAGGAAGGCGTAAAGGAAGCCAAGACCTCCTCTTATATGAAGCAGGTCGGACTGTTGGCTGCGGTTTTTGCTAATCCGAGCGGCGGTTTCGTTCATAATGATATGCAGAAAGAGACTTCCAAAGTCGCAGATGCTTTGATGCCGAAAAAAGCAGATGCCAACAAGGTTGTTGCTGCCGCTCTTGCAGCGCGTCGCGGTCGTTAATCTGCAGGAAGTCAAAACGGGCGTTATTTGCGGTTCGTAAAGGAAAAAAAGCGTTGATTTAGCGCGAATGCTTTTTTTCTTTGTATAATGAATAAAAAGGCTTTGGCGATTGATCGGAGCCTTTTTTATTTTAATTAAAAAATAAATGAAAGGAAAAATTTTATAAAAAACAATATAGATAAATAAAAGATCGCTAAAAGAAATGTAATTTTTTTGAAAATATAAAAATAAATAAAGAAAAAAATGAAAAATAATTGATAAAAAACGGAATTGAAGATATAATTTTAGAAATATCTTATTAAAGCAGGAGAATATTATGGAAAAGATACATATTAAGCGCAAAGGGCAAAGAAAGGCCGCGGAAAGAGAAGCTCCTGTCGGGAGTGCGGCTACACGCAAGCTGCTTCGTGCTTATTTGGAGGAAGCAATCGTTCTGACAAAAGGGAAGTCAAAAAGCGAGGCGAAACATCTGCTGAAAGATTATTTTGATAAAGCGGATAAAAAGGCTTTGCTGGATTCTCCTGATGCTTTGGCTGTAGTAGAGGCTAAGGAAAAAAAGCTGGAAGAGAAGGCTAAAGGCGCTTCTTTAAAGGCAAAAGCGAATTATGCTTCCGATGCCGATGTTGCCGGATTGTCGGATACTATAGCTTTTGGTGTTGCCGGAGTGGCAACGTCTATGCTTGCGCCGATTGTTGCGACGGACGTAAATCTTCTTTCGGGAACAATGCTTGCGGCGACGGCGGCTTATACTGCGGTTAAGGGCGGGAAAGCGCTTGTAGCAGAGATGTCTGTTTCCAAAACGCCGCAACAGGCTAAAGATGCACGGGATTATGCGCGTGTAAAGCATGCTCAGCTGGCCCTAAAGCTTTTGAAAAAGGAAATCGAAGCGCCGATTAAAGCGGCTGAAAAAGCAAAGCGCAAAGAGGAAATTGCTCAGTTGTTTGCGGTCGGCTACGGTCAGCCAAGCGGCGGATTAATTCAGAAGCCTGTTCAGGCGGCAATGTTGAAGAAACAAAAATCAGAACGCTGAGAAACAACGTTATGAAATACAGAAAAGGGCTCTCGTTATCCGACGGGAGCTTTTTTTTGCAATTGGAAAAACAGCGTCGGACAAATGGTTCCCAGAATACAAAAAATGTCATTTCGGGGGCACGGCATAAGAAGAGGGTTTGTCAACGAAGAAGCTTCTGTTTTATGTGGGGAGCCCTGAATTTTCCTGAACATTTTCCTTAAAGAGGAGGGCTTTTTCATTTTTAAAGACGGCTCATCAGTCGAACGGTGTTTTCTTTTTACAGAGAATATTTTTCCCTTTAGAAAGACGGGGTTGTTTAAAAAAATGGACAAAAGAAAAACGGCGATGCCCGACACTTAAAAGATTTTTGGAAAAAAAGAAAAAATATTTGACAAAAAAAGAGGCGGGAGGTAACTCTAAATAAATCATTTTCCGTATCTCTGTTCCAAAAAGGACTTTGCTGGAGAAAGAGTTTTAATCGGAACTATATTTTAGAGGGGGATACTTACTATGAAATATGAAGGTTATGTGAAGGCTACTAAGCTTTTGGACACTTATTTGAAGGGCGCGGTTTCTTTAACAGCCGGCAAAACAAAAGAAGAAGCCAAAAAGCTTCTGGAAGAATATCATAATGCGAATAAGAAAGTTGTGACAGAAGACAGATATGGCCGTGATGCCGTTGATGATAAAGTCGTTGCTTTGAAAGAAAAGGTCGCTTCATATGATCTGAAAACAAAGGTCAATTATGCAACGGATGCCGACGTTACAAAAAGTGTTGCGGAAGGCATGAGCAAAATGGCCGTGGCATTGATGAAAGATCCGACTCCGTATTCAACGGCAATTTTTGCGGCAGTGGCGGGATATACGCCGAAGAAACTGGCCGCAGAATTTTCTAAGTCCGAAACAAAGGAAGAAGCTAAAAAAGCTGCGGATTATGCAGATATTAAGCATGCTCAGTTAGCTTTGAAACTGTTGAAGAAAGAAATGAAGGCGGCGGATTTTGCCAAGAATTATGCGACTTACGGTCTGCCGACAGGTATGTTGCCTGTTCTGAAAAACCAAAAGGGCGGGCGTTAAAAGGCTTTAACCAAATAGAAAAGCTCTCGTTCGTATGAACGGGAGCTTTTTTTTGTACTCCGAAAACCAGATGTTGAGCGCGTGATTTCGGAAAGCTTATAGTCATGCCTGAAAATGCTTTTGCTGCAATGTGGGAAGATTCGGTAAACCAATGAGCATTGAGGTCAAGGGAGTAATCCATATGAATGATATGCATGCGCTGTCACATTTGACATGGAATTATAAGGATCACAATGTTTGCTACAAAGTATCGCCGCAAAGTGTTTTATGGGGAAAGGCATTGTGAAATGGGCTTGAATGCTGAGGAAATTATGCAAATGAAAAGAGGTAAATGTTCAGGAAGCAGAAGCGTGTCCGGATCATGTATATATAAATATTGCTTGAAGACAACAGAACAGGATTTATGGGGTTCCTGAAATGGAAAAGCAGTTTTCAGAATATAAAACAGAAGCTGCGGAGGATCCAAATCCGCAGCTTCCAAGTCTTCATAGACGATTGGCCTATGAAATTTAGATTAATTATTAATAGAGCACTGTGAGGAAGTACAGGCACATGTTGCATTGGTTTCCATAGTACCGCGGCGATCGAATCTATTTTTTTGCACGACACATTTAGGCGAACCTTTTAATCCTTTATTAAAGATCAACGTGGTTCCCATTCTGTTGCTTGCGGAGGAATTGGACGCTTCCTCTATTCCTATTTCGCCAGTGACGGTGACCTCATCATTAAATGTTATTGTGTTTCTTAAATTGGCATTATCTGAAACACCGCTAGCCCATAATTTTTCTGTTGAAAATGAACCATTAACAGTTGCGTACTGCCACATTGAAATCTGGACACGAGTATAAGACGCATTCGGTGTTATAATGTTGGCATACGCGCCGTACGTCGTCCAGCATGAACGACCGGATGGAACATTGATGGTTCCGTTTGTGTTGACATACCAGGAGCTGGAAGCATCGCACTCGACTTTTTGGCAAACGGAACCGTTCAGAGCATATCCCTGATTGCAGGAGAAGCTTGTGCATTCATCTTTGTTATCACAGTTTTT
>JAFVAT010000030.1 GCA_017480385.1 Alphaproteobacteria bacterium | reverse complement strand
TCCAGCGGGAGATTAGGTCTTGCTAATTGGCACGATATAAAAAACTGACGCCCGTAGGGTGGCAGCGCCACGGGCATAACGTTCTTCCAGCGGGAGATTAGGTCTTGCTAATTGGCACGATATAAAAAACTGACGCCCGTACGGTCAGTACCCGGAGGGGCTAAGCAATAAGATTGAATATGCGGGCGGCAGCAGTTTTTCCCATATTTTGGCGCAGTGTGGCCATATTCGTATACCCTGCAGATAAAAGATTGCTCGCTCCTTGCGCCGCTAAAACATTTCCGCTGGCGGTTGCAGAACTGACGGCCTCTTCCGCTTTGGCCAAAGCAATGTCGCCTTTCGTCATGCCCGTATGATCAATGGATTGTTCCTGAGTGACATAATCATTTGTATATTTGTCACCTAATTGTACTTGAAGTGCGTAAAGCGTATCTTCGGATATGGGTTTGCCGTCTTTTGTCGTCACATGGACATAATACGTCCCTTTCTTCGCGACTTGGTACTGTCCGCGCATCATTTGTTCAAACGCTTCCGTTTGTTTGCCTTTGCCTTCTTCATTTGTGGCAACTAACGTCTGCCGATTACTGACATATTGATAGATTTCAACTTTTAAATCCTGGCCTCTGAATTGTTCGATCGCTTTTTCATAATTGTTGGCAGCTTCTTCCAATTCGTCAGTCGCCGTTGTTTTTGACGAATCCTTATCTTTGCTGGCCGCAGTCAGGTTAATCGCCGTCAAGCGCAATTTCCCGCGGGAGGTTGTTGTAAACGAAAACCAGTCCTCCGTTTCGTTTTCGGACAGAGTCGTAATCATATTTAAGCGGGAATAATTCAAACGGGCCTGCCCCATATCACGCGCCGTTCTGATCGAATCCGCATACGTATCCGTAGATGTCTTGGACCAGGATTTAACCTTTGCCATTGTTGAAGAAGCATTCAAAACTGTTGTGGTCATACTTAACCTCGCGCGTTATTTTCCTGAAGGAATTCTTCCTCCCCTTTAATTAAGGTAGCATATTTTTTTTGAAAAAGAAAGAGAGAGCCCTAAAATTCGGGCAGGACTTTTGAAAGTTCAGTTTCTTTTTCATCCTGTTCCGATAGATCCTGACTGATTGCATGAACGACATTGTTGGAAACGACGGTTTTGCTTTGATCCCAAATGACTTCATAAAGCGGTTGGGGATCGTCAATGCCCTTGAGCAAAAAGTCGCCTAAGGGCTTAAAGGTATAGTTTTTACCAGCAGAAAGCTCTTTTACGACGGATGAAACATAAATTTGTCCGGCACCGGCCTGTCCGCAGATGCGGGAGGCTAATTGAACGGTTGCGCCAAACAAATCGTTATCTTCCACAATAGGTTCGCCCGTATTCAATCCGATGCGGATTTCCAGAGGCACGGTAGGAGACTGGCGGTTATGTTCCTGAACGGCCAATTGAATGGCAGTTGCCGCATCTATAGCATTGGACGCCCATAGAAAAGAGGCCATAATTCCGTCGCCGGTATGTTTGATTTCGCTACCGCTGCAGGCCTGCAGGGCTTTTCGCACAATAGAGTTATGTATACGAACCAATTGCTGGGCCAAGCGGTCTCCTAACGTTAGTGTCAAATGCGTGGAAGAAACCATATCGGTAAACATAATTGTACAGATGCCGGAGGAGGGCTGGTCTTTTTGTTCAGGATTCAGCCAGGCATCTACGGCAGATTGTATGACACTGATCAGTTCCGGAGAAGACGGATTGCCCGCATAAATGCGCATGCCTTCCGCGCCGCTTTCGATCATGGAAAGGTATTTAGGCTCCAGAACGTATTCGTCCATTTTATAATAAAAAATTTCTGCCAGAGTCGCCGTCCGTCCCAGCAAAGTCAATAATCCCGAAAAAATCAGGCGATTTTGATCTTTTGATAACGAGTCTTCCTGACACATGCATTCACATGCGCCGGCCAGGTACAGTTCGAGTCCAAAACGGGTGTATGTATTCAGGGCAATGTTTTTATTTTGCAGGACTCGCAGGATAATCGACAGGAAGGCCGTCATTTTAAGATAGTTTTTTTCAAGTTCCGGCGGAATAACAACCGTTTCCGGTTTTTCTTCTGTCGGGCTTTTTTCCTCTTGAGCATCTTCATCTGTATTTGGCAGTTGATCCGCGTCTGTATTTTCTGTGTTTTCTTCCAGCTCTTCCTTTTCCTGTTCTGTTGTTTCCTGAGCGGTATTTTCCAATGCCGCTTCATTTTCTTGAGCGGCTTCTTCAGAAGCTTTTTTTTCTTTTAATTGCTGGGAAAAGGGCGTCCGGCCCATCAGCAGATCAAAGCCGTCAAAAATGTTCCGCATTATCTTAGAAAGCAGGGTTGGAGTTTCCTCCTGACTGCGTCCCAGTTCGTACAGTTCTTTTTTTGAAAATTTAATGCCGTGGCTTGAGGCGGGATATAAGGGCTTATCTTTTGTTTCCTGCTGAGTATCTTCCTGCAGGAAAGAATTCCAGTTAACCCATTTGGCCGCGGTCGGAATTGATACGATCAGGAAGAAAAACGTAAAAGTGCCCAAAACAAATTGCTGAGAAATGTTATGCGGCAGGAAATTGGAAGAAACGGCCAAATGCAGCAGAGAAGCCGTCACAATTCCTGAAACGATAACGGAAAAAAGCATTGCCAAAAACAGCATTGTAATGCTTTCCGCGACTTTCCTGCCGGATTGTTTTTGTTTCGCATTAGACGTCAGCGTAGGGATAACACTGTTGGAGTAAGGGGACGTCTTTTTTTCTTTTGCTTTAGGAATTTCACTGAGGTAAACCAAGGCCTCATGAAAAGTTTGCGTGTTTAAATCATAAAGTTCACGAACGACTTTTGTCGGGCGGCGTTCGGACCGTTCAATGGTTTTGGCATATTCAATTGCGTCTACACGCTGCTCTGTCGGGTACCGTCCCAACAGGTCCCAAGTATTGTTCTGAAAAACATAAACTTCGTAATGTATAATGCCAGACACGATAAATTCCTGATGTTGCTCTTTATATCTTAGAAGAAGCTGTATAAAAAAGACAGAAAAAAATATAAAAGTAAAGTTATCGGGACAAATTAATAAAAAATAAGGAAATAAAGCGGCTTTTAAAGAAAAAAGGCCATTTTTGCGTGCAATATTTTCTTTTAAAAACAGTTCATGAGAATTTATTTCCTTGATTTCCGAAGAAGCAGCCTGCTAAAGAACGAGTCTTTCCAAACTGTTCCGGCGGGAAAAGGCAAGCCATACCAAAAGAGAGCGGCCTGTTGACGGGCCGTCATTATGTCCCGCGGAAACGCTTTTTGTGCTGCCGCCTGCGCCTGGCCGTACACTGATCCGTCCGGCTCTTTTATTATGTTGCTGTCCGCAAACGGGTCGGAGATGTCCGGTTCAGCTGATTCGGCACGCGTTTTTTCAATACAAAAAAGAACCCCGCATGCAGCCGGGGTTCCTTTTAAATCTGCTCTAAGAATTACTTTTTACCAGTAAAAGCAGCAAAACGCTTGTTGAATTTTGCCAGCTGGCCACCGCTGTCAACCAAACGGTAAATACCTGTCCAAGCCGGGTGAGCCAACGGATCAATATCCAAACGAACCGTGTCGCCTTCTTTGCCCATCGTTGAACGGGTTTTAAATTCTGTTCCGTCAGTCATTACCACGGTGATTTCATGGTAATTCGGATGAATATCTTTTTTCATAACTTCAGCTCCAGACAATCATTAAGTTTTTTCTCTATACTCTAAAAGTTTTTGCTTTTCAAGTTTATTTACCGCAAAAAAACGAAAAAGTTATCGTTCTGTCAGCTTAAATTCGATACGGCGGTTTTTTCGGCGGGCCGCTTCTGTATTTTTGCTGTCAATCGGCTGGTATTCGCCGAAACCCGCGGCCACCAAAAAGCGGGCCGGCACGCCCCGTTCTATCAGGTACTGCACAACGGCAATAGCCCGATTCGCGGACAGCTGCCAATTGGAAGAATACAGTTCATTGTGAATGGGAATATTGTCCGTGTGTCCGTCAACGCGCAAAACCCAAGGGATTCTGGCAGGAATTTTTTTCTGCAGTTCTTTCAGCGTCTTAGCCAGTATATTCAGCTGCTTTTTCCCGTTATTTTCCAAAAAGGCAGATCCGCTTTTAAAGAATAATTCAGATTGAAAAACAAAACGGTCTCCGACAATACGGATATCATCTCTGTCTTTCAGCACCTTGCGCAAAGTTCCGAAAAATTCAGATCGATAAGAGGCCAGTTCCGACGCTTTGGCCGCTAAAGCTCTGTTAAGCTTTTTGCCCAAATCGGCAATTTGTGCTTTTTGTTCCTTGTCTTTCGCCTCAGCCATGTCTAATTGAGCGCTGAGTTTGGCCAATTCTTTTGTCAGTTTTTCCGTTTGGGCCGTTAAGACGGCAATATGCGCTTTGGCTTCTTCGGAAATTTTGCGTTCGCTCTGAATTTCCGTGCTTTTTTGCGCGGTTTCCTTTTCCAGTTCCTGTTTGCGCAGGTTCAGCGCTTTGACATCTTGTTCCAATAAAGCGATTTGTGCCAGAGCCTGCGTTCGTTCGTCTGTCAGCTGCGTTAATTCTTCGGCTAAATGTTCCGCGTTTTGGCGTTGGACGGACAGTTCGTCGGTCAGCTGCTGCAAATGTGCGTTTAACCGGCTGATTTCAGAGTTTTTTGTGTCCAGATTTCTGCCCATAAAAAAATGAGCCAAAACAAATAATAATAAAAAGAACAGGACGACAATCAGCAGCGTTGACAGTGCGTCAACAAAACTGGGCCAAAAATTGTATTCGGTGGCATTTCGAAAACGGCGCATGGCGTTCTATTTGTCTTTTCCTGAAATGGTTCGGACCAGAAGTCTGAACGAATCGCGGACTTCGGTTAATAGCGTTTCCTGTCGGGCCTCCGAACGTTTGTCAATTTGATTGACGTTGTGATCAATCCGGCTGATAAAGCGCAATATATCCATATCTGTCTGCACGCGTTCCTGTGCTTGTGTTTCCGTTTTTTTCAGCTGGCTGCGGATATCGGCCAGACTTTCCACAACCTGTTCCAGCAAAGCATTGGCATAGGCGCCGTTTGAAGTCACCGATTCATCAGACATGCTGCCGACGGAAGAAGAATAACGCGTTAAAGAAGCCAGATATTCGTCCAGACCGTTGTAGAAATTATTTTGGGCACGGCTGGCCTGCAGGTCTAAAAAACCGACAATTAAAGCGCCGGACAATCCTAATAAAGAGGAAGAAAAGGCTGTTCCCATGCCGGATAAAGGCATTTCCAGACTGTTTTTGATCGTGTTGAAGGCTTGTGTCGCTTCCTCTCCCGAAACATTCAAAGACCGGATAACGTCCGCAACGGCGCCGACGGTGGCCATTAGTCCCCAGAACGTGCCCAACAGGCCCAAAAATGTGGATAAACCGATAAGATATTTGGAAATGTCCCGGCTTTCTTCCAAACGCATGCCGACCGAATCCAGAATTGTGCGGGCAATGGTTGGAGAAAGCACAGCATTGCCTTTGGCTTGGTTATTTTTTAAAACCAAGGCCAGCGGAGAAAGCAGACGCAGTTTTTGCAAATCGGGATCGGACAAAGACAAAACGGGCGCTTTGACCCATTTAATTTCGCGATAAAGAGCGAAAACCGAATGGAAATTGAGGAAAACACCAAACAGAAAAACCAAGATGATTAATCCGTTCAGCGGCGGGTTTGTCATAAAAGCATTTTGCAGTGCCGGAAAAAGGATAGAGCACGCACCGGCAACCAAAAGCAGGAATAAAATCATTCGTGTGATATAGCGATTCGGCAGTTCCATAGCACTGATCCTTTATTTATTTATCAAGGAAGACAAGGTCTGTTCTGTCGGGGATTTTATCGCCGGCGCCTTTTGAGCCCTGAGACCGCAGTTCGATTCGCAGACTGTGAATTCCCTGTACGGTTAAATAAGAACGGATCATTAATGCGCGGCGCAGGGCATATTGCCGTTCTTTTCCCGGTTCCGCCGGATCAGCCGTGCTGTAAGAATACAAAATCAGCCGTCGCCCTTTTTCTTTTTTCATAACGGCGGCAACGTTATTCAGCGCGTTTTGCATTTCCTCTGTCAATTCAGCGGATTTCTTGTCAAAAATCAAAATGCCGTACAGCGTTTTTTTATCGGTTAAGGCTTTAATTGTAGCGGATTCCTGCGGGATTTCCTTTGCCAATAAGGCCGATCGTTCCTCTGTGGTCAGTTTTTCCGAAACAGGGAAAACGGAAAAATTCAAAATAGCCGGTTTTGTTTCCTGCACTTTTTCTTCGGGAGCAGGCTTTACGGCTGGCAGTTCTTTCTTTGCCTTGTGATGTGCTTCGGCGGCAAGCTGCGGCACGCTTTTTTGTTTGGGCTCTTTTAAAACAACAGGCTGCTGTTCGGCTAACGTTTCCAACTGTTTTTTAGGCACTTCTTTCAGACGCTGCTGTTCCAAGAAATGCTTGGAAAGTTTGGGTTCTTTGCTTGTTTCGGAGGATTTGCGGCCTTCTGTCAAAAGCTCTTCTCCGGTTTCTTCCGAACCGTTGTTCGCCGCTAAAATTTTTACTTTTGGGACAGGCGCCGCATGAGGCTTCAGTTTGTCATGTTCATCTTTTTGAGCGGTTTCTCGAACCTGATATTTTTCTTTAGGTTGGACGACCGCTTTTTTCTCTGATGCTTTGGAAGGCGGCTGCGCTTTTTTGACGACCGGTTTGGCTGCCGGTTTTGGTTTTGTCGGCGGCGTCGGTTTTTTGGTTTCTGCTGCCGGAGTCTTTTTAACTTCTGCCGGGGCTGTCTTTTTGACCTCCGGCGCCGGTTCCTTCAAAGGAATTTGAAGAGACGGTTCCGGCTGAACGACAGCGGGCCGTTCATTTTTTTGAGGCGGAAAATCTTCTGTCAGCACATCTAAATCCAATGTGATTTGAGCAAAAGCCGCTTTTGCCATTGTGATCAAAACAGCACAGGCAAAAACGGCTCTTACAAAAAATGTCAGCAGATTACTTTTTTTCATCCTCTTCATTGGCCATGATTTGTTTTTTTATAGTATTAAACAAAAGGTCGTTTGTTGCAACAATAGATCCGTCGTTTAAAACGACTGAAGTGTCTTCATTTCCTTTAAACGTGCAGATACGGCCGCCGGCTTCTTTGACAATCAGCATGCCCGCGGCAATGTCCCAAGGTTTGATATCCTCTTCCCAATAGCATTCAAAGCGTCCGGCAGCCACGTAAGCCAGGTCTAAGGAGGCAGAACCCATGCGCCGCACGCCGGCTGTTTTCTGCATCATCGGTTTAAGCTGCAAAATGAACTTGTCCGAAGCGCCGTGTCCTAAATGAGGAATCCCTGTTACGACTAAGGCCTCCTGCAGTTTATTGCGGTTGGAAACATGCAGGCGGCAGGAACCGGAAGCCGTCATCGCCCAGGCGCCGCCGCCTTTTTCCGCATAAAACAAATCGCCGGAAATCGGGTTGTAAATGACGCCCGCGATAATTTCCTTGTCTTCCTGTAAGGCCAGAGAAATGGCAAAATGCGGAATGGCGTGCAGGAAATTGGTTGTGCCGTCCAACGGGTCAATAATCCAGCGATGAGACGTGTCCGCACCGGCGACAACGCCGCCTTCCTCCTGCAAAAAGCCGTAGCGGGGCCGTGCCTTCAACAACAGTTCACGCAGCATTTTTTCCGAATTAAGATCGGCTGTTGAGGCAAAATCCGCCGCGCCTTTCTTGGAAACCTGCAGCTGCTCCAGCTCGCCGAAGTCACGCGCAAGCCCCCGACCGGCTTTTTGTACCGCCTGAATCATAACATTCAGGTTCGCCGATAAAGACGAAATAAAACGGTCCTGCCGGGAATCCCTGAACTTTTCAACAGGATCCGGTTTGCGTTCGGGATATGGCTGCGCGTACGCAGAAGAATCCGGTTGCTGTCTCCGCATTTTGCGTTCAGCCGAATGATGTTCGGCAACGGCTTTGCGTACAGTAGTCCTTCTGACGGAAGGACGGTTCGAGTTAATGGTCATTTAAGCGCCTTTGTGCAAATGATTATTTCGCGCGTTCAACATAGGTGTTGTCAACGGTTGACACGACAATTTTGTCACCGGTCGCCACAAACGGCGGAACACCGATGCGCAGGCCGTTGTCCAAAACAGCCGGTTTGTAAGAAGAGGAAACAGTCTGTCCCTTGATTACGGGTTCCGTTTCAACGACTGTCTGAATGACTTTTGCAGGCAGTTCAACGCCGACAGGACGGTCTTCAATGAATTGAACGACAACTTCCATATTGTCCTGCAGATAAGCGGCACGGTCGCCTAACAATTCCTTGGGAACGGTGAACTGGTCATAGGTGTCTGTCATCATGAACGTCAAATCAGAGCCGTCGGAAAATAAATACTGGCAGTCACGGTCTTCGCTCATCAATTTTTCGACGAAATCTGCCGTACGCCAGCGCTGTTCCGTTTTAACGCCGGTAGCGACATCGCGCATTTTGACCTGAATGGTTGCGTTGCCTTTGCCGGGAATGACCAATTCATAGTCAATCACGATGCACGGTTTGCCGTTGTATTCGATCACCCAGCCGGGACGGATCTGGTTTGCTTGCATTTTCATGTGTTTTTTTCCTTGTATATTAAAAGAAAGACAATAAAATTTGTGGAAAAATTATCAGATTAACGTCTTTAACGCAAGAGCTGTACGCAAGCTGAGGAGTATTTTTTTTAATGAACAGCCGAATTCCGTTCTGGCATGCCGGTGAATATGCCCGCCGGCTGCCGTTATTAAAGCAAAGATCAAAAGTGGTTGAAGCGATTCGCTCTTTTTTTGTGCGGCAGGACTTTTTGGAGGTCGAAACGCCGATTTTGCAGATTTCTCCGGGGCTGGAGCCGCACTTGAAAGCTTTCCGGACAGAACTGGCCGAACCGTTCGGACAGGCGGATCGGGTCATGTATCTGCATACGTCACCGGAATTTGCCATGAAAAAATTATTGGCCGCAGGACTGCCGAAAATTTTTCAAATGGCGCGCGTGTTCCGCAACGAAGAACGTTCCAAACGTCACCACCCCGAATTTGTGATGTTGGAATGGTACCGTGCGCATGCGGATTATAAAACATTGATGGACGATACGGTTGATTTGGTCCGGGCATGTGCTCAGGCCTGCGGAGTTAAAGTATTAAAAGAAAAGGATCGGGAATGCGATCCCTTTGCTGAATGGGAAAGAATTTCGGTTTGTGAGGCCTGCCGGAAATATGCGGGTTTTGAATTGGAAGACACTTTGCCCGAAGAGCCAAGTTTGGAACCCGATCCCGCGCCTTTGGCCAAAGCGGCCCGTCAGCTGGGAATTGAAACGAATCCGCAGGATCGTTGGGACGATATTTATTTCCGGATTGCGTATGAAAAAATCGAACCGAATTTAGGACGCGGCGTGCCGACAATTTTGTATGATTATCCCGTTTGCATGGCGGCTTTATCCCGACGCAAGCCTTCGGATCCGCGCTTTGCCGAACGGTTTGAGGTTTATGTCGGCGATGTCGAACTGGCAAATGCTTTTTCAGAATTGACGGACGCGGCGGAGCAAAGACAGCGTTTTGAGCATGATATGGATTTAAAGGAAAAGCTGTACGGCGAACGCTATCCGATCGATGAAGATTTTATCGCTGCCGTGGCTGCAATGCCTCCCGCAGCCGGAATAGCGGTCGGCGTTGACCGGCTGGTTATGCTGATTGCAGGGGCTGAACGAATCGAAGATGTTTTATGGGCGCCGGTCGCATGAAAAAAATAAAAGCTTTGTTTTATTGGGGGATTCATTTGGGGGTGAAAATCACCGGCCTGTCCGAACAGTTTATCCTTTTTTTGGTCATGGGCGGGATTAACACTCTGTTTTATTACAGTTTGTATTCGGCCTTGATTTATGTCGGACTGAATTATGCTGCGGCTGTCATCATAGCAACCGTTTGCGGCGTTTTGTTTAATTTTCAAACTTTCGGCAGAGTCGTTTTTAAAGATTTTCAGCTGCGTCTGCTGGGGCGCTTTATCGGAGTATATATTGTTGTCTGCGCTACTAATATTATAGGTCTGAAAGGATTGGAAATGATCGGGCTGGCCAATAAATATATTGCTGGAGCCGTTTTGGTGCTGCCGGTGGCGTTGTTAGGTTATGTTCTGAACAAAACGTTTGTTTTCAACCGGTCAGAACCTGAACCTGAAAATCAGCCGCGTCCGACGGACAATCAAGGTTAAAATCAACACAGGGCAGCGTGAATAATTCGCTCCACCATTGTGTCAGTTCGGCGGCGTTTTCTCCGTCAAAACCGATATAGTCCGCACCGGCCTCGCCTGCCCGCATTGCTTCGTCGCGGGAAACGCACAAAACGCCCAGAGCCATTTCTCCGATTTGTTTTCTGATTTTTTTTATATCGCTGCCGTAAACGATCTGCACGCCATCTGCCTGCAAAGAAAGGGCTCCGGCAACATCTTCTTTAAGAATAACGGCGCTGTTTCGGGCCTGAATGGCCTCGATGACATGCCGTGCCTGCTTGTCAGGCTGATTCGCCGTTTCGTATAAAACGGCCTGCGGCGGTGTTTTTAAACATAACTGACCGAAGCGTTCAAGAAGTCGGTTTTCAGGAATGTTTGCGGGAATAATCAGAAAAAGGTCTTGTTTCATCAAAGCCGGTCCTTTCTTTAAGGCTTTTATTACGGCAGAACGGGCCGCATTTGTCAATAACGGGAAAAAAGGTTCACAAGGCTGTTGCACAAAAAGCGGAACACCTTTATCTTAAACAGGAAATAATTTGATAACCGAGGGGAAAAGCGGTGAGTTTACAAGGGCAGCTGCAATCGGCATTGGAAGCGTTGGCGCACGCGGCGCAGCGTTTGGACGCCGCAGCGGAAATAATCGTTGAACGGCAGCAGGAAACAGCGGAACTGCGTGAAAAATGCCAGTCGTTACAGGACGCTTTGGATAAGGCGGAAACGGAAAGGGACGCCGCGCAGGCTTCTGAATCGGAATTAAAGCAGCTCAAAGAAGAAAAAGAGGAGCTTGTTTCCATTCGCAACCGTTTGATTGCCGAGAAGAATCAGCTGTTGGGCGAACGGGAGCAGTTTAAAAAGTTCCGTGAAGGCTGGGGACGCGAACGCCCCGCTTTAATCAAGGCCAAAACGGACGCTGAGCAGGAACTGCAGCGCCTGAGGGAACAAAACGGATCATCGGGAACGGACGATGCCCAAATCGATGCGCTGAGGCAGGAAGCCGACCGGCTGCGCTCTGAACTGAACCGGTGCGGAGAAGATCAAAAGCGGCTGAGCGATGAAAAAGAAAGGCTTTCGATTGAACTGGACGGTTTGCGGCAGGCCTATGAAGAATTAAAACAGATCACGCAGGAAGCTTCCGATCGTTTGGATTCGACTCTGGAAGAGCTGAAAATTTTAAGGGGATAAGGCATGGCAGACGTTCAATTATCGGTCGGCGGACAGAGATATACCGTTTCCTGCGGCGAAGGGCAGGAGGAAAATCTGAAATCTTTGGCTCATCAGCTTGATGAAAAAGTATCGTTTATCAAATCGCGCATGCCTGTAAATGAAGGTCTGGGATTGGTTATGGGCGCACTGCTTTTGGCCAGTGATTTAACTGAAAAAAATCAGGAATTGTCTGCTGCGCAGGTGGAAAATGCCGCCTCGGCGGAAGTTTTGGCCCAGACAACGCAGCTGATAGAAAAAGTGACACAACGCATTTCAGCTGTTGCCGAAACGATCGAAAATGCGTAATCTCTAAAGCGGAAGATTGACTTTTCGATTCGTCAGGATCCCGCTGGTACTCGGGGCCAACGTTTACTTTTAAGGGAGCTGTCCCTGCGGCGGACAACGTGCTTTTTTAAAGCGTCGAAGTCTTGTCGTATTACGGCGCCCACCTACACAAAGCGGCCCACGCGACGCGTGTTGCTGATCCAACGGTCAGAGAGGTCGTCTTCCTCTTACCTTTAAAGAAAGCAGGGCTATGGATTATACTTTTCTGAAAAGACAATTGCGCACGGCGGCTGTTCATAAACGGGCGGCAATTGCTTTGGATCACGCTTTGTGGTGCGCTCAGGAAATCGTAACGCGCTTTTCAGACTTGCCGCTGCCGGAAAATCCCGTCTTTTCCGCCTATTGGCCGATGAAGACCGAATTGGACATCAGGCCGCTGATGTTTTCTTTGTTCAACCGCGGCCTGACGGTTTCTTTGCCGGTTGTTTCGGATAAAAATGCGCCTTTGCTGTTCAGACGGTGGGAACCCGATGCAGAGCTGGTCGCCGGTCCGTACGGCACGGAACAGCCTGATGAAAAATATGAAACGGTCCTGCCGAATGTTTTGCTGCTGCCATTGCTGGCTTTTGACCGGCAGGGAGGGCGGTTAGGCTATGGCGGCGGTTTTTACGACAGAACTGTGGCAAAACTGCGTCAAACAGAAAATCCTGTTGTCATCGGCGCGGCCTTTTCCGATCAGGAAATCGAGCGCGTGCCCTTGGAAGAAACGGACGAAAAACTGAATTTTATTCTGACGGAAACGGAAATTATAAAGGGAATTTAATGCGCATTTTATTTTTGGGCGATGTCGTCGGCAAATCGGGCCGTCATTTGGTTGCTGAAAGACTGCCGGATTTTCGCCGTCGATATTATGTTGATTTCACAATTGTTAACGGGGATAACGCCGCGCACGGATTCGGACTGAGCTTAAGCGTCTGCCGCGAACTGTTCAATGCGGGGGCTGACGTTATTACTTCGGGCAATCACGGGTGGATAGCCAAAGAAATTCAGCCGATACTGGATACGGAAAACCGTCTGCTGCGGCCGGCGAATTATCCGGCGGGGACACCCGGCAAAGGCGCGGGATTGTATCGTTTGCCGGACGGGCGCAAAGTCGGTGTTTTACATGTGCAGGGCCGTGTTTTCATGGACGCGATCGAAAATCCGTTTTCTGTCGCGAAGCAATGGACAGATGCGGTCAGGCTGGGGAAAGACGCTCAGGCGATGATTGTTGACATTCACGGCGAAGCGACCAGTGAAAAAATGGCTTTGGGACAGTTTTTGGACGGTTCTGTCAGTCTGGTTGTCGGATCGCATACTCATGTCCCGACGGCAGATGCGCAAATTCTGCCGAACGGGACGGCTTATCTGACTGATGCGGGCATGTGCGGGTGCTTTGATTCGGTGATCGGCATGAAAAAAGAAGAGCCCGTACGCCGGTTTGTCACCAATGTCGCCCATGAAAAATACGAACCGGAAAAGGGCGAGGCGACACTCTGCGGCGTTATGGTTGATACAAATGACGCAGCCGGGCTGGCGGAAAAAATTTATATGATTCGCTGCGGCGGACGATTACAGGAATCTTTACCGCCGCTTTAAATGGTGTTAAAAGAAAAACGATATTTGTTTTATTAACTGTTAAAGACCAGAGGAGTACCATGTCAGGTCATTCACAATTTAAGAATATTATGCACCGCAAAGGCGCGCAGGATAAGATCCGCGCCCGTACGTTTTCCAAACTGGGCCGTGAAATCACGGTGGCCGCAAAGTCCGGCTTGCCCGATCCGGCTTATAACCCGCGTTTGCGTGCGGCGATAGCGGCAGCCCGCGCTGAAAATATGCCGAAGGACAACATCAAGCGCGCGATTGAAAAAGCGGCAACCGGCGATGCGGCAAACTACGAAGAAATTCGTTACGAAGGCTTCGGTCCGGGCAATGTGGCCGTAATTGTCGAAGCGTTGACCGACAATCCGAAGCGCACCGCGCCGATCGTTCGTTCCATTTTCGGCAAAGCCGGCTGCGTTATGGGGGAAACAGGATCTGTTGCGTTTAACTTCCAGCGGATTGGTCTGATCGAATATCCCGCTTCCGTTGCCGAAGCCGATGCAATGTTTGAAGCCGCTTTGGAAGCCGGTGCGGACGATGTCGAATCTGACGAAGAAACACACCGCATTACCTGTGCTCCCGATGATTTGGGGGCGGTTCGCGACGCTTTGGAAGCCAAATTTGAAACGCCGACCATTTGCCGCTTTGACTGGAAGCCTTTGGTTGAAGCCGAATTGACAGATGCGGAAACGGCGAAAAAGTTTTTTGATTTCGTTGAAACGCTGAATGACGAGGAAGATGTGCAGCGCGTCGCTTCCAATGTTTCCGTTTCCGATGAAATCATGGCCAAACTGGAAGGCTGATTTTGATCACCGCCGTGCGGATTTTAGGGCTGGACCCCGGCTTGAGACATACAGGCTGGGCGGTTATTGACTGCAGCGGTTCCAAGATAACTTATGTCGCTTCAGGCGTGGCCGATTCGACCGATTCGCTTTCTTTGGCGGAACGGCTGCTGGAACTGCATCAGAAGATTCGCACGGTGATAACGCAATATTCTCCCGACGAAGCCGCAATTGAACAGGTCTTTGTGAACAAAAACCCGGAAACGACCTTAAAATTGGTTCAAGCGCGCGGCGTTGTCCTGATGACGCCGGCTTCCTGCGGCATACCGGTCGCCGAATACGGAGCAAACCAGATCAAAAAAGCGGTAGTCGGTGTGGGACATGCTGAAAAGGCGCAGGTTGATATGATGGTGCACACGCTGCTGCCTGCGGCGGGAAAAATGAAGCCCGACGCGGCAGATGCGGCGGCGGCGGCGATCTGTCATTCCTTTTTGCGCGTGACTAAAGAACGGTTGAAACTGCTTTCGGAGCTGGCAAAGAAATGATTGCAAAGTTAAGAGGAAATCTTGATTCGGTCGGTGACGGCTTTTTAATCCTGGACGTAAACGGAGTCGGGTACAGATTGTTTTGTTCGGGACGGACGCTTTCGAAAATGCCACCGACCGGCGGAGCGGCAGCGTTATTGACCGAAATGCAGGTGCGCGAAGACAGCATCAAACTGTTCGGCTTTGCGGACGAGGCGGAAAAAAGTTGGTTTGCGCTGCTGACAACGGTGCAGGGAGTTGGGGCGAAGGTTGCTTTGGCGATTTTATCGGCTTTGTCGCCGGAAAATTTGTCGCTGGCAATTGCTTCGGGCGATTCAAAAGCGGTGTCCAGAGCCAACGGCGTCGGACCGAAATTGGCCGTGCGCATTGTAACAGAACTGAAAGGAAAAATCGGCGCGCTGTCGTCTTTAACCGACGGGGATATGTCAATTGATGTGGCGGCGGGGCACATGGCTTCCGGCGGCGCGGCGGACGATGTGATTTCCGCCCTGATCAATATGGGGTATGCGCGTATGGACGCCGTTTCGGCTGTGTCTAAAGCGATGAAAACGCTTGGAGCCGAGGCCGGCTTTGCCGATTTGATCCGTGAAGCGCTGAAAGGATTTGCCAAATGACCGAAGAACGCTTGATTTCAGGCGCACGGCGCGAAGGAGACGAAGAGCTGGTAAAGCTGCGGCCCCAAATGCTCAGCGATTTTACGGGACAGAAAATTGTCTGCGAAAATTTAAAAATCTTCGTGACTGCCGCCTTGGCCAGAGGAGAGGCGCTGGATCACGTGTTGTTGTCAGGACCTCCCGGATTGGGGAAAACGACGTTGGCGCAGATTGTCGCGCATGAATTGGACGTTGATTTCCGTTCGATCGCCGCGCCGACAATCACAAAAATCGGCGATTTGGCCGCGATTTTAACGACTGTTCAGCCGAATTCCGTGCTATTTATTGATGAAATTCACCGTTTGCTTCCGACAATTGAAGAAACGCTTTATTCTGCCATGGAAGATTTTCAATTAGATGTTTTGGTCGGTTCGGGACCCGCCGCAACAACCGTGCGCGTTCCTTTGCAGCCGTTTACTTTAATTGGGGCGACGACGCGTTCGGGATTGCTGAGCCAGCCTTTGCGCGACAGGTTCGGGATTCCTTTGCGGTTGGATTTTTATGATCCGGCAGAGCTGAAAAAAATCGTCATTCGCGGGGCCGGTATTTTGAATGTCGGCATTACGGAGGACGGCGCGATTGAAATTGCCAAACGGTCCAGAGGAACGCCGCGCGTGGCAGGCCGTCTGTTAAAGCGAGTGCGCGACTTCGCTGTATTCGAGGGCAAGAAGGAAATCGATGCGGCTTTGGCGGACAGGACTTTGCAGCGGTTGGACGTGGATAAGCAAGGTCTGGATATGATGGACCGGCGCTATCTGACGTGTATTGCACAAAAGTATGCGGGCGGGCCGGTCGGTGCGGATACGCTGGCGGCAGCGTTATCCGAAGAACGTGATACGATCGAGGAAGTGATCGAGCCTTATTTGCTGCAGCAGGGCTATATCCAGCGTACGCCGCGGGGGCGCATGCTGTCGGCTTTGGGCTTTAAACATTTAGGGCTGAATGTGCCGGAATCGGCTCAAAACGATTTGTTCGCCGTTAAATAATGAATAAGGAGATATGCGATGAAAACATATATGCCGATCAATATTTGTTATGAAGATACAGATGCCGGCGGTGTGGTCTATCATTCGAAATACTTGGGATTTGCGGAACGGGCGCGTATGTTTTTCCTGCATGAGCACGGCATTACCTGCAAAGAAATGGCACAAAGCGAGAAACCGTGCGGCTTTATGATCAGACATTGCGAAATTGATTATAAAAAGCCGGCTTATCTGGAAGACGAGCTGATTGTCGAAACGGAACTTTTAGAACTGCGCGGCGCGGGCTTTGATTGTTTTCAGATCGTCAAACGCGGCGAAGAAACATTGGTTGAAATCAAACTGCAGGTTGTCTGTGTGGCAGCTGACGGCAGGCCGATGCGCATTCCCGGTGAAATCAGAACAAAATTAGCTGAAATTTCGTAAACTGTTAATGAATATGGTGTAAGCTTCCTTAAAAGTATACTGTTTTAAGGGAGGGCTTTTATGCCGGCAGGATCTTTAACTGCGGCCGCGTCCAGTCTTTCAATGTGGGGACTGTTTCTGCAGGCTGACTTTGTTGTAAAAACGGTTATCATCATTTTGGCGATGGCCTCGGTTTGGTCATGGGCGATTATTTTTGAAAAAATTATGTTGCTGCGTTCGGCCACCGAAGACGCCAAAAAATTTGAATCTCAATTTTGGTCGGGCGGATCGCTTGATGAAATGTTCGACAAGCTGGAGGCTAAACCCTTCCGTTTAGACCCGATGTCCGCCGTATTCGTGGCGGCGATGCGCGAATGGCGCCGGTCTTCCGGGACACTGGGGGCAGGCGGCGTGCACGGTACCAGCTTGAATCAGCGTATTGACCGCGTGATGCAGGTCACAATGGACCGCGAAATGGACCGTATGGAAAAACGCATGACGTTTTTGGCGTCCACCGGCGCGGTTTCTCCGTTTATCGGGCTGTTTGGAACGGTTTGGGGGATTATGAACAGCTTTCATAACATCGGATCGAGCTCGAATACTTCTTTGGCTGTTGTTGCTCCCGGCATCGCGGAAGCGCTGTTTGCCACGGCATTGGGGCTGACGGCGGCGATTCCGGCAGTTCTGGCTTATAACAAACTGTCCAGCGATATGAACCGGTATGCCAAGACATTGGAAAACTTTGCCGGTGAATTCAGCACAATCTTGTCGCGTCAAATCGATGATACGACATATCGTTCGGAAAAACGGAGCGCTTGATATGGGGGCTTCCGTTAAATTTTCAGCGCGGGGACGGCGGCAAAAGGCTTCTTTTGCAGAAATCAACGTGACGCCGTTTGTCGATGTGATGTTGGTGCTTTTGGTCATTTTCATGGTGACCGCGCCAATGATGACAACGGGAATTTCTCTGGATTTGCCGCATGGAGACGGACAGGCCATAGAAGAATCGGATCGGGCCGTGGATATCAGCATTGATGCCAGATCTAAAATTTATTTAGGCGATGAAACCGTCCAGCCGGAAGCTTTGGTCAAAAAATTGCAGGCAATGCAGAAAAGCAATCCCGATCTGAAAATCGTGATCAGCGGCGATCGAGCGGCTTCTTACGGGCAAGTCATTGAATTGATGAGCTTGCTGCGTTTGGCCGGTATTTCGAAAGTCGGACTGAAAACCGGTGATTTAGTCGATGTTGATGCATTGGAAAACGGCTCTGGGACCAAAAAGAAATAGGAGAGGCTGACCGGTGGGATTGCGGCTGAGCTTTTTTATGCGCTTACGACACTGTCCGTTTTTATTTAAAACGGTTCAGGCCGCTTTTGACCATATGCCGATCGTTTTTTCTCTTTTGCTGCATTTTTTTGCTGTTTTTTTGCTGACATACGACTTTTCTTCGGCGCATCAGCCGGAGGTCGTTTCCGTTCCGATGTTTGTTGTGGATTTGTCTCAGGTCAAGATTGCCGAAATGACGAATCTGCCGCCGAAATTGATTCCGACGGCGGCAAAGAAAGAAACAAAAAAATCCGTGCGCACATCGGCATACAGCAAGGCATCGGCCAAAAATTCGGTTCAGCCGGAAACGCGCGGCGGAAAAGCGGGAACTTCGGGCGGAAAAAAATCTTCGAGCGCCGCTTTGGAAAACGATTTGAACAAGCTTTTAAAAAGCGTAACGGCACCTCAGAAACAGCCGGAATCGGCGGCTTCCGTACAACCGCCTGCAAATTCAATTAAAAATACAGGAAATCAAGGCGGCGGAGAAACAGACGATCCGTTTAAAACGTTGCTGGCCTCTGTTGACGGCATTAAAAGCGGCATGGGATATGCAGATGCGCATACGGCTGCCGAAGTCAATCCGGACGAAATTGTCACGGAAGGTATAGAAGGCGGACAAGGCGGCAGCTATATGCAGGAATTGTCTGTTTCCGAAAAAGATATGATCGGTATTAAATTAAGGGAATGTTGGAATTTGGACGCCGGTGTGCGCGGCGTGCATAACATGCTGATTGAAATCCGGGTTTTTCTGAATAAGGACGGGACGGTCAAAGACGCCAAAATCCTTAACAAAACGAAATATAATAAAGATACGGCGTATCGTTCCGTTGCGGAAAGCGCCAGGCGTGCCGTATATATTTGCGATAAAAAGAAAGAAGATTCTCCGTTCAAAATTTTTCCCAAGAATTATGAACAGTCTTATGATACATGGAAAACGCTTCTTCTCAGGTTCAACCCGTTTGACGGCGGAGTAATATAATGATTAAAAAAATATTTTTAGTGACGCTGCTTTTTTCTTTATTTTTGACCGGCTTTGCCAAGGCTGAACTGAGTATTGACATTACGGGCGCCCGTTCCGAACCAATGGCTGTCGGCCTGCCTGAATTTTCTGTCAGCGGACAAATGGCAAAGGAGGACGCTCAGGAAACGGCACAAAAAATTGTTCAGGTGATAGAAAGTGACCTGACCAGTTCGGGACTGTTTAAGATATTGGATTCTTTGGCTTATTTGCAGTCGTTTAAGGGGATAGAAGATGCGCCCGCTTTTGTGGATTGGCAGGCGATTTCTGCCGAAGCTCTGATACAGGGGCACGTTGATTACTTAAGCAAAAAACAGATCCGCATTTCCGTGCGCCTCTGGGACGTTTATGCCGCGCAGGAATTATATTCCGCTACAATGGAAGTTGATGAAAAAGGGTGGCGTCGGGCCGCACATATGATTGCAGATGCGGTTTATAAGCGCATTACGGGCGAAGACGGATACTTTGACACGCGTATTGTCTATATTGCGGAAACCGGACCGGCGCTGAACAGAATTAAGCGATTGGCGATTATGGATCAGGACGGCGAAAACCACCAGTTTTTAACCGATGGCCTGAATCTTGTTTTAACGCCGCGCTTTTCGCCGAATATGCAACAAATTACGTATATGTCTTATTATAAAGATACGCCGCGCGTGTATTTGTTCGATATTGAATCGGGCAGACAGCAGGTTGTCGGCGATTTTCCGGGCATGACGTTTGCTCCTCGATTTTCGCCGGACGGTCATAAATTGATTATGTCTATGGCGGATAACGGCAAAACGGATATTTTTGAAATGAATCTGGATACGCGCGTGATCCGGCAATTGACGCGTTCCTCTGCGATTGATACGTCACCGAGTTATTCGCCGGACGGCAAACAGATTGTTTTTAATTCGGACCGCAGCGGGGCTCAGCAGCTGTACGTCATGGACGCCAATGGCAAAAATGTCAAGCGCATCAGCTTTGGCAACGGTCGTTATGCCACGCCGGTTTGGTCGCCGCGCGGAGACTATATTGCGTTTACAAAAATGGCGGGAGGCCGGTTCTATATCGGCGTTATGTTCCCCGACGGACGCGGAGAACGCCTGATCGCTGAAGGATATTTGGTGGAAGCGCCGACGTGGTCGCCGAACGGCCGTATTTTAATGTACTTCCGTCAGGATCCGCCCAACCGTGACGGAATCCCCGGAGCGACAAAAATCTATGCCGTTGATATTACAGGATATAATGAGCGCCGCTTGATCACTCCCGTTGATGCAAGCGATCCGGCATGGTCGCCTCTTTTATCCAATCGGTAAAAAAAAGTGAAAAAATGAAATAAGTGTTGCATAAACAAGAAAATTTGCTTAAATTCACTTAGAAAGTTTGGTTGTTTTGTTTAGGAGTAATCTCATGAAAAAACGTTTGTTTGCTGTTTTAGCCGCCGTTGCTTTGATTTCCGGCTGTGCTTCTACAACACCCGCCGAAGAGGAAGACGAAGCTTCCGCAGCTGCGCAGCAGGCTGCTGAACAGAGTGAAGCTTTTGTTCAGAATGCGAAAGATCGTGTTTTCTTTGGCTTTGATAAATCTAACTTGTCTGCTGATGCGGTCAGAGTTTTGAAGGTTCAGGCAGAATATCTGAAAGCTAACCCGACGAAGAAGATTGTGATCGAAGGACATACCGACGATCGCGGTACGCGTGAATATAACTTGGCTTTAGGTGAACGCCGTGCCGTTGCTGTTAAGAATTATCTGATCTCCCGCGGTGTTGATGCCGATCGCATCCGTGTGATTTCCTATGGCAAGGAACGTCCGGCAGTTGTCGGCGCTAACGAAGCTGCATGGTCTCAGAACCGTCGTGCCGTCACGTTGGTTAAAGACTAATTATCAGCTTATCCGATAAAGAAAAGCACCCTATATTTTAGGGTGCTTTTTTTTATGAACTGTTTAAAGGAGAGATCACAATGAAAAAAACAGTGTTGAGCGCGTTCGGCGTTTTGTTGATGCTTTCGGCTTGTTCTCATAGCGCAACGAAATGCGAAGCGTTTAAAGAAGAATTCCGTCAGGACGAAGTGTTCTTTGCAACGGGGCAGGCTGAAATAACTGCGGAAGGCAAAAAAGTGCTGGATAAGCAGATCAAATGGCTGAAAGAAAATCCGAAAAAGAAAATTATCGTTCAAGGATACACGGATCCGCGCGGAACAGAAGCGTATAATATGCATTTGGGCGAAAAGCGTGCTGAAGCCGTAAAAAACTATATCACAAAAGCCGGCATCAATCCGAACCGTGTTTCCGTCGTTTCCATGGGTGAAACGGAATTGGCAACAACACAGAACACGCCGAAAGGCTGGGCGGAAGACCGTCGTACCGTGACTTTGATCGTGACGGATTAATCCTAAAAAAAGATTAGCATAATCTTGAAAGAGTGCTTTATAATAAAGCACTCTTTTTTGATTTTTGACGGACCAGAGAACATGGATAGAATTTTTGTTTTTTGTTTAGGATTTGTGATGTTTGTCGGTTCTGCCGAAGCGGCAACCGTTAATGTCGGCGAATTGGCTGATCGGCTGGACCGTATGGAGGACGCTTTGAAAGGTGTGCAGAAAAAGCTGTCCAATAATTATGTCGGCAGCAGGAAGCGGCCTTCTTCAGATAGTCCCGCAGAGGACAAACTGGACGCCATGTTGATGCAGCTGCAGGAGGCAGAACAAAACTTGCGTCAATTAACGGGGGAAATTGAAACCATTCGTTTTATTCAGGACGAACTGCAGAACCGGATAGATCGGGTCAGCGCGGATATGAACGTGCGTTTCACTGAAATGGAAAAGAAGCTGCAGACGGCAGAAACGAAAATCAAAAAAATGGAAGAGGAAAAATTAACGGCGGAAAAAGCGAAAAAAGAGGCCGAAAAAAAGAAAAAAGAGCAGGAAGCTGCTGCTGCAAAGGCGGCTAAAGACAAAGAACTGCAAATGAAGGATAGGTACGGCAAAAAATCAGCGAAAGAGCTGTATGATCAAGCGTTTGCCTCCATAAAAAAACAGAACTACAAAACGGCTCAGGCGGAGTTTGAAGCGTTTTTATCTCTTTATCCGAAACATGAACTGGCCGGAAATGCGCAATACTGGCTGGGGGAATCTTTCTTCGCGCGGTCTATGTACTCAAAAGCGGCAGTTGCTTTTGCCGAAGGGTTCCAGAATTACCGCGGCAGCCAAAAGGCGCCGGATAATCTGTTTAAGCTGGGCGTTACAATGGCCAAGTTGAATAAAAAGGACGAAGCCTGCATCGCATTTAAGAATTTTACGAAGGAATATCCTAAGGTTTCCGAATCAATGAAAAAACGCCTTGAAACGGAAGTGCAGAAGCTTTCATGTCCGTAGAACAGACGCAGGCCGTTTTTCAAAGGGCAATGACGGCGTTCGGCCTGCCTGACGGCGGCAGGATTGCCGTCGCTGTTTCGGGCGGTGCGGACAGTACGGCGCTGTGTCTGTTAACGCAGCAGTTTGTTGCGGAACAAAACGGGGAAATGATTGCTTTGATTGTCGATCATGGTCTGCGGCCTTCTTCGGCACAGCAGGCGCGCCTGACAATGGAACGGCTGACGGGGCGGGGAATTCACTGCCGTCTTTTAAAATGGGAGGGAAAAAAGCCCGCGCATGGCATTGAGCAGGCGGCGCGGGACGCTCGTTACTATTTGTTGGCCGAGGCATGTCTGGCGGAGAAGTGTTCTGTTTTATTGTTGGGGCATCACCGGCAAGATCAGGCGGAAACATTTTTGATTCGACAGGCTCACGGCAGCGGACCGATCGGGCTGGCGGGCATGTCAGCGGTCCGAAGGACGGATTTCGGGCGGATTTTGAGGCCGTTATTGAGTATTCCTCCGGCAGATTTAAGAGCCTATAACCATTTTTATGAAATGCAGTGGGTGGAAGATGAAACTAACTTAAGTTCTGATTTCGACCGCGGGCGTCTGCGGCAGGCCTTGATGGCGGAACAGATTGAAGAGGCTTTTCAGCAAACTCTGGTTTACGGACAAAAGCGCCGGCAAATTGAAAAGGAGGCGGCTTTGTTCATTCAAAGCGAGACCAATGTGTCCGATCGGGGATATTTACTTTTTTCAAAGCAGGCGTTTTACTCGTTGTCTGAGGAAACGGCCCTGTTTTGTTTGGGGGATTTTTTGCGTTTTACGGCAAACAGGCCGTATGCGCCGCGTTCGGAGTCATTAAAAAAATTGTATGAAAAAATCATGTCGGAGGGCTTTTCGGGAGCAACGCTGGGAGGGTGCCGAATTGCCGCTTGTGCAAAAAACAGACTCCTGATTTGGAGGGAGCTGAGTGATCTGCCTGCGCCGGAACAGGTCGGCGGGCGAACCATGTTTCGTTGGGACAGGTTTACTTTTGAACTGGATTTTAATCCGAATCAATTGCTGTCTGTTGCTCCGCTGAAAAACGCTGCGGCGGGCAAACGTCCCTTTCCGAAAAGAACTTTTTGCGTTTTGCCGGCACTTTTTGATAACGAAGGGCTTTTTATTGCGCCTCATTTGGGGTATAAACGGACTCAGGCAAGCTGTCAGGTTCGTTTTACGCCTGCCTGCGCATTGTGCACGGCGGTGCAGTGGACGGCTCCTGTCATATAAATAAGGCGGTTAAAGTGAGTAAAAATATTTTTGTTTGGCTGGTTGTCGGAGTTCTGCTATTTTCATTATTCGATACATTTCAAAACAGTTCGTCGACTAAAAACAATACGGTTATGGCCTTTTCTGAATTTACCCAGCAGGTGCAGGAAGGAAAAGTGCGGGAGGTTGTTTTGCAGGGCAACAAAGTCGCCGGCATTTTGACGGACGGACAAAAGTTTGCTTTGTACGCGCCGGACGATGCGGGCTTGGTTGATCGGCTGCTGGATAAAAATGTTCGTGTGACTGCCGTTCCGCCTGAGGGAGAATCTTCGTTCTGGAGCGGGCTGCTTTATTGGCTGCCGTTTGTTTTGTTTATCGGCGTGTGGATTTTCTTTATGCGCCAAATGGCTGCGGGCAACGGCAAAGCAATGAATTTCGGCAAGTCGCGCGCCCGCATGTTGGAAGGGCAGGGCAACAAAGTTACCTTTGAAGACGTGGCCGGTATTGACGAGGCTAAAGAAGATCTGGTTGAAATCGTTGATTTTTTAAAGGATCCGGCACGTTTTCAGCGTTTGGGAGGCAAAATTCCCCGCGGCGTTTTGCTGGTCGGTCCTCCCGGAACGGGAAAAACATTGCTGGCAAAAGCAATTGCTGGAGAAGCGGACGTGCCGTTCTTTACGATTTCCGGTTCCGACTTTGTGGAAATGTTTGTGGGCGTCGGGGCTTCCCGTGTGCGCGATATGTTCGAACAGGCGAAGAAGCATTCTCCCTGCCTTGTCTTTATTGATGAAATCGATGCGGTCGGACGTCATCGCGGCGCAGGATTGGGCGGCGGAAACGATGAACGCGAACAGACGCTGAACCAGCTGTTGGTCGAAATGGACGGTTTTGATACGAACGAGGCAGTGATTTTAATCGCGGCCACGAACCGTCCCGATGTGCTGGATCCGGCGTTATTGCGTCCCGGACGTTTCGACCGGCAGGTTGTGGTGCCGAATCCCGATTTGGCCGGACGTGAAAAGATTCTGGCCGTGCACATGAAAAAGAGTCCGATCGGTCCCGATGTCGATGTAAAGAAAATAGCGCGCGGCACGCCGGGCTTTTCGGGGGCGGACTTGGCAAATTTGGTCAATGAAGCCGCTTTGCTGGCGGCCAGACGCAACAAGCGCGTTGTCACGATGGCGGAATTTGAATATGCCAAGGACAAGGTTATGATGGGGGCGGAACGCAAATCTCATATCATGACCGAAGAAGACAAGAAAATGACGGCCTATCATGAAGCCGGCCATGCTTTGATGATGTTGGAATCTCCGCATTCAGACCCGCTGCACAAGGTAACGATCATTCCCCGCGGTCGTGCTTTGGGGGTCACGATGTCTTTGCCGACAGATGACAAAGATTCGCGTTCGTATATTTATTTAAAGGAACAGATTGCGATTTGCTTCGGCGGCCGTGTGGCGGAAGAAATGGTGTTCGGCGCGGATCAGGTATCCACGGGGGCTTCTCAGGATATTCGGGTTGCAACGAACATTGCGCGCAATATGGTGACGCAGTGGGGAATGAACAAGGATATCGGTCCGATCGCGATCGAAGAGCCGGACGGCGAAGTTTTTCTCGGCTATTCTTTGAGTCAGCGGAAAAATGTGTCCGAGGAGCTGGCTTCGAAAGTTGATGCGGAAATCAAGGCTCTGGTTGAGGGGGGATATGCGGAATGCCGCCGTATCCTGACGGAAAAGCGCGATATTCTGGAAGCGATAGCGCAGGGATTGTTGGAATATGAAACCTTGACGGCGGACGAGGTGAAGGCGTTGCTGAAAGGGGAAAAGCTGACCCGTGAAGAACCGGGCGTACATATTTCCTCCCGTTCGACCGTGCCGGTTACGGATCCTGCGCCGGCAACGGAAAAAAACGAAGAAAAATCGGCTGAAGCTCCCGTTAAACCGCAGGAAGAACAGAAAGACGGCGCTAAAACGGGCGATGATTCTTCAGAGGCATAAAAATCGTATATTTTTGTAACAGAAAGTGTATTGCCTGTTCTATCGGATTTGGTAAAACATATCCGATAGAACAGAGCTGTTTGTTTACAGCAAAAAATTAAGGAGTTTAAAATGGCAGTACGGAAGCTTTTCGGAACGGACGGTGTCAGAGGAAAAGCCAATCAGGACCCGATGACGGCGGAAATCGCTTTGCGGTTGGGGGTTGCGGCTGGATCTTTGTTTAAACGCGGAGACCACCGCCGCCAAGTTGTAATCGGCAAGGACACGCGTTTGTCCGGCTATATGATCGAAATGGCGCTTGTGGCCGGCTTTACAGCGGTCGGTATGGACGTGCTGCTGTTGGGGCCGATGCCGACGCCGGCTGTGGCAATGCTGACCCGATCCATGCGCGCGGATCTGGGCGTTGTGATTTCCGCTTCTCATAATCCGTATGAAGACAACGGGATTAAGTTTTTCGGTCCCGATGGCTACAAGCTGTCTGACGAAATGGAGCTGGAAATCGAAGAACGCGTTTTCGGCGATACAAAAGACTGTCTGGCGCCGTCTTCCCAGATCGGACAGGCGAAGCGGCTGGACGATGCAGTCGGACGCTATATTGAATACGTGAAAAATACGTTTCCGCGCGGCAAGCGTTTGGACGGTCTGAAAGTCGTTTTGGACTGTGCGAACGGGGCTTCTTATCGTGTTGCGCCGACGGTGTTGTATGAATTGGGCGCGGAAGTTATCGCGATCGGCGTTGATCCCGACGGGCGCAACATTAATGATAATTGCGGCGCCGTTCATACTGACCAAATGTGCGAAAAAGTCGTTGAGGTTGGCGCGGATATCGGCATTGCTTTGGATGGCGATGCCGACCGGCTGATTGTCTGCGATGAAAAGGGGCAGGTGATTGACGGTGATCAGATTTTAGCTCTGGTCAGCCGCGAATGGAAAGAAGCTGGCATTTTGAAAGGCAATGGCGTCGTCACGACGGTGATGTCTAATCTGGGATTGGAAAGATACTTGAAAGCCAACGGCATGAAACACATTCGGACGCAGGTTGGCGATCGGTACGTGGTCGAAAAAATGCGTGCTGACGGATATAATTTAGGCGGAGAACAATCCGGTCACTTGATTTTAGGCGAACATTCGACAACGGGAGATGGCCTTGTTGCCGCTTTGCAGGTTTGCGCTGCCGTTGTCAAGGAAAGAAAAGCGGTCAGCCGCGTGATGCACTTGTTTGAACCGGTGCCGCAGTTATTAAAGAATGTGCGGCTGTCCGACCGCGCTTTAGCTAAAGCGGCATTAAACAGCGAGCCGGTCAAAATTGCGATTGACAAGACGGAACGCGCTTTGGGCGATAACGGGCGTCTGTTGATCCGCCCGTCGGGGACGGAACCCTTGATCCGCATTATGCTGGAAGGCGAAGACAGAGAGCAAATCGCGGCTATGGCAGAAGATATTGCACAGGCTTTGATCGGCGAAGTTAAAGCGCTGGAAGCTCATTTATAAAAAGGAAATCGAAATGCAGAAACCTGTTGAAAAACCAAATTGCCCGAATTTTTCTTCTGGTCCGTGTGCCAAGCGTCCCGGTTGGACGCCCGATGTGCTGCGCACAGATGTTTTGGGACGTTCTCATCGGTCCGTGTTGGGGCGTTCCCGTCTGAAACTGGCGCTTGATTTAATGCGGGAAGTGTTGGAATTGCCTGAATCCTACCGGATCGGCATTATGCCGGGGTCGGATACCGGCGCGGTTGAAGCCGCTTTATGGTCTTTGCTGGGACCGAAAGGCGTTGATATGTTTTCTTGGGAAACATTCGGAAAAGGCTGGGTAACGGACGTTGTCAAACAGCTGAAGCTGAACGATGTGCGTGTGTTTGACGCTCCGTACGGTCAACTGCCTGATTTATCGCAGGCGGATAAGACACGTGATATTGTGTTTGCGTGGAACGGCACAACTTCAGGCGTTTGCACGCCGAACGGCGATTGGATTGCCGCCGATCGGGAAGGTTTGGTGATTTGTGATGCGACTTCTGCTGCGTTTGCAATGGACCTGCCGTGGGATAAATTGGACGTCGTGACTTTTTCATGGCAGAAGGCTTTGGGCGGCGAGGGCGCGCACGGCGTTCTGATCCTCAGTCCCCGCGCGGTGGAACGGCTGGAAAGCTATACGCCGGCCTGGCCGATGCCGAAGCTGTTCCGTATGACAACAAACGGCAGGCTGAACGAAGGCATTTTTATTGGCGATGTGATCAATACGCCGTCAATGATGTGTGTGGAAGATGTGATTGACTCGTTGAACTGGGCCAAGTCCGTCGGCGGCTTAAAGGGCATGATTGCGCGTTCTAAGGCCAGCTTTAAAGTGTTGGAAGACTTTGTGGCGAAATCCGAGTGGGCGGAATTTTTGGCGCAGGACGCGTCCTATCGTTCGAATACGTCCGTCTGCCTGTCTATTAAAGCCGATTGGTTCAAAGCGAAATCCGCCGAAGAACAAAAAGAAATCGTCAAATCAATGGTCAAGCTGTTGGGCGACGAAGGTGCAGCGTTTGACTGCAATGCGTACAAAGACGCACCGGCAGGCCTGCGCTTTTGGTGCGGAGCGACAATTGAAGCTGATGATGTGAGAAAGCTCTGTCCATGGTTGGATTGGGCGTATAATCAGGTATTGCCGTGACGGCGTTACAGGTCTGACATCTTCCAGACGGGGATTAGGCCCTGCCGGTTGGCACGATAAAAAAAACTTACGCCCATACGGCTAGTCCCCCGCACGGCTAGTACCTGCGGCATAAAAGAGCGTTTTCTGCTGATGTTTCAGATCAATGTCTGGCGCCGATTGCCTTTCTGATCCGTTCCATCGTTTCCTGTGCAATCGGACGTGCCTTAGCCGCTCCCTGCGCTAAAATATCATCAACTTCTTCATGGTGTGCCATGTAATAATCATATTTTTCACGCATCGGCGATAAGTAAGAGTTCATAACTTCAAACAATTGTTTTTTGGCTTCCGACCACAAAATGCCGTCATGAAAAGCCTGTTCATACGCGGCAATCTGTTCCGGCGTCGCGAATAATTTATACAATGTGAACAAAATGCTGTTTGTATCCTTCGGATCATTTGCTCCAGCGCAGTCCGTTTTAATTGACATTACGCATTTGTTCAGCTGCTTTTCCGTACAAAACAGAGGAATAATGTTATTATAGCTTTTGGACATTTTCCGCCCGTCCAATCCGGCTAATGTTGCAACCTCCTCGCTGATTCTTGGATTTGGAACCATTAGGGACTTTCCGTATTTTTTATTGAAATATTGCGCGATGTCACGCGCAATCTCAACATGCTGCTTTTGATCCTGACCGACAGGAACGTATTTTGTATTAAACAGCATAATGTCCGCTGCCATTAAAATCGGGTAGTTGTACAGTCCCATGTTAATGTCCGCGTCCCGATCCGCTCCGGCGGCCTCATTTTTTTCCACACACGCTTTATATGCATGAGCGCGGTTCATCAGCCCTTTCGGCGTGACGTTGGAAATGATAGTTGTCAGTTCAAAGACTTCCGGAATATCAGATTGTCTGTAAAAAACAGCCTTGTCAGGATCAAGACCGGCAGCCAGCCACGTGCAGGCGATTTCATAAAAGTATTCCTGCATTTCAGCTGCAGACTGTAGCGTTGTTAATGCATGATAATCCGCTATGAAATAAAAGCATTGAACATCAGGTTCATGCATTAATTCTATTGCCGGCTTGATTGCGCCGAAATAGTTGCCCAAGTGCGGCGTTCCTGTCGGTTTGACTCCGGTCAAGATAATGTTTTTCATGAAATTCCTCTCCTCATAGTTCCGTTTTGTTTGTTTAACATAAAAAGCCCGCTGTTGCAAAGCGGGCTTTTGCATTCAGGGGACTTTTTATTAGTTTAAATGCTTTAACCCCGCGCGCAGGTAATCGTACCCCGTAATGACGGTCAGTAAAGCGGCGATCCAAATCAGAATTTCGCCTACTTCGCCGAAATAGCAAAACCAAGGGGAATAATCTGCCACCATCAGCATGGGAATTGCCACCATTTGAATGCCCGTTTTCCATTTAGCCAAGCGCGTCACCGGTAGTCCGATTTTGATTTCGGCCAAAAATTCGCGCAGGCCGGACACAAGCACCTCGCGGCACAAAATAATGACGGCCGGCCATAATCCCGTATACCCCAACCGATCATACGCAGCCATCATCAGCAGTGTGGCCGCTACCAGCAATTTATCGGCGATCGGATCGAAAATGCGTCCTAAACTGGACGTGCTTTTAAATTTTCTGGCCAAATAACCGTCAAACCAATCTGTTATGGAAGCGGCCATAAATAATCCGCAGCCGACCCACGCGGCCAGTATGCCGGGGAAAGAAAAAGAAGCCACTACGCCGGGAATGACTAAAATACGCATAAAAGTCAAATAGTTCGGCAGCTTTTGCATAAAAGAAGAGGGCTTTTTTTCCATCATTGTTCAAATCCGAATACCAAAAGTTTTAACTCACTATATACCAAGATTTTTCACACTGCCAGAGTGTAATAAAATTTTTTTATTCTTTGCTTCTTTGATATTTGATCCATTGCCGCAGACAGGCGGACAATTCGTCATCTGCCGGCGGCATGGGGAATTTTTCCTGATCCGAGCCGACGGTTTCGGCGTCAGCAAAGGCTATTTTTTGTCCTTCGGCTCCAACCGGAGTCCCCTGCCAGCGTTGGCAGACAAACAGCGGCATGACCAAGTGGAATTTTTCGTATTCGAAAGAGGCGAAGGTTAACGGTTTCAGATCTGCCGAATTGACCGTAAGGCAAAGCTCTTCCCTTAATTCGCGGCACAGAGCGGCTTCCGGCGTTTCGCCCGTTTCAATTTTGCCGCCGGGATATTCCCAGAATCCGGCCAGATTTTTGCCCTCCGGGCGGCGGGACAGCAATACTTTAAAATCAGACGTGATCAGAGCTCCGGCAACAACCCATAAAATATTTTTCATTCTGTTTACCTCGGCAGCCAGACAGATTTTGGATTTTCTAAATCGCCGCTGTTCAGGTCAATTACATTAAACCGGTATACTTTAATCGTCGGCGACCAGTAATCAGCCGGCAGCCCAGCGCGCTGTTTTAAATGAATCAGAAATTCTTTTGGAGAAGAAAACGTTTCCCAAATCTGAGGCAGGAATAAAGCGCGGTTCGATCTTTCCTTTAAAATCAAGCCGTCTGACTGTGGCGTTATCTTAGATAGCAGCTCCGCTTCCGTACTGAAATGAATGGATACGGGACGCGTTAAAAAGGAAATCGAGACTTCCGCGTTTTTCATTTCTTCTTCACTTAACGGGATAAAGCGGAAATCGGAAAAGGCAGCCGCATACGCATTTTCCGCAATGTCTTCCAAAATTGAGCGCGTCGGTTCCGTTGAACCCGCACTGCCGCGCAAAACACCGTTATAATAAATATTGACAAAGGTTGCCCCTTTTTCGCGCAGTTCTTCCGGATAGCGGCTTTCCCGCAGACGAAGAGGCCGTCCGCGTTCAAACCCCGTCACAATGGATTGGGCCGCAACGCGCAGCAAAGATTCCTGATTGGCTTGCAAAACGGCTTCTAACTGTTCCCGGCTGTCTTCCCGTGAGGCTTCATCGGTTTCATAAATGCCGAAAGCTCCGAAGCCGATTATTTTATCCGTTGTAACATAATGGTCGGCAGAGGTTTGCAAGTCCAAAGTTTGAACACTGAGGTTATTTTCGCGTGCATAGGACAGCAGTCCGGCGACGGGCAGCGGAGCGCAGAAAGAACTTGATTTAATCGCCGAAGAATCTCGTTTTTCCAAAGAACGAGCCGTTTTTTGAATTGTTCTTTGCACCAAATCGGCATCTTTGCTGGCAAACATGTCTGTTGAAATCACAATGACCGTTTCCGGGCCGCCCCAAACAGCGTCGATCAGATCAGAAACCTGTTCTATGCTGGCGTCTTCGACCAGAATCGGCATGATTTTGACATTTTTATCAAAGATCGCATTAATGAACGGCAGCTGCATTTCCAAAGAAGACTCTGCTTCATGTGCATCGTTGTCAAAGCCGATTCCCTGCATTTTGATTAGTCTGTCTGTTAATTCCCGATCTGTTTCAAACCGTCGATTCGGCATTTCCCAATACCGCGCCTGGGACAATGAAATGCCGAAGTATTTCCCCTGATGCGAAGAACCGATTAAAACGACGCATTTTACAAAGGGCTTTAAGCGTTTTAGAGCCGCATAGCCGGCGGCGGCAACCGGTCCGGAAAAATACAGCGCATTGTGAGGCACGATAATCGCTTTGGGAGGCTGGCCGTCAGAAACGCGCAGATGACGGTCCGCGGCTTCGATCAGTTCAACGGCTTTTTTAGAAAGTTCCCGCCCGTTGCGGGGATAAAAACTGCCGACAGCCGTCGGATATCTGATTTCCTGAGGCATGATATTTTTTGCCTGACCGGTTATGGGCAAAAAACACAACATCAATAACACGATTGCCTGATAAATCATTCGGTATTCCTTATTCTGCGGGCAGACGGCTTAAACATTCGGCCAGCGAACGATACAGATTTTCCATTAATGCCGGATAAAAATTTTTGCCCGGACTGACCGCTGATCCGGACGGATCCAGTTCGCCGAACAAAACCGGTAATCCTTCCGCGGCGGCTTTTATTCTTTTATCAGAAAACTGCGGTTCTGAAAACAGGCATACGGTTCCTTTGTTCTTTATTTTCTCCCGTACATCCGAAATCCGGGCTGCTCCCGCCGCATGATGCGGATCAATGAAAAGCGCGCCCAGAGAGGACAAACCAAGGCTTTTTTCCAAATATTGATAAGCATCGTGAAAAACAACGTACGGCCTGTTTTTAAAAGGGGCCAGTATCTTTTTTCCTTTGGATTTCAGCGCTGCCATATCCGATTGAAGGCGTTGGGCATTTTCTTGATACAGGGCGGCATTTTCAGGATCGGCTTTGGCTAATTTTTGGGCCGCAATGAAAGCCGCTGCCGCCATATTTAAAGGATCCAGCCAGAAATGACCGTCTGTTTCGCTGTAATGATCGCCCCGCGCCGGATAAACGGTTAATTCGGGAGATTCTAAAACGGCAATGCTTTGATCCTGCTTTCCTGCGGCCTGCAAAGCTTTGATTAATCCCGTTTCCAGTGCCGGGCCTCCCCAAAATACAATGTCGGCAGAGGACAAATGGCGCATGTCCGACGGCTTTAAATGAAAATCATGTACGGAAACCGTCGGCGGCAGCAAAAGCTGCGGTTCTCCCGCTCCGTCCATAACGGCACCGACAATGCTGTGCAGCGGTGCTGTTGAAACGACGACAGACGGTGTCGCTGCCGCGGGAAAAGCGGATAAGGCCGCTGTGCAAAAAGTAAAAAAAACAATTTTGAAAAACATAAAAAAGATTGCCCTGTTTTTTCTTATTGTGTATTACGCTGAGAGGAAAAATACAAGTTTTAAAAACCGGGCGGCGGCATGTCTGATAAAATGAAAGAAGTGTTGGTCAAGCTGAAAGATGTTACGGTCAGCTTTCATAAACAGAGCATCATCGATGATGTTTCTTTTGAAATTTTCGCTGATCAAATTGTTACGCTGATCGGTCCGAACGGCGCGGGCAAAACGACTCTGCTGAAGTTAATTTTAGGGATTTTGCGTCCCGATTCCGGAACCGTTTGGAAAAAGGACGGATTGAAAATCGGATATGTGCCCCAAAAGCTGAATTTGCCGCGCACCATTCCTTTGACAGTGGAACGCTTTTTATGTTTGGAGGGTCGGCATAAACGCGATTCTTTAGAGGATGTCCTGTCGGCAACCGGCGCGGCAGAATTGCTTTCACGCAGTATCCACCCGCTTTCCGGCGGCGAAATGCAGCGCGTCATGCTGGCCAGAACTTTATTAAAGCAGCCGGAGCTGCTGGTGTTGGACGAACCGGCGCAGGGGCTGGATCCTGTCGGCGAGGAACAATTCTATGCTTTGCTGACCCGCTTGAATCAAACGAAACACTGCGCGATTTTGATGGTATCGCACGATCTGCACGTCGTTATGGCGAATACACATCGCGTTTTGTGCCTGAATCATCATATTTGCTGCAGCGGTTCGCCGGACGAAATAGCCGATTTGCCGGATTACCATACGCTTTTCGGCAAAGACTCTGCTTTGGCGTTTTACCGGCATCATCACGACCATGCGCATCTGCCTGACGGGAGTATTTGTCATGTGGACTGAACCGTTTATTCTGCGCGGGCTGACTGCCGCTGTGATCATGGCGATACTGGCCAGCCCTGTCGGCTGTTTGATGATTTGGCGGCGCATGGCGTACTTCAGCGATTCTCTTTCACATTCCGCACTGGCTGGCGTTTTGTTGGGCTTAGGTCTGGGCATTGGTCAAAATGCGGGCGTGACCGTGCTTGTTTGTTTGACGGCTCTGCTGCTGACGCAAATTTCCGACAGATTTGTTATCGGCATGGATCTGCTGCTCTTGATTATCGGCCAGACAGCCTTATGCACCGGCATTATCGGCTTTTCCTATATGCCCGGTTTAAGAACGGACTTGACGGCTTATCTGTTTGGGGACGTATTGTCCGTTACAAACAAAGATTTGCTTTTCATTGCTATAGCAGGCGGTTTTTGTGCCGCTTTATTATTTTTTTATTGGAAAAAAATGGTTTTTTCCGCCGTTATGCCCGATGTGGCGCAAAGCGAAGGGGTTTCATTTAAAAAACAGTCTGTTATTTTTATGGTTTTAACGGCACTTTTTGTTGCGTTGGCGCTGAAAACGACGGGCCTGTTATTAATTTCGGCTTTATTGATCATTCCCGCCTGTACGGCCAGATTTTTCGCCAAGACACCGGAACAAATGGCAGGACTCGGCATGATAATAGGTCTTGTTTGCGTGATTGCAGGTCTGGCCTGTTCCGTTTATTTAGATGTGCCGGCGGCCCCTGCTATGGAGGTTATGTGCGCATTTTTCTTTCTTTTGGGCGGATTGGCGCACTGCTGCAATAAAAAAATCATGTAACTTTGCTTGCATCATCAGGGGACTTTGTTATACTCTGTATTACTCTTAAGTATGGATTAACCAAATGGCAACAATAGACGAACAACTTTTTTCAGATATTTGGTATACTCCTGACGGTACTTTGTATGTTCATGACGGCGAAACGCGTTTTGGATTAAAGGTGCTGGAGGTTGATGATAAGGAAGCTTTTCATCAGTCTCTGGAAAACGCTTATGCCGGTCGTTCCAGCTATTCTATGGCATATGGCTCTACCGTATACCGTGTCGAACGTGTGACGACTTTGACCGGCGTGATGTATTCCGCCAGACGCATGCCGCGCAAAACACCGGACGTCGTCCGGTTGGGGCTGCCGGAATCTGTGACAAATCATTTGATTTCTTTAAACCGCGAATCAGGTCTGATTTTATGGGCGGGACCGACGGGCGCCGGAAAAACGACGTCGATTTCCTGCCTGATGCGCAAATTTTTGGAGCGCGAGGGCGGATACGCTTACACGATTGAAGATCCTCCCGAAATGCCGCTGGACGGGATTTATCAGTCCAAGCGCGGCGGGTTGGGCATGTGCAAGCAAACCGAACCGGATAATAATGACTGGGGCGAATCGCTGAAATCCGCTTTGCGCTGTCGCCCCCGCTATATTCTGGTGGGCGAAATCCGTACGCCCGACTGCGCCAGTCAGATTTTGCGCGCGGCGACTTCGGGGCACTTGGTGCTTTCTACGATCCACGCGAACTCGGTGGAAGATGCGCTGAACTCGGTCATTAAATACGCGATGAGCGCGGATTTAAGCGAAGAGTTGGCGGCGGACCTGCTGGGGCGCGGTATTTTAGGCGTTATTCACCAGAAACTGCAGGGCATTAAAACGATGTTCCCGGAAGTGCGTTTTGTTTTCGCCAATCCGGATCCGACGGCGGCGGATCAGTTGCGCATCAGCATTCGTGACCGCCAGATCGCTTTGGGAACGCTGATGGAATCGCAATCGGCCCGTATGTTCCAAGGCAAACCTTTGTTTAGAGAACCGGAAAAGAACTGAAAAAAATTTTTAATTAGCAATTCCCCGCTGGAGCAATCCGGCGGGGAGTTTTTTATTTTCTTAATCGTACAAGTGTTTGCTGAAATAGCGATCCCCCCTATCGGGCAGGATAAACACGATATTTCCGGCAGCGCCTGAAGCGGTAAGTTTCTGAACGACCGCATAAGCCGCACCCGAAGACGAACCGGCGAAGATTCCTTCTTTGGCCGCCAACGTCCGAGCGCCGGTGAAAGCCTCCGCGTCCGTGATTTTAATAATCCGGTCGACCAGAGACATGTCCATTGTTTCCGCGATAAAGTCGTTGCCGATTCCCTCTATATCGTAATCGGCATGTTCTCCGCCGCCCATGGTCGAACCGACCGGATCGGCCAAAATGCCTTTGATTGCGGGGTTTTGTTCTTTGAGGTATTTCATGATTCCGCTGAACGTCCCCCCGCTGCCCGCACCGGCGATGAAATAATCGATTTGCCCATCCAGATCGCGGTAAATCTCCGGTCCCGTCGTTTCATAATGCGCCAACGGGTTAGCGGGATTTTTAAATTGCTCCAAAGAAACGGCGCCGGGAATTAACCGCCGCAGCTCTTCCGCTTTGGCCGAAGCGCCCAGCATACCTTGTTCTCTGGGCGTGTTGATGATTTCTGCTCCCAAAGCTCGCATTAACGTTTGTTTTTCGACCGAAAACTTGTCCGGCACGACAAAAATGACGCGGTATCCTTTGTTCAGCGCGGCAAAAGCGATTCCCAATCCCGTATTGCCCGCCGTGCCCTCAATAATCGTGCCGCCCGCTTTTAAAGCGCCGCGCTTTTCTGCATCTTCAATCATATATTTGCCGATCCGGTCTTTCACGCTGCCGGCCGGATTGAAATATTCCAGCTTGGCAAAAACGGAAACGGTCTGCGGAAAGCCGCAGTGCGTCAGTTTCACCAAGGGCGTGTGCCCGATCAGATCCTGCATTGAATTGTAATACGTCATTTTACTCTCCGCTTCGTTCAATCGCCTGTTCCAAATCGGCCAACAGGTCTTCGATATTTTCAATTCCGACCGACAGCCGGATCAAACCATCCGTAATCCCGATTTCCTGCCGGATCTTTTCCGGAAAAGAAGCGTGCGTCATCGTTGCCGGGTGACAGGCGAGACTTTCCACGCCCCCCAGACTTTCCGCCAAAGCAATCAGACGTAAAGAGGAAAAGAAGCGGGCGACATCGTATTTTTCCGTTAACTCGAAAGAAATCATTGCGCCGCCGTTCTTCGCTTGTCGTTTATTGACCGCATATCCCTGCGCGTCTTCCAGTCCGGGATAGTACACACGCTTTACCGCAGGGTGGGATTTCAGGTAAAGCGCGGCCCGTTCGGCATTCTGTGCATGCCTGTCCATGCGCACGCCCAACGTTTTAATGCCTCGGATCAGCAAAAAGGAATCAAAGGGACCCAGAACGCCGCCCGTCGCGTTTTGAATAAAAGCGATTTTTTCGCCTAATTCTTTTTCTTTGACGACAGCCAGTCCGGCGACTAAATCGCTGTGTCCGCCTAAATATTTCGTTGCGCTGTGCACGACGATATCCGCGCCGAAATCGATCGGATTTTGCAGATAAGGCGTCATAAACGTGTTGTCTGCGATCAGCTTGATTCCGCGCGCTTTGGTCAAATCGGCAACGGCTTTGATATCCGTGACGGTCAACAGCGGATTGGCCGGCGTTTCGATCAAAATCGCTTTGACCTCCGGCGTGATTTTATCGGCCAGCGTTTCGGCATTGGCGGTATCCTCTATCGAATAGGAAAGGCCGAAGTTCTTAAAAACCTTGTCCAGAACGCGGAAGGTGCCGCCGTACACATTTTGGGAAATCAGAATTTTATCACCCTGAGAAAACAAACTGAGCACTGCCGTCAAGGCCGCCATGCCGGAAGCAAACGCAAATCCCGCCGCGCCGTGTTCCAGCTCGGCGATTAAAGCTTCCAGCGCCGCGCGGGTCGGATTGCCGGTGCGGGAATATTCCCAGCCTTTGTTTTGCCCCAACGCCTGCTGTTCGTAAGTCGATGTCTGATAAATTGGGACGTTTACCGCGCCGGTCAGCGGGTCGCCGTAGATTCCGCCGTGAATCAATGCCGATTCGATATGAGAGTATTTTGCCATTATTTTTATTCCTTATACGTTAATTTCGTTTCGTTCCAGTCCGTTAAAACATCGATCATATCCGCGGCGATTTTCTTTGCGCCATCCAAATCATGTTCCAGATAATTGCCGCATTCGCGCTTTTGAGCCCCCGGAATTTCACCTGTAAAAGAGCGCACGAACTCGAAGCCCCGCCGCAGTAAAGAAATTGCCTCGTTTGGGCCGACCGTATTGCGAAGCAGCACGTAAAAGCCTGTTCGGCAGCCCATTGGCCCGACATAAACGACGCTGTCCGAAAGAGGGCTGTTGCGGGCAAAAGTCGCCAGCAGATGTTCCAGCGTATGCAATTCTGCGTTGCCTAAGTAATCGCCGCCGTTCGGCTTTTTCATGCGCACGTCGTACGTGACGACGTCCCCGTCGATCCGCGAAACGTACAGCCCTTTTTCCAATACGTCATGATTGATTTCAAAGCTTTTGATCTTTTTCATTTTTTCTTTCCTTTTGCGCTAAAATAAAATGGATTCCTTCGAAAGCCGTCAAACCGTCGCTTCTGTTTTGAAAGTAACGCCGCTGAACGGCTTGCGGTTCGACATGGGAAACAACGTTCCAGCCGCCGGCCTGCAAAGCCTGCGTGATTTGCGGCGGATCGAAACCGCCCTGCATCGGTTCGCCCAGTCGTTCGGTAATTTCGGCCAGCTGCCGTATCCGGGGCGCGGTCTTTATTTTTTCCGGAAAATCGAAGACGATTTGGCCGCTTTTTAAAACGGCGCCCAGTCCGGCCAGCATTTTTTCCATGGCCGGCAAGGGCAGATAATACGACACGCCCAAAACGGAAATAAAAGTCGGAAGAGCCGGATCGTAACCGCTGTTTTGTAAAACGTCCGGCAGGTCGTCCGCCAGAAAATCGCAGGCGACAAAAGACAAATCGGAAGGAATAATATATTCCACTTCTTTAATCCGCCGGATTTTATATTGCTGCGTGTCGGGACGGTCCAATTCAAAGATACGAATGTCGGGATTGTCGTTGCGAAAAGCAAAGGTATCCATGCCCGCCCCGCAAATCAGATACTGGCACCGGCCGTTTTCCCGCGCGAAGGCTTTCAGCCGTTGTTCCGCAAATGCCATGCGGGACAAGGGAATCGGCAAAATGTAGCGCGTCAGAATATTTTGAATGCGTTCCGAATGAAAAAATCCGTCGGGCGGAGAAACGTCCCGCCGAAAATCAAATTCGACCAGCCGGCCTATTTCTTCATACTGTTCCCGTCCCATCAGGTCGAACGCCAGAAAATCATCGGAAATCTTGGCCGAAGCGTTGTTGGAATGAACCGCGCGGGCAAAAGCGCAAAGTTTTGCCGTTATGCTTTCCTGTGCCGTCAACATGTTTTTAATCCTCTTCAATATAAAAAAAGTCTGCTTTCAATCGAAAGCAGACGGAAAAAACTCTTAAAAAACAAATAAAGTTACGCTTTGCCGTCTGCCGCGGACAGACAACAACACCGGCAGGCAGCAATCAATAAAACCGTTTTATGAACAAAGCCCTGCACTGTAAGAAACCTTTCAAATAACCTATCAACCTACTTTGTTGATATGTTTATGATTAATAAAAAGGCGGCCTTTGTCAACTCTCTTTTTTGACTTTTTACAGATTAAATCTGCCGTTCAGCAAATCGGCCAGCGTAATGTCCGCAAAAAACGCGGATAAACGTCTGTTCAATTCTTTCCACATCGGCAAAGTCTTGCAGTTTTCGGCCCGTGGGCAGGGCGGAGCCTTGCATTGCAGACAGGCGACGGGCGCCAGATCACCTTCCATGACGGACAGGATTTCCAAAACGGCATATTCTTCGGGCGAACGGGTCAGACGGTATCCGCCGCCTTTGCCGTGCACGCCGACAATCAGGCCGCTTTGCGTCAAAGCTGTCGCCAGCCGTTCCAGGTATTTCAGGGAAATTTCCTGCCGCGCCGCTACGTCTTTCATACGGACGCAGCTGGTCTGACCGTTTTCCGCAATGTCCAGCAAAACTCTGATCGCATACCTGCCGCGCGTTGAAATCATTCGCTTTTCCCGTTTATTGAACAATCCGCTTTAACGTTTCGTCCGTGTCCAGATAATGAACTGCCCGATCAAATGAATCCGATTCGGACAAAATCGTATAATAATCCGGTTTGATCGCCGGCGCCAGCTTTAAAGCCCGTTCAAATTCGGCGCGGTCAAACGGAGATTGTCCGACAAAGTCCAAAAAGCCCGTATTCGTCAACACGGACGCAACATCGGCAATATTTTCGTTGCGCTGTAAAAGGGCGCACAGATATGTCGCCGCTCCGACTTGGATTCCGTGGGCTTTCGGTCGGACAGAAACCGTATCCAGCGCATGGGAAATCAAGTGTTCCGAACCGCTGGCCGGCCGCGAGGACCCCGCTATTTCCATTGCGACTCCGCTGATCAGCAGGGAATTGGCCAGACTGCGCTGAAACTCCGGCGCCCGGATATTAAAAGAGTGCTTTAAAAACAAAATATCCAGCGAATTATACGCCATTAAAGCCGCGAAATCGTTGAACCGTTCCCCGTCTTTGCGGAAAGCGTTCTTCCAATCGTGCAGCGCGGTGATTTTGGAAACCATGTCGCCGATGCCCGAATACAGAAAGACATCGGGATTATCCCTGATAATGTCCAAGTCGATCACGACGCCGAACGGAACGCCCGACTTGACGGATTTGCGCTTGCCCGCTACCGTCAGGGACGAAGACGGACTGCAAAAACCGTCATTTGACATGACCGTCGGCACGGCGATATACGGCAGCTTCAGCAAATAAGCCGCATACTTGGCAAAATCCAACGCTTTACCTCCGCCGATTCCGATAATCGCGTCGACAGCGGGCGGCAGAGCGAACGCCGTGCGGGCAATGCTTTCTAAGTCTATATCCGTCGCCGTTTTTTTCAAAACGACGTTAATGGCAAAGGCGTCCAATCCTTTGAAAAATGCATCGCCGATCAGGGCTTCAACCCCTTCGCCCAAAAACAGCGCGACGTTTTCAAACTCTTTATCACTTAGATATTTGCCGATTTTTGCCAGCTTGCCTTCGCCGATTTTAAGCAAATACGGAACGTCAATCCGCTTGTTGATATACGTTTGGTTCAAGCGCATTTCATACTCCTTCAAAATAGGTCAGAATATCTTTAAAGCTTTCGAATTTTTGTGTTTTTATGCCCCTGAGGCGACAGGCGTCCAATAAAAACTTTTTGGCAAAAACAATATCCGCCTTTTCCGCCGGCGCTAAATCGGGCGGTCCATCGCCGGCGAATACGACGAAATACCTCTCCGATTTTAATTTTTCAACCAATTTTACTTTGGATATGCCGACATCTTGGTCATAGTACGGATAATCCTCAGCCGGCGCCGTCATGACCAATCCGGTTTCGGGCGCATATTCGCCTTTGTTGGAAACGAGAGTCACGTTGTATTTTTGCAGTAAATTCCCGATCAATCGGCGGATATAATAATCATTGCCCGCGCTGCAAATATAAAGTGCGACATCTTGTTTTCGGCAAACCTGCCACGTTTTTTCCAAATCTGGATCAATGCGGATCGTTTCAATTAACGCGTGAAAGTCCCCGATCGGCGCGTGAATCTGCGCGAACATTTCCTTTAACGCGTTAAAATGCGTCTTTTGTCCCGCCAGAAAAGCCCGCCACGGCGCCAAAGCCTGTTCGTCAAAGTAGGTCTTCGTCGTGTAAGCAAAAAAATCATCATCTGAAATCGTACCGTCAAAGTCGCTGACAAAAGCTGTTTTGCGCTGTTCCATGCGTTTTCCTTATCCTCGGTTTGTTTTTCCGAAGTTTACAGATTTTCCGCCGCGCCGTCAAAAACAAAGACAAACGGCAAAAAGGCGATATGACCGTTTTTCCGGTCACACCGCCCAGATTAAAAAGCGTTATAAAAAAAACGCTTATTCTTTCGACATGGAACAAAATGCTGAATACGTGTCGGCGAAATCCGTCCAATGCACGATTTTTCTGTCTTTTATTTGAACAATCGAACAAAAACGGTTGCGGTACGGCTTGCCTGCCGCTGAAGTCCCCTTGACCTCGTAATCCAAAATGACGGCGTTTTTTTCTTTGTCCTTATAAACGTTCAGATTTCCCGCCCAATCCAGAACATTGTCATACGCGGCAAACCATTCCATATAAGCGGCCCGGCTTTCCAGCTTTTCCGACAGACCGGGAAAGCGGTACGAGAATTCAAAAACGGCTTTTTCATCGACGGCGTCCCAAAAATGATTCCCGTCAACTTCCCCTTGCAGCCCCTGCATAACAATATCGAAAAACGGCTTTGCGTTTTCCCTGAACGCCGGGTGAGCCCGATCCGGTTTCGTCACAGAAGCCTCTCTTTTCTATTTCCCCAAAGTCTTTTCAAAAAATTCGTCCAGCTTCGCAACGCTTGTCGTAACGTACGGTTCCTTGTAATACAGTTCGATATGCGTTGCTTCGTCTATAATGAACAGCTCTGCCGTTTCTTTGACGCGTTCATATGCTTCTTCAGAGAAATATTTCGTTCCCGCATTCGCCCCCGCAATAAACAGCATCGGACGCGGCGCGCACATTTCCACATGGGAAAGCGCCGTAAAATTGATAATCGAATCCAGGCGGGAAAAGATCATTTTATTGACGGAATTCGGGTGCTTTGCCGGAGAAACCCGATAATACTCGTATCCTTCCCGATAGTCGCCGGCCAGTCCTTCTGCCTGTTCGGCAGTCGGCGGAACATACCACGAATAATACGTTTCCCCGCCGTTCGCTTCTTTTGTTCTCTGCGCGGCAATCTGTTCCAAAGTCTGCTTCAAAGCGGCTTTATATTCGGACGTCCTGCCTAAACCGTTTCTGAACATATCGCCCAGATCCGCCATAGAAACCGTTGAAATTGCTTTGATCCTCAAATCCGTCTGCGCCGCGTTGACGACATAGCCGCCTGAAGCGCACATGCCCAGCGCGCCGATTTTATCCGTATCGACGTCAGAACGCGTTGTTAAATAATCCACAGCGCACCGAACGTCTTCGACGCGCATCTGCGGGTCTTCCAAATAACGGGGCTCTCCGCCGGACGCGCCCTGATAGCTGGCGTCAAATGTCAGCGTCAAATATCCCTTTTCCGCCAACATCGCCGCATAAACGCCCGCCGTTTGCTCTTTCACGCCGCCGGACGGGTGGCCGATCACGATCGCTGTTAATTTTTCTTTGGCTGTTCCTTTGGGTTTGTAAACGTTGCCCGCCATTTGCCATGTTCTGTTTTTAAACGAAACGGGCTCAGCCGTCACATTCGCCGTTTTGATAACGTCCTGATAATATTTGTCCATTCTTGACCTCTTGTTTTGTTTGGTATAACGATGATACTTGATTAAAAAAACTGTTCAAGTACGCAAAATTTTAATACATGGTATCGTTTTTCATACCGGGAGGCGGCACAATGACCAAAAAAATGACTTATGAGGAATTTTTAGTCAAACTGAAATCCGACAGTTTGACGACAGCGAAGGGAAACTGCCCCGCCGAACAGATTTTGAAAGCGTTTCAAGGCAAATGGAAAGACGAGATTCTTTATTGCCTTTGCATTTATGAAACCGTCCGTTTTGGAAAACTGAAAAAGCTTTTAAAAGGCGTCACGAACACGACGCTGACGGCGGCCTTGCGGGATTTGGAAAAAGACGGCTTTATCAAACGCGAACAGTTCAACGAAATTCCGCCCCGGGTCGAATACTCTTTTACGCAAAAAGGCCGTGACCTGACGCCTGTTTTCTATGAAATGGCGATGTGGGGAATGAAATACGCTGACGAAAACAAAGAAAGCGCCTGAAACGTCCCGCTCCCGCCGAAAACCGGAGGGGAGGGGGGAGCTGCGCCCGAAGGTTAAGAATAAGCCTTTGCAGCGCACGCAAAAAAGAAGAAATTCAGAAAAGAGGCAACGTATTTTTGTAATAAATAACGTTCAGACCTTCATCAGGGCCGATCGGTTCATAGCAATGGGCCATAACATCAAATGTATTTTCATTAATTTCCAACGCGGCATCGTCAATTTGCGTTCGATTTAAAACGCGTTGTTTGGCCGTTTCCATATCACATTCGATTTGATGAAACAGTAAAGAATCGCAAAATCTGCCCGCCCGTTCGACGGCTTCTCGCCTGCTTTGTCTGGACCAGAATCCCCGATCAAAAATCACGCTTGTTCCGACAGAGATAATGCGTTCTCCCAGCTTCCAAGTGAATTCGGATACTTTTTCGTGCGCAGGACGAAAAAGTTCTTCCGGCAGATTGCGACCGAAAAGGTCACGCATGAATTCGTCATCATTTAAAATGACAGCATTGTACTGCACGGCTAATTTACGGGCGACAGTTGATTTTCCAAATCCCATATAACCGCAAAGAAAATGTACCGTAGGCATGAAAAATTCCGATCTTGTAAAAGGCTGTTCAGGTTTTTTGAAGCAAACGCAGAAACAATTCTGTTATAAACAAATTTAAGACATAAAAAAAGAGGGGAATAAAATTTGTCCCTCTTAAAAAGAATTAATGGAGCGGGCGAAGGGATTTGAACCCTCGACATCAACCTTGGCAAGGTTGCGCTCTACCCCTGAGCTACACCCGCACCGCGTGTTTACAGTGCAGGATTATAACGACTGATTTTTCTTTTGCAATAGAAATTTTTCATTTCGAAAAAATTTTTTTTCTTTGATGCCGGACCTATGGTTATAAGCCGCAAATATGCTTATTTACCGTTTTAATCGGAAAGGTTTTCATATATGATGACATCGTTTGTTGTTTTGTTTCAGGGGAGGCTTTATGTCTTTAATTTTTGAAGATGCCAACACTCTTGCTGCCGCTGCGGATACTGTTGTTAAAACGGGGACAATGCAGTCTTTCAAGGCAGATGTTATTGATTGTTCCAAAAACAAAATTGTTTTGGCCTATTTTATGTCGCCGAAAAATCCCGTCTGTGATCAGTTTGCAGCGCTGTTGGAAAAATATGTTCGGCTGGCTGATGGAAAGGCGGCGTTGGTTAAATTTGATATTCTGGAGGTTCAGCCTTTGGCGCTTCAGCTGGGCATTCAAAGCGTTCCGACAACAATGATTTTTGCAAAAGGCGGCCTGGCGGACGGATTCACCGGAGCCATTCCCGAAACGCAATTAAAAGCGGTGATGCAGGCTTTAATCGGCAAAGCGGCTTTATCTTTGGACGATATGCTTAAAAACGCCGCGGAAAAACTGAACAGCAATCAGGCGCAGGAAGCTTTGGAAGTGTATGCCGCCGTATTGGAAAAAGATGAGGCGAATCCAAGCGCTTTTGCCGGTATGATCCGCAGCTTTATTCAGCTGGGCCAGTTGGAAGCCGCTCAGGATCTGGCTGACGGGCTGGACGCTTCTGTGAAAAGTCCCGATCTGGACGCGGCAAAAACGGCTTTGAAACTGGCGTTGGAAGCAAAGGACGCGCCGTCTCCCGATGATTTGGCACAGAAGGCTGCCCAAAATCCGGACGATTTGCAGACACGGTTCGATTATGCCTGCGCTTTATTTGCCGCTCATCAGCCGGAGCAAGCGATTGATCAGCTGATTGCCATTATCGAAAAAGAACGGGAATGGAATAATGATGCGGCACGTCAGCAATTGTTTAAAATTTTTGCCGCGTTGGGGCAAATGAATCCGATTACGGTAGCCGGACGGCGCAAACTTTCCTCTCTGCTCTTTTCATAAAGGCGATATTCATGAGTGACAGCATTTTTGACGTAACAATGGTTGAACTGCCGGCGAATGTGCCGGTTTTGCCCTTTGCGGGAATTTTTCTGTTTCCGGAAACCAAAGTGAACCTGCGTATTTATGAGATGCGCTATATCCGATTGGTTTTCAACGCGTTGGCGTCTTCGCGCATTATCGGCATGGTTCAGCCGGTCGAGCAGAATATGTCGATGAAGGTTCCCCCCTTGTATAAGACCGGGTGCGCCGGACGTATTTCCAGCTTTGCCGAATCCGGAGATACTTTGCTGATTTCTTTGACCGGCATATCCCGATTCAACGTGATCAAAGAAATGGATCACAACGGCATTTATCGGGACGCCGCGATAGATTTCGCTCCGTTTGCCGAAGATTTTAATTTGGCGGATTTCAAATTTAATAAAAAAGAATTGTTCGACAAAGTGGATTTTTATGCATATTCCAATAAAATCGACCTGACTTCGGATATGCTGCGCCAGATGCCGCAGGATCAAATTTTAATGACTCTGGCGATGCTGCTGCCTTTTACGCCGGCAGAAAAACAGGCGTTGTTGGAGTGTGCCGAAATGCAAAAATTTTACGACACGCTGCTGTTGCTGTTGGATATGAATTCCGAAGGCCGGATAAATTAAACGAACCTTTACTTTTTGATGTCATAACAAAAAAAGCTTCTGATAACCGGATCCGTAAAGTTATGACTCATTTGGAAAAGCATACGTTCTTACCTGCCGCTTTAAAGGTATTTTTTCGCCGTTTGACCACGCGCTGCATCGGCTTATTTTTGGTTGGCAGCGGGATATTGCTGACTCTTGCGCTGGCAACATATAATCCGGCTGATCCGTCATGGAACACGGCAACGGGAGGAACTGCGGCAAATATGCTGGGGTCAGTCGGTGCGGTTTGGGCAGATTTGTTATGGCAGTCTTTCGGGCTGGGAGCCGTTTTGTTCCCGATTTCTTTAGCTGCGTGGGGGCTTTTGGTTTTCCGATTGAAATGGCATAAATTTCAATTTTTCAGAATCTTAAGCCTTATTCCGACTCTTTTTTTGTTGTTGGTTTTATTTTCCGCCTTGCCGGAAGTGTCTTTTTCTCCGGTGTTGGCCGGTTTCAGCGGCGCAATTATGCCGGCTTTTTATCTGCCGTTAAGACAGGCTTTAATCATAGCGCATCTTTCTTATTTAGAATATATTTTGCTTCCCGTTGTGTTCATTGCCGTTGTTTTTAGTTTGGCCTCAACATTAGGGATTCCTTTCTATCTCGTCAAACGCTGGATTTCCAGCCTGGGGCGTTTGGTGCGCAGATTGTCTTTGTTCCTTTGGAGAAAAATAAGACGGATACCTTCCCAAATTGCGGAGGAGCCTTTGAAACAGCCGGCGGACGAACTGCCGCAAAGCCTGTTTGCCGAACAGGGCGAACTGAAGCTGGAAGAAACGCTTCCTCCGTCTCAGGCCGTACCAGCGAAACAGCCGCGACCGGCTAAACCGTCGCCTTTGAAATCTATCAAAGAGCAGCGCGAATACGTCAAACAGTTTCATCTTCCCAAGCTTGATTTGTTGGCCAAACCCAAGGTCGACAAGGAGGCCGCCGTTTCTCGCGATTATCTGGAAAAACGGGCTCGTCAGCTGGAAAATGTTTTGGAGGAATACGGCGTTAAAGGGGAAATCGTCAACGTTCGTCCCGGCCCCGTTGTGACTTTGTTTGAATTGGAACCGGCGCCGGGCATTAAAACGACGCGCGTCATTAATTTAGCCGACGATATCGCCCGATCGATGAGCGCGTTATCTGTGCGTATTGCCGTTATTCCCGGTCAAAGCGTGATCGGTATTGAGATGCCCAATGAAAAACGCGCAGATGTTTATTTGAAAGAATTGGTTTCCAGTGACGAGTTTAAAAATTCGGACAAGCCTTTGCTGCTGGCTTTGGGCAAGGATATCGGAGGCAAACCAAGCTTTGCGGATTTAGCCAAGATGCCGCATTTGCTGGTGGCCGGGACGACCGGTTCCGGTAAATCCGTTGCGATCAATACGATGATTCTGTCTTTAGTTTATCGCTTAACGCCGGATCAGGTCCGATTGATCATGGTTGACCCGAAAATGCTGGAGCTTTCTGTATACAATGGAATCCCGCATTTATTAACGCCTGTTGTGACTGATCCGAAAAAAGCCGTTTTGGCGCTGAACTGGGCCGTTCGGGAAATGGATCAGCGTTACAGCCAAATGAGCGAGCTGGGCGTGCGCAATATTGACGGCTATAACAAAAAGGTTGCTGAACTGCTGAATACCAAAGGGCCTAAAACGCGCACTGTGCTGACCGGTTATGACAACGGAGAGCCGATTTATGAAGAACAGCCGCTGAATCTCAAACCTTTCCCATACATTGTTGTGATCGTTGACGAAATGGCGGATTTAATGATTACAGCCGGCAAAGAAATTGAAACGGCAGTTCAGCGAATCGCCCAAAAGGCTCGTGCCGCCGGCATTCATTTGATTTTAGCGACGCAAAGGCCGTCGGTAGATGTGATTACTGGCACGATTAAATCCAATTTTCCCGAACGCATCAGTTTCCGTTTGACGACGAAAATTGACAGCCGGACAATTTTAGGGGAGCAAGGAGCCGAACAGCTGTTAGGGCGCGGCGATATGCTTTATTTGGCGCAGGGGCAGCGTCCCGTTCGTCTGCATGGTCCATTTGTCAGCGATGCGGAGGTGGAGGCGGTCACAGCTCATCTGCGGCTGCAGGGCGTACCCGAATACGAACAGTCCGTTACGGAAGAACCGCCCGAAACAGATTCGGCAGAAGGGTTTAATTTGGAAAACAGCTCTGACGCCAGCCTGTATGATCAAGCCGTTGCGATTATTCTGCGCGACAGAAAGGTGTCTACCAGCTATATCCAGCGCCAGCTGCGGATTGGCTATAACCGCGCGGCGGATCTGATAGATCAAATGGAAGCGCAGGGGGTCATTTCCGCGCCGAACCATGCCGGCAAACGTGAAATTTTAGTACCGGACAATCGTTAAACCTGCTACAGTGGCAAAAAACGAAACGGGAAAGACAATGTTTAAAGCTCTTCTTTTTGTGTTATGTCTGACGATGCCTGCCTTTGCGGATCAGCCGGTACAAGAAAAACAGCTGACGGCGGACCAACAGCAGCTGGTTGAAAAAATAGAAAATTATTTTAATAGTATTCGTACAATTAAAAGCAAATTTTATCAAAGCAGCGATAACGGCGGTTCGGCTCAGGGTGACTTTTATGTCTCAAAGCCCAATAAAATGCGTTTGGAATATCAGCCGCCTCACCCGATTGAAGTCGTTGCAGACGGGTATTATCTGATTTTTCATGATAAAAAGCTGGAACAAGTAACTTACCTTGATTTGGACGACAATCCGGCGGCAATGATTTTAAAAGAAAACTTTTCTTTTAAAACAGATGACTTGGCCATTACCGGAATAACAACCGAACCGGGCGAAATCAGTGTTTCCGTTATCAAGAAAAGTCAACCCTCTGCCGGCAGGATTACTTTGATTTTTAAAGATAAGCCCTTAGCTTTGAAGCAATGGCGCGTAACAGACGCTCAGCAGATTACGACAGTGGTAACATTGGATAATGTGGAAATTAACACTTCGTTGGACAGTCAGCTGTTTAAATTTAAAGATCCCCGAAAGAAAGGACGTCCCGGCGATATTCCTCGCCGCCGATAGTGGCGGCTCACGGGCTTAACGCCCTCCGGACAGGGCAGCGGCGCTGCAGGCTCAATGTCCTCCGGACAGGGATTAGGTGCAGCCAGTTGGCACGATTAAAAAAACTGATCCCCGCACGGGTAGTTCCTGGACAGGGGCAGCGGCGCTGCAGGCTCAACGTCCTCCGGACAGGGATTAAGTGCAGCCAGTTGGCACGATTAAAAAAAACTGATCCCCGCACGGGTAGTTCTTGGACAGGGGCAGCGGCGCTGCAGGCTCAACGTCCTCCGGACAGGGATTAAGTGCAGCCAGTTGGCACGATTAAAAAAACTGATCCCCGCACGGGTAGTGCCCCGTACGGCTAATACTGCCACAGGTATAATTATTTTTGTCATTGCAACCGCTAAGCAAAAAAGACAAAAGATTGTCGTTTTTGTCTGTAAGGTCAATGAGCCCTAATGAATGAGGATTGGAAATCCGAAATGAATTTAGGCAGAATTGTCAAAGTGATGCGGCAATCCAGAAATCAGCAAACAGCTGCATTTTTTCAACAGTTTGCAATCCGACGATCTGTCCATTGGAATACGGTTATCCCAGCTCTACAACAACGTGCAATGCTAGTGATTATGTTCCATGGCGGGTCGGTTCTAATCTGTCCAAAGGATACTGCAACTGTTCTGCTGACAAATACTCTGCCAGCAACGGAGGCTGCAGCTGATAACACCTTTTCGCCGATACCCTCTTATTGGCGGAACAAGGCTGGCAGAGTGTTGGATCAGCTCTGCCGATGTTTTTTGTTATATCGCCGCGTGCCTGAGAAAACGAGGAGAAGCGAAAAACGTGCGGCTGCGCGTGATGAGGCAGAAGGAAAAGTCAGCGGGTACAAGCAGGTGTTGGCTCATGCCGTTGTTAAAGCGGCTATGTATAATCAGCTGAAGGAAACCGCTCAAAAATCTTTTTAAAAAAAGATAGTGCAAACGGCTCCGGTGATAAATCGGAGCCGTTTCGGTATTGAAAAAAGATATGTCCGGCGCATGATTTTAGGGGCAGGGTTTTCAGGGTACAAAAAAAAGCCTCCGTTATATGCGGAGGCTTTCTCTGTCGTAAGGATTTTTACAGAACGGGTTTGACGCCCCAAATGTCCTTGGCGTATTCTGAAATCGTGCGATCGGAAGAAAATTTGCCCGAATAAGCAACATTCAGAATCGCTTTCTTGCCCCAAGACGCCTTGTTCAGGAAGTCTTTGCCCACTTTGGCCTGTGTATCGATGTAAGATCCGATATCTGCCAGCAGTAAGTAATAGTCTGACGTCATGATATTTTGGAAAATCGGCTTGAAAATACCCGGTTCTGCCGGTGAGAACAAATTGGAAGACAAAGCGTCCATGATCCGGCGGATCCGTGTGTCTGAATTATAAAGATCCCATGGTTTGTGAGAACCTTCGGTGTGAATCTTTTTGACTTCCGGCGTGGTCAAGCCGAACAAATAGAAATTTTCTTCGCCGACTTCTTCGCGAATTTCAACATTCGCGCCGTCCAAAGTGCCCACAGTCAAAGCGCCGTTCAGCATGAACTTCATGTTGCCCGTGCCGGACGCCTCAAAGCCTGCCGTGGAAATCTGTTCCGAGACATCGGAAGCAGGAAATACGCGTTCGGCAATGGACACTTTATAGTCGGGGATAAAGACGACTTTCATCTGATCTTTGACGCGCGGATCATTATTGATAATCTGCGACAGGTTGTTGAACAACTTGATCACCAACTTTGCAAAGTCATACGAAGGGGCCGCTTTTCCGCCTAAAATAAAGGTGCGCGGCGAAGGAAGCGCTACGCCGTCTTCCGTAATTTGCAGATAGTTGTAAATGATGTTTAAAGCATTCAACAGCTGACGTTTGTATTCGTGCATGCGTTTGACTTGAACGTCAAACAAGGAATCCGTGTCGACGATGTTGCCTGTTGTGTTCAAAATGATCTTGGCCAGTTTTTCTTTGTTTGCTTTTTTAATCTGGAAGAATGAACGAACGAAATCAGAATCGGTCGCGAACGGAGCAATTTGCTTTAATTCGTCCAAGTGCGCGATCCAGTTTGTGCCGATGCGTTCCGAAATCAAAGCGGACAATTCGGGATTGGCGCTTAACAGCCAACGGCGCGGTGTAATTCCGTTTGTCTTGTTGTTAAAACGTTCCGGCCACATTTCGTAAAAATCGGGCGCTAAATTCTTCTTGACCAGATCAGAGTGAATTGCCGCTACGCCGTTAATTGAATGAGAACCGACGATAGCCAGATTACCCATGCGGACTTTTTTGACATCGCCTTCTTCAATGACGGACATGCGGGCCAATTTACCTATATCGCCCGGATATTTGGCGGCAATCTTTTTCATCAGGTGGTCATTGATGTCATAAATGATCGATAGATGACGCGGCACAACCTTTTCCAACAAAGCGACAGACCAGCGTTCCAATGCTTCCGGCAGTAAGGTGTGGTTTGTGTACCCCATTGTTTTTTCCGTGATTTCCCAGGCGGTATCCCAATCCAAACCATGCACGTCCATTAACACGCGCATCAATTCGGGAATAGCCAGTGTCGGGTGCGTATCGTTTAACTGAATCGCGGCCTTTTTCGGAAAATCACGCAAGTCCGTATTTGTTTCCAGAAAACGGCGCATAATGTCGCTGATTGCGCAGGAAACAAAGAAATACTGCTGAGTCAGGCGCAGTTCCTTGCCCGCGTCAACCGCATCGGAAGGATACAGCACTTTGGAAATGGTTTCAGACTTGATTTTCTTTTCAACCGCTTTGATATAGCCGCCTTCGTTAAAGGTCTTGATATCCAGCTGGTTGTCGGAACGTGCCGAGAATAAACGCAGATAGTTCACGGTTTTGCCGCCGAAGCCGACGATCGGCATATCATAAGGCACGCCGACGATTGTTTCCGTATCAACCCAGTGCGGGCGGCGTTCCCCGTTAATATCTTCGTAAACCAGACGACCGTAAATCGGCACGCGGCAGGCGCGGTCAGCGCGTTCGATCTGCCACGGAGAAGACCGTTCCATCCAAGAATCGGCCAACTCTTTTTGATAACCGTTTTCAAAAGCCTGCTTGAACAAGCCGAACTGATAGTTCAAACCATAGCCGTATCCCGGCAGTCCCAATGTTGCCATAGAATCGATAAAGCAAGCGGCTAAACGGCCTAAACCGCCGTTTCCTAAAGCCGGATCGTATTCGCAGTCGATGACATCGCGCAAAGGAATCGGATTGTCCAGCTTGACCTGATCCAGCAGATCATGGATCCCCAGATTATCCAGATTGTTTACTAAAGACCGTCCCAGCAAATACTCCACTGACAGATAGTAGATGCGTTTCGGGTTTTCATGAGCGTACCGGCTGGCCGTTTCGTACATGCGGTCGGCAGCGATTTCGCGCACGGCCAAAGCCAATGCGGTAAACAAGTCTTCTTTAGAGGCCTCACATACTTGCTTGCATAAAGAATATTTCATCAGACGTTCGATTTTTTCAGCAATCATTTCTGCCGTAACTTTTGGCAGTTCGGGCGATTTGCTCTCAGTCGTTTTCTTTGTCACGTTATATAATCCTCATGTGATAATTTGTCTAAGCGGTTGGGTAACATATTTATGAAATAAGGTAAACAAAAAATGAAAAATCCCTTTATTTTTTTTATACTGTCAAGGTGGAAAAGGCAGGGTAGGTCAAAAAAACGGACAAAACAGACTTTTTTGCGAAAAAAAGCTTGTTGTTCTGTCTAAAACAGTGATATAAATAAAAAACAGTATATGATTTGAGGGGTCAAATATGAGCGAGAAGCCTACAAGAGCGCAGCTGGAAGCAAACCGCTGGCTGTATAGAAATCAGGATTTTGCACAGAAATTGGCGCAGAATGTGACGGGGGAATTAACCCGGTCCGGTGAATTCTTTTCGGAAAAAGTCTTAACAGCAGCATTGAAAGATGCCGTTGATAATTTAACAACGGAAAATTCAGGCCTGTCAGCAGAACAAATCAATGAGCTGACTTCAGATCCGAAAAAAGCGGCGGCGGTGGTTTCAACACTGTCGGGCTTAATTCGTGACAGTTCTCCTTCCGCCAAGGATAAAAACGGAAACGATGTCTATACGACGCAGGAAATTGTCAAGGCGGAACAAGACATCCTGATCCATGCCAAAGCTATGGCAGAACGGTCAACCGAAGGCCAGCCTTTCGGGGATACGGAAAGTATTCAGACGGCTATTGCGGAAGTGGACGGCATCATTCAGGAAGGATCTGACGGCAAATATGTCATGCGGCAGGAATATAAAGAGCTCTTCAATAGTTTCTTGCAGCCGTCTTATTTGCAAATCGCCAACGGTCCTCCGGGCTGCGGCAAGTCAACTTTGGCTCAAGGATTGATCTATGCCATTGTCAAAGATGCAACTGAACACGGCAAGCCGGTTCCTAATTTTTATGCGACGGCGCCATCGGCAAAGGCTGCCGGCGGTATTGTTGACGATATGAAAGGCGTCAGCGAAAACTGCGGAAAAATTTTGGAAAAAATGGATAAGGGCGAAGAATTGGTGCGTGATCCGGTTATGTCAGCTGAGGATTTGCGCGCTTTTTCCGCCAGTTTGCCGGAAATCAAGGGCGGAAAGCCGTTGGATCAAATGCTGGAAAATATTGAACAGATGAAGCCCGGCGATATTTTGGTTCTGGATGAAGCTGGATTGGCCGGGGCGGTGTCTATGGCCCGTCTGCTGAAAGCCGCGGATAAACAGGGAATTCGCTTGTTTATGTTGGGGGATAATTTGCAGATTCCTCCTTCAATGGCCGGAAACGGGCTTGACGAATTGCTGATGATGCAAAAAGAATTGGGAATCAAGACGACGGAATTGGAAATCGTTTTGCGTCAGCGTGATAAGGCTGAAGCCAAGTGGACTTTGGATCTGCGTGCCGGTGACCCGAAAGATGAAGGAAACCCCGAAAAAGACAGGGTGATGAAAGCTTTGAACGGTTATTCTCATCGTTATTACACCGGATTTGATAAAAACGGAAAAGCTGAATATAAAGACGTTAAAGACGGAGAAGAAATTCCGGCCGGGTCAACGCCGGGCTTGCAGTTTATTGATGATCCTCATGGCCGGTTGATTTCGGATTATATTGAATTTCGCCAAAAATATCCTTCCAGATCATCTGTTGTTATGGCGGCAACCGATACGGAAGCTCAAGAACTGCTGGGAAAACTGAGGGGCGGGATGGTTAAAGCCGGAATCGTTCATGATGTCCAGTCGTTTAAATGGACTAAAGAGGACGGAAAGGAAGCCGGTATTGAGGTCGGTATCGGCGATACAATGATGTTGGGAAATCCGTCTGAGCTGAAGATTATGAAGAAAAACAGTCAGGGACAGTTTGAAGCGGCAAAAGCTGATGATATTACGTCGGGAGACCAGCTGGAAATTGTTGGGTATGATAAGGAAACAAAGCAGTTTACTTTTAAAAAAGGCAAAAATGAATTTACATGCGACGCTAAAGCATTTGCGGCACAGGCCAAACACGGGCTTGTTCTGCCGTTGTATGAAGCGCAGGGAGCCTCCCGTGACCGAGCCTTCATGGCTGTCAGTGAAGCGGGGCATATGGATAAAGTGCATACTGGCGTAGCTTTTTCGCGCCATGAACAGCAAATGTCCGCGTATGTTTCAAAGCAGGCCTATCCGGACGGTGTCGTCGGATTCGCTAAAGAAGTCAGAGAATTTTCCACGCGCAAGCAGTTGTATTCCGACGGTAAAAAAATGGCTGAAGTTTTAAAAGATCCCGGAAAACCCACTTTGCAGTCATTGTTGCAGACGTTGGAAATTGGGGATAAAAAAGAAAAAATTCCTACGGAAGTAATAAAACAAAAAATATTAAAAACGAAATAGTTGGTGGGCAGACATGACGGAAGAAAAGCGAATTTATGACTTCGGAAATTATGTTACCGCTTCAGAAGAATTGGCTGAAATATTTTTTTGTTTAAAAAAAATGGCTTCCGTTCTTGAATTTTCGGACGATGAAACGGTTGATGCATTGGTTGAAAAGCAAATGGCTGTTTCCGGTTACGCTTCCAGAATGAAATCGTCTCTTTCCGATTTTTTGGAACGGGCTTACCATGCGGAGCTGGATCAGGTGGCGCAAGGCTCTTTCGCGGCGAAGATTGCAGAAAATTTGAACGAAATGAAAAAAAAGACTTTTTATTTTCGAGAGATAGCTTTACAGTTGCCTGCCGATCAAATTAAGGCTAATCTGCGTGAGGCGGCCCGGTTGGCCGGCGGTTTGCCTTCCATGGTGGCCGCTTTGGATGCCGGTGAAGACGAAGTCAAGTAATCAGAGGATATAATGGCTGAAAAACAAATGGGTCCTGAACAAGAGGGTTTTTATGATATTCTGCAAAACGGAGCCGGAGATCTGCTGATTTCGATTCGTGCGCGGGCCGGAGAACCGGATAATCCCCAAATTGTGTATGACGGCGGCAAGCATGCTTTGCTATACCGTCAGCATGGTTTTTCAATCACATTGGATTTTATTCACCCGGACGCACGCACGCCGCTGTCAAAGGCGGAATCTGTCCTGATCGTTGAATTTGAAGGCGGCGAGCTGATGCGTGAATATGAAGTGCCCGTGCGTTTTGTAAAGAAGTTGCCTTTGTCCCCGGAAAACCTGCCGGCTCTGCCGCAGTAAAATCGGTCTGATTTTTTCTATATTCATTGATCTGAAAGCGCGTTTGAGGTAAACCATATTTTATGGAAAACATAACGCACGCTTATTTCTATTTTTTGATTTTTTTCCTGACGACTCTGCTGGCAACGGCGGGAATGGTCAAGTTTGCCGCTTTTCTCAGCCGCAAGCTTTTGGGGCCGCGGAAAGAAGAGGTTAAAAACGACGGATATGCGGGCGGATTCTATATTTTGTCTCCTGTCACAACCAGTTTTTCGATGCGGTTTTCTTTTATCGCTTTGCTGTTCGTGCTGTTCAATGCCGAATTGCTGCTGTTGCTGCCGTGGGCGATGTCTTTAAGCCTGTCAATGCAGGAAGGAATTTTAGCCGCATTGGTTGTTCTTGTATTTTGGGGCGTCGGATATTTGTATGAATATAAAAAGGGAGCCCTGGAATGGAAATAAAAGAAATCGACTGGCTGGACCAAATGCGCCAGCAGGGCTTTGCTGCCATAACACTGAGGGTTTTTGCCGCATGGGTTCAGGAAAATGCTGCTGCGGCCATGCCTGTTTCAATGGGGTGCTGCTCCTGCTTCGGACAGTTGCAGCAGGTCGGCGTTGCCCCCGTTTTTAATCCGCATCACGCAGATGTGTTGGTCGTCAGCGGCGCTTTAAGCAATAAGGCGGCCTTTGTGCTGCGGCGGATTTATGATCAAATGCCGTCGCCGAAATACGTTATTGCCATGGGGACGTGCGCTGTTAACAAAGGGCTGTTTGCTCATTCTTATGCGGTCGCCGATGTCGCCGACATTGTGCCGGTAGATGTCTTTATTCCCGGCTGTCCGCCGGGGGCAAAGGAAATGACAGAAGGTATACGGGCTTTGCGCCGGGTGATCCGCGATAAAATAAGGAACGTGTAAAATGGAGGCTGCTGCATATAAAACACAGGAGGAGTTCGGGCAGTTTATCCGGCTGCATTTTGCCAGACAGGATATTCCCGAACAAGCCGTTGTTTCAGGCATGCTGACATTAACTGTTTTGCGTGCGGCGTTGCTTCGGATCTTGCAGTTTTTGCGGGACGATCCCGTGTGCCGGTTTACACAGCTGACCGATATAACGTGTGTTCATTACCCTGACAGAGCGGACTGTTTTTCTTTGGTTTATCATCTGCTCAGTCCTATGATGGGCCGTCGCCTGCGGATCAAATTGGCAACGCAGGAAGATGTTCCTGTGTCTTCCGTTACGGCCGTGTTCGCGAATGCGGCATGGTATGAAAGGGAAATACGGGAAATGTTTGGCGTTTCTTTTGAAGGTCACCCGGATTTGCGGCGGCTGCTAACACAAGATGAAACGTTCTTTTTTCCGCTGCGCAAAACTTTTCCGGCGGCAGGCAAAGTTCGGCTGGTCTATGATCAGGCAAAAGGACAATGCGTTTATGTTCCTTGTGCCAAACCGGAAAAGGAGTCGGACGTTCGATTGGATCGGAAAATGTCATGACGATATTTGAAGACAGTTACTTTATGAATATTGCTCCGTTTCCTGCCGTCGGCATTGGCATGGGACGTTTAGTGGCCCGATTGGACGGCGAAACGGTGCGCCGGATTGATCCGCATATCGGTTTTTCTCACCGCGGCATAGAAAAATGCATGGAAGAGGCAACAGTGCTTCAGGGGTTGGTTTATACGGACAAGCTGAACCGTTCCGCTCCTTTTTCATGTGCGTACGCGTTTGTTTTGGCAGTCGAAAAACTTCTGGGGATAACCGTTCCGGAACGCGCCGCTTATATTCGTGTTATTTTGGCGGAAATGGGACGGATTTTATCGCATCTGAGGGCGACGGCCAATCTGGCTTCCGAAACAGGAACGGATATTGTTTATCCGCTTGTCAACAGGGCTTCTGAACGGATCAGCGCGTTAATCAGCGAAATCTGCGCGGGCTGTCCGGTCAGTGTTTATATCCGCCCTGGCGGTGTCAGAAATGATTCCGAACTAGAAACGGCGGATCATTTGTTTGCTTGGCTATCCAAAGAATTGCCGCCGATATTATCCGATATTGAAGGATTGCTGACGGAAAACAGAATTTTTAAATCCAGAACGGTTGGAATAGGCCATATAGATGCCTCTTTGGCTGCGGCAGCCGGTTTTTCTGGCGTTAATCTGCGGGCAAGCGGCGTAAAATGGGACTTGCGCGCGGCTGAACCGTATGACGCATACAATGAAGTTTCTTTTGATATTCCCTTAAAAACGGACGGGGATTGTTATGCCCGTTATTTGCTGAGGATTTTTGAGATTTATCAGTCCATGTCAATGATCCGTCAGCTGCTGGAAAAAATGCCGGAAGGCGATGTAATTCTGGCCGATTTTACAACGCGGCAGACGGAAGTTCTGACACAGCTGAGCCGGCATTTTGAATTATATGGCCGGGGCATCGCGCTGCCTGCGGGAGAGGTCTATTCGGCAGTGGAATCTCCTTTGGGCGAATTTGGCGTTTTCTTGGTTTCCGACGGCGGCGAACGGCCCTACAGGTGCCATTTCCGTTCAGCCGGTTTTCCCGTGATGCAGGCTTTGGACGCTTTGACGGAGGATTGTGATCTGGCTGATGTCCGTGTGATTGTCGCTTCGTTAAACATCATTACGACGGAGACGGACCGATGACCGAATTTTGGATAGATGAGATGGCCGTTTCCTTTGAAGAGGGCCAAACCGTTTTGCAGGCTGCTTTGGCAGCGGGGATCGCCATAACGCATTTGTGTTCGGATCCGCTGCTGGAAACAAACGGAAACTGCGGATTATGTTTGATCGAAACAGAAGGCAGTCCGGATCTGGTTTTGGCCTGCCAAACGCCGGCGCGGGCCGGACTGCGCGTTTTAACAAATACGCTTCGGGTTCGTACGGCTGTTAAAGTTCGGGCTGAACAGCTTTTTTCCGGTCACCCTGCCGACTGTACCGTTTGCCCGAAAGCTGGCGACTGCGTTATTCAGCAAATTTGTATTCGGTATCGGCTCGATTTTGATCCGAATAAAAAGCCTGTTCGCAAAAGAAAGCTATTGGATTGGATCGATTGTGCCGAAGAAAAATGTATAAAATGCGGTCGATGCGTTTCCTTTTTGAAAAAGGCCGGCGTAAATAATGATGAAACGATGCCGCCTTCTTCCTGTCCGCCGTTTTCATTGTCCGCAACGCTGATTGATAAATGCCCTGCCGCCGCATTGTCGGACGCTTCGGAAACAGAGCTGTGGCGTCCATGGGAACTGCAGCGCGTTCAAAGCATTGATGTTACAGACGGCGTCGGCACGAAAATTAATATTGATACGGCTCATGGTCAGATTATGCGCGTCGTTCCGGCGGATCCGGACGGGCTGATTTCGGACAAGGCGCGTTTTTGTTTGGACGGACTGCGTTTTAACCGCCTTGACCGCCCTTATATGCGCGTTGACGGGCAGCTGAAAGAATGTTCATGGAATGAGGCTTTGACAGCTGTTGCCGCAAAGATAAAAGCGGTTTCGGCAGACAGAATGACCGGATTGATCGGTGACTATGCCGATTGCGAGTCTATGCTGGCGTTAAGTGATTTGTTTACCCTAAAAGGGGCAAAAGCGATTGATGCGCGTCCTGCCGAAGAAATGTATTTTGATTTGCATAGCCGGCAATCGCATTTGTTCAATACGCCCTTTTCCCGTATTGAAGAGGCGGACGCTGTCCTGTCTGTCGGTGCGGCGGTGAACGCGCAGGCGCCCGCGGTCGGCTGGCATTTATGTCAAAAGTCTTTGCCGATGGGATTTGTCGGACGCAGGCAGGACGCTGATCTGCCTTACGAAATGCTGTCTCAAACGCCGTTGATCCTTGAGGATATTTTGAATGGTGCCGGGCACGGCGCATCGCTGCTTCGTCAGGCCAAAAAGCCGATGATCATTGTGGGGGCGTCTGTGATGTTAAGGCCGGACGCGGCGGCTGTTTTGGATTTGGTGTCCCGTATCTGCGTATCTTACAATGTTATTCGCGATGATTGGAACGGATATAATTTTCTGATCGACAAAACGACGGTTTTAGGGGCTTTGGAGCTCGGATTGATCAGCGAGACGCCTGTTCGTTCAAAGATCAGAAACGGTGGCGCGGATTTTGTGTATTTGCTGAATGAAGATAAATTCAGGCATGTGGATTTTCCGAATACATTTGTCGTTTATCAGGGGATTTATGCCTCAGAGGCGGCGCAGAGCGCTGATGTTGTATTGCCGGGACTGGCTTTTACGGAAAAGCAGGCGACATATGTGAATGCAGAGGGGCGGGCGCAAAGTACGGCTGTTGTCCTGCCGCCGTTCGGTTTGGCTCATGAAGATTGGAAAATTTTAAGGGCTTTGTCCGAATATTTGGGAACGGCCCCGCTGCCGTATAATGATTTAGACGGCATTCGTGATTGTTTGGCGGGCAAAAGCGTCATTTTTTATGAGCGCGATAAAATTCATGCGGCGGAAAACATACCTTTCGGAGCGCCGGGAACGCTGTTGGATACGCCGGTCAGTGTTGTTTGCGAGCTGTTTGATGATGAATTGAGCCGTCAGTCTGAACGCGCTCAAATGCTGCGTTGGAGGAGCCGATAACATGACAGAATTTCTCAAAGCGCTGCTTCAAACGGAGATTAAACCTTTTCTGCATGATTTGGCACCGGTTGGCAGTATGCTGCTGCATGCTTTTATCTTTTTTATATTTATTCTTGTCTTCGGTTTTTTGGCAAATTGGGGGCAGGAAGTCTTGCGGGCAAGATTAGAAATGCGCAGAGCCCTGTCCGTCAAACGTTTGTTTTGCCGCATGTGTGCTTTAATGCTGAAACAGCCCGCCGTTCCTGATGCGGCTCAAAAAATTTTATTCAGGGCGGCCCCTTTATTCGCTTTGGTGTTTGCTCTGTTCTTTTTCTTTTTTATGCCGTTTGGCGCGGGCAATCTGCATCAGGATTTTAGTCTGCTGTATTTTCTTTTTGTTTCGTCCTGCGGCGTTTATGCCTTTATTGCCGGCGGGTGGAGCAGCGCATCGCGCTACGGATTTTTCGGCGCGGTGCGGTTAATCGCTCAGTCCTTGGCGTGTCAGCCGCTTTTGGCTGTTGTCGTTGTGACGATTTTAATGACGGCGGGCGGATCGGATTTGCCGTCTATTATGTCTGCTCAAAGGCATTTATGGTTTATCGTGCCGCATTTTCCGATGTTTGTTTTGTACTTGCTGGCTTCAGGCATGATGCTGGCATGGGCGCCGTTCGGGGCTCCGAAGTCGGAACGGGAGCTGGCCGGCGGCATTTATGCGGAATACAGCGGCGCTTTGTACGCTTTGTTTTTAATGGCGGAAAATATTTTGCTGCTGTTGTGTTCCGTTGTCGGCAGCGTTTTGTTTTTGGGCGGAACCATGCCCTTGTTTGACGAAGATTTTCTGTCGCCGTCTGTTTGGCTGGTTTTAAAAACCGCTTTTTTGATGTTTGTCCTGACGTTAATGCGCTGCGCATTGCCCAGCTGGCGAACGGATAAAGTGATGAACGTCAGCTTTAAGCTTTGTTTGCCGTTTGCATTAATATGGCTGACGCTGACTGCTGGCGTTTTGTGTTTTATGCAGGAGGGCGTCTGATGAACTTCAGGAAAAAAATCAAAATTTTTTGTTTTTCCGATATCTTGCGCAGCCTGTTCATTTCTTTGCGTTATGTCTTGGGCTTCGGTGCGGCGCGGAAAGTTTCATATTCTGTTTCATTTGCTTCCCGTACGCCGGTTCTGATTCCCGAAAGGTGTGTCGGGTGCCGTTTATGTGTCAGCCTCTGTCCGACGCAGGCGATCAGCGTACAAACGAAGTCATGTGAGGAAACAAAGCGAACGGCAGAACTGCGCCTGAATGAGGCACAGTGTGTGTCCTGCGGATTGTGTACGGAAGCCTGCCCCGAAAAGGCGCTGAGTTTTAAAGGAATAAAAGAGTATGTACGCCGTTGAGTTTTATATTTTTGCCGCATTGGTTTTAACGGCCGCTTTTTTGTCAGTGACAGTCAGGCCTATTTTATATGCCGCTTTTTGCCAGGTACAGGCTGTTGTTGCCGTGGCCGGGATTCTGGCCGGATTAAACGCCAAGTTTGTCAGCTTCGCTTTGTTGTCCATGACAGCGGCCTCTATGCTTGTCTTTTTAATGTTTGCTTTAATCGTGTTCGATTTTCATCAGCTTCAAAAGACTGTGCCGCAAAAGGCGTCTGTAACTTCTTTGACCTTTTTTGTATTGCTGTGTCTGCAGACGGCTTATTTGTTTTTTAAGCCACAATGGCCGATCAAAAAATCCGCGCCTGATTTTTCTTTGCCTGTATTAGGAAATATTTTATATGCGGATTACGGACTTTGCGTTGTTATTTTCGCCGCATTGGTTTTGTCCTGTATGGTCGGGATTTCGGCTTTGCTGGTCCGAAAGAAAAAAGAAAACGGAGGAAACGCATGAGTATAGATGTTCCCGTCATTTTAACCGTCAGTTCTTTTTTGGTGTTTTTCGGATTATGGGGCGTCCTGCGTCACAGAAGAGATTTAATGCGCATTTTATTGGCTCTGCAGCTGATCTTCCTGGGATCTCTGTTTAATTTTTCAATGGGCAGCGCTTTGTTTTATGAGGCCTCCGGGTTAATTTTGTCATTATTCATCGCTTGCTTAACCGGAATTCAAACGGTTGCTTCTTTGGCGCTGTTTTTGCTTTATTTTCAAAAACATGACCACCTGATGACGGATCGTGCCGAAATGATGAAGGGATAAGCGTATGATTTTTGCTGTTTTTCTGCCTTTGATCGCCGCCGGCTATATTTTCATATCAGCTTTTTTGAAAAAGCGCACTTTTGCTTGGGAAATCGGGACGGCGGCTGTCGGCACGGCCTTTTTTAAAATCGTATCCATGGCGTTTCGGAACTTTTTCCATGGCAAAGTGTACAGCGCTTTTCTGATGCCGTTTTTAACAGTGGAGGGCGTTGAATACGGTTGGCGGCTGTATTTGGGGACAACCGAAATTTTTTTGGTTGTTTTTATTGTCTTTTCTACTTTGATGAGTTTGCTGTTTGTGAGAGATTTCCTGGATCCGTCCCGTATGAACAGATTTGTTGTTTTTCTGCTGGGACTGACTTCTTCTTTAATGATTTGCATCGGCGCTAAAAATATCTTTCAGTTTTTTGCTGGGTGGGATATGTCGGTTATGCTGGCTTATCTGCTTTTGATGCTCTTTCATGAAAAGCAGGCTGTCCGTCAGTCGGGAATTAATTTTTTGATCTGGCACACGCTGACGGATATTCCTTTGTTCTGCGCGTTTTATATGCTTGTTGAAAAAACGGGAACCTTTTTCGTTCCGCCGTTTATCGGAGAATGGTTTTCCGCGTTTCAGGGCGGACAGGCAGTTATTTTTGCCGTTTTGCTGCTGTTGGGCGTTTCGGCAAAACTATTTTTGTTCGGCACAAATATTATGATTACCCAAACCGCGGGGATTTCCGTGCCGGCGCTGGCATTTATCGCGCCGGCGGCATTGGGCGGTTTGGGCGTTTATGTGCTGTATATAAGCTTTCCGCTTGTTGAAACAGAGGCGACTGTACGGGTCATCTTTACTGTTTGGGGGATTTTAACGGCGGTCGGCGGTCTGTTAATGGCCGCGGCGCAAACGAACATCAAAGTGCTGCTTTGTTTGCTGCTGATGGGGCAGTTTGGCTTTGTGCTGGCTGTTTTTGGCGTGATTGGCCGGGACGCGGCTTTTTGCGCGTATATTGCTTTGATTACGCCCATGACGGGATTGATCCTTAGCTCAGGAACGATAATTCAGGCTTTGCTGGGAGAAGAAGACCTGCTGCGCATGGGCGGACTGAAAAAGCCTCTGCCGTTTTCATTCTGGCTGATGCTTCTGTTTTCTGTAAGCTGCGCGGGATTTCCTCAGATCGGTAATTCTGGCGTTGTATTGGATATGTTTGCCGTGCTGCACGAACGCTTTCCCGCGGCGGGAACAGTCGGATTGACAATCTATCTGTTTTGCTTGGCTTTTGTTTTCGCGCGGCTGCTGTTTTGGATATTTTTGGCTGAATCAAAGCTGTCTCCCTCTGTGGCGGCAAAGATCAGACAGCCCTCTAAAACAGAAGCACTGCCGCTGATAGTTCTGCTGCTGCTGTCATTCTTTCAAAATAAAGTTTTTGAGTTGTCTGTTTTGCCGGATCTGTCCTCTTCTTTGCCGGCGGGCATGCTGCTGTTTTTGCTGATCGGCGCCTGCGGATTGCCTGCGGGGATTTTGTTCTTTAAAAAAAGAGAAAAAAAATCTGTGCGGCAGCCGGCATATCAGGTGGTTTATCGTTTTTGCCTGAAAGGATTTTATTTGACGGACTTTTATCGGGCGGCCTTTGTAAAACCGTTTATGGCTTTGGCCGAATTTGCATGGCGTTTTGCCGGGGCTGAACTGTTGACGGAAGGCCTTCCCAGAGCTTTAAAAAAAGCCGCGGAAAAGCTGCAGCGGGCTCATTCGGGAAAACCGTCTGATTTTTTCGTATGGTCTTTGGCCGGTTTGTCCGTTTTGATTTTTTCGCTGCTTTTTTTGTCGGCAGGGAGGTAATTACATGACGTTTTCTTTACCCTCCGCAGTTGTTTTCCTGCCTTTGGTTGGCGCGCTGTTTATTCTGTTTGTCCGTGGCGATGATCATATTGTTTCCAAAAACAGCCGGCATGTGTCTTTGCTGATTACGGCCTGTGTTTTTGTGCTTTCTTTGTCTGCCGTTTTATGGCCTGCGGATATGTCGGGAACATATTTGATGCGGTCGGAATGGCGGATCGGAATTGATGCGCTGAGCATGATTTTCGTTTTGCTGATTTCTTTTTTGACTATCCCTGCCGTTTGCGTTGTGCGCCGCCATGTGCCGTTTTGTGTGCGGGAGTTTTGTTTTTTGATTTTGACGGCGGAGAGTTTTATGCTCGCGGCTGTCTGTTCGGAAAGCATTCTGCGTTTTTTCATGTTTTGGGAAGCCTCTGTTGTGCCGCTGTTTTTAATGGTGGCCATATGGGGCGTGGAAAAAAGAATTTTTACAGCGTATAAATTTTGTTTTTCCGATCTGTTAGGGGCTGTTTTTCTGGCGCCGGCTCTGTTTGTCCTGAGCCAGAAAACCGGTTCTGGCAATTTTGCGGACCTTGCGCATATTTCTTTGGACAGAACTCAGGAAACGGCGCTGTTTCTCTGTTTGATTGCAGCGTTTGCCTTTAAAGCGCCTCTGTTTCCTTTCCATGCATGGCTGAGTGATGCGCAGGCCGAAGCGCCGGTTCCGACGGGCATTTTACTGTGCGGCATTTTTTCTAAACTGGTGTTTTATGCTTTTTTGCGTTTGGCTTTTCCTGTGCTGGGGCCAACATTTGAACGGGCGGCTCCCATATTATTGACATGGGCTGTTTTTTCAGCGGCATACGGCGCGCTGATCACATTAAAGCAAACGGAAATCAAAAAAATAGCCGGCTTTGCTCATTTGGCACAGGTCGGATTTTTGGCCTCAGGGCTGTTTTGCCTGACGCCTAATGCGTTAAAGGGAACGTTGTTTTTGTGTGTCGCTCAGGGAGCGGCAATTACGGCTTACCTGATGTCAAGCGGTTCGCTGTACGAACGATTTTGGGCCGCGGGGATCAGGAATCCCACAGGGTTGATGCGGCTTTTTCCCTACTTGGGGGCAACGTTTTTTTTGGCCTGTCTGGCTATTTTGGCTGTGCCGCCTTTAATGCCGTTTACCGGACAGCTGCTGATTTTTAATGCCGTATTTGTTCGTTCCGGGACGGCGGCCTTCTTTTTATTGCTGTCCGTTGTGCTGCTGTATGCGTCATTTTTCAAGCTGTTTACGCGTCTGTTGTTTGGAGAAGCGCCGGAAAGAAGTCTTGTTCCTGCGGATATGAGCTGGCGGGAGAAAACGGCGGCAGTTGTGTTCGGTGCGTTTTTTTTAGTTTTGTCTATGGTGCCGGACTGGGTGTTCGGTTTGGCGCAGAAGGCAATTTTCGGCTGAGAGGGAGACAAAGATGCAGGAAATAATTCAGGAGTTAATGCCTATTTTGCCGGAAATGCTGCTGCTGACAACAACGGTGTTCTCTTTGATTGCCGCGGTGTATGCTCCTTCCAGCAAAGCGAAAAGAAGAGCGGATAACTGGATTTATGCCGGATTAATATCGGCTTTTATCATTCTGTGTTCTGTCAAAGTGCCTGAACAAGGGCTGTTTATTGAAACCCCCTCTTTTGTTTTAGACAGGTATGCCGTCTGGCTGAAAAAGCTTGTGCTGCCGGGCGCTTTAGTCTGTTTGGCCTTTGGTTCGGATTGGTTGAAGTATAAAAAATATTCACGTTTTGAGTTTGCTCCTTTAGTCGGATTTTCCGTTACGGGCATGATGCTGACGATTTCCGGCGGAACGTTTTTAATGCAATTTCTGGGATTGGAAATGATGTATTTTCCGCTTTTGTTTTTAACGGCATATAAACGTTTGGGAGAACGGTCAACCGAAGCGGGAACAAAATATGCCGTCATGGTGTTTTTAAGCTCCGGATTGTATTTGTTCGGCGTGTCCGTGATCTATGCGTGTTTGGGAACGATGGATTTTTCCAAAATCGCCGCGGCGGAAAAAACCGAAATTATGCCGGCTCTGCTATGGGGATTATCCTTTATTGCGGCGGGACTTTTGCTGAAAATCGGCGCGGCGCCGTTTCATTCATGGGCGGCAGATGTATATGAAGGGGCGCCGTCTCCCGTGACGGCTCTGTTTATGACGGTTGTTCGGCTGAGCGTCATTGCGGCTTTTGTTCGTATTGTTCTGGAACCTTTCGGATCATTAATGTTTTACTGGAAACCCTTTTTAATGGGGATCAGCGTGCTGTCGCTCGGCATCGGCGGCTTTGAAGCTTTGGTTCAGGAAAATATCAAGCGCTTGGCCGCGTATACTGTGATCGGACTGAACGGTTTTTCTTTGGCAGTTCTGATTTTGGGAAAGGTCGATTTGCTGTTGTTGTTTTTAACGGCGGATTTGATTTCAGCGGCAGGTTTTTCGGCCATCATTTTATCCCTGCGCATCGGAGACGAACTGAGTGAAAAAATCAGTGTTTTAAAAGGGCAGGGACGGGCAAAACCCGCGCGGGGCGCCTTGTTTTCCCTGATTTTTCTGGGCATGTCCGGAGCACCGCCTTTTGTCGGCTTTTGGGCTCGTTTTCAGTTGTTTAAGGAAACAACACTGGCCGGTCACCCTTTGTTTGCGGTCTTGTTGATGTTGGGGGAATTGCTGGTTATGTATGTTTACTTTCGTCTGATCCGTCAGATGTATACGATATCGGCGAAAGAGGAATTGTCTTTCGCACCGGCGCCGATGAAGGCTGTTATTCTTTTTTCGGCTTTTTTGTCAGTCTTCTTTTTTGCCGCGCTAGGCCCTTTGGGCACTATTTTTCAATCAGCGGCTTTGGGGTTAGGGTAGGAAAAAATGGAAATAAAAGTGCCGCGGGAATGGCGGCTGATTATGAAAAAAGAAACTCTCAGCACAAACGAAGATGTGAAAGCTCTGCCTTCCGGATCGGATAAAATTGCGGTTTGCGCGGCGGTTCAAACCGGCGGACGGGGACGTATGGGCAGACATTGGGTCAGCCCTGAAGGCAATTTATATGTTTCATTGTGTTTGGAATTAGGCAGCCTGCGTCACGCTGAAATGTACAGTTTTTTGTCAGCGGTCGCATTGGCCGATGCGATAGAAGAACTTTGTGCGGGGATCGAAATAAAATGCAAATGGCCGAATGATTTGCTGATTGACGGCAAAAAGGCTTCAGGGATTTTATTGGAAACGGACGGAAAAGGCCGGCTGATTGTCGGAATTGGCGTGAATGTTGTTGATTTTCCGACAGATCAAATGCTGTATCCGGTGACTTCTTTGGCGGCTTGCGGTTTTTCGGTGACAAAAGAAGCTCTCCTGGAAGCGCTGCTGAAACACTTCGATTTGCGGCAAAGGCAGCTGCAAAAGGAGGGAAAAACTCCTCTTTTGGACTCTTGGCGGAAACGGGCTTACGGGATCGGAGCCCCTATCTCTGTTAATTTGCCGGACAGGCAGCTGCACGGTATTTTTGGCGGACTTGATCAGAACGGCTGTCTTTTGTTAAATAAAGAAGGGGAAGAAATCAAAATTACGGTCGGAGATGTTTTCTTTGGGCGGATTGAAAGGAATGAAAATGGCTGAAGAAGAAAAGAATTATATTGATGTACCGGATCAGGGCCTGTTTTTTGTTCCTTTGGGCGGTGTCGGTGAAATCGGCATGAATTTTTATTTGTATGCCTGCGACGGCAGCTGGATAGCCGTTGACTGCGGCGTCGGCTTTGCCGGAGATCGTTTCCCCGGCATTGACATGCTGATGCCAGATCCTGCCTTTGCCGAAAAAATTGCGCCGAAATTAAAGGGCATGATCGTTACGCATGCGCATGAAGATCATATCGGCGCGGTTGCTTCCTTTTGGCCGTTACTGCGCTGTCCCGTCTTTGTGTCCGCTTTTGCCGCGGAAATGCTGGAAGCACGACTGGATGAATCGGGATTGCTGGGGCGTGTGGATATTCATCTGTTTGAACCAGGCGATTTATTGGAACTTTTCCCATTTGAAATAGAGTCGGTTGCAATGAACCATTCCATTCCGGAATCCTGTTCTTTGTTGATCAAAACGCCGTATGGGGCGCTGTTCCATACCGGAGACTGGCGGTTTGATGCGGCTCCTGTTATCGGGGCTCCCGTCGATTTAAAAACGATAAAAACGCTGAAAAATGAAAAAATTATGGCGTTGATCGGGGATTCGACAAACGTTTTTGTCGAAGGGGATATTCCTTCGGAAACGGATGTTAAAGAGGCTCTAACGGAACTGTTTGCCGACTATAAAGACAGACGGCTGATAGTGACCTGCTTTGCTTCCAATGTCGGTCGGATCGAAAGCATTGCGGAAGCCGCTGAAAAAAACGGCAGAACGGTTTGTTTGCTGGGACGTTCCTTATGGAGGGTGGAAGGAGCCGGTCGGGCGGCGGGATATTTTCGGGGAATTAACGTTTTTCTGACCGAAGAGGAGGCTGCCGAATGTGATCCCGGAAGCATTTTATATCTTTGCACCGGCTGTCAGGGCGAACCGAAAGCAGCCTTGTCGAATATTTCTTACGGCACAGGGCCGGTCAAGCCGGTCAAGGGCGATGTGGTCGTGTTTTCTTCTCGCGTAATCCCCGGAAACGAACAGGCAATCGCCAATATTCAAAATCGTTTTATCTCGAAGGGAATAGAGATTGTAACGGGAAAAGACGCTTTAGTTCACGTTTCCGGCCATTGTGGACGCCGGGATATGGAAAAGCTGTATACTTTTTTAAAACCGAAAACGGCTGTTCCGGTTCATGGCGAGGCGGCGCATTTATATGAACATGCCGATTTGGCGCGGGCCTGCGGCGTGCAGAATGCTGTTATTTTAAAAGACGGGGACGTTTTGCGTTTGGATACGTCCGTTCCCGAAATCATCGGCGAAGTACAGACCGGAATTTTGGCGCGGGACAGAAAGCAGATCATTCCTTTGAACGCCGGCATTTTAAAGCAGCGCCGCCGCATGATTGATGACGGAACGGTTGTCGCGACAGTTGTTTTGGATAAAACGGGCAATCTTGTCGGAGACGTTCAGTTTTCCGCCGTCGGTTTAATTGCGGCAAACGATCCTGTTTTAAGCCAAATGAATGCGGCGGTTCAGCTGGAGCTGAGCGGATTGTCCGGTGCGGACCGACGGGAAAACGATCAGGCAGTCTTTGATACGGTCAAGGCCGCCGTGCGTCATGTTGTCATGGAAACGCATGGCCGCCGCCCGTTGGTAGACGTCCATTTGGTTCGTATTTAACAAAAGGTGGCACATGAACAAGGGGGCGTTTTTTTGTCTGTGTTTGATCTCATCGCAGGCTTTTGCCGATTCTGTGCGTATGGAGATGTCAGAACAAAACTGCGTTCGGTTATTGGCCGCTTCGGCAGAATATGTTCCCGGTATTTCCACGACGGGACAAACGGTTGCGCCGGCGGATCTGAATGACGGGCCGGAGGTGACTCTGCCGGATCCGGACAATATGACTTTGCCCGTTTATGTGGTTTTAAAACGGGGGTTCCCTTTTTGGGAGTCGGACTTGGAAGCGGGCGTGTTGCCCGCTGCGCAGGCTGAAGTAAAGGACGGACAGGTTTTTGTCAATGGAACGCTTGTTTCAGAAGATGTTCATGATACTTTGAAAATGGCCTGTCAAAAACGGCTTGAAGAAGAAAATTTAGACAAAAAATATTTGACAAAAGTCCAATAACTGCTATCCTGACAGGAAAGTTTTCATGCGAAAGGGAAGGCTATGTCCGGAACGGTTGAAGAGTTTATGCAGGGATCTGTCGAAAGGTATCATTGCGGTCGTGAGGCTCAAAAGGCAAAGAAAACCTTGACGCAGGCTTTTACGGCTTCCGGCGAACAGTCAGCTGCCGAGGAAGCCGCCCTGTTTGAAAAGATTATCGATACTGTCATGCTCACCCCGAAGGGCAGGGAAACAATGACGACTTTGTCCGAGCTGGGGTATTCCTTTGTTTTTGAAAAGGGAAATTTTGGCGGATTATGTTCTCCAGATCAGAAAAAAATCGTCGTTAATCCGTCGTTCGGTTTTGAATACATGCTGCAGACGGCGGTGCATGAAGGGCGCCATGCGATTCAAGCCTCTTTGGAAAATCCGGATCGACCGAATTATGAAAACACTCAGGTAGCTTCCGTATTAAGAAAGCAGCGCGCGATAGAAGCAGATGCGGTGGCCCATGAAATGGCCTTTGTTTACGAGTGCAAGGATATTCTACCGAAAGTTTATGAAGAGGCAAAAAGGCAGAATCTGCCAATGTTTCAGGCTTACGTCGGGGAAATGGAAAAATCCCATGATGAACAAAAAGCAATGCAGGCCAGCTTTGCCGCATGGTATGACTGTGATTACTACCGCGATTATTATGATAAGTGGCATAAAGACGGCGTTAAACAGATTTGTGAATATGGCATACAGGCTAAGAATGCCGATTGCTTCAGGGACGAATATCCTGTTGAAGACGTTTTGAGAATGTGCTGCTATAAGGGCAAGCCCTACATGACGGCAGAATTTTTAAATACGGGCAGGCCTTTCTCTGTTACGTCGCAGGACAAACGGGAAATTTCCGCGATGATTCGGGATTATGTGTCGGCTGTTCCGGGGGCAAAACCGGATCGGTCCGTTATGACAATGCGTACGCGTGCGCTGACTGGCGAGTTGCTGCCCGTTCAGAAAGATACGGCTCAAACTGCGGCGCTATCTTCGGTATTAAAACAAAGGGGCAGATAACAATGTCAACCCAAAAATCTGATTTCGAGTGCTTTGCCAAACTGAGTACTTCCTTGTATGCGTTAAACAGTGCGGATAATGAAAATTTCGGCAGTCTGCTGCGTACGGTTTATGAGTTTCCCAAAGGCAAAGAAGTGATGAACGATGTTGCTTTTAAGGGATATAAATTTCTGTATGAAGCAATGATGGGCGTTAACGGCGCCTGTGATTATGACCATAAAACGGTCAGGCTGAATTCTTTTTTTCGGCAAAATGATTTGGCGCCGATTTTAGTGCACGAATGCACGCATGTCCGACAGGTAGACCGCTTGCTGGAAAAGACGGGGGTTGAAAAGGCCGGTTCTTTTATCAATGCGCTGGACGCCTATGATTTTATCAAGCTGAACCGTGCTTTGGAAGCCGATGCCTGTGCGCATCAGGCGGCATTTGCCTACCAGATGAAGGATCGTTATCCGCAGGTGTTTGAAAAGGAAATGAAAACGCCGATGATGCAGGCATACAGCGCCGAAATGGATAAATCCGGTGACGAAACAAAGGCCATGCAGGCTTCGTTTAAGGCTTGGTACTGTTTTAAAAACTATCAGGAGTCATATGAAAAACAGTTTTTGGCACAGCTGAAGTTTAATGCGGAAAATAAGGCCAAAAATCCGGCTGCCGAAAGCAAAAAGATTTCAAACGAAGAAATTGCGGCTTTGTGTCTGCATAACGGCAGCTCATATATTTCTCCGGCCCTTTTTGATCAGGCGGAAAATATGGCGATATCAGCACAAGGCAAGGAAAAGCTGCTTCAATTAAATGACAAATCCGCGGCACGGCTGCCTGTCCGTGGGGAAACGAAAGAAAAGATTCCAGCCCCCGTTCTTGTAAAAGCGGCGGTCCGAAGCAAAGGGCGCTGACGCCTTCAATTTCAGCAAGATTTTTTATTTAAGAAAAGCTATGATCCTTTAGGAACCATAGTCAGAGAAGAGCAAGAACCGGTCAAGCGGATTCAACGCTTGACCGGTTTGTTCTGCCGGTACGGGGAGCACCTGCAGAAACAGAAGGGGAAAACGGAGGGAGCTCCCCTTCTGAAAGTGTAGAGTCAGCGGCGGCAGTTTTTGTTTGACGGAGCCCTGTTTGCGGTTTTGCCGCGACAGGGCGTCATTATTCACCGCTGCATCGAACAGAGCCTATTCACAGCAGCACTTGTTGGCGGAAACAACGGCTTTCCCACCGTTGGTGCAGGTGACGCCGGAGCAGTAGGAAAGGCAACGGTTGTTTTTTAAATAGTATCCGTCGTTGCACACAGAACATATTCTGCCGGTACACTTGGAGCAGCTTGTCGGGCAGCTGTTGGAGCTGTCGGAGCTATCGGACGATGAACGTGAATGTATCAGTAATGAACTTGTCGGTATGTCACGTCCTAATTTAAAGGCTTTGGCTATTTGAAAAGAGTCTTTAGCTGATACAGTTTCCGCGTTTGTCGTGAAAGAAACCGCGCAGCACAGGATAAATAAGAATGCCAGGTATTTTTTCATGATAAGTACCTCCTTTAATAAACACAGCAGCAGCCGGACTTAGTCGATCCGTTCGGGCAAGAAACAGGCTCAGTCGGTCTGGGATAACAAGAAGCCGCCCCTTCTTCGGAAATATATCCGTCAGGGCATGTCTTACAGGACGTGTTTCCTGTTCCGGCAGCATACGTTCCTGCGGGACATCTTGTATAAGCGGAAGCTCCTTCCGCCGAATAAGTTCCTGCGGGACATGTTGTGCAGGCCGAGGCTCCCGCTGCGGAGTACGTCCCTGCGCCGCATTTTGTGCAAGCCGAAGCTCCGTTGCTGGCATAAGTTCCCGCCGGACACCTTGTGCAGGCCGAAGCTCCGTTGCTGGCATAAGTTCCCGCCGGACACCTTGTGCAGGCCGAAGCTCCCGCTGCGGAGTACGTTCCTGCGGCGCATTTTGTGCAAGTGCCGTTGTTGTTGTAATATCCGGCAGAGCAGGAAACAGACGCTTTGCAGCTTGATGCTCCAGCGCTTGAAGTTTGTCCTCCTGGGCATGTCGTACAGGAAGTATTTCCTGTGCCAGAAGCATATTTCCCTGCAGGACATTTTGCACAAACTGAAGCCCCCGCCGAGGAATATGTTCCTGACGGACAGGGCGTACAAGACGAAGAGGTTCCTGCCGAGGAGTATGTTCCTGCGGCGCATTTTGTGCAGGCACCATTATTGTTATAATAGCCTGCAGGACAGAAGTTCGTGCAGCTTGGTGCGCCTTCTGTGGACATCTGTCCGGCAGGGCACGCGTAGCACGTGAAATTCCCGATCCCTCCTAAATTGCCAGCTTGATCAGAATAAGTTCCTGCCGGACAATCAACGCAATACGTAGAGCCATTTTTTGCGGAATACATTCCATTCGGACAATCGTCACAGTAAATTTTTCCTGTTTCGTTAGAATAAGTTCCGCTGGGACAAGGTAGACACGTACTCTGCCCTACGGCGTCCTGCATCGTTCCCACCGGACAGGGCGTACAGGAAGTATTTCCTGTGCCGGAAGAATAAGTTCCTCTGGGACAAGCCGAGCAGATACCGTTTTTAAAATAATAACCGGCTGGGCAGCTTTTTGCTTCAGAGACACTGATTATGTTGTACTGTCCGGTACTGCATGAATAGCAACCGTCATAGTAGCCCGGCGAGCAAGTACCGGAACACACTGCAGAACATGCGCTCTGTGTAAATAAATCTCTTGAAGCACAGCATTCTTGTTGGTTGAGGAATGTACTCGGACATTGTGCTCTTGAAAATCCATGTTGCGGATAAAACAATAAAAGCAAAAAAAATAGTATTGGAAGTTTTTTCATAAAATCCCCCTCTCGTTGTAGAAAAAATGTTCTGAAAACATTCTTGTTCAAATAAAAGTGCATCTCAACAAAGATATGGGGGGGGGGGGGGGTATATTTTTAATAAAAGTGTAACAAATAAACATATGCCGTATTCTTATAAAAAAGGTATGTTAATTTATAGAGATGAAAATAATTATTTAAAAATATTTATTAAATGAAAGTAAATTATAGTATGAATGATATTTTAATTTATTAAGATAAAATGAAAAGAAAACATAAAAAAAGAACTCCGCGTTTAAACGAAGTTCTTTTGCATTCACTTAATTTGACAAAACGGGCTTTTTAATTTTCCCGATCGGCAAAGAACAAATCATAGGCGTTTTGATAAAATAAAGCATGGATCAGTTCTGCGGCTTCTTCTTCATCTTCAAAAGCGGCGACAATAGCCGATTTGACTTCGCTGACTCGGGCAGGATAGGCCGCCGGATCGGAATATGGTCCCAACGGAATATCCGTTCCGAAAAACAGATGACTGATCGTTTCATCATCGGCCCGCTTCAAAACGGCCACAATCATTCCCGGAGACAGCCATGAAATATCCGCATACAAATTGGCGGAACCGGACTTCAGCGCCGTTTGCAAAATGCCCAGCGTGTACCAATGGTTATCGTCTCCTCCCATGCCTAAGTGAGCCATAATAACGGGCACTTCCGGAAATTTCATGGCTGTTTCATAAATATACATCGGATCGGAACAGTTATCTTGGGAATGAAACAAAACCGGCAATCCGTATTCCTGCGCGACGGACAGGTACGGTTCATATAACGGATCGTTGGCATCGATCTGCAGTGTATTCGGGTGCAGCTTGATGCCGTAAATTTCATCGCCGCGCCGTTCAATCAGGTCGGCCAAATTATCCGCGCTGCCATATCCGGGCTGACCGACGATTAATGTTCTGAGCTTGGGATTTTCCGCCGCAATATCCAGCATCGTTTCATTGGCTTCCATTTCGCCGATTTTAGGAGACCCGTCCGGCAGCTGGTCAATGCCGCTCATATTTGAAACCAAAATGCGGACGACCTCATTTTCTTCTTCTTCGCCGTTGATGCTGACCGTAAACGGTTCATCAAAGGCCGCATTTAATGTTTCTTCGGTAAAGTCGGCGTTATCGGCGCTCCAAGTCCCGATATGCGCATGAGCTTCAATAATTTTACCGTAATCTTCTTCATTAACCATAGCCTTCTGTCCTTTCTTCGTTTAAGGAAAAATCCTAAAAACAGGAATGACTTACTCCCCCTTTTCTGCAGGGTCAAGGGTTTTATGAAAACAAAAATAAAAAAATGAACCGGTCAGAATTTTATCTGATTTTCTTTTCTTTGGCGGGGACGCTGTGCAGCAGGCCGCCGCACATGGAATGAGGGACACCCGTCGTTGTCGGGAAAGAAATCGGCAAACCAAACAAAGATCGGGCCGCTAAAAAAGCAAATCCCTGCGCTTCTAAAAAATCTCCGTCCCAGCCGACTTCTCTGGCGATATCGACGGGAGCGTCTATTCTTTGGCGCAGCATGCGCATCAGTGTCGGGTTGTTTGCTCCGCCGCCGCAAATGATCCAGTGCTTGGCGGGTTTCGGCAGGAAATCGCGCGCTGCCGCCGCTGCCGCTTCGGCGGTGAACGCGGTTAAAGTGGCCGCGCCGTCGGCGACGTTTTCGCCCTCCAGATTATCCATGATTCTTTGGGAAAATTCATCACGGTCAAGCGATTTTGGCGGCGCCTTTTTAAAGTAGGGGCGTTTCATCATGGCCGCAATGATCTTTTCATTGACTGTGCCGCCGGCGGCGATGTTGCCGTCAAAATCCATATTGGTACCGTGCTTTTTCATCATCCAGTCATCGATTAATGCATTGCCGGGGCCGGTATCAAAGGCGATCAGTTCTCCGTTTTCGCCGATCCATGTCAGTTTGGCTATGCCGCCGATGTTTAAAACGACCAAAGGCTTTTCTAAATCCCGCGCTAAAGCGGCATGATAGGACGCCATCATCGGCCCGCCTTGTCCTCCGTTCGCAATGTCAGAGTTGCGAAATCGGTTGACAACGGGAATTCTGGTTTGTTCCGCCAGCAGGTCGCCGTCGCCGATTTGAATCGACAGGTGCTTTTCCGGATTATGAAAAACGGTATGTCCGTGAAAGCCGATAACATCAACATTTTCCGCTCTTAACCCGGCGGAATCCAAAAGCTCTGAAACGACTTCCGCATGGAAAAGGGTCATTTTCCGCTCGACGTCTTTGACATGCTGATCATTTGCATCGGGACGGCGCCCGTTGACCGAACGCAGCTCGGCGCGCATTTCCATATCATAGGGGCGGCTGAGCGCTTTGCCGTATTCAAAAATATCAACGCCGTCCGTGACCAATAATGCCGCGTCTACGCCGTCCATCGAGGTTCCGCTCATCAATCCCAAAGCCGTCAACGGCCTGATGACTTCCATTTTTACCCTTCTTTGCTGTTGAGTTTGTTTTGCATTACTGCTAAATATCATAACTTGAATAGTTTAATAAAATCCAAACAGGACGCTTTTTGATGACTCAGTTTAAATCGGAATTTTTGCGCATTTTGACCGAACGCGGCTTTTTTAACCAGTGCACGAATGAAGAAGGCTTTGATGCTTATTTATATGAATGCGAAACAACGGGAAAGCCCGCCGTCGGTTATTTGGGATCCGATCCGACTGCGGACAGCCTGCATGTCGGCCATTTGGTGCCCGTTATGATGATGCGCTGGTTTCAGAAGCTGGGCAATAAACCCTTGATGCTGGTCGGCGGAGCAACCGCCAGAATCGGCGATCCGTCTGGCAAGGACAAGCTTCGTCCCTTTATGACGCCGGAAACGATTGCGCATAATATCGAAGGGCTGAAAAATTCCTACGCGCGTTTTATCCGGTTTGATGATACGCCGTCCGGCGCTGTTGCCGTTGATAACTACGAATGGTTTAAAGACGTTAATTATCTGGAATTTCTGCGTGATGTCGGAACGTATTATTCCGTCAACCGCATGCTGACAATGGAAAGCGTTAAGTCACGTCTGGACCGCGAACAGCAGATGACGTTTTTGGAATTTAACTATCAGTTGCTGCAGGGGTATGACTTCTGCCGGCTGTATGAAAAATACGGCTGTCGCGCACAGATCGCCGGTTCCGATCAATGGGGCAATATCACTTCCGGAACAGAGCTGGGACGGCGCAAATATGATGTGGAGCTGTTCGGCTTTACCAGTCCGATATTGACAGATTCTTCGGGCAAGAAAATGGGCAAATCCGAAGGCAATGCCGTCTGGATTAATGAGGACAAACTGTCCGCTTACGATTATTACCAGTACTTCCGCAATATCGGCGATGCCGAAGTCGGCAAATGCCTGCGGATTTATACCGATCTGCCAATGGACGAGGTCAGGCGGCTGGAAGCTCTGCAGGATAAGGAAATCAACGAGGCCAAGAAGATTTTGGCGTTTGAAGCAACGAAGCTTTGCCGCGGAGAAGAGGCCGCGCAAACAGCGGCGGAAACGGCCCGCAAAACGTTTGAAGAAGGCGTCGCCGGCGGCGATTTGCCGACAATCGCCTTTACGGGCGATATCGCTTTGACCGAAGCCTTGGTACAGCTGAAACTGACGGCCAGCAAAGGCGAAGCAAAGCGCCTGATTGCTCAGAACGGCGTAAAAGTGAATGATGCTGTCGTATCAGGCGATAACATTATGCTGACCGCTGCCGATAGGCAAAACGGACAAATCAAGCTGTCCGTCGGCAAGAAAAAGCATGGGCTGATTAAATAACGGTTCAAAAGAATTGAAAAAAGGCGCCTGTTTTTCAGCGGGCGCTTTTCTTTTGCATGAAAACACAGAACATAATTTTGAAACCGGACCAAACGGCGCTTTGTTTTGATGTTTGGGGAAGGTATAAAGCAACACGGCACAAAGTCATATGATTTTGTTTGCGAAAAATATCGGTTTTATGAAACTGCCTTGACCGTAATATTTTTTTTACAAGCGTCAAAATATTATCCGGTTCGGGAAAAAGATTTTTTATATAAGGAATGCCTTTCAGCTCTCTTTTTCTTTAGGACGGACCTTTTTTAAACCTTTGCCTCGAACAGACTTTTTATGCTTTTTGGTCATGATGTCGGTGACATAATCATGAACGGCAATGCTTAATTCCTTTAAATGATTATCAAAGTCATGGCCTGTATGCGGGAACATAGAATAACGCACATGAATATTGCGCTGTCCGGATAATTTATCTGCTAACGCCGCGACAGAAGCCTCGGGAATCAAAGAATCCTCTGCGCCATGAATGATCAGACCGGAAGCCGGACAGGGAGCTAAAAAGGAAAAGTCTTTTGAATTTGCAGGCGGAGCGACAGAAATAAAACCGGAAATTTCAGGGCGGCGCATTAACAGCTGCATGCCGATCCATGCTCCGAAAGAATAGCCGGCGATCCAACATGTTTTTGCGTTTCGGTTCATCATCTGCAGCCAATCCAAAGCCGCTGCCGCATCGCCCAATTCACCCTGACCGTCGTCATATGTTCCCTGCGAGCGCCCCACACCGCGGAAATTAAAGCGCAGCACTGCAAAACCCAAGGCACTGAAAGTTTGAAACAACGTATAAGTGACGCGATTGTTCATAGAACCGTTCGGCATTTGAGGATGCGGGTGTAAAATTAACGCCAGCGGCGCTTCTTCGTTGTTCGCGGGCTGATACCGCCCTTCCAATCGTCCTTCGGGACCGTTAAAAATAACTTCCGGCATATTGAAACCTTATTCAGTGTGCGTTATAAGCAGTAAAGAAATTCATATTAGCGAAATGAAGGTACAATGTTCAAGCGTTTGACAAAAGAAATATTTTCAAAAATCCGCGAATATACGGCATCGGTTTTGCGGCGCGATCCGGCAGCCCGTTCAAAAATCGAAGTATTTCTTTGTTATCCAGGAGTTCATGCTATTTTGCTTTATCGTTTTGCTCATTATTTGTGGCAAAAAAAATTTTTTACAATTGCCCGGTGTATTTCTTCCTTTGGTCGCTTTTTGACCGGAGTCGATATTCATCCGGCGGCCCGAATCGGCAGGAACCTGTTCATAGATCATGCAACCGGCGTTGTTATCGGCGAAACAGCGGAAATCGGAGATGACGTGACGCTTTATCATGGTGTAACGCTGGGCGGGACTTCTATTCTTCAGGGGAAACGTCACCCTACGTTGGGGGATCGTGTTATTGTTGGGGCCGGGGCAAAACTGCTGGGGCCCATTACAATCGGAAATGATGCGCGAATCGGATCAAACGCGGTTGTTTTAAAAGACGTTCCCGATTCGGCAACGGCTGTCGGCGTTCCCGCTCAGATTGTTCGCTGCCGCAATAAAAATTCGGAAAAATGTTTTGAAGCTTATGCCGCTGAAGAAACCGATCCGATGCTGAAGGCCGTTAACGAGCTGAAAATGCAGCTTAAAGCGTTGGAAAAACGTTTGGATTCTTCAGATGCTGCGGCGCAAACCGCGAAAAAAGCGCTTAAGGCAAAGAAACGTGTTGACAGCCCGGCAAAAAAAAGATAAAAAATCTTCCGTCTAATGGCGGAGTAGCTCAGTTGGTTAGAGCAGCGGAATCATAATCCGCGTGTCGAGGGTTCGAGTCCCCCCTCCGCTACCATATAAAGACCCTGTTTCGCGGGGTCTTTTTTTTATAATGCTTTTGGGTCAATTTGCTGTCAGAAAAATGTTGAAGAAAAATGAAATTTTTTCAAAAGGCGCAGTCCCCTCAGATTCTCCTTGAATTAAAATAAAAGAGCCGGCATCATAGAAAGAGAAAGGTGAGTTTTTTCATCTTTTTATTAAAGAGAGGAGGCCTTAGATGAAAAAATCAGGAATGATTTTGGCCGCAGTTTGCATGATGGCAATGAGCCATGGGGCAAGGGCGGCTGTTATGCCCTCCAAAACGTTTGACGCTTCGTCTTCAATCGTTGTTGCTAAGGTTTTGACCAAAGCAGCAGGAGAAGCAAAATCATCAGCAAAAACTTCATCTACTAAAGGCGTTAAAATTCACAGTACCGGCGATTCAGGAAAAAGTCTGAAAAAAGACGAAAAGTCTAATAATGACCGGTAGGGACGGATGTCCCCTGAAACCAAACCGGTGCAGATACTGCCCTTAGTAGTACTTCTCAGAATTAGGCTCTGATTTATTCAGAGCCTAATTTATTGCCGGCATTTCCTGTGATGAAACAGAAAACAAAGCATATCCGGAAATATTTATAACGTTTTTTGTTTTTGGGCTTGACTTAAAGTTTACTCTAACGAATACGATACATATAAAACAAAAGTGAGGGACAGAAAATGACGATGTGGCTGATTATTATGTATACAACTCTTGCGGTAACGGGATCCGGCTTGCTTTATTTAAGCAATCGGGTCGGCAAGTTCGCGATATTTCAAAAACCTCAGAAGGGAAAAATTGTTTTCAGCGCCGTGGTCGTTTTTTCTGTTTTCGGACTGCTCGGCGTGCTTTTAAATTTTATGAATGCCATTGTCTGCGCCGTTTATTTTGCTATGATTTGGGCTGTAAGCGACCTGCTGTTCTTTCTGATCGAAAAGAAGCGGGGCGTTCAATTTAAACGCTATTATGCCGGATTGGCCGCCATTACGGGCGCAGTCATTTGTTTGTCCGCAGGGTGGTATTTGGATCATCATGTTTGGCATACTTCCTATACGATTGAAACGGATAAAAAAATAAAAGAGATCAAGCTCTTGATGTTTGCCGATTCCCATACCGGAACGACTTTTCATGCGGAAGGCTTTGCCGAACATATCGCTGCAATGCAGGCGCAGAAACCGGATATTGTTATTGTGGCCGGTGATTTTGTTGATGATGATACAACGCGCGCTGATATGATTGCGACCAGTCAGGCTTTAGGGGCGATGAAAACGACTTACGGTGTTTATTTTGTTTTCGGCAATCATGACAATGGCTATTACGGGCCGGCGCACCGCGGGTTCAGCGGGCAGGAGCTGGTTGCCGAGCTGGAAAAAAACGGCGTCAAAGTGCTGCGGGACGAGGTTGTTTTGATCGCCGATCTGTTTTATTTAGTCGGCCGCAAAGATTTTTCTGTTGAAAGAGAGCGCGGCGGTCGGCGCAAATCCATGAAGGATTTGGTTAAAGATTTGGATCAAAGCAAATATATAATTGTCGCGGATCATCAGCCGACGGATTATAAAAATCAGGCGGATTCGAAAGTTGATTTGGTCTTATCCGGTCATACACACGGGGGGCAGCTGTTTCCGTTTAACAAAGTCGGGGAATGGATCGGCGCCAATGATCGGGTTTACGGTCATGAAAAGCGGGATCGCACGGACTTTATTGTCACGTCGGGAATATCGGATTGGGCGATTAAATTTAAAACAGGCTGCAAGTCCGAATTTGTAACGGTAAATTTAAAAAGCGATTCACAGATTCCGGAGTAAGTTCCGGCCCGTTGGAGAAAAGGACCCTGATTTTATGGCTTTTAATTATTGAAAAGGCATCATAAAATAAAGAATCTTTTCTGTTTGAACGAGTTGATCCATGGCGCAAGGTTCCATTAAATCCAGTCTGAAAATTATTATCGCTTCGGTTTGTTTGATTCTTTATTTTGTGATCGTTGTTTTCCCGTTTTTATCACAGAATTTATCAATAAAAGAAATGTCCGGCCAATGGAAATATGAGGCGGCGCCGGTCCATTACGCTTTGTTGTTTTATCCGGCTTTGTGGGCCTATTTATACTTCACCGCCCGGCATATTTTAAAGGTCAGATCTCTTCGGACAATTGTTTATCCGCTTTTCTTTTTAGTGTTTTTCGCCGCTCTTTATGCCGTTTTTATGATATGGGGATCTTTGGTGCTGTGGAGCTTGCCGGTCAGTGTTCCCGTCGGTATCCTTGTTTTGATCGGCATTATAGTGTTCTCTCTTAAACAGGATATTCGGGAGAAGGTGTCTCCTTTGAAGGCGGAGGATCTTGAATTTGAACAAAAGGGCTTAGAGCTTATCGCCCTTATTGTTGTTCCGGTTTTATTGACCGCTTTGGCCTTTTCTGCTCTGGCAAAAAAGGATACAGCTGCTGTTCCGGCGGCAGAGCCAAAAAAGGAAAAAGCTGTATCCGCTCCCGTACGGGAAATTCCTCTGACAGCTGGTTGTGAATATCTTTCCGGTTTGTTGGAACAGGCCGCGGCCAATGTTCAAATTAGGGCTGACGATTCCGAAGAGCAAATTGTCAGTGCGTATCAGAACGAGTTTCAGAAACAGGATATTTACGGCAAAATAGAGCTGCATCGTTCAGACCAAAATTCCGGGGCATTTTATTTATATCGGGACAAGTTTGTTTGGCTGATTTTTACATTTGAAAAAAAAGGAAAATGTGAGGCTGGAACCCGTAATTGTTTTTGGAGCTTATCGCACAGCAAAAATCCCTGCATTCAATATGTAACGGCGGATAAGAAAAACGGACAATAAGGCTTTTCGGCAGCTGGACGCGCTGCTGTTTATATGCTATAAAGCAGATAAAGTTTTCTGGGGACCGGTCCGGGAGAAAACATACATAGGCGGAATGCCGTCCTGTGTACACGGAAGGATAAAAGCCTGGGAGAGAGCAACCTCTTCCGGGCTTTTTTAGTTATATAAAGGAGGTATAAATGGGGTGGGGATATTTATTTATTGCCGGTATGTTTGAAGTTGCTTGGGCAATCGGATTGAAAATGTCGCAGGGATTTGCCCATGCAACGGCAGGGGTGTTGACTCTTGCCGGCATGGCCGCCAGTTTTTATTTTCTGGCTCTGGCCTTAAAAAGCATACCGTTAGGGACGGCCTATGCCGTATGGACGGGAATTGGAACCGTCGGAACGGTTTTATTCGGCATGATTTTGTTTAAAGAGCCTGTCAGTTCTCTGCGGTTGGCGTGTATTCTTCTGATCGTCGGCGGTATAGCAGGGCTGAAGCTTTTATCAAGATAACAGGCTATTTTTTCGTTTTCTTTTTAGACTCTAAAGCCTGTACGGCTTCCGCCAAATCTTCAAAACGGGAGATCGTGCGGTCCGGCCTGGCTGATGTGTACGTATGATCGCCCTGATTGGATTTAAAAAAGATTGATTTGATTTCCAGTTCGTTTGCGCCGTAAATATCACGGTACAAATCATTGCCGATAAAGATAACTTCATCAGCGGATAAGTTCATTTTTTTAAGAGCTTTTTTAAATAAGCGGGAATCCGGTTTGCGGTACCCGTAATCGCTGGAAATCAGCAGCGGATCAAAGAAGCCGGCCAGTCCGACGGCATTCAGTTCCGCCTTTGCCCATAGCGCCTGACCGTCCGAAACGGCGGCAAGGCGGTATTTTTTGCGCAGTTTTTTTAGGGTCTTCTTTACGTTGGGATAAAGCTTCAGCTGCAATAAAGAGGCTGCCCGAAACAGTTCCGCCGTTATTTCGGGCAAAAGCTTTAATTTCTTTTTGGACAGTCGCGCCGTGTAATCAGATGCGCCCTGTTCAATCAGTTCGGCAAACAGATCAACCGCATTAAATTCCGGAAATTCCTCTTGGCTGTCATAACGCTGGCGTTTGTTGATGTCGAAATATAATTGCCGCACTTCCGCCGCAGACAGGCTTATTCCCTGATACAGCAAAAAATTGCTGACAACCCGGTATAAATCGTTTTGTTCCTCATCTGTCAAAATATCGGTCAACGTGCCGTTAATATCAAAAATTAAACCGCGGATCATATGTTATCCTCTTGAAAACATTTTTTGGCTTCATTGATCAGCTGAAGCCGGTAATTCCGATCAATCCAAAAATTTCTGGCAATGCGCAGCAGCGTCAATCCCATATAAAACGGCACGCGTTTTGTTACAGAAAGAAAAGCCTGCTCCCGATCAGGGAAATGCGTTGCGTATTCCCATAAAAAGTGGCCGATGAACGGTTCGGCGGCAAACTTGTCCGGATAATTCATTAAAAAGAAATGCTTCAGCTCTCCGGCTATGCGTCCTACGTCAAAGATCCGGTCGGCAAACATGCTTCTTTCCAGATCAAACGTTTTTAGTCCGTCTTCTCCGGAAAACATAAAGTTTTCAGGGGTGGCGTCTCCATGCACCAGCACCTGGCAGTCTTCCCACATTTCGGGACGGCGCCGCCATGAATCGCGCAGAATATAAAAATCTTCCGCTTCGTTTTCCTGAAACAAAGGACGGCATTGACCGATTACTTTATCCATGTACTGACAGGTTTGAGTAAAGTCAACCGGACTGCAGGAAGCGGACCGATTATGCAGTTCGGCAAAAAAATGGGCCAGAACGGCCAATTTGTCAAACAAGAGAGAATTATTTTTTTCCTGAATAGATCGGGTAATAACACTGCTGAGCAGCTCGCCTTCGCAGAATTCGACAATCAGCAGTTCTCCTAAATCGGCGTTTCTGCCCAAGGGTCTGGCGATATAAAACGGATCACAGTCAAAACCGTAACGGCGCGCCGTTTCCAGATTGGCATACTCTTTCTGCAGATTATTGGCAGCGGTTTCGCGGTTTTCATCGCGTTCCGAATAAAAATATTTGCCGATAACACGAGAATTTGTGTGCCCTTCCTCATACAAATAAACCGCGTTTGATCCGTTTAAACGGTATGCCGTATAAACGGGAGATTCGATAAATCCGGTTATTTGCGGCTGAATATCGTATTTCAGATAGTCGTACAGCGGATCGTCTGTCTGTAAAAGTCCTAAATATTTTTTCGCCATTAACCGACCCCGAATAAAAAAACGAAACGTTTTAAACACAATAATCATAGCATGAATTTCAGGAAAGTAAGCCGAAAAGTTGTGTTTTTTTTCTAACAATTCGGCTGAGTTGAAAAAAAAGACGGCGCCTGCTGCCGCGCCGTCGTTAAGATTAAAGCGGCACAATCTTTCAGAACAGCATCAGGGCCAGAACCTGAGCGGAAATAACGCGCAAAGCAATTGTGACGGGATAAACGGTTGCATATCCGATTGCCGGCGCATCAGCATTTGACATATTGGCGATAAACGTCATTGTCGGAAGGCTGGTCATACACCCTGACAAAGCGCCGCACAACGTTAAATAATTCATTTTCTTTGTCAGCCGCATAAACAGTCCGACGATTAATAAGGGCAGGGCCGTAATTAAAATGCCCAAACCGACAAAATATAATCCTTCCGTTCCCGAAATCAGCTTGACAAAACCGGGACCGGAAGCAATGCCCACAACGGCCAGAAACAAAAGAATGCCAAAGAATTTAAACGCTTTCAAAACATGCGGCGGCGTGTAAAAAACAATGCGTCCCCATGACCCGCGGTAAGACAGCAGCATGGCAACAATCAGCGGACCGCCGGAGGTTCCTAATTTTAAAGGAATTTCGACTCCCGGAATATGGAAAGGAATCAGGCCGACCAAAATGCCTAAAATCATGCCCAAAAAGAAAGGAATAAAGCGCGTGTCATTGGCCGTTTCCTGATCATTGCCCAGATATTTGATCAAAGACTTTGTTTCTTCTTTTTTTCCGACGACAACGACCTGATCGGCATAAGCCAGCTTTAATTCCGGTGTCGGGGATAAAGAAATTCCATTGCGGATCACGCGGGAAATCACCCAGTGATGTCGGGTGTCGCCCAGGATTTTTTTCAAAGGCTTTCCGACGCGGCGGTAATTTGTCAGCAGTAGAGTCTGACTTTGGATTTGTCGGGCGCTTTCTTCCATTAAATCAAGCTCCGGAGCAAGTCTGAACAGGAAAGAAATTTCCTGAAAAATTTTTCTGGGACCGAAAATTAATAAGATATCGCCCATTTGCAGTTTGATGTGTGCATGAGGAATGATGTATTCATTGCCGCGCTTCATACGGGAAATGGTCATCGTATAATGCATCATTTTTAAAAAATCGCCGATTTCCAAACCGTCAAAGCTGGGATTATTGACCAACACATTAAAGCCCTGCATATGCGGGTCGTCATCAACTTTCTGCGTTTCATAGGCAGCGACTTCATCAGCTATTTTGACGCGGAAAATCACTTTTAACAGAACAAAGACTAAGATGCCGCTGATAATGGCAAAAGGATAGGCCAGTGCATAAGTAAAACCTGATTTTTCAATGGCGGAGACCTGCTCTCCCAATTCGGCCAAAATCTGCTGTCCCGACCCCAGCGCTGGCGTGCTTGTGACGGCTCCGGAATAAAGGCCGATCAGCTCAGGCAGGGAAATGTGTCCGAATTTAAAAATCAAAACGGTAATCACAGTTCCCAATGTGACAACGGCAAAAGAAATCAAATTGAGTATTAATCCGTTTTTGCGCAAAGAGGCAAAGATGTTGGGACCGACCGTCAGCCCCATGGAGTAAATGAATAAAATTAACCCGAATTCTTTTAAAAAGGCTAACACTTCAGGATTAAGGACGATTGCCAGACGTTCCAGCAGGTATCCTGAAAACAATCCGGCGAACAAAACGCCGCCGACTCCCAATCCGATGCCCTTAAATTTCAAACTGCCGATAAAAATGCCGATGACAGAAGTAATACTGATGCACAAAATGGTTATAACCGTTAAAGACATGGCTTTCCCCGAAAAATAAATATTGTTTTCAGGATAAATGATTTTCTTAAAGAAAGTATAAATATTTGTTCAAAATGAAATTTTTTAATTTTCAGTTTTAAACGGACGAGTCATGAGCAGCTGAATGACAACGTCAACCGAAGCCTCGCCGCGCATGATTTTCATCAATCCTTCACAAATGGGCATTTCAACGCCGGCCTGTGCCGCGCGGTCTAAAACGGCTTCGGCGGTGAAGACGCCTTCGGCAACAGTATTTTTGCCGGTTAAGATGTCATCGAGTCGGCGGCCTTTTCCCAGTTCCAGTCCGACGGAAAAATTGCGCGACTGCGTGCTGTTTGCCGTCAGGACCAGGTCTCCCAAGCCGGACAATCCCATCAGCGTTTGCGGCTGCCCGCCTAAGGCTGCGGCCAAACGGGAAATTTCCGCCAGTCCGCGCGTGATCAGCGCTGCGCGCGCATTATCTCCGGCCTGTTTGCCGGCAACAATTCCCGCCGCTATCGCCATGACGTTTTTCACCGCGCCGCCGATTTGAACGCCGATCAGATCGGAGGAATAATATGGCCTGAACGTTGGCGTTCCCAAGGCTGCGACCAGTTCTTTGCCCAATTCTTCATTTTGACAGGCAAGAGTCAGTGCCGTCGGCTTGTTTCGGGCGGCTTCTTCCGCAAAAGTCGGGCCGGACAAAACGGCGATTTGTGCCTGCGGCAATTCTTCGGCCAGCATTTCGCTGAGCAAAGCGCCGGTACCCTGTTCAATGCCTTTGGCGCAAATGACAGCCGGCAGACCGTTTGGCCAAACAGGGCGCAAAGTGCGGCAAATGCTGCGCAGATATTGTGCGGGAATAACCATTAAGACGGCTTCGGCCTGCAAGACCGCCTGCGTTAAATCGTTTGTCGGCACAATCTTGTCATTTAATTCTATTTCCGGCAAAAACAGCGTGTTGCGTTTTCGGGCAAGGATTTCTTCAACCAGCTCTTTTTCCCGCACCCACAAAGTGACATGCCTGCCGTTATTGGCCGCAATATTCGCCAAAGCCGTTCCCCAGGCACCCGCGCCCAAAACAGAAATCTTTTGCATGATGTGTCTTCCTTATCTTTTAGCGGACGGATCCAGAGGCCAACGCGGACGCGGACTGAAATCCAACGGATCGGACAGTCCGGCCAGCAAATGCTCCATTCCCGTCCAAGCAACCATTGCGCCGTTGTCGGTGCACAGCTTCATCGGAGCCGCTGCAAAAATCAGCTTATACTTTTTTGCTGAATTTTCCAAGGCTTGACGTAAAGCGGCATTAGCTGCCACGCCGCCGGCAACGACCATGTGCGTTCCGGCAGGGTATTGTTTTTTAAAAAGTTTGATGCCGTTTTTCAGTCTGGAACATAATGAATCCAGAACGGCTTTTTGGAAACAGGCGCACAAGTCGGCCTTGTCCTGTTCGGATAAGCAGGCATGTTCTATTGTGCCGTCAGGGGAAAAGCTTTCAATGATATGGCGCACCGCCGTCTTTAATCCCGAAAAGGAAAGATCGCAGCCTGGTTTGCCGATCATCGGGCGGGGCAGGTCAAATCTGTCGGGATTGCCGGACAGGGCATACTGTTCGATTTTCGGACCGCCGGGATATCCTAATCCCATCATTTTAGCCGCTTTGTCAAAGGCTTCTCCGGCGGCATCATCCACAGTCGCGCCCAAGCGTTTGAATTTGCCGATCCCTTCCGCAATCAAAATTTGGCAATGACCGCCGGACGTCAGCAATAACAAATAAGGGAAGGGAACTTCCTGTATCAGTCGGACGGTTAATGCATGCGCTTCCAGATGATTCACGGCGATAAAAGGCAGATTATGTACGGCGGCTATCGCTTTTGCCGTCATGACGCCGACAATGACGCCGCCGATCAGTCCTGGACCGGCCGAAGCGGCAACAGCGTCTAAGTCTTTGAATCCAATTCCGGCCCGGTCCAATGCGGCCTGCACGATGCTTCCGATTTGCTGCAAATGAGCACGGGCGGCGATTTCCGGCACAACTCCGCCGAAAATTTCATGCTCCGCCTGGGAAAAAACAACCGAGGACAGCAGCTCTTTTTTGTCGGAAACAATAGCCGCTGCCGTTTCGTCACAACTGGATTCAATTCCTAAAACGCGCATTTTGACTCTCTTATGTAAAATTATTCTACCCATACTCGGAAAAAATGGTAAAATCCAGTAGATTTAATCAGGGAGGCTTTTATGGCAGAGGAAAAAATCGACCAAAATGCAGCGGAAATTCAGGAAAATCCTGTTCCCGGGGAAACGGTCGAAGAAACAGATGCGGTAAAAACAGGGGCACAGGCTGCGGAAAATCACGGCACCAAAGGCAGCGGATTCGGGAAAGCCGTTCTTGTCTTGTTAATACTTGCTGCCGCCGGATTATTCGGCGTGCCGCAAACGCGAACAATAATTATGGAAAAGTACCGCACGCTTTTGTCTGCCCTTCGGCCCGAAACAAATGATATGACTGCAAAGACGGAGGAAACGGTTCAGACTCTTGCTGCCGAAGAAGAGCGTGAAACGGAAGAAATCGCCAGCCGGCTGGAACAGCTTGAAAATGCGCGTGAATTTGAAAATGCGGAAGTGATTGTCGCTACTGTTGAACCGCCGGAGCCGCCTGTTATGGCAGATCCCGCGTATATTGCTTTGGCGGATCAGCAAAAAGCGCTGTTGGCCGAAATAGAACGCTTGCGCCGTCAGCTGGGGCAATTCAAAAGTGATAATGAGCATCGGTTAAATCAGCTGCAGGAAATAATTCCCGATACACAGCAGTTGGAAGAACGCGTTTTGGCCGTTCATGCCCGTGAAGATGCTATGGAACAGCAATTGTTTCAGGAAGGCATGAAAATCGATCGTTTGGAAAAGAACAAAGCGGACGCCTCTTCTGTTTTGGCTTTAATGACAAGAATGGACGCCGCTGAACAAAAGCTGCGCGTTTCCAATGCGGAAAAAGAACGGGCGGTTGCTTTGCTGCTGGCTGTTTATCAGCTGCGTGAGGCCGCTTTTTCAGGACACAGCTTTGCCGTAGAACTGCAGTCAGCCTTGGCATTGGCGGATTCTTCCCCCAGAATTGCCGGCTATATCCGGTCTTTGTCAGGTGTTGCTGATCAGGGGATTCGTACAAAAACCGCCTTGCTGCGTTCCTTTAATGTTTATGCGGATCAGGCGATTTTATCCGAAACGCTCAGTTCCAAAACAGATTGGTTTCATCAGGCATTAAATTCACTCAAGACTTTGGTGATTATCAGAAAAACAGATGCCTCCGACGGAGAAGTTTCGACTCAGGCCGTTTTGGCGCGTGCCGGTCTGGCCGTTCGGGACGAAGATTTAGGGGAGGCTGTTCTAATTTTGAAAGAATTGCAGGGAAAATCGGCGGATACAATGAAAGAATGGATTGTGGCGGTAGAACGCTATCTGGCGGTTAAAAGGACGGTCAATGAAACAATTTCAGCGGTTTTAGGCGTAATATATGCCGAACAGCTGAAAGGAGAATAGCCCATGATCAGAATCATCTGGAATGCTTTTCTTTTAGGTGTGATCGCTTTGGCCGCGGCATGGCTTTCAAACAATCCGGGATATGTCCGTTTGGAATGGATCGGATATTCCGTTCAGACCTCCGTAGCCGTTATTATCGGCGCCGTTATAATCATTTATGCCGTCTTCTATGCTTTTCTGGCAAAGCCTTTGCTGTTGGTTTCACAAAAGTTGTCTTATTGGCTGGGGGCGGACAAGCGCGCACAAAAAATGGCCAGATCCAAAATTGATAAGGAAATTGACCGCTATACGCTTTTAAGCAAGGGGCTGACAGCTTTGGCGGCCGGGGATATCGCTGCGGCGGAAAAATTGTCCGGTGTTCTTGAAAAAAGCTTTGCCGATGATGAAACGAAAATCATCGTTTTTAAGGCGCAGCTGGCTGAGGCTCAAAATAATGCGGCGGAGGCAATGCGCTTGTACAACGAACTGTCCGAATCGCCGGAAACGTATTTGTTGGGCATGCGCGGCAAGATCCGGCTGAGCCGTTTAACAGGAAATTTGGCAAAAGCGTTAGAGCTGTCCGCTGAATTATTGGCGATGAAAAATCCGCCTCAATGGGTGCTGTCTGAAACGTTTGAGCTGCAAATCCATGAAAAGCAGTGGCCGCAGGCGATTGCGACGTTGGAAAAGGCGCATAAGCAGAATTTATTTGATAAACTGACGGCAAAACGGCTAAAGGCTTCTGTTTTATTGGAGCAGGCGGTTGAAGAAACGGAAGAAGCCGAAAAAGAAAAACTGATCCGTGAAGCATATGAAACGGACAAGACCTTTGTTCGGGCAGCTGTGCAGACGGCGGAAATAGATGTGCGCAGCGGGCAAATTAAAAAGGCGCGTCATTTACTACAAAAGTTGTGGAAAATATCGCCGAGTTGGGCCGTATATGAAGTTTATTTAACGCTGACAGCCAAGGAAACGCCGCTTGAAGCTGTTAAAGATGTGGAAGAGCTGATTTCTGCAAATCCGCAGGCGGCCATTAATGATTTAATTTTTGCGGATTGTTCTTTGCGGGCGCGGTTATGGGGACAGGCGAAAACGGCGGTGTCAAAATATCTGGAACAGCACCCCGAATCCAAGCGGGCCTTGATGATGGCCGAAGAAATCGCCGCGTATAATCAAGATGCTGCCGCTGCGAATGAATATCGTGTTCGTGCGGAAAAAGCGCCGGTCGAATTACCGTATTTTTGCGAAGTCTGTCATACGCCGTTTGAAAAGGATCATACGACATGTCCGGCGTGTCATACATTAGGGGCCATTCACTTATCCGAAGTATAACGGACTGGATGTAAAAATTCGAAGAGGCCCGTTTCTTTTTTAAGGAACGGGCCTTTTTGCTGTCATCTGCGTGTGCTTCCGAAGAAACGACGTTCTGTAAAAAAACAGGAAAGTTTTGACTGTGGTCATGGAGACCGCAAAAGGTGCCGATCAGGTTCAGGACATTTAGGCGCCGCCGTTGTATAAAAGGGCCGCCCGTTATGCTCCAAAAGGCTTTCCGGACAGGCGGATCTTGAAAACAGCAAGAACCGGTCAAGCGGATCCAACATCTGACCGGTTTTGATTGCAAGCATAGGGAGCGCCTGCATTGACAGAAGAGGAGTCAGAAGGGAAGGGGCGCCTCTTCTAAAGGAATATCAGTAACAGCAGTCGTCGTTATCTGTGACTTTTGGTTTTGTTTTTCGGAAAGGCTTTTTTATTTTAAAACATAAAAGAAGCCGCGGAGAGGATCCAACTGTCCGCGGCTTTTGTCCATAGAAAATAAATCCGTGAAGAGAGCAGATTATTCGTCAATCGTGCATTCCGATGTGGTACAAGTGCATGTTCCGCCCGGATATGTTTTTTGACTGTCGTTGTCTGCCGAAATTGTGGTACACGTCGGAGAGCCCTTTAATCCTTTCTTGAAGATCAGTTTCGCTCCTTTTCTGTTTCCTGCAGTGGAACTTTTTGCTTCATGCAGATAAACCGTGCCCGTCACCGTTACAGCATCATTAAATGTGATAGTTGGTGTTTCATCGGGGTGTGTCAGATATGACGTTTGCAGTATTCCTGTTTTAAATGAACCGCTGACATTGGCATATCCCCACATTTGGACATGGAAGGTATTGTATGTTCTTGATACAGGAACGGTAATATCAGCGTAGTGGCCGTACATTTGAATGCGTTTATACTGGTCACTGTCAGGAACAGTGATGGCTCCGTCAGTGTTTATGAACCACCAATCGCTTGTATCATTGCTTGCAACGCATGATACACCGTCGGCCTCATATCCGGAGCTGCATGAAACGCCTGTGCATGTCGAAGGTGAACTGCAAGCCGTGCATGTACCATTCGCCACAGTAATTTTCGAACAATCCAAAACGCATGCTGCGCCGGAAGCTTTATATCCGGAACTGCATGAAACGCTCGTGCATGTCGAAGGCGAACTGCAAGCTGTACATGTACCGTTCGCTATGGTGATTTTCGAACAATCTGCAACACAGGTTGAGCCACTCTTGATATATCCGCTTTTGCACTTGAACGTATGGCCGTTACATGTGGCGTTGGAAGGACAGCCTGTGCATTCCCCGTCTTTTACATATTGAGACGATGCGCAGGCCGTACGTGATGTCTTGACAACCCGTGAGTTTTGTTTTGATGAGGTCGTTGAGACATCGCGCCCCAATTTAAATGCCCGCGCAATTTGAAAAGATGATGCCTGATCAAGCGCCTTTTCCGCCTGCACATTCATGGGTGCCAGCATGAATGCCATTAAAAATAAACATATCTTTTTCATGATTTATTCTCTCCTTGGTTAAAGGTAATACTTTAATTAAAAGCTATGAGACCAAAGAATTAAAGTAAAATATGGGGGGGGGGGGGTATAGCGTAACGAAAGTGTAATGATACTGCAATAAAAGAAGTGGGCGCAAGCGTGATAAGGCTCTTTGTTTATTTAAACAATGAATAAATTAATCAAAAGAATAGATATAATATTGTAAAATAATCTATATTATTTGTTTGTAAAAATAATACTTCATTGAATTGATGAAGTATTATGCAAAAAGGTCTTTATGTAAAATTTAGTCAAAAAGGAAGTTTTTATTCAAATACTTCGTTCGGATAAACGCCCCACAGCGTTTCTTTGGAAAGCCAGCCTTGAAAATGATCGAATTCAACTTTGCATAAAGAAAGGGTGTTCGGGCAGGACATTAATCGCCCGACGGCTCCGGCTTCGATTCTTGCAAGAGGCAGTGAACCTGTACTGGCCGCCCGCAAAAGAAGAGCTTCCCGCGTGACGCGAACGGTTCGCCTGCCGGACAGCATCGGCTGATAGATCCAGCCTTCTCTTCCGTTATAGTCTTTGACCCTGCGCCATGTTTCAAATTCGGCAATGATTTCAACCGGCAAATCGCTTTTCAGATAAACCCATTCCACGGGATAACGAAATCCCGGGCCGGTCCTCAGGTTGACTTGATTGGACCGCAGCGAAACAAAACGGGGCAAAGGCAATCCAGTTTGGGCCTGAGCGGGAGAACAGACCGAAAAAATCACTAAAAGGGCTAGGAAAAGCATGTTTAAATGCCTGTCGATCCGAAACCGCCCGAACCGCGCTGGGTCGTGCTCAGAGCGCTGATTTCCTGCCATTC
>JAFVAT010000029.1 GCA_017480385.1 Alphaproteobacteria bacterium | reverse complement strand
ATATAACGAGGTTATTGGAAAATGTGTCAATGCTGTTTGCCCGAACCATTGCGCAGACATGTGCTCAAAAGGATACTGCAGTACATGCAGCTCCGGATATTACTTGGATTATACATCTGGCATGTGTCCGTCTTGTTCTTCTGCTATAGCAAATTGTTCACAGTGCACAAGCTCTAAAACAGGTGTTGTTTGCCAACGCTGCACTAACGGTGAAAAACCTGTAGGCGGGCAATGTAGAGGTACTAGTTCTTCACATGGTCCTTGCGTTAATGGAACTCCAACTTATTGTGGACCAGGTTTCATATTGGAAAAAAATGGGTGTTGTCCTATAAAGAACAATAACGGCGCGGCCTGTTTCCAATGTGTCAAAGATGATGTGATAGATCGTTTATGACCTAGAATAGCAGTCACCCCCCCTCCTTTGTGACTGCAAAAGAAGCCGCGGATAGTTGGATCCTCTCCGCGGCTTCTTACTTTTTAATATTTTTTCATAAGAAAGTACCGTTGCAAGAGCCTCCTTGTACAGTCTGTTTTGTGCGGTCGAACTATCATATTTCTTATGGCAGAGCGAAAAAAAACTGACACAACTTTTCTTATTTAGATTGGTTCTGAATTTTTAAAAAGTTCATGCGCCCTTCTTTTTCATGCATTCGATCGCTGTCAAAATGAAAGACTGCTGCCCTTTTTTCTTAAAAATCATCGATCAAACTCATCTTCATTCCCTTTTCAGAAGTATAAAAGAGATGTTTTGCCGCAGGATTTTGCTTCTTTTTTTTATATTTATTTAAAATTGCCTTTTTCTATGGTATTTTAATAAAAGACTTTATATATACGGGAGGATTCCACAATGAAGAAAAGCTTATTTTCTTCGTTTTCTTGTATATTAGCCCGGTCTGTGCATATCAAAACAGAAGCTGCGGCTGATTTACAAATAAAAATAACGAAAAATATTCTTGTTAATGGCAGTCTGACACTTGCTGTTTCTGTAAAAAATAAAATAACAAACTTTCTCTTCAATTCGGCGTCAACTCTTTGTTTTGCGGACTTCCTTGCAACCGCAGGCCTTTATTCAAAACAAAAGCCGTCTCTGAATTTTCCCAACAATAGAACTAAGCCCTTCAGCAATTGATGCAGCGCATCGTTTCAATTGCCGACCATGGAATTTAAGGAGACTTTTTGTTATGAAAAAACATATAATCATACTCGTGCCTTTATTGTGTTTAATGATACAGGACCAAGCCGGTTCCGAAACCTTTAAAACAGAGCAGAATGTCAATGCGGTATCAATAAGGAATCAGGGCGGAAATGACAAAAAATTAAGGAAAATGCCGTGTCCCGAAAATTGTCTGTCCTGTACAATATCTGGCAAATGCACCATTTGTCATAGTGATTACTTTCTTAAAGGAAATAAATGCATTGTTTGCCCGGATAATGCGGTTTGCATGGGCGGCAGAACATTTTTATGCCCCAACGGACAGCGCACAATTGACGATTTGTGTACAAACTGACCGTACCTATTAGGCGCGCAAGCCCCCCCCCCCCCCCGAAGTCATTGCAAAGCTATGACTTTGCACGATCAGCTTGCTGTTCCGAACAACGGACCTTTCTGACAGGAATGAAAGTGCCTGTCAAAAAGAGGTATGGTTATTGGACTGCGGCATAAATTTGCCTCAATTTTTGTTTGGTATAGGCAGCCGTATTCCTCAAATCACAGACCGGCACAGCTTTTTTCAATACAAAAGGGGCCCGCTGTTCATTAAGGATCATTTTTAAAATTATCCGCCAAAAGTTCTTCCCAATACAAAAAAGCCCTGCTGATCATCAGCAGGGCTCTTCTTTCCCTAAACCACTTTAATTTTCAAACGGATTAAGATTTTTATTTTTGTTTTCCATTGTCTTGCGGACGTCCAAGTACATTAAAATCGGCATCGCGACATAAATAGAAGAATATGTTCCGACCAAAATGCCCCACAGCATCATCAGCGCAAAGCCCTGCAATACCGGACCGCCCATAAACAGCATAATCGTCAGCATAATAATTGTGGACATACCCGTCAGCAATGTACGCGGCAACATTTCGTTTGTTGTCTTGTTGATCATTTCATCAATCGGCATTTTGCGGTACTTATGCAGGTTTTCACGCATACGGTCATAAGAAACGATCGTATCATTTACCGAAAAACCGGCCAAAGTCATCAAACCGGCGATGATTGTCATATCGAAATCCAGTTGCAAAATGGAAAATAGTCCGACAGCAATGATAATATCATGAATCAAAGACAACATCGTTCCTAGCGCAAATTCCCATTCGAACCGCGTCCAAACATAAACCGTAATCATAACACCGGCTAAAATCAAAGCCAGGATACAGTTATGAATCAGTTCCGCTCCAACGCGCGGACCGACCATTTCGATTCTGCGGAACGTATACTCTTCGCCTAATTCCTGACGGATCACGTTCGAAATTTTCATTTGCTCCTGTTCGCTGTCACCGCGCCCCAAAGCTGTGATCAACACCTCCGTTCCTTTATCGCCGAGCGGCTGTAAATCAACATTCAGCGCCGATAATTTGGAACGCATTTCCTTCATATCAATCGGTTCTTCGGCCTGCACTTCCATTAAAACGCCGCCTTTAAAATCAATGCCAAAATTCATGCCTTTGACGGCAATCGACCAAATCGACACCACACATAACAACAGCGATAAAAAGAAAGCCGGCTTGCGCGCACCAATAAAATTAACGTGCGTCGGTTTAATGAAATAATGAATAAGTCTGGGCATTTCAAATACTCCTTACACGTTTAACTGTTTTGGTTTAAAGAATTTGATCCACGCCAAAATCAGCACCTTGGTCACATAAACCGCCGTAAAGACCGACGTTACCAATCCCAAACAGGTTGTCACGCCAAATCCGCGCACCGGCCCGTTCCCCAGCCAAATCAAAATTGCGCCGGCAAACAAGCTGGTTAAGTTTGAATCGAAAATCGCCGAAGAAGCGTTTTCAAATCCGGCTTCCACCGTATTCAGAATCGATTTGCCGAAAGCCTGTTCTTCGCGCATGCGTTCATAAATCAGAACGTTTGCGTCAACCGCCATACCCAACGTCAGCGCAATGCCAGCGATACCGGGCAAAGTCAGCGTACAGCCCAAAGCGCTCATCAAACCGCATAACAAGAAAAGGTTTAAAACCAGCGCTATATCGGCAAATAAACCGAACAAGCCATAAGTCGCCAAAACGAAAGCTAATACCAAAGTCAATCCTATCACGCAGGATTTCTTTCCGGCATCAATGGAATCCGTTCCCAAGCCGGGACCAACGATGCGTTCTTCCACCACTTCCAACGGTGCCGGCAAAGCCCCGGAACGCAGCATTAAGGCCAATTCGGAAGCGCTCTGCACCGTAAAGCTGCCGGTAATGATGCCGGAACCGCCTGTAATAGCCGTCTTGACTTCCGGCGCGGTCAGCACTCTGCCGTCCAGAACAATCGCCAGCCGGCGACCGACACCGTCACGCGTTGCCGCTCCAAAGCGCTTGCTGCCGTACGAATTGAAACGGAAAGCCACCACCGGTTCCCCTTCCGCGAAATCCGCGCGGGCATCGGTTAAATGTTCGCCGCCGACAATGGATTTGCGTTCAATAACGTAATGAGCGGAATCGGAATCCTCCGCGCCCGGAACCACTTTTGATTCCGGCGAAATTTTACCGCGGCGCGCATCGGCCAGCGTCGTCTTGTCATCAATGAAATGGAAAGACATCTTCGCCGTTTTCCCCAGCAGTTTTTTAACTTCGTTCGGGTCTTCCACGCCGGGCAGCTGCACCATGATCCGATCCGATCCCTGCCGCATAATGGACGGTTCGCGCGTCCCCAGCTGGTCAATACGGCGGCGCACAATTTCAATCGACTGATCCACTGCCGCAGTCTTCATCTTGTCCAAAGCCAGCTGCGTAAAACGGACCGTTAAAAGATTGCCCTCTTCCGTTATTTCCAGATTGCCCTTGTCAATTTTGCGCAGCAGTTCTTTAGCCCGTGTCAGCTGTTCGTCCTTGACAATTTTCACGCTCAAAGCACTGTCCGCAACAGCCAGTCCCGTATAACGAATGCTCTTTTCACGCAAATTGCTTCTGGCCGCGTCCAAAATGCCATTCAGCTGATCTGCCACAACCTGATTCAAATCCACCTGCAGCGTTAATTGAGATCCGCCCTGCAAATCCAGTCCCAACGTCATCGGTCGCCACCATTCGGGCAGTTTTTCCTGCCGGGATTTCGGCAGAAAATTAGGAATACAGAAAAACAGCCCCGTCACGGCAATAATGCCGATCAGCGCTATTTTCCATTTAGGATAATTAAACATCTGATTTTCCTTTATTTCTTTGTTAAAACGTCTTTCAGACCCGCACTGCCTTTTTTCGCGTTGTCATTAACGGATTCTTCCTCTGCGAACTCTGCCGCAGGCTGAGAACGACGGCTCAATACGCGTTCGCGCACAACGACCACCCGCACACCGTCGGCAATTTCAATCAACAGATCGTCCTGATTAGAGCGGATCACTTTTCCGACAATGCCGCCGAACGTTACAACCGTATCCCCGCGGGAAATATTCATCTGCATAAGCTGATGTTCTTTTAATTTTTTCTGCTGAGGACGAATCAGGAAAAAATAAAAGACAGCAAAAATAACCAAAAACTGCAACAAAATACGTAAAGGATTAACTGCGGCAGCCGGATCAACGGCAGCAGCGGCGGCAACAGCGGCCTCTTGAGCAAAAGCAGGATTGATCAGCATAAAGATACTCCGTTTATTAAAAAACAATTAAAGCTAACGAAGTATAAAGCTATCCTGTCGAATTGCAATCATATTTTAGATTTTTTCTCCATTTATTTCCGATCTTTTCAACAGCGTTGTTTTCCGTTACTATAGGCAGCCTGAAAAGAAATCGTTTCGGAATCGGGCAAATGAGCAAAACAGATTATTTAATAACGGCGAAAGAATTATTGGCCGAAAAATTTCCGGCGGCGAAAAGCGCTCTTATTGCCGGATCCGTCGTTCGCGGAGAACAAACCGCAACTTCAGACATCGATATTGTCGTTATTTGCGACGTGAAAGATTTGCCAAAAGCGTATCGCGGCAGTTTGATTTATCGGGATTGGCCTGTGGAGCTGTTTGTTCAAAACGATTATTCCCTTGCCTTCTTTTGGCAACAGGATATTGCCTGCGGCATGCCGGTGCTGATCCACATGATTGCCGAAGGAATTATTATTCCCGAAGAAAACGAATTTGCCCGTTCTCTGCAAAATAGCGCCCGCTCAGTTCTTGCCGCCGGCCCCGCTGAATTAAGCGCGGAAGACATCAATAACCGACGTTATGCGCTGACCGATCTGCTGGACGACATGGAAAGCCCCAAAAATACCGCGGAGCTGTATGGCACTTTAAGCGCATTATACCAAAAATTAGGGGATTTTTATTTGCGGGCAAACCGCCGCTGGTCCGGCAGCGCGAAATCACTGACCAGAGCGATTAAAAAAGCATTTCCCGATCTGGCGGACAATTACGAGACCGCTTTTAAATCGGCATTTTGCGGAAACACACTCCCTCTCCGCGAATTAGCGGACGAACTGTTAAAACCGTTCGGCGGACGGTACTGGGCAGGATTAAACTCTTACGCACCGGACGAAGCCAACCGACCGATAAAATAAATCATCTGTCTTTTAAACGCGATGCCGCTTTAACGACAGCTGCCGTGTTTGTTTTTTCCTCCGTTTTGGCAATAGGAGGTCTGACACTCCCGTTTGCGTCGCGCACATAGAATTTATCCGCAGAAGTCGGCATTTTTGACCTGCTGAAAATCTTAAAGGCATGACGGATATGACTGCGTTCGATTTTTGCCGAATCCTGTGCCGTTTTTTCGGAAACCGTCGTCGCCCGCTGGGACGTAAAGAAGGACGGTTCGACATAAGGAACGTTGTCTTTCAGCACCTGAACCGACATATCCTGTTTATACGCGCCGGTATGCATCTGCCCCATAGACATGAATTCCACAACACTGCGATCGTACAATTCAACGTATTCCGCATGATCGTACCACGCTTTGAAAGCTTCTGCCTTGGCCTTGGTTTCATCCTTATTCTTTTCAAAAGACGTCTCATACGCTTTCATAATTCCGCCGTGGCGGTCACAAAACAGCTTGTACGTTTCCGGTTCCGCCTTGCGCATCTGATAAACGGCAGCACATTCATGCGCCATTGCGTCCGCTTCCATAACGCGCGTTTCACAAATCGAGGCATACATCGTATAAGACATATCGCGTTTTGGATTCTGTTCGGAATGACGGCATTCGTGCACAATTGTGGACAGCAACTGTTCGTCGCTAGCCTTTTCGTTCAAAGAAACATACTTGAACGAAGGCATATAAGACCCCCAGCTGTTTCCCTTATCCCCGTCAATGCCGATTGAAATTCCGCGCTCTATGGCAGACTCCAAAATCTTTTTGCCGATCGGACTCGATTTGGAAACCCGTTCAATCAACCGATCGACACGGGCGGCGCGTTCTTTTTCCCGCCGTTCTTTTTCGGCCTTATCCATAGGCTCTTCCATCGCTGTCATTATTGCACCGTTGGGAGCGACGATTATTGGCATAACACCCTCCTAAAAAATGATCTTCTTTAGAAGATATCACAAAAAAAATGGACAAAAAAGCATTTTTTGTAAAAAATTCTCTTTAAATGCCGATCATCTTGCGTTTTTATTTTTTACCTAATATACTTCCGCATAAATTTTAACCGGTTAAGAATAAAAATCCTAATTATGCCTGTACTTGTTTTTTCCTCTGAAATTTACCGCATCGCTGTAGCTGACGTGCTTGCTTTGGAGAACGGCAAAGATATCGGCGTGCCCGATACAGCGGACGAGGTCATCGTGCTGATCGGAACCAATCCCATGATCGGCGATACAGCGAATAAAGATGTGTTGATCAAGGGTCGGGACATTGTTCGGAAAGCCGCTGAGGAAAACATTCCTTTTATTCCCGTTCGATTGGCTTTTATTCCGGCAAACAAGCCCTTTGATTTATTGTCACCGATCATTCGCGCTCTGCGCTATAAAATACATTTTTACGGCTCCCATGTTTATCATCTTGATCCGAAAGACATTCGGGCGATGAAAATAGAGCGCACGATTAAAACGCGAGAAAACGCTTATTCCTTCACTAATCCGAAATACAGAATGCCGCCGCAGGAAAGAAAAGAAGAATACAGTCGCATTTTTAACAGTATTAAAGAAAACGGTTTTCAGGACGATATGCCGATCGATATTATGCTGTGCCGTTTATTCGGTGCAAAAGATTGTGTTAATAACGGTCATCACCGTATGGGAATCGCTTTGGAATTGGGATTGAACAGAGTTCCCGTTCGTTTTTCGGCTGCCGGAGCCGCCCCGAAAATTCTGCGTCCCGCATTAAAGTTTCTCTCCACCGCGAATTTGGCTTTTAAACGCTGGTTCGGGCATTAATTCTTGCTTTTCCGGGATTATTCGTTAGACTAACGCCCGTTTGATTTTAATCCGGCGCTTTCATTTCAAGCCGGAAGAAAGGAACCGATGAAAAAGCTTTATCTGACAACTGCCCAACTGAAATCCGAAATGCAGCGCTGCCTTTACTGCGCCGAAAAGCCGTGCATGAAAGCGTGTCCGGCGAATTGTTCTCCGGCGGACTTTATCACGACGGCCAAAGCGGATACGCAGGAGGCTTACACAAGAGCAGCCGGATTGATCTTAAAAGCCAATCCGCTGGGGCAGATGTGCGGTTTGACGTGTCCCGATCAGTTTTGTATGAAAGCTTGTTCCCGCCAGCATTTGGACGTGCCGATCAAAATACCGGCTGTTCAGGCGGCGATTTTAGAAAAGGCCCGTTCTTTCGGTCCGTTGGAGGCGCCTGAAAAAGTAGCTTCGAACGGCAGGAATATTGCCGTTGTGGGCGCCGGTCCGGCCGGCATGGGCGCAGCGGCCGTTCTGGCCCGCAAAGGATACAGCGTGACTGTTTTTGAAGGATCAGGCAAAGTCGGCGGTGCGGCAAAGCTGATCCCCGATGCTCGACTTCCCTATGAAGTCATTGAAAAGGATTGGGAATACATTAAAACGTTCGGCGATATCACTTGGCAGATGAATCATCGCGTTGCCAATCCGGTTGATTTGCTGAAAGACGGCTATGACGGCGTTATTGTGGCCGTCGGCGAGCCTCATTCGGCCAAAATGGGCATTCCCGGCGAAAGCCTGGCCGTTTCTTTTATGGATTATCTGACTGATCCGGAAAAGTATAAAACAACGGGCTATGTTGCCGTTTTGGGCGGCGGGGCGGTTGCCGTGGACTGTGCAGTGACGGCTAAAGACAACGGAGCGGAAAATGTTGAAATGTTTGTGCGCCGTCGTATTCCCGATATGAAGCTTACGGCAGAGGAGCGGTCATGGCTATTGGATAAAATGGTGGACATCACGTCAATGACTCGTGTCGAAAAGATTGAAGAAATTGACGGCACATACACGCTTTACACTTGCAAAACACGTTTTAACGGCACCAAGTTGGAGGATATTCCCGACACAACGATCAAGCGTCCGGGATTTGCTCACGTGATCATGGCTGTCGGTTCTATTGCCGATCCGAAAACGGAAGCGGAAAAGGTCATCTATGCCGGCGACTGCAGTCACGGCGGTTCGACGATTGTGGAGGCCGTCGCTTCGGGCAAGAACGCCGCGAACGAACTGCACGCCGCAATCACGGGAGAAATTGAAGAAGCTGTTTGCCCCGTCAGCCGGATTGTGACTTATAAAGCTAAATCCTGCACCGTTGTAGAAGGCGTAGAAAAACACGAGCCGGCTTCTTAACTTATGCACGATATATGGAACCCTTGGCACGGCTGCATCAAAAAGAGCGAAGGCTGTGAAAATTGCTATATGTATTTTCTGGACCGGCAGCGGCAGAAAAACGGCGCGGATATTTATAAAGTTCAAAACAGCTTTGATTACCCTCTGCAGCGAGATAAATCAGGACAATATAAGATCCGCAGCGGAGAAATGATCCGTGTCTGCATGACTTCCGATTTCTTTTTGGAACAGGCCGATCCATGGCGCCCGAAAGCGTGGGAGATTATCCGCCAACGTCCCGATGTTGTTTTCTTTTTATTGACCAAAAGGCCGGAACGTGCTGCACAACATCTGCCCGATGATTGGGGCGTCGGCTGGGAAAACGTGTTTTTCAACGTAACCTGCGAAAATCAGCGGCGCGCCGAAGAACGAATGCCTTTTCTTCTGTCCCTGCCCTTTAAACACAAAGGCGTTTTTGCAGCGCCTTTTATCGGTCCGCTCAGTCTGAAACAATGGCTTTCCGATCCACAGATTGAACAGGTCGTTGCCGGCGGAGAAAATTATGACGGCGCGCGACCGTTGCACTATGAATGGGTTAAAAATCTTTACGACGAATGCACCGCCACCGACACGCGCTTTTGCTTTATGGAGACGGGAACCGTCTTTGTCAAAGACGGCAGGACATACCGCCTGCCCTCCAAACGACTACAAAGTGTACAGGCCTTTAAATCCGGTCTGCAATACGAGGGAAAGCCACTTCATTTCAATCTGGAAAAGGCCGAACAGACCTCCTTATTTGTTTCTCCGCCGTATCAGAAAAAATACAAACCTTACTGTGCCGACTGCGCCGGGCGCATGATATGCAACGGCTGTTCATTCTGCCGCACTTGCGCCTGTACGGGAAAATAACGCTCAGGCTTTTATAATTTGAGTTTTTTCTGTCTGTGCGGCACAGTATTTTTCCAACAAAGCCGCCGTCTTGTCCAACCAATGGGGCAATTCGTTTTCCTCATTAAACGCATAAATCACGTAAAGCAACCTTTTTCCCTGCCCCGGTTCAATCATGGTTCGGCGACTGTCGCTGGTCGGATTGCCGAAAATACCCAGATCATCATATAATGCCGGCAAATGCTCGATATTCAAGACGTCTTTGCCGATCCCCTGATACTTTTCCCCGTCAGGCGAACGCTTCCATACGATCTGCCCCTGAATGGCGGCAAGGTCATAAGAGCCCAGCGAATATCCCGATTCAATCGAAATCATATTGTTGATGTCCACCGCGTTGTTAACACGGTACAGCCCGTTTTTCTTAGCGATCCGGCGCAGCATCGCTTCCGCCGAATTGCGGTATTTGGACGGATCCTTGCCCAATGCTTTATAGGCGGCGCGCGTCGCGGCTATCTGCGGGTTCTGAGCGACAAAAGATAACTCGGCATATTTGCTTTCCAGCCCCTTGATCAATTCATCAAATTCCCGCAGCTGCTCAGCCGAACTTTCAAAAACATCGGCCTTACAGACTAAAACGCCTAAAGCCGCTCCGGATAAAACATTCAAAGAACTGTCAATCGTGATCATAACGACGCCTTTCTGCAAAATTTTTTTTAATTGTTGCACAGAATAAAAAAAGAACAAGTCTTAAAACAAAAAAAAATCAATGTTGATTTTATGCCTGACCTTCATGAAATAAACATTGCCGTTGTTCTTGAAAAAATCAGCCAAAAATCCAGGCACAGCGATTGTTTTGCATGGAAAAGATTGACAAAATTCTTTTTCTTTTCTACTATTTTCCTGTTTTTCATTATGATGACCATGGGGGGGGGGGAGCATGTTTTTTTTATCCAATCTTTTCAGAAGAAAACCGCAGGAGCCCGAACCGCCCAGAACCCGGCAGGATATGGAAGAGTCTTTCTCTGTTAATGAATTGCAGACATATACTTATGAAACGCCACAGGGAATATTGCAAAATACTTTTCAAAAGAAGCGACCCGCTCAGGAAGAAGAAAAGAAACTGCTGAAAGAAACCTTTGATCTGATCGCGTCCGTTCCTCAAGGAAAAAAGCTTTTAGATGAGGTTGCAGCCGCGGGATATGACGTCTATTTCGAAACATTCCATTCAAAAAACTTCGGCTGTATGTACGCTAATCAGAAAAAGATTATGCTCTCCTCCTGCATGCTTGGCAGCGCGGCGGAAATGGCGTCGTCAGCCGTTCACGAAATGACTCACGCCCTTCAGCAGGAACGGACCGGATATTTGGGACATAAGGGAGCGGAATTAACTTTAGCCGATCAGTTTAAATTTACGCGCGCTGCCGAAGCGGCGGCTTGGGCGGAACAGGCTAAATTCTCATATCAAATTCGCGAACAGCACCCCGAAGTTGAAAGACTGACCGGTGATTTTCCGATGTATCGCGCTTTCGTGGAAGAAATGGAAAAATCCGGCGATATGGGAAAGGCTGGAGAAGCCGCATTCAAATCATGGTACGGCTTTAAACACTATCAAACTTCCTATGAAAATGATCATGTCAGCAATTTTACGTTTTCTATGGAACAAGGCTATGCCAACCACAAAGAAATCCTGACCGGCACCATTTCTTCCGACGAAGTTTTGCAGCAGGTTTTTCTGTCCGATGACCTCAGGCAGCAAATTTCTCCCGAATTTTTAACATCGAAAGAAGCCTTTTCCATTTCGGAAAATGCCATTGAAAGATTGGACAGATCAGCAATGATCTACAACGGAAGAAAGACGGATCCGACTTTGCGCGACATGTATTCTTATACGACAGGGCAAACATACGCCTCTCAGGAACGGCCCAAAGAAGCAGCTGCCGCCTCTGCCCGCCCGCCGATGATGACAGCCTTAAAGAATATCGCTCCGACGCCTAAAATCGAGCCGTCTCTCGCCGCCAAAGTAAAAGAGCGTGCGGCTCAGCATTAAAGAAGCGTTTCGTCCTGAACGGTTATAAAGCTCCCCCTTTTTTAAGGCGGAAATAAAATGGCCTTGATTGAATATCAGAGGCATTTTCAAATATTTCTCCGCAGAAAAAGTTTCTCCTTTGAAAAACGCTGAAAATTTTGTACAAATGCTTCCGTCAGTGATACAACGCCGCATGCTAAAATCCTTGACTTTTTGTTAATAATGCGTTATCTTTTTGACGATATTTTTTAAGGAGGTCGCGACATGAATCCCATTATTATCATTTTGATCATCTTTGCCGTTGTTATTTTTTACATCATTTCAATCTATAACCGCTTGGTTCGTTTGAAAAATCAGGCTGAAGAAGGGTGGAGCGGCATTTCCGTTCAATTGAAACGCCGTTACGACCTGATTCCCAATCTGGTAAACTGTGTCAAAGGATATGCTGCGCACGAAAAAGAAACGTTTGAAAAAGTCATTGAAAAACGCAATCAGGCCATGAGCGTCCAAGCCCCCGCCGAAAAAGCGGTCGTTGAAAATGAATTTTCTCAAACGATAAAATCTTTGTTTGCTTTAAGTGAAAGCTATCCCGATCTGAAAGCCAATACAACTTTTATTGAACTGCAGCAGTCTTTGAACACGGTCGAAGACGATCTGCAAAACGCCAGACGTTATTATAACGCGACTGTCCGTAATTTAAACACGGCCGTCGATACTTTTCCGTCAAACATCATTGCCCGCAGATATGGCTTTGAGAAGCGGGAATTCTTCGATATCGAAGAAACTGAAAAGCAGAACGTTAAGGTTTCATTTTAATGCGAAAAACTATATTATTCCTTCTTTTTTTAATGATTTCCTTACCGGCTTCTGCCGCGGAAACCATTAAAAATTTTCATTCGAACATTCATGTCCGGGAAGACGCCTCCGTCATTGTAACCGAACAAATCACCGTTAATCGGGAAGGTCAGCAAATCAGACGCGGCATTTATCGTGATTTGCCCCGCACGAAGGGAGTTCAATATTCCGTTATTTCTGTCAAGCGCGATGGAAAACCGGAACCGTATTTTACAGAAAATGCCGGTCGTTTTTACAGAATCAATACCGGTAATGACGAGTATCTGCCCCGCAACGGGCTATACACCTTTGAAATAACGTATCAGGCCTCGAATGTTATCTTAGGATTTAAGGATTATGATGAAATTTATTGGAACGTCACGGGAAATGAATGGATTTTTCCTATAGAACACGCTTCAGCCAAGGTCTTTTTGCCGCAGGGAGCAAACCTTAAGCAATCGTCCAGTTACATTGGCCGGCATGGCTCTCAAGAAGCGGGAACATATAATTCGGAAACGAGCCTTTTTTCAACGCCCAGACAGTTGTATCCGGGTGAAGGGCTGACCGTTGCCGTCGGATTTAACAAAGGTTTTGTCGATATAACGCAGCCGCCCGCCGTACCGCTGGATCGATATGCGCAATATGCCGGCTTAATTTTAGGCGCTTATTTTCTGATCACTTGGCACCTGTTCGGTCGCGATCCGGTCAAAGATGCCGTCATGCCACAGTTTAAAGGACTGCCGGATCTAACGCCAGCCCAAGCCGGCTGGATCTATTCCTACGGACATAACAAAGAAAACTGTTTGGCGGCGGCTTTATTGCAGGGCGGCGTATCCGGTTTTTTACAGATGAAAGAGGAAGCAAAAAACGTCGAAATCACAAAATTGCGAGATCCTAAAAACGGCGAAGAAAAGATATTTGAAAAAAATCTCTCTTTTCCTCTGATGCTGACAGACAGATATTCTTCGACAATGGAAAGTTTTATGAAAACGTTCGAAACCTTTTTGAAGCAAAAAGGCGGAGAAGAATACTTTACGTCAAATACTCCGTGGTTGATTTTAGGGGGAGTTCTAATTTTGGCATTAACAGCCGGATTATTCTTTTTGGCAGATGCTGCACAACTGACTTTTCTGGCGGGCATTTATTCGATTTTTTTCATTTCTGCCGGTCAAAGATTTGTTATTGGTCTTGCAACCGGAAAAATTTCTTCTTCATCGCTTTTTATTCTGATCTTTACCGCTATTCATTTTAGCTTGATGTCTGTGGGGATCATATCAGAAACGCCGGAAGCAACTACAATCATCATTTTTTATGTCATATCCATTGTTGCTTTGATCGTTTATTCTTATTTGATTATCCGTCCGACGTATAAAGGAATGCAGGTATCCGTTCATTTAGACGGCATCAAAATGTTTTTAAAGGCCGTTGACCCGACCCTTCCTAAAGGAGTGAATTATGAAAAAATGGAGGCTTTGCTGCCTTATGCTTTTCTGTTCGGCCTTGAAAAAGAATGGGAATCGAAAATGAAAACTCTTTTGGCCGGAGAAATGTATAAACCGTCTTGGTATAACGGCCATCATTTTACCATGGGCAGTTGTAAAAGCTTGCATTCGACCGTTTCCAAATCCTGTACTCGCCCTTCCAAATCAGGATCGCGCGGCGGTGGCTTTTCCGGCGGAGGCTTTGGCGGCGGAGGCGGCGGCGGGCGTTAACCCCTGTTTTTCGGGAAAAGAATAGAAATGAAGGGCAACCGTTTTTGTTTCATAACAAATATTCTTTTGCTTTTTGTTTTTCCCGCATTTTCTCCCGCGGCTTTTGCCTTGGAAACAATCAGAGACTTTCATGCCGATATTCAGGTGCAGACTGACGGATCTGTTATTGTCACCGAAAAAATCACCGTCTATCGGGAAGGCAAACAAATCAGACGCGGCATTTACCGCAGCCTGCCCAAAACAAGGGGCGTAACCTATTCCGTTCTTTCCGTCAAACGCGACGGCAAACCGGAACCTTATTTTACTGAAAAAGCCAGACGATTTTTTACAATCAATACAGGAAATGACACCTTTCTGCCTCACGACGGGTTATATACTTTTGAAATAACGTATCAGGCCTCAAACGTTATTCTGTCTTTTAAAAACCATGACGAACTTTATTGGAACGTTACGGGAAACGAATGGAGCTTTCCGATAGAGCGGGCTTCGGTCGAAGTCGTTCTGCCCGATGGTGCAGAAATCCGCCAAACATCAAGCTATATCGGTTTTCTCGGTTCGAAAGAAGCGGGCCTTTACCTTTCCGAAAAAAATGTTTTTTCGGCCCCCCGCTCTCTGAAACAAAGAGAAGGCCTGACCATTGCCGTCGGATTTGACAAGGGCTTTGTCGAAGCAACCCGTTTTCCTTTGGAACAGTTTGCACAATATGCCGCGTTGATTCTGGGGTCATACATGCTGGTTACCTGGTTTTTGTTCGGACGCGACCCGCCGCAGGACGTTATTGTGCCCAGATTCCGCGGCCCGTCCGGTTTAACGCCGGCTTTAGCAGGCTGGATATACTCCTGCGGTCATAATAAAGAGGGCTGCCTGGCCGCCGCTCTGTTACAAGGAGGACTTTCCGGATTTTTGCATATCAAATACAATAACGGGCTTCTGAAAGTGACCAAAGCCCGCGAAGCCAAAAACGGCGAGGAAAAAACATTTGAACGCTATATGACGTTCCCCTTGGTCGTCGTTGATAAATATTCGCCGAAACTGGAACGTTTCATGCTGGATTTTTCAGAATTTCTGGAACAAAAAGCCGGAGAAAAATACTTTACCGCAAACACGTTTTTAGTGTTTTTCGGCTGTGTTTTGATGCTGGCGCTGACAACGGGGCTGAGTTTTTTCGCGCAGGCGCCGTATTTGTCCATAATAATGGGGGCTTATCTGATTTTTTCCGTTCCTTTGGGAAAAAGATTCCTGAAAGGAATTGTCACCAAGAAATTTCCTTATGCCTCATTTTGGACGCTTTTTGTGATTTTTCTGCACTTCTGCGCCACAACGTTAAACGTGATTGACGAAAATCCGGAAACCAAAACGGTCATTCTGTTTTATGTCCTGTCCGGCTTTGCCCTGATTGTTTATTCGTATCTGATTATCCGTCCGACATACGAAGGAATGCGGATCATCGCCCACTTGGACGGCATCAAAATGTTTTTAAAAACCGTGGAACCGACTTTGCCCGATAAAGTCGATTTCAACAGCATGGAAGAGCTTTTGCCCTATGCTTTTCTGCTCGGCCTGGAAAAGGAATGGGAGGCGAAAATAAAATTAGTGGCGGGAACGGCTTATCAGCCGCAATGGTTTAAAGGCCATTTTTCCATGAACGGTTTTGGCAATCTGCATGCCACGCTTTCCAAAGCGGGCATTCGACCGATCCGTTCGGGATTAGGCGGCAGAGGCTTTTCCGGCGGCGGTTTCGGCGGCGGAGGAGGAGGCGGGCGCTGATTTTGCTTTGAACAACATTTTGTATCTGATATAAACAAGACTTCAATACATTTTAAAGAGGGCGATCATGGCTTCCTACCAGTACATTTATGTGATGAAAAACCTGTCGAAAACGTATCCCGGCGGCAAACAGGTGCTGAACAACATCTGGCTGTCATTTTTCCCGGGGGCAAAAATCGGCGTGTTGGGCGCGAACGGCGCGGGGAAATCCACACTGTTAAAGATTATGGCCGGCATTGAAACCGAATTTAACGGCGAAGCCTGGGCCGCTGAAGGAGCCAGCGTCGGCTATCTGCCGCAGGAGCCGCAGCTGGACCCGAATAAGAACGTTATGGAAAACGTCATGGACGGGTGCGGCGAAACGCGCGACCTGCTGAAACGGTTTGAAGAAATTTCAATGAAATTCGCCGAAGAAATGACCGACGATGAAATGAATGCTTTGATTGCCGAACAAGCGGAATTGCAGGAAAAAATAGACGCCTGCAACGGCTGGGATTTGGAACGCACGATTGAAATCGCGATGGACGCTCTGCGCTGTCCGCCGGCGGAAGCGAACGTAACAAAACTGTCGGGCGGAGAAAAGCGCCGCGTCGCTTTGTGCCGTTTATTGTTGTCCAAGCCCGATTTATTGCTGCTGGACGAACCGACCAACCATTTAGATGCGGAATCCGTCGCGTGGTTGCAGCAGCATCTGCATGACTATCCGGGAACGGTTGTCATGGTCACGCATGACCGCTATTTTCTGGACAACGTCACCGGTTGGATTTTGGAGCTTGACCGCGGCGAAGGCATTCCGTATGAGGGCAATTACTCCTCTTGGCTGGAACAGAAGGAAAAGCGTCTGGCGCAGGAGGCCAAAGAAGAATCCGCCCGTCAGCGCACAATCAGGCAGGAACTGGAATGGATCCGTCAAAGCCCACGCGCCCGCCAGGCCAAAAGCAAAGCCCGTATTCAGGCGTTTGACGCTTTGGTCAATGAAGCGGATAAAGAGACTGTTCAAAACGCTCAAATCGTCATTCCGCCCTGCCCACGTTTGGGCGATTTGGTCATTGAAGCCAAGAACGTTTCCAAAGGGTACGGCGACCGCCTGCTGATCGATGATTTATCTTTCAAACTGCCTCCCGGCGGCATTATCGGCGTAATCGGTCCGAACGGCGCGGGCAAGACAACGTTGATGCGCATGATTACCGGACAGGAAAAGCCCGATTCCGGCGATTTCAGAATCGGAGAGACCGTACAGCTGGGCTATGTCGACCAAAGCCGTGACGCGCTTGATGCGAACAAGACCGTTTGGGAAGAAATCTCTCAGGGTCAGGACGAAATCGTTTTAGGCAAGCGCAAAATTCCGTCCCGCGCTTATGTCGGCCAGTTCAACTTCAAAGGCTCCGATCAGCAAAAGAAAGTCGGCCTGCTTTCGGGCGGCGAACGCAACCGCGTTCACATGGCCAAAATGCTGAAATCCGGCGCGAATGTGATTTTGCTGGACGAACCGACGAACGATTTGGACGTTGATACGCTGCGGGCACTGGAACAAGCTTTACAGGCGTTTCCGGGTTGTGCCGTCGTCACGTCCCATGACCGTTGGTTTTTAGACCGGATCGCGACGCATATTCTGGCGTTTGAAGGTGACAGTCATGTCGAATGGTTTGAAGGCAACTACGAGGAATATGAGGCCGATAAGAAACGCCGTCTGGGCGCGGACGCCGACCAGCCGCACCGCGTGAAATATAAGCCTTTGGTGCGCAAATAGCCTGCATGAACAAAGAAGCAAAACGTTTTACGCCTCATGCTGATACGTTCCGGATTGCCGTGATAAAAAACAGGCGGATTTGCTGAACCATACTGATCTGCAGTTTTCAAAAGTCCCCGTCACATCGGCGGGGATTTTTTGTATTCCGAAAACCACGTGCCTGTCTGGCGGATATTTCTTTATCCTGCATCTTAATTTAGTGAAAACGCAGCCTTTTTTTCTGTTTTTGTATTTATTTAAAAAAAACATTATTTATAATATTTGAGCTATTTATATAAACAATTATTTAAGTATTTCTTCGTTTTTATCACTTTATGATTCACACTAAAAGCGGTCTTGACTCTTGTTTTATTTGTGACACTTTTGTTAAAAATATACCCCCCCCCCCCCCATATCTTTATTGAGATGCATTTTTATTTGCGTAAGAATGTTTTTGAACCATTTTTTCTACAATAAGAGGGGGATTTTATGAAAAAGATATCTATCATTTTTTTGCTTTTGCTGCTTTATCCGCAGCAAGGGTTTTCAAGAGCGCAATGTCCGGCCAATACCACTCAAGAATCATGCTGTGATTTAAAAGGTGAATTAACATTATCTGACTGTAATTCACGTTGCTCCGGAACTTGCAAGGCAGGTTACTATGCCGGCTGTTATACATGCAGCGGCAATTCATCCATTTCCATCCCGTTCGAAGAGATTTGTTATGCCGGCACGTACAAAAACAACGGGACTTGCGCACAGTGTAAGCCGGGAACTTATTCTGATGAAGATGAAGCCACTGCATGTAAACCTTGTCCGGCGGGAACTAAACAGAATATGTCAGGAGAAACTTATTGCGATTCATGTCATGATGGAGACTATGCTTCCGGAACAGGGAATACCACGTGCTCACGGTGTCCGGCGGGGACTACTTCTGAAGATCTGTATAAAAACGATATAGATAGCAGTATTGAGACTAATCTATATGCCAATGGTTGGGATGGTGGTGTTGGAGCCACCAGATGCATACCTTGTCCGGCCGGATATTATGGCTCTGGTGGCATTTGTGACAAATGTCCCGCCGGAACATATGCTTCAGGTCCAGGAAACACATCCTGCACACCCTGCCCCAGCGGTCAAACTTCGGACGAGGGAGCGTCCAGCTGTACGACGAGCTATTGTTCAATGATCCCTGATTACAACTGTTATACTATTGATGAGGATCTATATGTTGGCTGGGGCGGACAGATCGGGGAAGAATTATGCGAGTACATCTATAAAAATAACGGTACAATGTTTTCTTTTGTAGGTGAAGATCCAACTGGCTCTGTTCGTAGTAACCACTCTTGCCCCCAAGATTGTTCAAAATTCGACATAGCAGACGGAACCTGCACTTCCTGCAGTTCCACAGCATGCTTGAGTGTGTCATGTGATAAAGAGTTTATCGAATACAATGGAAAGTGCATCTGGGAATCCTTCTCGCTGGTAAAACAAAATTCGGACGGTTCAAGGTACCAATCATCCTATCAATCACGTAATGGTATCAGCGCTTATTACTCCTATACTCCTGATCTTACCATTTATGACGCTTACACCAAAAAATTGGTAACATATGAAACTGATACCGTTGTTATGCAATGCTTCGGCAATGGTTTAGGGGATTTTTGGACTATGGAAGAATGCGAAAAACATATTCCAGCCGGTTATTACTGCGCACTTACCCACTTCAGCTGTCCGGTGACAAAAGAAGCGTGTATGAAGGAAGGCTGTGATAAATGCACCTCTGACGGTTCTTGTCAGAAGTGCAACTCCGACTACACCTTTGAAAATGGCGAATGCAAACTGAATCGGGTTGGAATGTGTCCTCCTGATGCAACTTTATCAAGCGACAAGTGCTGTTGTGTTTATTAAAGGAGGAAACTTATCATGAAAAAATATTTAACAATGATGTTTATTCTGTGCTGTGCGCTTCCCTTATCGGTTCAGGCGGCAGGAGAGTTAAATTCTCAAGACAGTTTTCAAGTCGCTAAAGCGTTTAAATTGGGGCGTGATGTACAAAATCTGTCTTCGGTATCTGCATCGCGTACTGTCAGTTCAAAAAACTCACGAACGGTCTGTACGTCGTCTCAATACATAAAAGACGGCGAATGCGTCAGCTGTCCAAGCAATGCCAAATGCAACGGCCATTCGTTCACGTGCAAAGAAAAATACCGTTTGGATCACAACGGATCCTGCGTTTCCGTTTGCGACGGTGTTTACTGTACTTGGGCCTATTCACCGGTAGCTAAATCCAAAAGCTGCTGCTGCGAATAGGAACTGTTTGATGCAGCGGCGAATAGTGGAAGCGTCCTTTTGCTGCAAAACCGCAAATAAGGCTCTGTCCAACAAAATCCGCCGCTGCTGACTTTACCTTTTGCAGAAGGGGAATATCCCTCCTTTTTCCCCCTCTGTTTATGCAGGCACTCTCCGTACCTGCATGCCGGACCGGTCAAGTGTTGGATCCGCTTGACCGGTTCTCCGTTTGCCGATGATAAAAAGGAATATTTTCTTTATAAAACAACAATTTTCCGAAAAAGAAAAAGAGGAAAAAACATTCTTTTCCTCTTTTTTAAAGAAGCGTTCACTCCCGGAAATTCTAAAAGTTATACTTGAAATTCAGCGTGCCGGTATGATCCTGATAATGTTCGCGGAAGCGGCCTTCATAGCCTAAAGAAATTTCCCCTTTTCCGCTGCGGAATGTCAGGTCAAGTCCTGTTTCAATGGATAACTTATCCAAATTTTCACCGGTAACTTCGTACGTTGAACCATTGCTCAGCGTAACGATATTTTTCATTTTGTCCTGCTTGAAGTCATAAGCGGCCCCCAGTCTGAAGCTTGGTTCAAAGAAAGACTTATATCCGGTTTTATAGCTTCGGCTGATCGTTGCACCAGCCACACCGGTGATTGTCTCGCCGGACGTATTTCCAACAGTTTGACCGATCGTATCGGTATATTTCTTTTGTTCAAAATGGGCATAACGCACGCCGATTTCCGGACTGAAACCGGAGAATTCCCAGCCGACGGTTGCCTGAGCCCCGATTGTCGACACGTCATAATTTCCTTTGACTTTTGTTGACAGAACCTTTTTTTCCTCATCATATTCGCTGAGGCCATAGCTGGCAGCCGCATTGATATAGAAGCCGGCTCGCGTCAGATATTCGGCGTATAAGAAACCGGTATAGCTTTTCACATCGGTTTCGCGCTGATAGCCGTCAACCGTACCGGCAGTATAAGCGGACCCGAAGCCCAGTCTGAAACCGCCGATACCGAAATCGGCCCCGACAGCTCCGCCGGCCATATTTGTTTCAAAGCCCTGAGATCCGCTGAATTTAGCATAGTTATACAATCCCTGCCCCCATACGGAACCGAATGTATTCGGGTTCGATCTGGATCCGCCGCTGCGTCCACGGTCAGTCACTTGCTGTAAAGCTCTGCGCATTTGATTGGCTGACGTATTTCCGTAGGACGACTGGCGTAGCGCGCTTAAACGGGAACCTACCACATTAAAAACTTTATGTACATTTTCCGTCGATACGGCAGCAACCATAGGCTTTTCTTCCGGAGCAAGGGCCGTCAGGGCCGTCAGATATTTCTTGCCCTGCGAAGTATCGGCGGATAAAGAAGCCAGCTCTTTGGCTATATCACTACCGACAGCGCCGTCATTAGTGTCAGCATTGTCCCACGCATCGGCAGCGGCAGTATTATTCGAAGATCCGCCGACCAATCCGGCCACGTCCCCGGCGGACAAAACACCCGTAATCGTATAGACGCCGTCTCCTGTCCTTTCAAAAGCATAACGCAAGCCGTCCGTTACGGTAAAGTTGTCTGTTATTGATGAACCAGCGGACAAAAGCGTTACCGTTTGCTTTTCCCCTTTTCTCAACGTGAAATTTTCCAGCGCTATGTTCAATATGGCTCCGTCTTCTGCGGTCAGTATATCAAAAGCGTTCACACGACCGGTCGTAACGGCATCATCATTGTTTGAAACTGTGATATTAAGTTCAGAACCGGATTTAAAAACAACCGTATTGGCATTCAGCAGCTCTTGTCCCAATTCCAGCGTACCGGCGTTAACATCGACTTCCTGATTAAACGTTGTCGTGCCGGACAAAGTCAAAGAACCGCTGTTCAGCGCTGCCGTTCCCGTAAAGCTGTTATAATTGCCACTGATAACAACATCACCATTTACCGTGATCGATCCGGCACCCGTAACCTCCTGCGCCAGCGTTCCGCCAATTAAATTCAGCGTTCCTGCGGCAGTCACGGCATTGTTCAAATAATCACCGGAAATATTCAATGTTTTATCATTATTGATTGTAATAGTATTTGCAATAGCGGCGTTTGCCTCAACTGATCCGTTAATGATCACCGATCCCGTCCCGGAAATCGCCTTTACCAGCGTCCCATCGGTTAATGTTATTGTCCCGCTGTTGTCAACTTCCCCGCCGATATAATCTGCCGAAGTCTGCAGGGTTTTTCCGGAATTAATGGTAATCCCATTATCAATCGCCACGCCATTAACAATAATGGAACCATTAATGACGGTAGTCCCCGTCGTACCGGAAATAGCCTTGCTTAACGTACCGTTTGATAAAGTCAGCATACCGGTATTCGTCACCGCACCTCCGACATTGCCGGCAGAAATTGACAGAGCATTGCCCTCCGCCACAGTAATTTTAGTACCGAGAGAAGCATTAACGGCTACTGTTCCGGAAATTTCCGTTGTTCCGTCTCCGGTAATGGCGCTGGAACTGTATGTTCCCGTTTGTAAAACTAACGTGCCGTTATTGACGATATTATTATCTGATTTAAGATTGGCTGCCTTAACTTTTAAAGAACCTCCGTTTACAATGGAAAGCACACCGGTGTCCGCAACCTGAACAACGGCATTTGATGAATTTGCTGCTCCATAAATGTTTACTTGAGCATTTTCGGCATACACCCCTTTATTCAGAGCAACATCGCCATACAGGTACAGAGAGCCGCCATAAAGGTCCACATCGGACGCGCTGCTGCCGGAAAAAGAAACATTTGACAATGTAACGGCCACATCGCTGGCATCAGTATAAATGACAGGAGCATAGCCGGAGTTTGAAACCAGCTTAACATCGGAAATATTGATCTTTGCCCCATTGATTAAGGAAAAAAATCCGATAGAGGGGGAGACAGCGGACAGATCAATCACCGCCCCGCTGGTTCCGACAATATTCATGATACCGGAAGTATCCCCCGGCTCTGCGGAAGCCGTATAGGTATCCGCCCGATTAAATGAAAACGTTTTTTCAGAAAATTGCGTGGTCTGATTCAACAATGCCAGCGTATCGCCGATCGGCGTTTTATCCGTTTCTGTCCAATCGGAAATCAGACTGTCATCGCGAATAAGTGAAAGCATATTGGAACTTGTAACATCTAAATACCCCAAAGCGGCGCCTTCATAATCATGAGTGTAAAAGACATGATCATAATTCACCGATGCGATCAGAGCATCAGATTCCGTTTTATAGACCGTCGTTTCCAGATCAAACGATTCTGCGGCCAATCTGGGATCAATGGCCAAAATTCCATCATCTTGCAACACTATAAAATCAACCTGATCGCCGTTATTATCAAATGCGCCGCTTTGGCCGGCAATGGAAACCTTTGTTACAGAAACAAGAGGCTCTCCTCTGCCGTTTACATCATAAATATCCAACACATCGCTTGATCCGTCCGCGGCATTTAAATCCAGCTTGACATTAAATTCCGAATAATCGACAAGCTGAAGCACATATGTTGCGTAATCCGCCGCCTCCGTTCCCTGCATCACGTCCAGCGTGCTGCCATTATCGATCGTCCATTGAGCCTTATCAAAACCCACCGCGCCGGCCTGCATTTGCAATATACCGCCAAGTATGTTCAAACTGCCTTTAAACGTATTATTCTGCGTCCCGCCGATTGAAACCGTTCCGACCCTATTCCAAACATGAGCAATATCTATTATCTGAGACGAACTGCCGTCAGAGTATATTCCGCCCTCCAAACTTGTTAAAGCATAACCGCTATCCGTTAAAGATAAGTACACATCACTCCCTAACAAAGCAATATCATTGGCCACAGCAACAGCATCGGTATTCATCACATTACCGGAAAAAAACGAATCAAAAATGTGAACAAATGCAGATTTGTCGCCGCTAAGTTCTAAAAAGGAATCATCACCTATGATTGTAATCGCCCCGCCGACATCATGAGCCTTATTGTCATAAAAGCCACTTTCATATATCGTAATATTTCCGCCGGCAGTATAAATCGCCCCGCCCTGATAGGCCTCATTTTCACCGAATTCTGAAGAGACAATGTTCAGGGTACCAATACCCGAAGGCGTAAAAGCTAAAACGTCCGAGTATGTGTTATAAGAGTATGTGTTATAAATCGCTCCGCCATATCCGGTCCCATATCCGAGAATATCCACTCCCACGGCCTTATTGCGGAAAAAACGATCTTGGTGCAATTCAAGAGGACCGTAATTATAAATCGCCCCACCATATCCGCCGCTTCTAATATCCCCATTATTTTGATAGGCTTCATTCCCGTCAAAGGTAGAGCTGCTAATTGCTCTGAATGCCCCAAGGTCATCGTTTTCATTATAAACCGCCCCACCATACCACGCATGATTTTTTGCAAAAGAAGTATTGGAAATACTTACGTCTACCCGCCGAGTTCTCCCCGTACCGAACAGACTTCTTTCTCCGGAAAAATATTCATCGACCAATCCCAAATAAATCGCCCCGCCATAACCGGCTTCGTTTTGCACAAACAAGCCGGTATCTATATTCAAGGAACCGAAAGAAGCATTATAAACCGCCCCCCCCCGATTTGACCAGTTGGCAAAGAATTGATCATTTACTGATATCCAGTCACGCGCATTGAAAACCGCCCCGCCGCGATTATAAATGGTCGGATCAGGAACACCATAAATAAAACCGTAAATATCGCCATCGGTACTCTCCCATGCGTTGTAGGAATTGGCAACAAATACGTTTTGATCTGTATTTATCGTTCCTTCATTATAAATTACGCCGCCGCCACCAATGCCCGTCAAGCCAGGCGTGATCAGCCGCCCTGCCGAATTTCCTAAAAAGGCAGAATGCTGTAAGTCCAAAGTCGATGCATTTCCGATTGCCCCATAGTTATTCATAAACAGCAGAGTGTCAGCACCATTCCTGTTCCCATTATACATTAAAAAGAAGTATTCTGGAGATGAAGGATAAACGCTGTTGGTGATATTTTCTGACCGCACATTTGCCAGAATGGACATACGAGAATAGAAATAAGGAGAATTGGTCAAGAAATCAGAATCTGTCTGGCCGTAAACAAGATTACCGCTCCAATATTCAAAACCAAATTTCGTTTCAAACCCATTGCGTTCTACATTCCTTCCTTCGTCTGTATTCAATCCGCTGAAAGCGGGGAATGAATATCGACTAAAACCAAATGTACTTTCTGTCCCGCCGTAGGTCCTTTCAAAAAGCTCTCCCATATTTATTTGGTCGGTCGGTTCAATCACTTCAGAAAGAAAATATGATTTTTGGCCGAGAGTTGTATCAACATTCATTTCCAGACTGTCAGTCAAAACAGACCAATAATAGTATTCGTCCCCAACACGATAAATCGGTCCGCCCTCACCGATAGAAGTTAGAGCAGCATAAGCCTCTATTCCGGATTCAAAACCGTAAACTGGAGCATACTCATCTAAATTATAAATCTGCAACAGAGGAAGATCACTAAGCAACCTATAAGCACCGGCTGGACCGGACAAAGCAATAAATGCCGCAGATAACAATAAAGTGCGTTTAAAACGTCTGAAATTCATTGACATTTCCCCCTCTAAACAAACATCAACACCGACGGGCGGGCTCATTCTGTTCCGCACCGACCGCATATAATTTTTGGGTTATTTTAAACGGGATTTGTTTAATAAACGATAAAAACGCATCAAAGCACGTTGAACGTTTTATTAAAATATCCTTTTTATCTTTTGACTATTCTGATAAAAAGCTGTTATCTCTTACAGTTATTCATTTTCCGGCGAAATTTCCCGAAAAGATTCGATTTCTGCCGCACCCTCTTCTTTTGGCAGTCGATCTTCCAAAAAGATAACCGCCTCCTGTATTTGGAGCTCCTCGCCATCCTGTTCGCCGTCCGTTTGCCGTTCCCATTCTTCGTCAGCGGCAGGCTTTTTTTCTTCCTCTAATATAATTTTCAGCTTGGGCTGTATCGGCGCCGGCTCTATCGGACTTTCCAAAACCAACGGTTCCGGTTTCGGGGCCGTAAACGGTTCCCCCTGGCATTTCAGAACCCAAACATCGTACACCGCATGGTCCATGGCCGACAATGCCGGCGAAGAGGAAAACATAAAGCCCGAAAACAGTTTTAACTGTCCTTCTTCTTTGTTTTCAACCACGTCTAAATAAGCCGCGTTTTCCGGCGTTTCTTCCGGCGGGTGCGCATAACAGACCCGCACATAAATGTCTAACGCGCCAAAGGTCGTCTTTTCCCCGACCTTTACCGTCATCGTACTCAGCCGACCAGTCACCTTATCCAATCCGCGCAACACGACCTGTTCCAAGGATATATCTTCGGCCCTCGCCGGTGCCGCCATACTTAAAAGGCCTGCCGCCCCTAAAACCAACCATGCCCGCTTCATGTGTTAATCGTCTTTCCCCGTGGCTAAAAAAATGACTTCGCTGACAACGTCCTCCAAAGAACGGAAATCCTTAACCCTGGCGAATTGGTCCCCGCTTTTTAAAAATTCTTTGGACCGGCCCGGTTCCAAACGCACAAACGTCCCCCCCATTAACCCGTCAGAGGCAACAACCGCCGTCGAATCTTTGGGCAAATTGATGCCCTCGCGAATGTTTAACGTCACTTTCGCCGTATAGTCCGGCGTTAAATCCAACCCGACAACAGAGCCGACCTTGATCCCGCTGACGCGCACGTCATTGCCGCTTTCCAAACCGCCGGAACGCGAAAAAACAGCCGTCAGCTCATAGCCTTGCTGCGGTCTGGCGTCAATCTTGCTGGCCGCAAAACGCACAAAAAAGAATGCGACCAAAATAACTAAAACGCCTAAAATCGTTTCTATCGGACTTTTTTTCATCTTTTCCCTCTATTTCGCGCGGTTCTTCCGATCCGCTTTGGCCATCGAGATCACCTTGTCCAGCAGCGCCATTAAATCCGGCGAATCCTGCGTAAACTCGATCATGCCGCCCGGTTCCAATATATCTTCGTCTCCGCCCGGCTGCAGCTCGATATACTTGCCGCCGATCAATCCCGCGGACTGAACGGACGCCCCGCTGTCTGCCGGCAGCCGAATGTCATTCGGCACAGAAAACGTCACTGTCACACCGTAATATTCGTCCAATTTGTGTGACAGAACCTGACCGATTCTGATGCCGGCCAGACGCACCTCGTCCCCGATATTCAGACCGTCCGTCTGGTTAAATCGGGCCTGCAGCGTGTAAGTGTCAGATTTCTGGCGGAATACCGATGACGCCCCTATCAAATAAAAGACAAGCACCGCCGCAAAAAAAGCGGTCATGCCGGCAATCAGCTCTGTGCGTTCGGTCTTCATCGGCTAAATATATTCCACATTTAAAATCTCGTATGACCGCGTTCCCTTCGGCGAAGCAACGTCCACGCTGTCGCCGATCGATTTGCCGATTAAAGCTCTGGCCAGCGGAGACTGAATCGAAATCAGCCCGCGTTCCAGATCGGCTTCGTACTGTCCGACGATCTGATACGTTTGTTCAACTTCGGTGTCTTCGTCCATTAAAAGGACCGTCGCGCCGAAAACAATAGTGTCCCCGGACAAAGCCGCCGTATCAATAACCTCCGCACAGGAAACAGCATATTCCAATTCCTGAATCCGGCCTTCAATAAAGCTCTGCTTTTCACGGGCGGCGTGATATTCCGCATTTTCCGACAAGTCTCCGTGCGCGCGCGCCTCCGCAATAGCCGCGATCACCGCAGGACGTTCGACGTTCTTTAAATTCTTTAATTCCTGCTGCAGGCGTTCTGCCCCTTTTTTGGTCATAGGCACTTTCTGCATTTATTTTTTCCTTATACTAAGCAACAAAAAAAGCAACTTTTTCGGCCCGTTTACCGAAAAAGCCCTTTCCTATTCCGGCCCTTATCATACAAGGGTTGTTTTTTTTCTTCAAGCGTTATCAAAAACATCAGCTTGCCAAAACATCAAAAACGGTGTTTTATGTCAAAAGATTTAGTTCCTCTGACTTGATGCTTTAGGAGTTTAAAATGCTGCGCGAACAGTTAAAAGCCGCTTTGAAAACGGCAATGATGGAAAAAGATACCCATAAAATTTCAACAATCCGCCTGATTCTGGCCGCGATTAAGGACCGTGACATCGCTTCCCGCGGCACGACCAAAGACGGCCTGATTTCGAATGACGATATTTTGCAGCTGCTGCAGTCCATGATCAAACAGCGCAAAGACAGCATCGCCATGTATACAAAAGGCGACCGACAGGACTTGGTTGACAGCGAACAGGCGGAAATCGAAATCATTCAGTCTTTCCTGCCCAAGCAAATGGAGGAAGCCGAAATTAAAACAGCCGTTGAGGACGTCATAAAAACAACACAGGCCGCCGGCTTGAAGGATATGGGCAAAGTCATGGCCGTCCTGCGCGAACGCTTTGCCGGTCAAATGGATTTCGGTCAAGCTTCCGTTATTGTCAAGGCGATTCTGGCTGCCAAATAACCTCTGATGCCCGTCTTTTCGCCTTCGTTTTTGCAGGAATTGTCGTCCCGCGTTTCCATTGTCAGCATTGTCGGCCAAACCGTCAAGCTGAAACGGCGCGGCAATGAATACTGGGGCTGTTGTCCTTTCCACCATGAAAAAACAGCCTCTTTTTCCGTCAGTGACGAAAAGGAATTTTATCATTGCTTCGGCTGCGGAGAACACGGAAACGTCTTTAACTTCGTGCAAAAAGCAATGGGCATGACGTTTATCGAAGCCGTGGAATATCTGGCGCATCAGGCCGGCATGGAAATCCCCCGCGCCACGCCGGAAGAATTTGAACGCGAACGCAGAAAGAAAGGGCTGACCGAAGCTCTGGAAACGGCCTGTCAATTCTTTGAAGAGCAACTGCAGAAACCCGCCGGAAGGCCGGGACTGTACTATTTGCAGCAGCGCGGTCTGACAGCTGAAACAATCAAGCGGTTCCGCCTGGGCTATGCTGTGCCGGGCAACGCGCTGAAGGCCCTGTTGACCCGCGAAGGCTTTTCCGAAGACGTTCTGCGGGAAGCCGGCTTAATTTCCAAATCAGCCGACTCTGATTCTTTTTATGACTATTTCCGAAATCGAGTCATGTTCCCGATCATGGATCGGCGCGGCAAAGTCATTGCTTTCGGCGGACGCGTGCTGGACAACGGCGAACCGAAATATCTCAATTCACCCGATTCGCCCGTCTTTTCCAAAGGCGAAAACCTGTATGCCTTGCATCTTTCCGGCGATCAGGCCCGCAAAAAACAGGAAATTATCGTTGTTGAAGGCTATATGGACGTGATCGCTATGGCGCAGGCCGGCATCAACCGCGCCGTCGCGCCTTTGGGCACCGCCTTGACGGAACGACAGATCGAATTGCTGTGGCGATATGCGCCGGAACCCTTATGCAGCTTTGACGGTGACGGCGCCGGGCAAAAAGCCGCCGCTCGTGCTGCTGAACGCGTGCTGCCTTTGCTGAAGCCCGGATATTCGCTGCGCTTCATTACTTTGCCCGACGATCTGGATCCCGACGAATTCATTCAGGAACGCGGCGTTACGGCTCTGGAGGACTTTTTGCAGACGCAATACCGCCCTTTATTCAAACAGTTATGGCAGATGCTTTTGAACGGTCGCGATTTGTCCACGCCGGAACGCAAGGCCGGACTGAAAAAGGACATCGAGGAAGAGCTGAATAAAATCGCAAATCAGGACGTCAGGCATTACTACCGTCAGGAATTCAGAGACGCTTTGCAAAAATTATTCGCGCCGGAAAGCAGTGTCGCCGCGGCTCCCCGTTTATTTAAGCACGGCAAAGCAAAACGGTCCGATCACACGCTGATTCCCGAACGCGGATCGGAAGAATTCAACCGTTTTTGGGCCGATCCGGTGACGCACCCTTCTTTGATCGCGGACCATAATGAAACGCGCATGTTATTGGCTTATTTGCTGCTCTTCCCTGATATCGGCAGCGATTTTCTTGAGGACTTGGCCGGCTGGACAGCCCCCTCCCCCGAACTGGGCCGGGACCTTGCCTTGCTGCTGGAGGCTTTAAGCACCGATCCCGACCTTTCCGCCGACCGACTGAAAGAGCATTTGCGGCTGACGGGGCAGGATCAGCTCTATGCCTCCTTAAGCGCCGAACTGGAAATGCTGCACCGCAAAAAAATCCTGCCCTATGAGGCAAAATCCGACTTGACCGAATTGCTGAAAGGCATGCACAAAAAAGCTTTGCGGACCGAACTGCAAAGACTGGCCGAACGAATCGCCGCCGCGTCAAGCGATGATGCCGCCCTTTTATGGGAACAGTACCAAAATCTGCTGAAAGAAGAAAAAGAAAGTGAATAAATCTGCTTTTTGCCCGATTTAATTATTGACAAATACCGGATAACAACATAAAAGGTGCAAAACTGACCGGAGTTTTTCCGGGGGTTTTGTGTGCAAATTTTTTGCTGTAATGGTAAAGGCTATTTTATATGACTACTTCCAGTGCCGATGAAGAATTGAATCCGACAGATAATACAGAAGACGCTCTGCTGGATTCCCTCAGCGCTTCTTTAAAAAAGCTCCTCAATAAGGGAAAAAGCCGCGGCTATATCACCGTTGATGAATTAAATGGTGCCCTGCCGCCGGAAAAAGAATCGTCCGAACAAATCGAAGACGTCATGGCTATGATTTCCGATATGGGCATCAACTTGATCGAAAATGATGAAGCGGACGAAGAAAGCCCGGAAAATGACGACGATGACGGCTTCAGATTAGACGAAATCGAAGGCAGCCGCACTGATGACCCCGTGCGCATGTATCTGCGCGAAATGGGCGCCGTCGAACTACTGTCCCGCGAAGGCGAAATCGCTATTGCCAAACGAATCGAGGCCGGTCGTGACCTAATGATCGGCGGACTGTGCGAAAGCGCCCTGACGATCAAAGCTCTGAACGGGTGGCACAATGCGTTGATTTCAGGAAAAATGCTGTTACGCGACATTATCGATCTGGAGGCCACCTTCGGAGCCGACGGTGAAACGCCGGCGTTGTCTTTAGCTTCGGCATTGCCCTCTGCCGCGGTTATGGCGGAAGAAACTGTTTCTGCCCGTTCGCAGTCCGAACAAGAAGAGGACAAAGAAGACGAAGACGATTACGAAGAATATGACGAAGAAGAGTCTGACGAAGAGTATGATGATGACGAAGCGGACGGCTCCGATGACGGCGATGAAGAAGAATACGATGACGGTCTGGAAGACGAAGAACCCTCCGATTCTGAGGAAGAGGACGATGAAGATGCCGCCGCTGATGATGCGCCTTCCGTCTCTTTAGCCCAAATGGAACAATCCTTAATGCCGCAGGTCCTGGAACAGTTTGAACAAATACTGTCCCTGCACCAAAAGCTTAAACGCGTACAGGACCAACGGCTGGCCGCTATCCGCGCTTCAAAACCGGTTTCCGCCGCGACAGAAAAGAAATTCGAAAAAATCAAGCAGGAACTCGTGTCTTTAATGGAAGGCGTTCAGCTGAATCCCGCCCGCATCGAAATGTTGGTGGACCAGCTTAACGAATACAACAAACGCTTGATGACCTTAGAAGGCAAAATGCTGCGTATGGCACTGAGCTGCCGTATTAAACGCGAGGACTTTTTGGTCGCTTATAAGGAATCCGAATTTGATCCAAACTGGATCCAAAAAACAACCGGCAAAGCATGGAAAGCGTTCACAGAAAAGTATGCGGTGGAAATCGCGGAAATTCAAAACGCCGTCGCTTCAATGGCCGACGAAATAGGCATGCCTATTTTTGAATACCGCAGAATTTGTTCCATGGTTAAAAAAGGCGAACAGGAATCCAGCCGCGCTAAAAAAGAAATGATTGAAGCTAACTTGCGTTTAGTGATCTCAATCGCGAAAAAATATACCAATCGCGGACTGCAATTCCTTGACTTGATTCAAGAAGGCAACATCGGTCTGATGAAGGCCGTTGATAAATTCGAATACCGCCGCGGTTATAAATTTTCAACGTATGCAACATGGTGGATTCGGCAGGCGATTACCCGCTCTATTGCGGATCAAGCGCGTACAATTCGTATCCCGGTCCACATGATCGAAACGATTAACAAACTGGTACGCACCAGCCGTCAGATGCTGCATGAAATCGGACGTGAACCGACGCCGGAAGAATTGGCTGAAAAGCTGACTATGCCTTTGGAAAAAGTCCGCAAGGTCTTAAAAATCGCCAAAGAGCCGATCAGTTTGGAAACGCCGGTTGGCGATGAAGAGGACAGCCATTTAGGCGATTTTATCGAAGACAGAAACGTCGTTCAGCCTTTGGATGCGGCAATTCAAACGAACTTGCGTGCGACATGCACAGCTGTATTATCCAGCCTGACACCACGCGAAGAACGTGTTTTAAGAATGCGTTTCGGCATTGGCATGAATACAGACCATACGTTAGAGGAAGTCGGACAGCAATTTTCTGTAACGCGCGAACGTATCCGCCAGATTGAAGCGAAGGCTCTGCGCAAGCTGAAACACCCCAGCCGGTCAAGAAAGTTGCGTTCGTTTTTGGACAACGGCTGATTTGACTGCCGAATAATGAATAAAACGCGGAGGGTATATTTTCCTTGCCGCGTTTTTTTATTCTTATAACCGGATATAACTGTTGAAAAATATAAAAAGCCTGCTATTTTAACAAGTGGGTCCATAGCTCAGTTGGTTAGAGCGGGGCGCTCATAACGCCTTGGTCGGGGGTTCAAGTCCCTCTGGACCTACCAAAATAAAAGCCTCCCTTCGGGGAGGTTTTTATTTGGGTAATTTACATAGAGCGGGACTTGAACCCTAAGAGGGCTTGAGCGTTAAGAAAACAGTCCAGTGGACTGTTTTTAGCTGTAACACGAAACATAATTTTATATATTTTGCTTTAACGGGATAAAGTGGGATTAAACGGGATATAACGGGATAAAAGGGGCGGAAATCCTTAAAATTTTGGCGGCGTGTTTGCCGCTTTTATTTTTTTCGGCGCAGGATAGTTTTAAATTTTCTGTAAAAAAACGCAGGATAATTTTAACTTTAAACGGTCGGGGCTTCCCCCGACCTGATTAAGGACAAAAACGCCGTTTCATATCATCTAAAATTTTTTCGGCTTCGCCGAATTGATGACAAGGCATTTTTCCGATGGTTTCATATTTAAAATGAGCCTTCAACGCCTTATAAACCGTTATTTTTGACGTTGTGCCGCACGATGCGACCGCTTCCACCCGTGTGATCAAAAAATCCTTTTGCGTCTCTGAAATCCGGCAAGGAATCTGATTGACCGGACTTTGCTCCGTTCGTGCGATAAAAAACGCCGCCAATCCTAACAGCAACAAAAGAGTCGTCATTAAACAGCGGTTTAAACGGTCGTTTTTAAGATTTTTAAAGGCTTGTTTAAGGGTGTTTAAATCATCGTCCATATTTTACTCCTTTCGTTTATAACACAAAAGGAGAGATACCTTTAAACGGCGGATTTTAAAACCTCTATCAAATCAATGATTTCTGCGGTGTTTTCTTCTTTTGAAGCCTTGCGTCCCGCCCGTTTTTTCAATATATAGGCGTAAATTTTGACGATTAACGGAGCCTTATTTTTGGCTTTTTCAAATTTGAATTCCGAATCGATATATTCAACGATTTCCGTCAATAATGCTTCGTCAAGCGGTTGAGATATGACCGCTTTCTGTGTAGTTCCTTGTCCGGTAGCAAGCCAGTAAAAAGAAATATCGTGCTTTTCACAAATATAGAGAAGAGTGTCGATAGTAGGGCAACTCCTGCCGGAAATCCAATTTTTAAACGTAGACGGGGCAACTTCTAAACTTTTTGCAAATTCATCTTGATTTAAGTTTGACCGAATCCATAAATCACGCCATCTGGAAGCCATAGCCTTACGGTTCTTTTCTGTAACTGTAAGGTTTTCCGCGTCTTGTTCGTCAAACATTACACTTTCCCCAACACATTGAATTTGTTTGACAAATTCACAAATTACACCAATTGAGACATAAAATTAAACCGTAAGGTAATTTTTTGACTTTACAAGTTTAATTTATTGCCTTATGTTAATTCCATAAGTTGAATTTAACACCCCAAAAGAAACCGACTTGCCGGTCGGTTTAAATCAAGGATCGGAGGCTTTTATGAATTGGACGCCCATACAAATCAAATGCGCGGTTCTGCTGAAAGGAGCGACTTTGAGAAGTCTGTCGCTTAAAGCAGGACTTTGCATGGAGGCTTGCTCAAAAGCAATCCAAGTTCCGTTTCCCGCCGGAGAAGAAGCGATAGCTAATTTTTTAGGCGTTCCCGCCTGTGAACTCTGGCCTGATCGTTTCAATGCCGACGGAAGCCGTAAAAACTCCCGACTCCATAAATATATCGAAAGTCGCCGTCCTCGGCAATGTTTAAAACGCGATGCCGCATAAACAAAAGGATATTTTTTGCCATGACATACGAAGAATTTACAGAACTGACGAAATTGACAAAAAGCGAAGACAATGAAGCGTTTTATCGAGAAATCGTAGAACCGGTTTATATGGAACTCAATATTGGAAAAAGAGCGTTTTGCATCGTCTTTATGTCGGCTCTGAATGACGTAAAAGATGCCGACCATGTTGCGCAAGCAATAGAGACGTTTATATCAATGCGCCACGCTGGAACGGATAGATTTTTCGACCGGAAACAAGGTCGGCAGACGATTTTGACTTTGTTTGCTTAAAGGTTAAAGCGATGTCAAAGAGATTCAAAGACACACAGACGCTTGATTTATTTGAACGGGTTTATCCCGTTCGCCGACCGCCGGTTATCTCCCAAACGGTTGATTTGAGCGGCAAGATCAAACGGCTGGTGTCTTTGATTTTAAAAGAGAGTCCGAAAACCAGAGAACAGCTCGCCGCTGAAATGGCGGAGGCAATGGACTGCCCGAGTTTCAGTAAAGCGATGCTTGATAACTATTCAAGCGAGGCAAACGAACTCCATCAAATCCCTTTGTATCGTTTTATCGTCCTCGTCCGCGTGGCTGATGCCGCGTGGGCGTGGGACGAACTTTTAAAAGACGAAGGTTTCACTGTGCTGTTCGGGGACGAAGCCTTGCTCGCCGAACGCGGGCGCGTCGCGCAACAAATTGAAGAACTGAAAAAATATCAAAAAGAATTGAACTCGGTTGCGCCTGTTAAGATACGGAGGCGGTCATGATTAAACATCTTTACAGTCAGCAGGAGGAAAAGGTCTGTTTATATACCAATCCTCAAATTCCTCAAAGCCCTTGTATGGAGGAGGAACAGCAAAATTCCAATCTGGGCAAAAAGAAGCGTCTTCATGCGGATCATCATTTTGGGCAATGCAAGCCGCATATCGAGTCATCTGTCGATATGAAGTACCAACGAGATTTCCTATTCGCCATGAAACATCCAGAACTTTTGCGGCCTCGTAACATAATTGGGATACGGCGAAAACGTAAAGACCTTTTTGGGACGAGGAAATATTGGAAAGAGAACGAGCAACTTTGGCAGGAGTTTGGGATATCAAATCTTGAAGATATGATTTTTGATCCGTTTTCCAAGTCTCCCATTCGGGCAAAGAAATCTGTTGCAAAGTTTTGTAAAGCTCGCGCCATTCTTGCTTGGTTAACCGCTTTTCCCATTCGTATGCAAGTTCTAAAGCGGCTCGTGCATAATTTCCTAAACCAGACATTTTACGCCTCCTTAAAAAGAATCTTTCTTAAGGATACGACAAACAAGAGAGGTCGAAAATGAAAGAATGGTTTACCGCCAAAGAACTGGCGGATTTGAAATTACCGGCAATGCCGACAAGCAAAATTTGTATTATTGAAAAGGGAAAACGCGAAAGCTGGAAATGTCGCGCTCGCGAAGGACGCGGCGGCGGGAAAGAATATCATATTTCCAACTTGCCGGAAATCGCCCGCATTCAGTTGGCTGTTTTGACGGCTCCGGCGGCTAAAAAAGAGATCGTAAAAGAGGAAATCAATCCGCAAGGATTAGCGGAATATGCCCATATCGAAGGACGGGCGAAAAGCCGGATCGATGCCAAACTGGAAATTTTAGAAGCGTTCAAGGAATTTCAAACGTCGTTAGGCTTTGCGAACACTCGCGCCCGTTATATTTTCGCCGAAAAATACAATGCCGGTGAAGTGGCGGTCGCCGATTGGGTAAAGAATACGATAGTCGGGCTTTCCGCTTGCACTTTAAGGAATTGGGCGGAAGTTTTGGCGAACAAAGGCATTTCCGGCTTGGCTGGCAAATACGGCAGTCGCAAAGGCACGGGCATCATTGATACGAATGAAGCCGTTAAAAATTACATTTTAGGCGCGATTTATGAAACGCCGCACGTTTCGTGCAAGAACATCATGCGCGGGTTACGCGCCCGCTTTAAGGAAACGCGGGACAGTTTGCCGTCTTACCGGACTTTGCAAGATTGGGTTAAGACGTGGAAAGAGGACAACGAACAGTTATTGACGGCGGTCAAAAATCCGGACGAATGGCGGTCGAAATACAAAGCCGCCGCCGGAAGCGCGTCCGAAAGCATAACCCGATTAAATCAAGAATGGCAATTCGACGGAACGCCGTCCGATCTGCTTTTAGCGGACGGGAAACGGTGCAACATCGTCGGCATTATCGACGTTTATTCCCGTCGGTTGAGTTTGAGCGTTTGCGATCGCGCTTCGGCTTATGCGGTCGGATGCGCGACACGGAAAGCCATTTTGAAGTGGGGCGTTCCCGAAACGGTGCGCACGGATAACGGTAAAGATTATGTCGCCGATTATATCAAGCGCGTTTTCGCCGCGCTGAACATAGAGCAGATTATTTGCCCGCCCTTCAATCCGCAAAAGAAACCGCATATTGAACGGGTTTTTCGGACGTTTTCGCATTCCTTGTTGGAACAGCTTGACGGCTTTATCGGTCACAACGTTACCGAACGCAAAGATATAGAAGCCCGCCGTTCGTTTTCACAGCGTTTATTCAATAAAGATGAAACTATCGAATTGCGTTTAACCACTCAAGAATTGCAGGAATTTTGCGACAACTGGTGCAAAATTGTCTATGAACGCGAAGAACACGGCAGTCTTGGAATGACACCCGATGAAAAAGCGGCTTCCTACGTCGGCACGATTCGCCGGATAGCCGATGAACGCTGTTTAGATGTCCTGCTGGCGAAACCGGCGGGAAAAGACGGGATCCGTGTCGTGTCCAAAAAAGGCATTTCATACGAAGGAAGCTACTATAACGCGCCGGAATTGGGCGGACACGAAGGCGAACAAGTGCGCTTATTGCTTGATGAACAGGATTATGGCGAGCTTTACGCTTTCGACCTTGATGGAAAGTTTCTTTGCAAAGTGATTTCCGCCGAAAACAAAGGCGTTTCATTGGAAGAAGTCGCCGCCGCCCGATCTGCGGTTCAAAAGCGGGCGTTAAAGGCTAAAAAGGACGCTTTGCGCCGGATTGCCAAAGAAACGAACCTTAAAGGCAATGAGATGGTGCGGGAAGTCTTTATGCAAGCCGCTGAAGAAGCGGGAAAATTGGTGCGGCTTCCGTCTGAAACGACCGCCTACGAAACGGAACAAATGGCGGAAGCACTCAAAGCCGCGATTTCCAAAGAACCGCCGAAACCGACGGAATTAAGCGCGGCGGAACAGGCGACGGCTGAACGGTTGAAACAAAACAGCCGACCGGCGGAAATCGTCCGGTTAAAGCCGACACCGCAACAGAATTTCAAACGCTGGGAAGAACTGAAAGCCCGATTTGACGCGGGGGATGCGTTAGATGAGAACGAAAGTTTCTTTGTCGAAACCTATCCCACGACAGCCGAATACAAGGCGCAAGTTTTTGCCGCGAAGTGTCCGAAAGTATTGGCGGGCGCGATTTAAAAAAGAACCGCCGAAACAGAAGTCCCGACGGCTCAAAACAAGACAAAGGATAATGTAATGGAACAAACGACTGATGTCAATAACGCGCAAACGGCGCAACTTCGGAATGTCATTGCTTTACTGACCGGTGTTGAACGGGCGGAAAACCGTCCGGCGCATCTTCCGGGGCTGGTCTGTTTTTACGGACCCAGCGGTTGGGGGAAAAGTTATGCCGCCGCGTATGTCGCGAACGTCAAAAACGCCTATTATGTTGAATTGAAATCAACGTGGACGGTCAAATATCTGCTTCAAGCGATTTGCCGCGAAATGTCGATTTCTTACAGCAACAGCGACACTTTGGCTGTTTTGGGCGAAATGGTGACGGAACAGCTGATTTTAAGCGGTCGCGCTTTAATTATTGATGAATTTGATTATCTGGTCGACCGCAACAAAGTGGACGTTGTCCGCGATCTGTTTGAAGGCTCCGCCGCGCCGGTCATTCTGATCGGCGAGGAACAGTTGCCGAACAAGCTGAAGCGTTGGGAACGCACCCACGGGCGCATCTTGGACTTTATACCGGCGCAACCGGCAAGTTTTGAAGACGCGCAAGCCTTGCGGGATTTGTATTGCAAAAAAGTCAAGATCGGGGACGACTTGCTTGAAGAAGTTTGCAAATCGGCTCGCGGTTCCGTCCGCCGGATCTGCGTGAACTTGGAACGCATCCAGCAAACGGCGATTACAATGGCGATGCGAGAAATCGGCTTGAGCGATTGGAACGAACCGTTTTTCACGGGCGACGCGCCCTTGCGGAGGGTGTGATCATGGGCAAGGAAAGCAAACGCCAGCAAATTTGGGAAGAAATCAGAAAACAGAAAGAGTTTACGCTGGATTCCTTAACGACCGGAAGCCGGATTGACCGCGGCACAATCAGAACTTATGTCGTCGGCTTGGAAAAAGCCGGTTTCGTAAAGGTTTTTGAGAAGAAAGAAACGGATAAACCTTTTGTAAAGACGCAGTTCAAAACAAATTGCTATGTCTTGAAAAAGGATGTCGGGATTGATGCGCCACGTGTCACCCGTGACGGCAAAATTCTGCCGCCGGACATTAATCAGGATTTATGGCGGTCGATGAAGATTTTAAAAGAATTTTCCGTCGCCGATCTGATGGCTTCGACGCCGCGAAAAACAACAGCGAATAATGTTGAATCATACTGCAAGCTGTTATGCCGCGCAAAGTATCTGAAACGCAAAGAAACACGATTTTTGTTTGTTCGCAACACCGGCGCGAAAGCTCCTCAAATTCAACGGATTAAATCGGTTTATGACCCGAATTTGAAAAAGGTTGTTTATCAAACGGGAGGCGAAGAATGAGCTTTGTCGATGAATTGCGCGATATTTGCGCCCGGCAGTCGCAACGTGCCGTCGCCGAGGCGATGGGATACTCGCCCGCCGTCATCAATTTGGTTTTAAAGGGCAAATATACCGGCGATTTAACCGCCGTTGAACAAGCCTTTAAAGGGGCTTTTCAAGCCGCCTGTGTGACTTGTCCGATTTTGGGGGCGATCCCCGCACACCGCTGTTTATCAATACAACGTCAGCCGTTCGCGGCAACAAACCATCAGCGGGTTTTACTTTTTAAAGCCTGTAAAACCTGCATCAACCGGAAAGGAAAATCAAATGAGTGTTAATGCCACTTTATCGCAACGGATTTTCGGCGTGATTTCAACGCTGACAAGGGAATACGGGCAAGAACCGATCGGCTTTATACCGGCTTCGATAATGGAACGGGAAATCAAGAAGCTGACCCGCATTAAAAACGAAGTCAACGAGCTGGAATACGAACTTGCCGACAAAGCCGGATTGTCAAAAGAAACTGTCGCCATAGCCGTCCGCTTGCGTCACTTGGGCGTAGTGAACGGGGCGGATTTCAAAAAGGACAACAGCGATGATGATCTTCCTCCGGCAGCTTAGGAGTGAGCCGCTCCGGGCGAAACGTCCTCCAGACGGGGTTTTAAAAACGCTCCGTCAAATCATCAGATTTTTTATTTTCAAAATCACATATCAACCACCTGAAAGAGAAAGGAAAAACAAATGAGTGAAACAGAAACGACAACCATTCCCGCCGGATATATGAAAGATGCCGCCGGTCGCCTCGTGCCGGAAAGCATCGTCAAACCGGAAGAAAAGCTGGAAGACCAGCTCGTCAATAAGGTTATGGATTATGCCCGTGCGCTGTCCGACCAGATCGCCCGCTTTAAAGGACATACCGGCGACGACATTTCCGCATATCTGTCTTTGATTGACGAAAAATACGGCGTCAAGAAAGGCGGACGCAAAGGAAATATGACATTCCAGACGTATGACGGCTTGAAAAAGGTTCAGGTCGCCATCTCTGAAAACATCGTTTTCGGCGCGGAATTGCAGACGGCAAAGACGCTGATTGACGAGTGCATCAACGAATGGGGGGCGGACAGCCGTCCTGAAATCATCACGCTGATCGATCACGCTTTTCAAGTGGACAAAGAAGGCAAAATCAACCGGAACGCTCTGTTGTCGCTCCGCCGCTTGGACATCAAAGACGAAACGTGGCAACGCGCCATGCAAGCCATCACGGACAGCATTCGCGTGGAAGGCTCTAAAAGTTACTACCGCTTTTATGAACGGGACACGCCGAGTGCCGCTTGGCGGGCGGTCACGGTCGATCTGGCGAAAGCGTGATTTTCTTTTTGGGCGGGGCGGATAAACGCCGCCCCGGACAAAAGGAAAATGATGAATGGAGCAAGGCAATGGACAAGGCTTACAATCGTGTTTTGTTTTTGATTTTGACCGAATACTGGTTCGACAAAATCAAGTCGGGCGAAAAGACGCACGAATACAGGGAAGCGCGGGATTATTGGAATATCAGATTGGCGGGAAAGCGGTTCACTCACGTTTGTTTCCGGCGCGGCTATAAAAGCAAAGAAAAAATGATTTTCACGGTCAAGGCGATTGAGCGCAAACAGAACATTCCGAACGATCTGAATTTACCGGACGTTTGGGATATAGAGCTGGGGAAAAGAATCGCATGACGACGAAAGAAGAAATCAAACAGATCGCGGACGGAATGCTGAAAAACGGCGTAACGCCGCCGGAGTGCATCAAAATCGGGTGCTTCAGAACGGGTTTTCGACCGTTCGACGACTTTGAGACGGAAGAAAGCTGGTATGACCGTGAAAACGGCAGTTTTGAGGATCGTTTTTCAACGATATACGGCGGCTGGCGTTGGCATTTTGAAACGGCGGAACAGCTGAAAGCCTTTTGCAAGGCGGTCGGGCAAGCGTGATTTTTTGGCTTATGTCTTGGGCGGCGCGTTCCGCCCAAGTGATAAACCAAAAGAAAGGAGGGAAAATCTACACAATGTTGACAAGAAGGGACAAACAGGTTAATCTGATACCCGTCAGCGCAAAAAACACTGATGGGGACTCAAAACCTCTTTTGTTTAATCTTGGACGCACGGCGTCCGTTTGTGACGCTATTTTTGTGCGTGAACTTCCCGATTTTTGGGGAGGTTGGTCACGATATAAGGGCTTTTCGCCGCGAATAAGTGCGCCTGTTTCCAAGATTACAGGTTTTGAGCATCCTCCCGCCTTGATCGTCCTCAAAAACGATTTGGGCGACTTTGTTCAAATTTTTAATCTTGGAGGTCATTATGACGAATTTAATCAAATTTCAGAATCAGAATATCAAACTCACAACGTTCAACGGCGAGAGCTATTTGAACGGGAACCAGATTGGTTCCTGTTTAGAATTGGCGTTTCCGGCAAAGGCAGTTGCAAAAATTTATCGGAAACACAAAAAGGAATTTACGCCGGAAATGTCGATAGCCGCCGAAATGCCGACGACAACGGGCAACAAATTGACACGCCTTTATTCTTTGCGTGGGGCGGCATTGATAGCGATGTACGCGCAAACGCCGGTTGCGACGCAGTTCCGAGCGTTCATTCTGGACGTTTTGGAAGGCAAGCAATCAACAAAAGCTCAAACCGAGCAAATGAACGCCCTCAGGGAGGAGCTGTTGCGGCTTTGCCCCGAATGGGCAAAGATTCTTCGCTGTCATCAGGCGGGGCTTTCAGGCAAGGAAATCGGAAAAGTCATCGGAAAATCAAAAGATACCGTCAATCGACAGCTTCAGCGTATGCACGCTTGCGGCTTTCCCGTCCGTTTGGTTTCGGGACGCAAATCCGCTCAGCTTTCCCTGCCGTTCGGAGGGTAAAACAATGGGAAAAGTCATTAAAATGCCCCGAAAGCGGATTTATAAACCAGATGTCAGCCGTAAAATTAAAGACGCGATTGAAAACGGTAAAATCACTTTTGAAGATTTGGCCCTCGCTCTTAAAATCCGCGAAATTCTTAACCGCAATTAATCTTTTAACCTTTATTTCCCCTGCCGCTTTCACGGCGGCAGGGTTTTCTGTACTTGAAAGGAATCTGAAATGACCGCAGATAAATGTCCTTTAATCGCCAAGATTCATATCGCCAAAGCTCAGCTGGGACTGGACGATGACCAATACCGCGATATTTTACGCCGCGTTACGGGCAAGGAAAGCGCGTCAAAGTGCCGTTATTCTCAACTGGTCGATTTAATCAACGAGTTTAAGGCGTTAGGTT
>JAFVAT010000028.1 GCA_017480385.1 Alphaproteobacteria bacterium | reverse complement strand
GCTCGGACTACGTCCTGTGCGACGTTCGCTGCGCTCACCGAGAGGGTCTGCGGTTCAAATCCAAGTATTTAAGAATAAAAAAGGCGACTACGATTGCTCGCGTTGCTCACCGGTCAGGCCGGTCGCTCGGACTACGTCCTGCGCGACGTTCGCTGCGCTCACCGAACCGCTTGCGGTTCAAATCCAAGTCTTCTAACCAATAAAAAACACCCCAGACGGGGTGTTTTTTATTGGTAGGCGACTACGGATTCGAACCGCAGACCCTCTCGGTGTAAACGAGATGCTCTAACCAGCTGAGCTAGTCGCCCATAACGAAAAATCTTATACAAGATTTATTTTCGAATAACAAGCAAAAAAACAAGCGGCTGCAAATTGCACACCGCCTGTCTTTAAGAACCAAGGTTCGCTATTAATTTACAGCGTCCTTTAAACCTTTGCCGGCTTTGAATTTCGGCTGTTTAGAAGCCGGAATGTTGATTTTCGCACCGGTGCGAGGATTGCGGCCTTCGGTCGCAGCACGCTGAGCAATGCTGAAGGTACCAAAGCCAACCAAACGGACTTCGTCACCTTTTTTCAAAGCGCCGGTAACAGCATTCAACAACGCGTCAACAGACTTGCTGGCGTCCGTTTTAGATAAACCGGTATTTTTAGCAACTTCAGCTACGAGATCGTTCTTATTCACGTGAGGGCTCCCTCTATTAAAATTAAAAGACAAAACTCAGATTCAACAACGAATCTAAAGGAAAGTTTAAAACGCCGATCTTTATTCAGTCAATAGAAGAATAAGCTTTTTTTCCCTTTTTTGCTCCTTTTTTAGAAAAAATGAAAAAAGAAATATATATGAATGCGTGTAAATATAAAGCAATATCTATTATTTGGAGAAAATAGGGCGGTTTTAAATATATAAAGTGACTTATCTATTTCGAATCGCTGAAAAAAAGTAATTTCAAACAAATAAAAGCCCCCTTTTTGCAGAGAGCTTTTATCTGAAATTTTTAAGTTTTAACTGAAGCAATTACTTTAATGACAGCGAATCTTTTCTTCAGTTTCTTCTTCCTGTTCTAAAAGGTTTGGCTTGGATTTATTTTCTTCCTCTTCATTCCATTCAATCGGCACTAATGGACGAATTAAAGCTCGCTTTAACACTTCTTCTGCTGTGGAAACGGGAATAATCGTCAGTCCTTCCTTGACATTGTCAGGAATTTCTTCCAGATCTTTCTTATTGTCCTGCGGGATCAAAACCGTTTTTATGCCTGCGCGTAGAGCTGCCAGCAGCTTTTCCTTCAGTCCGCCGATCGGGAGAACTTTGCCTAATAAAGTGATTTCTCCGGTCATCGCGATATCCTTGGAAACAGGAATGCCTGTCATCGCCGATACAAGAGAAGTGCACATGGCAATACCGGCTGACGGACCGTCTTTCGGCGTAGCGCCTTCCGGAACATGAATATGGATATCGCGTTTATCAAACAAATCCGGACGGATTCCAAAAGCAACAGCATGAGAACGAACAAACGACCGGGCTGCGGCAATGGATTCTTTCATGACATCCCCCAGCTGCCCTGTTTGCGTGACACGGCCATGACCCGGCATCATGACTGCTTCTATCGACAGGATTTCTCCGCCGACTTCCGTCCACGCCAAACCGGTGGTGACGCCGACTTGGTCCTGCTTTTCCGCAACGCCGTAAGTATATACGGGCACTCCGGCATACTTTTTCAAGTTGCGTTCTGTCACATTGACGGATTTTTTCTTTGTCGTCATCAGTTCTTTTGCCGCTTTGCGCGCTAATCCCGCCAAAGCGCGGTCCAAGTTGCGCACGCCGGATTCCCGCGTGTATAAACGCACCAAAGAACGCAGAGCTTCTTCGCTGATTGTCCATTCTTTTTCTGTCAAGCCGGCGGCCTTACGCTGCTTTTTGATCAAATGGCGCTTGGCTATTTCGACTTTTTCATCTTCGGTATAGCCGGCGATCCGGATAATTTCCATACGGTCCAGCAAGGGACGAGGCATCTTTAAGGAATTTGCCGTCGTGATAAACATGACATCAGACAAATCGTAATCGATTTCCAAGTAGTGATCATTGAAAGTCGAATTTTGCGCCGGATCCAAGACTTCCAGCAAAGCAGAAGAGGGATCGCCGCGCCAATCCGCGCCTAATTTGTCAATTTCATCAAGCAAAAACAACGGGTTGCGCGTTTTAACTTTTTTGATGCTTTGAATAATTTTACCGGGCATGGAACCGACATAGGTCCTGCGATGACCGCGGATTTCCGCTTCGTCACGCATACCGCCTAAAGAAGCGCGGACAAACTTGCGTCCCGTTGCGCGTGCGATAGATTCTCCCAAAGACGTTTTTCCTACGCCGGGAGGGCCGACCAAACACAAAATCGGGCCATTGACAGATTTTGTTTTCTTTTGAACGGCCAAATATTCCAAAATGCGTTCTTTGACCTTTTCTAATCCGTAGTGGTCTTCGTCCAAGATTTCCTCAGCTTTCTTTAAGTCCGTCTGGATAGGCGTCTTTTTTCCCCACGGCAAATCCAACAGCCAATCCAGATAATTCCGAATAACGGTTGCTTCAGAAGACATCGGGCTCATATGACGCAGTTTTTTCAGTTCGGAATGAGCCTTGTTTTTCGCCTCAGCCGACATTTTCGTCTTTTTAATTTTAGCTTCCAGCTCGTCCAATTCGGCCGATCCGTCTTCGTCCCCCAGCTCTTTCTGAATCGCCTTCATCTGTTCGTTCAGATAATAGTCGCGCTGAGACTTTTCCATTTGCTTTTTGACGCGGCGGCGGATTTTCTTTTCCACCTGAAGAACGCCCATTTCGGATTCAATATAACCGAACAGCAATTCCAGACGGGTAAAGACATTCTGCGTTTCAAGCAGGTTTTGTCTGTCCGCCAGCTTTAACGATAAATGGGACGCCACCACGTCGGCCAGCTTGGACGGGTCTTCAATCTGTCCAATAGACAGCAAAATTTCCGGCGGAATTTTTTTGTTCAGCCGGACATATTCTTCAAATTGCGCCATTAAAGAACGCATAAAGGCATTGATATCGTCTTTTGTGCTGATCTTATCGGTCAAATCCTCTGTTTGAGCTTCAAAACACGTTCCCGTATCTGTAAATTGTTTAATTTTAACGCGTTTGACACCCTCTACCAAAGCTTTGACTGTTCCATCCGGCAAACGCAGCAGCTGAACAACGGAGCCCATTGTGCCGACCGTATACATATCGTTTGCCTCAGGATTGTCCAAAGTCGGGTCTTTTTGTGTTAACAGAACAATTTGTCTGTCATCGTTCATGGCCATATCCAATGCTTTGACGGATTTTTCACGTCCGACAAACAACGGTACGATCATGTGCGGAAAGATGACAATATCCCGCAAGGGCAGTAAGGGATATACTTTTTCTTGAACAGAAGCGTCCATGATAATCACCTCTTTAAATAACTGATCTGTTGAAATTGGTTAATAGATAAGGTCAAAGCTGAAAAAGCACAAGAGCAAAATCAAAAAACTTATGCGCTTGTCGCCTCTTGGTTATATATCCGCAAAGGCTGTTTTTCCCCTGATACGACAGATTCATCAACAACAATTTCGCAAACGTTTTCCATTGAAGGCAGTTCAAACATTGTTTCTAAAAGCAGCCGTTCAATAATGGCGCGCAATCCTCTGGCGCCTGTTTTGCGCTCAACCGCTTTTTGAGCAATGGCCTTCAGTGCCTGCGGCGTAAAGGTCAGCTGGACGTTTTCCATTGCAAACAAAGCCTGATACTGTTTGACCAAAGCATTTTTCGGCTGCGTTAAAATAGCAATTAAGGCGTCTTCGTCCAAATCTTCCAAAGTCGTGATAACCGGCACGCGTCCGATAAATTCAGGGATCAGCCCGAATTTCAGCAAATCCTCCGGTTCGATATCATGCAAGATATCGCCGGTTTTACGATCATCGGGAGCAGATACGTTCGCGCCGAAACCGATCGAGGATTTGTTTGTTCTTTGAGCTATGACCTTTTCCAAACCGGCAAAGGCACCGCCGCAAATAAACAAAATATTCGTCGTATCAACCTGAACAAATTCCTGCTGCGGGTGTTTGCGTCCCCCCTGCGGCGGAACGGAAGCGATCGTGCCTTCAATGATTTTCAGCAAAGCCTGCTGAACGCCTTCTCCGGAAACATCGCGCGTAATGGAAGGATTATCCGATTTTTTAGAAATCTTATCGATTTCATCAATATAAATAATCCCGCGCTGAGCCTTTTCCACATCATAATTCGCCGCCTGAAGCAGCTTTAAAATAATGTTTTCAACATCTTCGCCGACATATCCCGCTTCGGTCAGCGTCGTCGCATCAGCCATGCTGAACGGCACGTCCAAGATGCGTGCCAATGTTTGGGCCAATAATGTCTTGCCCGATCCTGTCGGACCGATCAGCAGAATATTGGATTTCGAAATTTCGACATCGGATTGTTTATCCGCTTTTGATGTCAAACGCTTATAGTGATTGTAGACGCTGACGGAAAGCACCTTCTTTGCCAATTCCTGACCAATCACGTAATCGTCCAGAACCTCTTTAATTTTTTTAGGCGAGGGCATGCTGTCCGATTCTTTAATCTCATTTTTCAGATGCTCTTCTGTAATGATGTCCGTGCAAAGACCGACGCATTCATCACAGATGAAAGCATTCGGACCGGCAATCAGCTTTTTGACCTCATGCTGGCTTTTCCCGCAAAAAGAGCAGTAAAGCGTTTCTTTTTTGTCTTTGGAGGGCGTATCTGTCATGGCAGTCAAAATCCTTTATTCTTCTTTGTCATGGTACAGGGGAGGGAAAGCAAAGGCAATATCATATTAAGTCAGCCGATCTTTATTCTTCTGGTTTCGGGCGGGAGGAAATAACTTCGTCAACTAATCCAAAAGCTTTGGCTTCTTCCGCGCTCATAAAGTTGTCACGTTCCATTGCTTTTTCGATTGTTTCTAAAGTTTGTCCCGTTTTTTCCACATATATGTTATTCAAACGGGCGCGCAAAGCCAAAATTTCACGCGCATGAATTTCGATGTCGCTGGCCTGACCCTTAAAGCCGCCGGAAGGCTGGTGGATCATCACGCGGGCATTTGGCAGGCAGAAACGTTTGCCCTTCTGTCCGGCGCACAGCAGCAGAGACCCCATAGACGCCGCCTGGCCGATGCACAGTGTGGACACATCGCAGCGAATATAGTTCATGGTGTCGAAAATTGCCATGCCGGAGGTGACAACACCGCCCGGAGAATTGATATAGAACGCAATATCCTTATTCGGATTTTCAGATTCTAAAAACAGCAGTTGAGCGCAGATCAAACTGGCGACTTCGTCATGCACTTCGCCGGTTAAAAAAACGATTCTTTCTTTTAACAATCTGGAATAGATGTCGAAAGAACGTTCTCCGCGGCTGGTTTGTTCTATCACCATCGGCACTAAAGTGTTCATATAAACGTCCATGGGATCGCGTTCGTACATATTTTTTTCTCCTGCTTCTTTTTCCGATTAAAGGGAACCGCCGGTACAATTCCCGCGATTCCCTTTATAGTTCAATCAAAGAAAAGTTTCAAAAACGTTATTCTTCCGTTTTTTTCTTAGCGTTTTTTTTGGCCGGCTTCTTTTCTTCGCTTTTTTCTTCTGTGGTTTCTTCCTTGGTCTTAGCGGTCTTCTTAGCCGTTTTTTTGGCTTTTTTAGCCGGCTTCTTTGCGTCTTCCGCTTCGGCTTTATACAATTCTTCCGGTGAAACCTTTACTTCGTTCAGCTTGACGCCTTTTAAGATAAAGTCGATGACTTTTTCTTCAAACAGCGGCGCGCGCAGCCTGTCCAGCATTTCCGGGTGCTTGTTGTAAAATTCAAAAACTGCCTTTTCCTGTCCGGGGAACTGACGGGCTTCCATCATGATCGCACGGTTCAGATCCGCATCGGTGACGGAAATCTTGTTCTTCATGCCGATTTCGGCCAGCAGCAAACCTAGACGAACGCGGCGTTCGGCAATCGCGCGGTATTCTTCTTTTAATTCATCATCGGACTTGCCGGCATCATCTTCGTCCAGCTGGTTCTTTTCCTTAGCGGCCTGAACCTGTTTCCAGATTGCGTCAAATTCCAGATCAAGCATGCCCTCCGGTACCGGGAAGTCGTGCGCATCGGCCAATGCGTCCAATAAAACGCGCTTCAGATTGCTCAAAGACACGCCTTCATATTCGCGGGATAATTCCAGACGGATCATGTCGCGCAGTTCATCAACGGATTTTTTGCCGAACAGTTTGGCAAAATCATCATTGATTTCGGGTTCTTTCTTCGCGCGCAGTTCCTTGACCGTGACGGCAAAAACAGCATCTTTGCCGGCCAAATCTTTTGCATGATAATCTGCGGGGAAGGGCACTTTTACATCGACTTTTTCGCCGACTTTTTTGCCGACCAGCTGATCTTCAAAGCCCGGAATGAAAGAACCTGAGCCCAGTTCCAAGTGATAGTTGTCGCCTTTTCCGCCGGGGAATTCGACTCCGTCAATGGAACCGACGAAGTCAATTACCGTAATATCGCCTTTTTCAGCGGCGCGGTCTTCTTTGACCGGTTCGGATTCGCTGCGACCGGCAGCCAGGCGTTCTAATGCCTTTTCCACTTCCTCATCGGAAATTTCGGCAATCAGCTTATCCAAAGAAATTGTGCCAAAGTCAACAGGAACGATTTCAGGAACAACTTCGACGTCCAGCGTAAATTCCAAATCTTTGCCTTCATCAAACGCGACGATTTCAATTTTAGGACGCATGGCGGGACGTAAAGAGCGCTCAGATAAAGTTTTATTTGTTTCAGATTGGATCAATTCGTCCAACACTTCACCCATAACCGCCTTTTCATAACGCTGGCGCAGGAAGCTTTCCGGAGCTTTCCCCTTGCGGAATCCCGGAATTGTTGCGTTTTCGCCGATTGATTTGATTTTGTCCGTGACCTTGGAAGCAATCGTTTCCGCGGGTACAACCACTTTAAAACCGTGTTTCAGACCTTCAGCCTTTGTTTCAGTTACCTGCATATCATTTTTCCTAAAAATTAAAATACCTTCAAGCCAAGCAATGCAAACATGGTGCGGGCGAAGGGACTTGAACCCCCACGGCCAAAGCCACCAGAACCTAAATCTGGCGTGTCTGCCAATTTCACCACGCCCGCATTTTTGCATTGCCAAAATACGCTTGTTGAAGTCTATAGCATAAAAATAAAAAACGACAAACAAATTAAATGCGCTTTTTTATTTTTAAGGCGATAATTCGGAAAAAAAGAGATCCGGCTGAAAATAATGCTTGAATTTATTGGAAAGAACTTATATATAACCTTTCGGAGCCGGCTTGGCACAGTTGGTAGCGCAGTTGATTTGTAATCATCAGGTCGGGGGTTCAAATCCCTCAGCCGGCACCATAAATAAGGACGGGGGAGCGTATTTCCCGTCCTTTTTTATGTTTATCTTCACGCTGCCGGATTTTTTTTCAGACCGAACCTGTTGATTTGTTTTCGTTCTTTTATGTTTTATTTTATGTAAAACAGGACGCTTTCGGGCTGAATCGGCTGATTCGTTTCCTCTTTTTATGAGCCTTGTTATTCCGCGGCAGGCTTTTCTGCAGCGATTAAAACGGCCCTGATCTGCAGGGAAGCTGGGTCAAACAGGATAATTTTGTTTCCTTCAAAATCCGATTGAATCCGCAGACAAAGCATATCGCCGCAGGCATGACTGTCTTTGATATATTCGCCCTTTTTCAGACCTAGGTATGTCAAAGGGACCTGCTGCGGATCCGTCTGTTTGACCGTTTGAACAATGGGCGCTCTTTTTCGGCTGAGCAGTTTAGGCGTCGTTTTGTAATTAACTAAGCCGTATACAATGCCGCCCAATGTCAGGAAAATCAAAAAAGTAATAACGGCAATCAGGAGTTTTAAAAAAACGATTTTGTTCATAAGAAGAGCCTCATCAATAATTTAATCTCTTTTATATCTGAAAAATCAGGCGTTCAAAAGGAATGTTTTGACGCGGCGGGAAAAAAATGCTCTGCTGGCGGGGGAATGTGATAAGGTTCAAGGCATGAATAATAAGACGCGGAACGACAGAGAAATCGTTGCCGGACCGGTAGGGGCGGAACAGGCGAAAATGCGGCTGGACAAGTGGCTGGCATCAGCAACGGAACTGTCCCGCAGCCGAGTGTCGGCTCTGATTGAACAAGGGGCTGTTTTTTTGAAGGAAGCACCTGTAACGGATCAGGACCGGAAAACAGCTGCGGGTGAAATCTATCATATTATTTTGCCGCCGCCGGTCGATGCCATGCCTCAAGCGCAGGAAATTCCTTTGGAAATTCTTTATGAAGACAAAGATCTGCTGGTTTTAAACAAGTCGGCGGGAATGGTTGTTCACCCCGCGGCGGGGAACTATGAAGGCACTTTGGTCAATGCATTATTGGCGCATTGCAGGAATTCTTTGTCCGGAATCGGCGGCGTGGTCCGTCCCGGAATCGTTCACCGGCTGGATAAAGAAACAAGCGGTTTGATGGTTGTCGCCAAGAATGATGCGGCACACCAGGGACTGTCGGCGCAATTTGCCGTGCACAGTTTGGAACGATGCTATTTGGCTTTGGTTTGGGGAATGGTTTCTCCGACAACGGGCGTTATCGAAACACAGATCGGGCGCAGTCCGGCGAATCGCAAAAAAATGGCCGTCGTTTCTTCCGGCGGCAAAAGGGCTGAAACGCATTACCGTTTGATCGAATCATATGCGGCGGGAGCTTTGAGCTTGGTCCATTGTTCATTGAAAACGGGACGGACTCATCAGGTTCGAGTCCATATGACGGCGTTGGGACACCCTTTGATCGGTGATAAAGTATATGGCAGAACGCCGAAAACAGCTCAGCGGTCTGCGTTGTTAAAAGCAGCGGCGGAATTTCCCAGGCAAGCACTGCATTCTTACCGGATTCGCTTTGAACACCCGATAACACACGAAACAATGCGATTCGAAATTCCTTTGCCGGCGGATATGCAACGTATAATCGATTCGTTTAAATAAAAAAACATACACGAAAAGCCCGCATCAGCAGGCTTTTTTTTGTTTTGCGAAAATGCCGCGATTCTTAGCCCTGACGAGCCTTCATACGCGGATTTTTCTTATTAATAATATAAACGCGTCCCTTTCTGCGAACGATTTTGCAGTCTTTATCACGCAGTTTAGCGGACTTCAGGGAATTACGAACTTTCATAACACAATCCTCAAACTTAACTTTCTTCTAATGAAGATAGGTGACAATACAAAGATTGTCGGGTATTGTCAATCACTAAAGGGACGATTTGTCAGATATTTTATCGTCAAAAAGGAGTTTTTTATGCGACAGGCTTTATCTATTTTGATTTTACCGTTTTTAATGTCCTGCTCTTTGATGCCGAACGAATGGTACGAGGATTCGCAGGGATTTAGAGATATTCACCAGTCTGCAGCCTCTTATTCGATTTTGCCCCCGCCGGCAGAAACGATTTTTACGGGAAGCGAGACGGTTTATCAAAATAACTATGTGTTGAATGAAACAATGCTTGCCAGAGTCGGCGAAGCTGTCTTAAGGGTTCAGGCTTTTAAGAAAGACAACTTTGTTTCGCGGGAATTTGTTCTGGAAAAGCCCGTAACGGCAACGGTGTATTCAACGGAAATGACTTTGCCTGCAAAGAAATATCCGATTTTCGGAATATTTGAGCAGGGAAATGAAACCTTTTATGTTTTGCCGAAGTTTAACCATATGTATTTTCTGCTCAATATGCATGGGGAACTGCAGTCCAAATTCCTCTATGAAATGAAGGGCAGCGATAAAGTGACAATCTTTCCGGATCGGGCAAAGTTTTCTCCGTCAACGGTTCGTATGAAACGTGTTTTTACGTCGGAACAGCAAAAACTTCCTTTCTTGGATTTCGAGGTCATTTACGACGGGATCAGAAACAACCAGATCATTTTATTTTACAAAAATGCTGTGCCGGGAACAAACGGCGGCAGCGGCAGTTTCGACACGCTGGCCTATCCGGCGGATTCGACGATGATTTCGGTAGAGGGACGTCTGCTGCGTATTTTGCGCGCCGATAAAGAACAAATGTCTTATATCGTGGTCAAAGATTAGGTAAAAAAAAGCGGACATGTTTAGCCCGCCGTTTTATCGCAGAAATTGGAAAATGGGATCGATTTTAATTATTCCTTTTTTATCGTTTGTCCTTTTTTGCTTCAGCTTTTATATGATGACGCATGATATGGCGCAAATGCCGATGACGGTTGCGTTTATTGTTTCTTCTGTTGTGGCCGCGGCGGTGAACAGAAAGGAAAAGCTGCAGAATAAAATCAATATCTTTGCTGAAGGAATGGGGCAGCGCGATATTATGGTGATGGTCGCCATTTTTATTTTGGCGGGGGCTTTCACTGCGACGGCGCAGGCGGTCGGTTCCGTCAACGCCGCTGTCAGAATCGCCTGTGCTTTCATTTCTCAGGATTATATGACGGCAGGACTGTTTGTGATCTCCGCTTTGGTTTCCTTGGCCATAGGAACCTCCTGCGGTACGATTGCCGCGATGACGCCGATTGCCGTTTCGTTGGCACAAACGCTTGGGCTGGATATAGGACTTGTTTTAGGGGCCGTTGTCGGCGGTTCGATGTTCGGCGACAATCTGTCCGTTATTTCCGATACGACAATTGCCGCAACCGGAACGCAGAAGGTCGCAATGAGAGACAAGACGATCTATAATTTTAAGATCGTTATTGGTCCAGCTCTGCTTTGCGTGCTGTTGTATCTGTTTTTATCGGCGGCTCAGACAGGGAAGGCGTATCGGCCGGAAGCCGTCAATATGATTGATTGCGTTAAAATCATTCCCTATCTGTTTTTGCTGTTTCTGGGAATTAAAGGGGTTAACGTTCTGCTTGTCCTGTGTATCGGAACGGGATTGAACATCATTATCGGTTTGAAAACGGGAATGTTTGTCGTGCCGCAGGCCGTTACTTTAATCGGAAAAGGGACGCTGAATATGGCGGAAACGGTCATTATCGCGATGCTGGCCGGCGGTCTGCTGGAAACCGTTCGCCGCGGCGGAGGGCTGGATTATCTGATTAAAATAACGGGCAGAATGATGACATCAGTCCGTTCCTGCGAACTGGGAATTTGTCTTTTGACTGCTTTTACGAACTTGTTTACAGCGAATAATACGGTGGCGATTTTAACTGTCGGTCCTGTTGCTAAAGAAATCAGCAATAAAAAGGGATTGAATCCAAAGCGCGTTGCCAGCCTGCTGGATGCAACGTCTTGCGTCGTGCAGGGGATTCTGCCGTATGGGGCGCAAATTCTGATCGCGGTCAGTCTGGCCGGAAACATAACGCCGTTTGATATCATCAAAACAATGTATTATCCATTGTTGGTCGGCATATCCATAATGGTTTCGATACTCTTTTCCAAAAAATAGAGCCGGTTAAGCCGGTATTTTTAGCTGTTCTTTTTTGAACATATATTTTGATCTGTATTAAGCGCTCTAAAAAAGGCACGGAACTGAGAGAAAGCTCGTATTTTTTTGCGCGTGCTTGCATCACAGCCGTATTGACGGACAGCGATACGGAAAAAATCCCAGATCATTTTGTAATGGATCGGGGGGCATTGGTTATGTCCGGAAACACGATGCGTTTAAAAGCCTTAGAGGCATTGCTTTGTATGATTTTCTTAACCTCCCGATCCGTTTTTTAGGGCGGTTTTGATTGTGAAGTCCAATTGCTATTTTGACAAGAGAACGTTAATCAGTTCCGATGGGTAAATAGACGCATTGATTGCGGGAATCAGCAGACTTGTCGGTTTTCCCGTCAATTCGGCTAAAGCATCTAAAGTCTGTCTTCCGTTATTTGCCGCATCCATGCGCAAAGTGTCGAAATTTTTCGTAATGAACATAATAATTTTATTGTCCGGCAGATTTTCTTCACCGGTTTTGATCATATGCACAAAATACTGATCGGGATTATAGGTCCATATGGTTTCATTGGACGCATCTGTTGTAAATCCGGTTGATCCCGTCACAGAGAGAACAGCAAAAACGCCGTCAAGGCCGGCTCCTAATCCCAAAGAAGAGTTCAGCATTATGGCTTGAGTGTTATAGCCTTCTTTTTCCGCCTTCAGCATTAAAGGATTTTTGGTCCGTTCGACACGGATTGTCAGAGGCGTGGTTCCCATAAACTTTTCGTTTTGGTAAATGGATACGCCGGAGGGAAGACTGTCGATCAGAATGCTTTGATCTTGTCCGACAAACAATGTGCCGCAGGCCGATATGGCCAGAACGGATAATAAAGACAGAAAAAGTTTCATCATTCAATCCCTTGATGATGTCAAAAAAAGTAGGGCATTATTATCCGGAAAAAAAGATTTGTAAAGGTAGGGATAAAAGAAAGTCTCCGACCTTTCAATCGGAGACTTCTTTTGTAAGCTATCGGCGGAACCCAATCCTTGTCCGAAGGGCGTTAAGCTAGTGACGCCTCCGCCCCCGCCGGGAGGGCGTTTCCCCCGAACGGGTAGTTCACTTCTTTTCGCTTTCGGCTTCTTTCTTGGCGATAGCGGCGCCCAGAATGTCACCCAGAGAAGCGCCGGAATCGGTCGAACCGAATTCAGACAAAGCTTCTTTTTCTTCAGCGATTTCGCGAGCCTTGATCGACAAAGTGATCTTGCGAGTCTTCGCATCAATCTGCGTGACTTTCGCATCAACCTTGTCGCCGATGGCAAAGCGTTCGGGACGCTGTTCGGAACGGTCACGCGACAGATCTGCCTTGCGGATAAAGCCCTTGGAGCCATTGATATCTACTTCGATACCGTTGTCAGCGATTGCGCTGACAACACCCGTAACAACATCACCTTTCTTGATATCGGAAGTCGCATCGGCAAATGGATCGGAGGTCAGTTGTTTGACACCCAAAGAAATGCGTTCTTTTTCAACATCAATATCCAAAACTTTGGCTTTAATGACATCGCCTTTCTTGTAATCCTTGACAGCTTCCTCACCGCTCTTGTCCCAAGACAGATCGGATAAGTGAACCATACCGTCAATGTCACCGTTCAGGCCGACAAACAGACCAAATTCCGTAATATTGCGGATTTCGCCTTCAATTTCGGAACCGACTGGGTGCGTTTCGGCAAAAGCTTCCCAAGGATTGGCCAAGCATTGCTTCAAGCCCAAAGAAATACGGCGTTTCGCCTGATCGACGTCCAGAACCATAACTTCGACTTCCTGAGACGTAGAAATGATCTTGCCCGGATGCGTATTCTTCTTTGTCCAGCTCATTTCGGAAACGTGGACCAAGCCCTCAACACCCTGTTCCAGTTCAATGAATGCACCGTAATCGGTGATATTCGTTACACGACCGGTTAATTTTGCGCCAACTGGATATTTCTGATCAACGCCGGCCCAAGGATCGGCTTCCAACTGCTTCATGCCCAAGCTGATGCGCTGGGTTTCAGGATTGAAGCGGATAATCTGTACTTTTACCGGCTGACCGATTGTCAGAGCTTCGGACGGGTGATTGATGCGCTTCCAAGCGATATCCGTAACGTGCAACAAGCCGTCAACGCCGCCCAAGTCAATGAATGCGCCGTAATCGGTGATATTCTTGACAACGCCGTCCAAAATCTGGCCTTCGGATAAATTCTTGATTAATTCGGAACGCTGTTCGACACGTGTTTCTTCCAAAACGGCGCGGCGGGAAACAACGATATTGCCACGAGCACGGTCCATTTTCAAAATCTGGAACGGCTGCGGCGTACCCATTAATGGACCGACATCGCGAACCGGACGGATATCAACCTGTGATCCCGGCAGGAAAGCGATTGCGCCGGACAAGTCAACAGTGAAACCACCCTTGACGCGACCGAAAATAACGCCAGTAACGCGTTCGCCGTTGGCCTGCGCTTTTTCCAATTCGTTCCAAGCTTCTTCGCGGCGGGCTTTTTCACGGGACAGAACGACCATGCCGTCCTTGTCTTCGTAACGGTCAATGAATACATCAACCTGATCGCCGACTTTCATTTCTGCATTAAAGCCGAATTCGCGGCGGGCAATGCGGCCTTCGGATTTCAGACCGACATCGATCGTTGCAAAATCATCGGACAAAGCAACGATTGTCCCCTTGACAACAGAGCCTTCCAAGCCCTGATCTTCGCCAAACATTTCGTTGAACAGTTCGGCAAAATTTTCTTTCATCGCCGGAATTTCTTCGGCTGTAGTTTTAGTTACCATATTAAATTTACTTCCTTTATCAAATTATTCTGGCCGTCCGGTTGTTTCCGGAGGTCTGCACGATCAAAACACCGGAACCGCCGTGCCTTCGATTCCGTTGCCTATATACATGAAAAAAGACGTTTTTGCAAGGAATTTATGCTGTTTTAATCACTTCCCAGAGCTTTATTTTTTCTGCGAAACTCAACCGCGCATTCGCCGGAGAAGTTGAGGGCAGAGGACGTAGGGCTAAGTCACGGATAAAGTCATAGCTTTTAAAAGATTTTATAAAGTTCTGATAAGCCGTGTTGCCGTTAAAATATAACGTTTTGACATTCGGGCGAGTCTTCAAAAAGGTTTCAAAGTCATTCGGAACGGCATTGCGAATATCAGAATCCAAGCTGCCTTTACGGTCGCAGGAAGCAAGCACGTCCCATAGACCGATATGGTTTTTTAACAGAAGAGATAACTTGTCTTCGTAGTTGGGAAACGGATACGGCGCATCAAACAACTCGGCGATGATTTTCCAAAAGGTGTTGCGTGGGTGGGCATAGTATTGATTCGCATTTAAAGACGCTACCCCCGGCATCGACCCGATAATCATGCGGCTGATGTTGTCGTCGGCGACGGGCGGAAAACAAACGGGCATAATTTTATTCTTTCAGTATATTCAGATAAACATTCGGTCGTTCATTCAGGTAACGAGCAAACAAATCGACCATTACCAACCGCGGTAAGAGGACGGCATAAATCCAGCTCCGCTTTTTTTAACGGGCATTTGCCGGTTTGACTGCATTTGACGGAATTTGCCAGTTTCGCCTTGAAAGCAAAACACCGGGAATTTTTCCCGAAGCGCATAAAAGCCGGACACGACGCTCCGATATTCCCCATTTTTTAGCGATTTCCCGATCAGAGAGATACATGAATACTCCTTAAATCTTTAAAAAAAAGTATATCGGATTATCGGAATGATATTTTATCATATCGGAATAATGTTTTTACGGAATGGATATTTTATCCCTTTTTTTGCCAAATGTGATTATGTTATAAAAAATATCGTATTGTGCTTGTATATTAAGGGATAAATTTGTGAGTATAACAAATTTAAAAATGATAGACCTTTTTTCTGGGGCTGGCGGTTTATCTGAAGGGTTGGCAGGAGCAGGGTTTCATAGTTTGTTCGCAACAGAAATCGTTCCCGAATATGCAAATACATATAGTACAAATCATAAGGGAGCAATAGTTCGAACAGCAGATATAAGAACTCTTGTTCCAAATGAAATTCGTATAGAATTAGGGTTAGAACGCGAAGAACTTGATTTAATTGCCGGAGGGCCTCCTTGTCAGGGTTTTTCAATCAATGCGCCTGTACGGAGCATTCTTGATGAACGTAATCATTTATTCAAAGAATATTTGCGGTTTGTAGATGCTTTTGCACCTAAAGCGATTTTAATAGAAAACGTTCCCGGTCTGGTGTCTTTTGAACGTGGAGCGACGCTTCATGCCATTCTTGATGCGTTGGCTGAATTAGGTTACGGTGCAGATGTAAGAATATTAGGCGCAGCTTATTACGGTGTTCCTCAAATGCGTTGGAGAACCTTTATTTTGGGGTTACGTGGAAAAAACTTGCCAGAACATGCATTTCCTGATCCTGTATGCCATGCACCTGTTAAGCCCAATTTTACAACGATATTTGATGGACATTCATTAATAAAAGAGCCTTTGTCCGAAAACCATGCACGTTTTATAACGGTAAAAGAGGCAATAGGAGATTTGCCGCCGCTGAGATGCGGAGAACGAGGTAAAGAAATAAGAAAATACGCTTGTGAACCATTTTGTGATTATCAAAAACGTGCACGAATCGGAAGTATAGGGGTTTTTAATCATGAAGCTCCATTATTGTCTAAAATTAATTTACGGCGGCTGCAATATATCAAGCCGGGAGGAAACTGGACAGATATACCTTTTGAACTTTTGCCTAAAGGAATGCAAAGGGCAAAACAGGGAGATCATACAAAAAGATATGGGCGTGTTAAAGCTGACGGACTTGCATCAACTATATTAACAAAATGTGATCCGCATTGGGGAGCCTTTATTCATTATGAACAAGATCGTTCTTTTACTGTACGAGAGGCTGCACGAATTCAATCTTTTCCAGATCATTTTGTTTTTACAGGAAGTCAGGGACAGCAGTTTGCGCAGGTTGGAAATGCTGTGCCTCCCTTGTTGGCTGAGGCAGTAGGAAAGTCAATTCGATCAATTCTTGTTGAGGGGGCATGAGAATGGCAGGCTATATTTCAGAATTTTTTGGATATAGAGCAGAGGATGCTTCAAATAAAGCACATATTGCAGCTGTAAAACAACTTTGTCCTTTTGTCTCTAAGACGTGCAGCAAAATGCTTGCTCGAGATAGAGTTGTTTCCGGCGTTTGTGCAATAAGACAGAAAACCGCAAATTCTCCGGATGTAATTTGCTGTCCAATTAGAATATATGCTGAAGATTATAAAATGCTAAAAGAAGTATCTCTAAAAGCTTTTTCTTGTAATCTTAATTTGTATTCCGGGCGTGTAGCTGTTAATAAAGCAAAGGCAGAAGGAGGTGCAATTGCTGTTTTCGGACATGGTTGGGGAGGGGAATTAAGACTACCGCAAAGACAGGGGCAAGGCGCATACTTTGTTGATTGGGTGTTAGCACGTCTTGATGCGGAGGGTGGATTAGTAGAATTTACTGCTATTGAGGTACAAACAATTGATACAACGGGAAATTATCGTGAGGCACGGAAACAGCTTTTAGAAGGGCGGCAAATTATTTCCGATACAGTTGGTTTAAATTGGGAAAACGTTTCAAAGCGTATTATTCCACAACTAATATATAAAGGACAGGTTTTGCAACGAGAGGAATTATGTCGTTCAGGTTTATTCTTTATTTGTCCAAAGCCCGTATATGAACGGATTCTGAATAGGTTAGGTGGAAAACAGAAAATTCCCAAATTTCCTATGCAGCCTGCTTCTATACATTTTATTGCCTATGATTATCTATCCGTTGAAACATCAAACGGAACAAGTAGACCATTGGGCATTATTGAAGAGCATTGTACAACTGTTTATAAAGTACAAGAAGCTTTTTCAGCAATGGATTTACCGGAAGGAAATGTTTACCGCAATGCAATTCGGCATTCACTATACAATGAGATATAGGCAGCTATTGGGTTTGTCATGAAATGTTTTTCTATGTTCGCTTGAAAAATTGAAAAAAGATATGAAAGAATAGAAAATTCTTATTTTTTGGGATTCTATCACTCTCAGCATACTTTTTCTCAAATTATATTTTGACAGAAATCCGCTACGTGTATTTTCCTTGGCGCATGGTTGATCGCGATAAAACGGGAAAAATAACACAAAATTGTATTTGCGAGCTTCGTTAGAGGCGTGGCAATCCAGAGAGGAGGAAAAGGGAAATTTATTTTTTCTTGCATTTTTTCTGGTTTGCTTCCTCGCTATCGCTTTTTGCAAAGACGATGCCGCTTTTTTAGGTTTTCGACTAAAATACGATGTGATTTTAGATTTACTGGAAAATATCCGAAAATAACAGAAATATTGATGAAAAGGCTTGTTTTTGATATCTTAAATAAGAATCAAAGAGAATAAAATATACCTGTTATCGCCAGATTTTACAGATTGATTATTAAAATATTCTTTTTAGGAAAAGAACATAATCCGCTGTATATTCATATTTATTATGGGATGATATAATGCTATATTTAATTTAACGCTTGATTTTATCGAAAGCGACTTGCCTGCGCGGGCGGAAGGGCTGGTTAAAGAATGGGCGACTTTACATCAGGCAGAGATGTTTGAAATGTGGAAAACTCAAAAATTCAGAACGTTAGAACCGTTGCTTTAAGGAGGTAAAGAGTTGTTTCCGATTATCAACGAAGTTGAACCTCTTGCCGATTTTAAATTGAAACTTTCATTTAAAAGCGGGAAAAAAACGATTTATGACGTTATGCCGTTGATGAATCGCTTTGATGCCTTTAAGCCGCTTTTAACAATAAAAGGACTTTTTGAAAACGTTAAAAACGAACGTTACGGCATCAGTTGGAATGATGATATAGATATAGACTCTTCCGAATTGTTGGTCAATGGAACGGCTTGCAGAGATTGATTTAATGAATGTGATACAAAAAAAAGCCCCGTTTCGTCGGGGCTTTTCGCTGTTTGAAACTTTCTTACGCGTGGTTGATCGCGATGAAATCCAATGCCGCCTGATAGGCTTGGGTCGCGTTCATATTCGACGTGTCCAGAACGTAAGCGTCCTCCGCCGGTTTCAGCGGGGCGGTCGCGCGCTTGGAATCGCGTTCGTCGCGTTCTTTGATGTCCTTTAAAATCACGTCGTAGTCGGCGGGTTTTCCGGCGTCTTTCAGTTCCTTGAAACGGCGGTCGGTCCTGACTTCGGCGGAGGCGGTTACAAAGAACTTCACGTCGGCTTTCGGGCAAACGACCGTGCCGATGTCGCGGCCATCCAGAACGGCGCCTTTCGCGGGCGTGCCGTCTTCAAAAAACGGGTGTTCGGCAAAGTCGCGCTGTAATTGCAGCAACACTTCGCGGACAGAGGGGATAACCGCGACTTTCGAGGCCGCATTGCCGGTCGCTTCCTCTCTTAAAGCCGGATTGGACAGAATCTGATTGATGCTTTTCGGATCGAAAGCTTTGGCGGCTTTTGTCGCTTCGGTTTTGTCGGACGGATCTTTTCCGGCTTGCAGAACGGCATAGCCGACGGCTCGATACAGCCGTCCCGTGTCTAAAAAGGCGTATTTGAAATGCTTTGCCAGATTTTGCGCCAAAGTGCCTTTCCCGGCGGCGGCGGGCCCGTCAATCGCGATAATCATAAATGTTTGCTCCTGCGTTGTTCATCAAAGATATAAAGTCCGGAAAGCTGGTCGCGACCGAAGAAACGTCGTCAATCACGACGGGGCTTTCGCTCGCCATTCCCATCACCATAAAGGACATGGCAATCCGGTGATCCAGTTTTGCCTCAATCGTTCCGCCGCCGCAAGCATTATTTCCTTTGCCTCTGATTCGTATGGAGTCGTCGGGCAAAGCTTCAGCTTCGATGCCGTTTCGGGTCAAACCGTCGACAATGGCTTGCAGGCGGTTGCTTTCTTTGACTTTCAGTTCAGTCAGGCCGTTCAGGCGTGTTTTCCCGTCGGCAAAGGCGGTCGCGACGGCCAGAATCGGATATTCGTCAATCATAGAGGGGGCTTTTCCGGCGGGCACATTGACGCTTTTTAAAGCGGAGGAACGCACGCGCAGGTCGGCAACGGGTTCTCCGGCGATTTCGCGCTTGTTTTCAAAGGAGATGTCCGCGCCCATTTCTAAAAGGACGTCTAAAATTCCCGTCCTCAGCGGATTAATCCCGATGTTGGGCAAAACGATTTCGGAATCGGGCGTAATGAGAGCCGCGACAATCGCAAAAGCGGCCGATGAAATGTCCGCGGGAACGACAACGGGGCAGGCTGTCAGCCGTTTGCCTCCGTGCAGAGTGATGACATTGCCGCCCAGAGCGTCCTTTTCAACCGCAATATCTGCGCCGAACGCTTTCAGCATTCGTTCCGTATGGTCGCGGCAGGGGATCGGTTCGTGAACAACAGTCGGGCTTTTTCGGCGCAGTCCTGACAGCAGAACAGCCGATTTGATTTGTGCCGAAGCAACCGGAAGCGTGTATTCAAACGGTTTGTCCTGTTCCGATCCCGTCATAACAATGGGGAGTTTGCCTTCAGTCGTTTCGAAAACGGCTCCGGTTTGGGTCAAGGGATCGGTGATTCGTTTCATAGGCCGTGAACACAAGCTGGAATCGCCGGTTAAGCGTGCCTGAATCGGATAAGAGGATAACAGTCCCATTAACAGTCGGACTCCGGTGCCGGAATTGCCCATGTCCAGAATCGAATCCGGTTTCTTAAAGGTCTCTGTTCCTGTAACGAACCAGAGACCGTTAGTGTTTTTTTCGATCCGTGCTCCCAGTTTGCGCAGTGCTTCCGCCGTACATAAGACATCTTCCCCTTCCAGCAGTCCCTTGATTTCCGTTGTTCCCTGTGCGGCGGCTCCGAACAGCAAAGCCCTGTGAGAAATGGACTTGTCGCCGGGGATAAAAAGTGTTCCGTGCAGTCCTTTTGTCTGTGTTGAAATAGTTTTTATCATGAAAATAACTTTTTGCTGCTTTTTTTGTTTGACAAAGATAGCACTAATATATCAAATCCGATAAATAAATTTTTTTTAACAAGGAGATGTTTTACATGTCAAAACCTGAATGGGGAACAAAGCGCATTTGCCTGCAGTGCGGTGAACGTTTTTACGATTTGGGAAAAGATCCGATCAAGTGCCCGCATTGCGGCGACACGATGTCTGTTGAAGAATTTCTGCGCCTTCAAGCGCTGATGGCCGGTAAATCCAAACGCGGCGGAAAAGGAAAAATTCACGAGGAATTGGAAGTCATTTCGGCGGAAGATGCTGTTTTTGAAGATACTGGCGATGACGAATTGGAATTAATAGAAGACGCTTCCGATCTGGGTGATGATCACCACGATATGGCCGAAGTAATGGATAACGTCGAGAAGGGCGAAGAATAATTTTTTCTTCTTCCTTTTGATTAAAGTCTGGAAATTAGAGAAATCAGATGCTACCCTTAACGGGTGGAGTGATTTCTTTATAGGGCGATCATTAAAGTGCTGTTTCGTTTTGCTGTTTTGATTTTATTATTTGTGTCGGGCAGGGCCGAGGCGTCCTGTGCTTTCGCGGAACAGGCTGAAAAATCAGGAAAAATCAATATCGCCTTTATGCAGTATATTTATTGCGCGGAAGAGGAAAACGATCCGGAAGCGCAATATAAGCTGGGGACAATGTACTATCAGGGCGTGGGGCTGCCTCGTCCGGATTTCAGGCGGGCCGCCGCCTTTTTTTCCCGCGGCGCCAGCAACGGATATGCTCCGGCCCAGGTCAAGCTGGGATTGCTGTATTGGCGCGGGGAGGGAGTCGAAAAAAACCTGAAAATGGCGCATAAATGGATGTATTTGGCACAAGAACAGGCCGATATGCGCTGGTTTTATTATGTCGGGCCTTCCTCGGATCCGTCGGCGGCGTCAATGTATGCTAAAATCGACAGCGTGTTGAAAAACGATAAAAGTACGATTTCTTTGCCTTTGGTCGGCGATTTTTCTTTGGATTTTTTGCAGGAAAACATTCCTCCTTCATACAAGGAAATAGCTGAGTTTCAGCATGAACAGCTGTTGGAGGCGGGAAAAGAATTGTTAGATGAGCGTTCCCAGTCCGATTTGCAGTTGTTTTTGAATAATCTTAAGCCTGATATTAATCCGAAATTGCCGGCGGATTTTCCCAATGATCAGAAACAAAGCGTCTTTCAGATGATTTCGGATTGGTTCAAGCCGGTGATGCTGACGCCGAAGAATCTCACTCCTTCGAAAATTCCCGTATTGGAAAAGCTGAAAAACGAAATCGAAACTTCTGCTGAATAAAATATTTGGAAAAACAGTGACTAAAAAGCTTTTTATAAAAACCTTCGGCTGTCAGATGAATGTTTATGATTCGGCGCGTATGGTCGATATTATGCGCGCTTTGGGATTCGAAGAAACAACGGATCCGGCTGATGCCGATATGATTATTTTTAACACGTGCCATATTCGGGAAAAGGCGTCCGAAAAAATCTTTTCCGAATTAGGGCGCTTCAAACCGCTGAAGGAGGAACGGCGCAAACAGGGACGCGACTTGATTTTAGTCGTCGCCGGCTGTGTCGTTCAGGCCGAATCCGAAGAATTTATGAACAGAGCGAAGTTCGTTGATATTGCTTTAGGACCGCAAACCTATCATCGTTTGCCGGAAATGCTGAGAAGATTGGAACAAAAAAGAAAACAGCGGATTATCGACGTTGAATTTCCGGCGGTGGCGAAATTTGATTCTCTGCCGCAAGCCAGATCGAATGGTGTCTCCTCTTTTCTGGCAATACAGGAGGGGTGTGACCGGTTTTGTTCATATTGCGTTGTGCCCTATACGCGCGGGGCGGAATATTCCCGTTCTTTGAAGGAAATTGTGGCGGAAGCGCGCCAGCTGGCTGCAACCGGAACGAAAGATTTAATGCTTTTGGGACAGAATGTGAATGCCTGGCACGGGGAAGGTTTGAACGCAGAGCCTTGCGACTTAAGCCGTCTGGTTAAGGCTGTGGCGGAAATCGACGGGATCGAACGTATTCGATATGTAACGTCTTATCCGTCTGATTTCACGGACGATATGATTGCTATGCATCGTGACATTCCCAAAGTGATGCCTTATTTGCATTTGCCGATACAATCCGGTTCCGATCGTATTTTGAAGAAGATGAATCGTCGCTATACATGCGCCGAATACGAAGAAATTGTTGCCAAGCTGCGGACGGCTTGTCCCGATATAGCGTTATCTTCCGATTTTATTGTCGGCTTTCCCGAAGAAACGGACGAAGATTTTGAGCAGACAATGGAATTGGTGCGCAGAGTGACTTTTGCGCAGTCATATTCATTTAAATACAGCGCTCGACCGGGAACGCCTGCCGCCGCAATGAAAAATCAAGTGCCGGAGGAAATCAAAACGGAACGTCTGGAGCGGCTGCAAGCTTTGCTGATTGAACAGCATGCGGCGTATAACGCGTTATTTTTAGGCAAAGAAACAAAGGTTTTGCTGGAAGATAAAGCTAAAAAGGACGGTTATTTATTGGGGCATACGCCGCAGATGCAAAACGTTGTCGTCAAAGCGCCGGAAAATATGCTGGGACAAATCGTCCGTGTTCGGATTGCCAAAACGGCGGCAACAACTTTGGACGGTGAATTGTTATAGCCGGTCAGAATATTCCTGTTGATTGCAGGCTGCGGGTCATGCGTTTTATTGATTATTGAACGCCGGATCCGGCGTTATGGCCTGAAGCCGGTGTGAAAAAGGGCGGAAAATCTCCGCCCTGAATTTTAATATGTCCGACCTTTTTTGACGTTTGCAGTTATTTGAGCCGTTGGAGATTTCTTGCTGTCCGGTATCCGCAGTATTGTCATTAAAGATTTTTTCTGCTTCCGCAGGATATTCATTAGTTTTTTCTGCGGTAAAGCGCTTTCTTTTGGAGATTTTCTTCTGTTCTGTTTCCGACTTGTATTCAATCTTTTCTGCAACGGGGCGCTTTCTTTCGCAGCGGATTTGGCAGCCTTCATTTTTTCATGTCTTTTGTTAAATTCGAGACCGTATTTTTTGACAATATCGGCCGCATTGCGCGCGCGATTCATAAGGGCGTTGATGTTTTGTGTCATTTCTGCGGATTTCTTCCGATCAAACAGAATGGCAGCCGCCTGTTGCTGATCGTCCAGTTTGGCTTCTTCTTTTGCTTTCTGAGCCCAGGCGTCTGTTACAATGGCCTGCGCAAACAAAGCGTCAAACTCTTTTCCCGTCTTGTCCGGATTTTGTTCTCTTAGCGTATCGTACAGTTCCTGATAATGTTTTTTTTCTTCTTCGGAAAGGTTGATGTTTTGTTCTTCTTTTGATGCTTCTTTGCCGGTATTGCGGGCCTGAGCGGCAAAGTTTCCCGGTTTGAAAAATGTTTCGGGCGTAGCCTGAGAATCTAATTTTTTAGCCACATCAAACATATCGCTGACTAACGGATAAACGGCGCCCGTTTCCGGATTGTCTGCGCCGTTTTCATAGACAGTCCGCAACTTGTCAGCCAAAGCTTTTTCGTCTTCGCAGTTTTTTACAAGATTTCGGAAAGCTTTTTCCGTTTCTTTGGGGTAAGAGCATTCTTTAACGATCCTCTGTGTTTCAGCCATGATCTCCGCATCAGATTTTCCTTCAAGTTCTTTACCTAAAGAATCGGCATTGTCCATCATATATTTGATCATTCCTGGCATCAAATAGGTGAAATTGCCATCAAGAGTCCTGTTACCGGCAACAGCGTCTTTGCGGATAGTATTCAATGTGAACAGATTGTTGTATAAACGCGCGTTAAAGTCAGGCAGCAGCAGAGCGGGTTCTTTGTATTTCTGTAATGTTTTCAGGAAACGGAAGCCTTCGCAAATGCTTTCGTTATCCGTTCCTAAAGTGTGTGTCATTTCGTGCCATAAAGCGCCGTCATGGGTTACAGACAGAAGCTTGTCCGCGTGCGGCCTTATTTGTTCCTGAGTTTCTTCGGGCAGAGAGCTGATGCGCGAAGCGTGAAATCCCAACGGATTGGCCGCTTTGTTTTCAACGGCAACAATATGGTATTGAGCCAAAGTGTTTGTATTGCGCAGGTCGATATTTTCTTCCATCATATAAGATATTTTTTGAACAGCGGTCAATGCGGCGGCTCGTTCAATTTCAGAAAGGTGCTCTATGTCATCGCGGCCAAGCAGCCTTTTTATTTTTTCTTCGTTTTCCGGTTTATGACATTCCTCTTTCAGTTTTTTTCCGGTCATCTGGCTGTAAAAACTGGATAAATTTCCCATTAGCCGTTCCGGATTTTCCGCGGGGATATAGCGGTCATATTCTATTTTGGCTTCTTTGGTTTGGTCGCCTGCAATCCGCGAAATCAGAATGCCTTTTGCTTTTTTTTCATTAAAGGACTCTCATCGTACTTCCGCTTCGGCACGCATAATGTCCAGCTGTTCCTGAATGGCATCACTATTCAGCACTTTTGTTGTGTAGGTGTCCCCGTAATATTTTTCCTGAATATGAGGAATACTTTCCTCTGTTCCTTGCGGAGAGACTCTGTTCAGGTATTCTTGCTGTTCATTATAAAATTCAGCGTATGACATTTCTGATTATCCCCCCGTTCTCTTCGACATTTGAACAAAAAATATTGGCGGAAAATCGACAAAACATCAACTTTCCTTTCTTGCGAAGGATAAGATATTTTTTTTATTCTGCCGCTTGCCTAAAAGGATAAAAAAAGTCATAATTGCGACTAATAAATTTTGATAATGAAAGGATTTTTTTAAGTGGGAAAGAAAAAAGAGCTGCAGCGTGTTAAGGAGTATGCCGATAACCAAGTGTTGCTGATCGCTTTGGGGGCGCATAACGATAACCTGAAACGGTTGGAAAAAAAGCTGGGCGTGGATATTAAAACCCGCGGCAACCAGATTACGGTTCAGGGACCGGAAGACGCGGTTGAGCACGCTTTTGCCGCTATGGACAAAATTTATGCGGCAGCTAAGAAAAAAGGCGATATTGACAATTCGGACATTGATAATGCCCTGCATGTAAGCGAAGGATATAAGATGAGTGCTAAAGAAAAAGTAACAGCCGGAAATGAAGAAGAAGATCTGACATTGAAAACGCGCAAACGTCATATTCAGCCGCGTTCTCAGACACAGGCCGAATATGTGCGGGCAATGCGTGATTACGAAATGGTTTTCGGATTGGGACCAGCCGGTACAGGAAAAACATTTTTAGCTGTGGCCAAAGCGGTTTCTTTGATGATTGAAGGGCAGATTGATAAGATTATTTTATCCCGTCCCGCCGTGGAAGCCGGTGAAAATTTAGGCTTTCTTCCCGGTGATTTGAAAGAAAAAATCGATCCGTATCTGCGTCCTTTGTATGATGCTTTATACGATATGTTGCCGCGCGATGTTGTGGATAAAAAGCTTGAGTTGGGCGAAATTGAAGTGGCTCCGCTGGCTTTTATGCGAGGACGCACGCTGACAAATGCAATGGTTATTTTGGACGAAGCGCAGAATACAACGCCGATGCAGATGAAAATGTTCTTGACCCGTATGGGCGAAAATTCCCGCATGGTTATTAACGGTGACCTGAGCCAGACCGACCTGCCGCGCGGCGTGCAGTCCGGATTGTCTGACGCGCTGGACGTTTTGCGCAATGTCAAGGATATCGGCATTGTGACGTTTACGGAAAAAGACGTTGTTCGCCACGGACTGGTTTCAGCGATTGTCAAAGCGTATGACAAACGTTATGCGTCACGTAAAGGATTAGCCGGATAATGGCTGTTAAAATCGATCTGCGTATTGAAAACGGGCAATGGAAGGACGCTTTGCCCGATATCGGAAAACTCGTTAAACAGGCAGCTTCCGCAGCATGGAAGCAAGGCAATGCCGGTGCTTTAAAAATTGACGTAAAACAGGCGGAGGCCAGTGTCCTGCTGACAGATGATCAGGCTGTTCATCGTCTGAATAAAAAGTACCGTGGTGTGGACAAACCGACAAACGTTTTATCCTTTGCGGCCCTTGATGACGAAAATGAACCGATCGTGGATCCGATGCTGTTGGGCGATATCGTTGTCGCTTTTGAAACGACAAAGCGCGAGGCGGAAGAGCAGGGCCGTTCTTTCGCGGATCATTTGTTCCATTTGATTGTGCATGGTATGCTGCATTTAATCGGCTATGATCATATTGAAGAGGCTGAAGCTGCCGAAATGGAAACGTTGGAGATTAAAATTCTGGCGGATAAGGGAATAGGAAATCCTTATGACGATTAGGCAAAAAGCGCTTTCTTATGTCCGAAAATATGCTCCGGCTTTGGGATTGGGAGCGGCAGCTGTCAGCGCTTTGCCGCCATATTATTTTTTGCCGGGAGTGTTTTTAGCTTTTTCTGGACTGATTATATTGCTGAATCGGGCGGAAAGTAAAAAACAGGCGGCCTGTTTAGGCTTTTGGTTCGGTTTTGGGTTCTTCTCCGTCGGATTATCATGGGTCTGCAATGCTTTCCTGATTGAAGGAATGGGATTTGAGGCTTTAGTTCCTCTGCCCCCGATCGGTTTCGGATTATGGGGCGGTTTGTTTCCGGCGGCGGCAGGCGTGATTGCCGTTTGTTTCCCTAAAGGAGCGCGCCGTTTGGTCGCTTTCAGCGCGGCATGGGGAATTATGGAATGGGTACGCTCATGGCTGTTCACCGGTTTTCCATGGAATTTGCTTGCTTCTGTTTGGACGCGCTGGCCTGCCATGATGCAGTCCGCGTCTGTATGGGGAGCGTTCGGTTTGGGGGTGATAACCGTTTTTATGGCGGGATTGCCCGGGTTGCTGAAGGACCAGCCGAAAAAATCTTTGCGACCGGTTTGGAGTGCTCTTTGTATTGCGTTGATTTTGATCGGATACGGGGATTTGCGTTTAAGAAATGTTTCCGATGTATCCGATACAATCAACGGAATTAAAATTCGTTTGGTTCAGCCGAATATTCCGCAAGGGCAAAAATGGGATAAAGATGAAGCGGAACAGCATTTAATGGAGCTTGTTCACCTCAGCCGATCGGAGGGAGCCGAACAAATTTCGCATGTAATCTGGCCTGAAACGGCGACACAATTTTTCCTGCAGGAGGATAAATTTGCCCGCGGCATGGTAATGAGCGCTTTGGCGCCGGGCGGGATTTTACTGGCCGGTTCTTTGCGTCTGCAGCGCGATGAGGCCGGTCGGCCCGTCAAATTGTTTAACAGTATTGTCGCATTAAATGATTTAGGGATTGTTTTGGGCAAGTATGATAAATCTCACTTGGTTCCCTTTGGAGAATACGTGCCGCTGGCAAAATTTTTTCCTTTCATTCGCAAAATAACGCCGGTACAAATGGATTTTGGCAAAGGCTCTGGCATTAAAACGACAATCATTCCCAGAACTTTGCCTGCCGGCATGCTGGTTTGCTATGAAGTGATTTTTCCGGGACGTATTGCGGATAAGAAAACACGGCCATATTGGCTGATAAATGTGACAAATGACGGCTGGTACGGGATCAGCGCCGGACCGCACCAGCATTTCGCTGCGGCTCAAATGCGCTCCGTAGAAGAGGGGCTTCCCTTAGCTCGGTCCGCCAATACGGGGATCAGCGGTATGATTGATGCTTATGGCCGGATTACGGCGTCTTTGGAATTGGGAACTCAGGGGGTCGTTGACGCCGGTTTGCCGCGCCGGACGGAAAATCCGACATTCTACGCAATGTATGGAAATGTGATTCCTTTACTGTTTTGTATGATTCTTTTAATCGCGGCGGCTCTGCCTTATAAAATGAGGAGAAATTAAATGAAAGCAAAAGTCTTGTTCGGGTTTGTTCTTACCCTTTTAGTTCTGGGGCTTTCAGCTTGCCGCAATCAGTATGAGGTTCCGATTTATGTTTACACGGATTCATACGGCAGCGTTTTTGAAGGCCAGCGTGTTCCTCAGGACGTTCGGTAGTTATTCGTAGCTCAGATTGTTCAGCCGCCAGTATGTTTCCGTTTCATATAAAGCTGAATTTTTCTTGGCATAATCCAGCGCAGTATTGCCGTCTTTGTCCTGCAGCGGAATTTTGGCACCGCAGTCAATTAAAAGCTCGACAATTCCCGGATTGGGGTTAAAAGCGGCAGCATACATTAATGGAGTCAGCCCTTCCGCACTGCGGTCATCTATGCCGGCATTATTTTCCAATAAAGTCATAATAACATACGGATTTAAGTTTCTACCGGCGGCCAGCATTAACGGAGTTACGCCGAACTCTGCCCGATCAGAAACGCGGGCTCCTAAGAAAATCAAGGTTTTGATGACTTCAACGGAAGTGTTTTCCTGAATCGCGTACATCAGCGGGGTTAATCCGTTCCTGTCCCTTTCGTTAATGTCCATGCCATGATTTTGTAACCAAATCAGCAGATCCGGAGAGGGCTTGTTTTGCAAAGCCACGGTTAAAGCGGTTAATCCCTCATTCGTTCTGTCATTAAGGTCCGCCCCGCGCTTAAGCAGGAGTTCCATTGTTTTTCGGGGAGCATTGTTTTTAATCGCGTGAAACAGGGCCGTATACCCTTCGGCATCTCTGGCCGAAACTGAAGCGCCGGCTTTTAAAAGAATATCCGTGATTTTGGGATTTTTATGGTAAGCCGCCGCAACCATTAACGGCGTAATCCCAAATTCATCACAGGCGTTCGGATCAGCTTTTCCCGCTTTTAAATAAGCCCATACCTGGCCGGGGGAACCGCTGATTAAAACGGTTTTAAACGGCGGCAGCTCCCGGCGCATAAACGCGACAAATCCCGTGATCAATAAAAGGATCACTGAAACGGCAATACAAATTAAACCGATATTTAGGTTTGGATTTTGCACGATTTGCATTAATAGAATCTGGCTCCTTCTTCAAAAGCATTAAATGTTCTGACAACATCAGCCGGTATCTCTAATGACAAAAGCCGGTTAACGAAATGTTCTGTTTCTGTCAGGCTTAAAGACCGGATTCTTTCCTTGACCATGGGTATGTTAATGGCCGGCATGGACAGTTCCCGAATTCCCATGCCGATCAGTACGGCGGCATAGCGATGATTGGAAGCCATTTCTCCGCAAATGCTGACGGGAATTTGCGCTTTATTGGCCGCTTCCGCCGTTTTCTTTATTAGTTTCAGAATGGAGGGGTGTAAAGGATTAAATAAAGAAGCGACAAGTGCGTCTGTCCGATCAACGGCTAATGTATATTGAATTAAATCATTTGTTCCGATAGACAGAAAATCGCAGTTTCGTGCTATCGCATCAGCTTCTAAAGCCGCTGCCGGCGTTTCAATCATAACGCCCAACAACGGCAGACGATCAGGCAAAGCCATGCCTTCGGCTCTCAGATCCTCGGCGCATTGATGCAGCATTTCTTTGGCATGAAAGACCTCTTCCAATGATGTTACCATAGGCAGCATAATGCGGATATCCCCGAAGCAGCAGGCCCTGAGAACGGCACGGAACTGAGTCTTCAGCAAATCGGAAGCCGTTAAGGCATAACGAATTCCGCGCAGCCCCAGCGCCGGATTTTCTGTTTTTGGGGTGTGCAGAGAATCAGGACATTTATCGCCGCCGACATCAAAAGTTCTGAAAGTAATCGGCTTTCCTTCTATCCGGGAAGCGATTTGACGCAGAATTTCAAATTGCTCGTCTTCGCTGGGAAGCGTCTGGCGGTTCAAAAACATATATTCACTGCGCATTAATCCGATGCCGTCGGCGCCGGTCTGCAATAAAAAGTCCACCTCGTGGGGCAGGTCAACGTTGCCTTTTAACTGAATAGATACCTGATCCGACGTGACGGATGGCTGGCTTTTAAGACGTTTAAGAGAACGTTTCCAGCGCAGGAAGTCGGACCGGTATTTACGGTAAAGCGTAATGTTTTCTTGTGTCGGGCACAGGATTACCTTGCCATAGGAACCGTCGATAATGATGATGTCGCCCGTTTGGGCAATACGCATCAAATCGGGAATGCCGACCACTGCCGGCAAACCTAAAGAACGGGCTAATAAAGCGGCGTGGCTTTGCGCTGAACCGCCCGTTGTGACAAAGGCGGAAATCTTTTGCAGATTGAGCAGGGCCGTGTCCGCAGCATTCAGGTCATTGGAAATAATGACGGCATTCTCTGGCAAAGAGATTGTCTTTTCAGCCCCTTCCGATGCCAACAGGTTCCGCACAAGCTTGCTGCCGATGCTGCGGATATCGTCTATTCTGGCCGAGATATAAACATCGTCCATTTCCGCAAAAACATCTGCGATAGCGGCGACTTCTCCTTGTATGGCCGCTTCCGCATTCAGCTGGCTGGTTTTAATGCGGCTGCATACTCCCCGAACCAGTCGGGAGCCTTTCAGCATATAGCGGTAAACGTCAAACAGGGAATCAAGCGGATCACCGTCAAAAACACCTTTCGCACGGTCCACAATGGAATCAAATTGAGCGATCGTTTCGCGGACCGCGGCCAAAAACCGTTCCTGTTCGGCGGGAATGTCTTTTTCATCAATACGGTACTGAGGAACAGATTGCTCGCGGCTGTCATAAACGAATGCTCTGCCGATAATGATTCCCGGAGAAACTCCCGTGCCCTCCCGCACAGTTTCAAGTCCGTCTGCGGAACAAACGGTCAATCCGGATTTACGGCGTTCGGAAAATTCAGGCAGTGTTTTAATTTTCGTTGAATTTGTCATTAACCAATTTTTCCAGTGCATTTAACGCTTTTTGGGCATCTTTGCCCGAACAGCTGACTTTGATTTCTGATTCGCAGGCGGCGCCAAGCATCATTAATCCCATGATAGAATGTCCTGAAACGGTTTGATCATTTCTTTCGACGGTAATTTCCGCCTCAAAAGAATCTGCCATCCTGACAAAAGCCGCCGCCGCACGGGCGTGCAGCCCTTTTTCATTGATGATTTTTAACGTCTTGGAAACGCCGCGAGCTGTCATTAAACTTTCTTTCAGTGGCTGTGATTGAGCAAAACAGAAGCCGCGTTAATATATTTTTTGCCGGCTTCCTGCGCGCTGAGCGTCGCCTCTTTTAACGATTGCGTTGACCGGACCTGCGCCAGTTTGATCAGCATGGGCAAATTCATGCCGGCCAAAACTTCAATATTGTCGTGTGTCATCATGGAAATGGCCAGATTGGACGGTGTGCCGCCGAACATATCCGTTAAAACAATAACGCCGCTGCCGGTATTCAGTGCCGTGATTTTTTCCTGAATTTCCATTCGGCGCTGTTCCATGTCGTCCGAAGGAAAAATGCTGACTGTTTCAACAAATTCTTGCGGGCCGACAACATGTTCCATGACGGCCTTCATTTCTTCGGCCAAATGTCTGTGAGAAACTAAAAGCAAACCAATCATATTATTTTTCCTGTTTGATTTTATCTAATTCGCGATGAGCCAGAGTCACAATACACGTTTTTTGCGACAAAAGCCATTTATAAAGTTGCTCTGCGATATAAACAGAGCGATGTTTTCCGCCCGTACAGCCGACGGCGATCGTTAATCGGGATTTTCCTTCTTGCAGGAAACGCGGCAGCAGAGGGCGTAGGAATTCAGTTAATCGATTGAAAAAAGAGGGATAATCCGGATCTTGTTCGATATAAGCGCCAATCCGTTTGTCTTTCCCTGTTAAAGGACGCAGTTCCGGATCATAATACGGGTTGCGCAAAAAACGCACGTCAAAAACCAGATCGGATTCGCGCGGCAGCCCCTCGCGGTAAGAAAAAGACATGACGGAAACGACCAATTCTTTTGAGGACGCCGCATTAATTTCCGATTCTGCCATTGCCCGCAGCTGCGCAATTTTCATTTCCGTTGTGTCAATGATCAGGTCTGCCTTCTGACGCAAAGGAGCCATTAAAGTCCGTTCCAACGCGATGCCATCGCTGAGTTTTTTGTTCTTCGCCAAGGGGTGGGAGCGTCTGGTTTCCGTAAAGCGGCGTAGCAGCTGTTCGTCATCGCATTCTAAAAAGATAATTTTTTCAGCGATATTTTTGTCTTTTTTGATGTCGGAACAAAGAAGGCATAATTTATCGCAGTCAAAGTCTCGTGTTCTGGCGTCAATTCCTACCGCCACGCGGGAGTTGTCAGCCGTATCCGCAATGACCTGAGGCAAAACGGACAGCGGCAGGTTGTCTATGACTTCAAACCCCGAATCTTCCAGTATTTTTAACACACTGGACTTGCCCGCACCGGACAAGCCGCTGACAATGACAATTCGTTTCATCTGATTACCTTTCTTTGCCCGTTTAAAATTTGTATGTAAGTCTTGATTTTTAATGCGGTGGAAACCTCAAAACCGTTCAAGCGGAAAACAGGAATTTTGACTCCTTCGATTATTTCTGTTTCGGCTTCGGGCATTCTGTCAATTTTTCCGCTTGTCTGCAAGCTCAGTTTAAGGTGTATCTGCGTCTTGGGCAAAAAAGGCATTTCTATAATTCCCAAGCCACGCACTTCCAGTAGTCCTTGTAAAGAATCAGGACAGGAGGCTATTAGCCGACCGTGAATGTTTTCGATTTGCGTTTGGTCGTCGGCCACCAGTCGCGCCCCCATTTCTGTCAGCCGAAAGCATAAATCTGACTTGCCAGCCCCCGGCTCGCCGCAGATCAGCAGTCCGCTTTCCATAAATTCAATGCAGGACGCATGGATCAGGGACATTATGATGCGTCCTCGTACAGCGGCAGCAAAATGACAAAAGAGGCCCCTAAAATACGACCGTCGGAAGCTGTCCTGTTTTCGGCATACATTTTGCCGTTAAATCCGGAAATTATCTTTTCGGAAATGGACAGCCCCAATCCGGAATGATGCCCAAATTGTTCGGAAGTCGGACGTTCGCAATAAAAACGTTGGAATAATTTTTCTTCATCACCCGGAGGGATTCCTGGCCCTTCATCATTAAAACGAAGTTCCAGCAGCTTTTGTTTCATGTGAGCTTCAACACAAATTTCCGAATGATCCGGCGCAAAAGAAATGGCATTGCTGATTAAATTGTAAAAAACTTGTGCCAGTCTGGTTTCCATTCCTAAGATCATAACATCTTTGGAAATTCGACCGTCCCAGCGCAATATGAATTTGATGCCTCGTTTTGTTGCGGCATCCCCCAGATTGTAGACTTCGATCATAGAAGAAAGAAGTTTATAAATATTAATGATTTCAAATACTTCTCTTGAAAGCTCCGCGTCCAGGCGGGACAGATTGGAAATGTCGGTGATCAAACGGTCCAGCCGCAGGACGTCATTATGGATAATGGACATCAGCCGCTTTTTCTTTTCTTCATTTGAAATATAATTTATGGTTTCTATTGCGCTGCGCATGGAGGAAAGAGGGTTTTTGATTTCATGAGAAACGTCTGCCGCAAAGCGTTCGGTTGCATCCAATCTTTCCCACAAAGTATCCGTCATTTTGATCAAAGCTCCGGACAGAACGCCGATTTCATCATTGCGCTTTGTTTCGTCCGGGATTCTCTGTCGCCGACCGCCGCTGACGCGGATATTCACGGCGGCAGTGGACAGCCGGTTTAAAGGCATGACGATTGTGCGTACCATGAAATAGGACAGCAAAATTGTGACGGAAAGGGCAAAAACAAACAGTCTGAAAACAGCCAAACGAAACGCGGTCAGGTTTTTGAGGACGTTTTCAATTCCGCCGTTGACCATAATGACGCCGACGATTTGATCATCAAAAATGACGGGAACGGCGACACTAAGGATTCGTCCATAGCCCTCTAAAAAACGGATTTCGGAGGAAAAGACGCCGTCGCCTAAAGCTGTACCGACTTCCTGATAGTCAAAGGCCGTTTGGTTTTTTTGTTCGTCATAACGGGGCAGATTGCGGTTGTCAAACAAGCCGGATAAAAAAGATTGGTCATTTTGATCTGAAATGCGGGCCGGAAACATTTCTCCGCTTAGTCGGCTGTCGGCCGTTAAAACGCCGTTGTGGTCAAACAAACGGACTCGCACGCGATCCAGTGAGGGCAGGCGCAGTAAAATACGTCGGGCGGCATCGGGTAGCAGGCGAAAAATTTCGCGCGGCATACGCGTTAATAGATTGCCTGACAGACCGAAGTTGGAAAAATAGGAAAGGGAAGGTTCTTCTTGTTCATAATAACCGGCCTCTTCCCGACGTTCTTGTTCCAAAGGCAGCATTGAAGCCGTAAATTCGGAATTAACCGCCCCTTCGCTGACGGCAAGGGCCATAAGCTCGGCCTGAATTTTCAAAACTTTGATTTCCGCATCAATCAGCCCCGTTTGATAATGGTCCATGTAAAACAGACCTGCAGCCAGCAACGCCGGCGCCAACAGGTTTAATAACAAAAGCCGCCATGATAACGGCGATTTAATGACGGAAAGCGCCTTAAAATTGCTCCAATTCTGGCGGAGAAACTGAAAAAAATCCTTAATAGGCCGGCGGCGGTGGGACACGGGAACTTATCCTTCGCGATAACGGTATCCGACGCCGTAAAGCGTTTCAATACAGGAAAAATCTTTATCCACATCTTTGAATTTTTTGCGCAGCCGTTTGATATGACTGTCTACCGTGCGGTCATCGATGTAAACGTTTGTGCCATAAGCGCTGTCGATTAATTGATCGCGCGTCTTAACAATGCCGGTTTTTTCAATTAAGGAATAAAGCATTAAAAATTCTGTGATTGTCAGGTCTACAGGCTGATTTTTCCACAAACATAAATGGCGAGTTTTGTTCATTTCCAAAGCGCCGCGTTTCAAAACGACATCTTCCTGCTGTTCTTCGGGATCTTTGGTCAAAGCGGAATCCGTGCGCCGGATCAGGACTTTAATGCGGGCGATCAGCAAATTTGGCGAAAACGGCTTTTTGATGTAATCGTCAGCCCCCATGCGCAGGCCGCACAGCTCATCGATTTCATCTTCTTTGCTGGTCAGAAAAATAACAGGAACATTTGATTTTTTCCGTAATTCCTGCAGCGTTTCTAATCCGTCCATACGCGGCATTTTTATATCCAGAACAACCAGAGAAACCTGTTCTTTCAGAACGCCCTGCAATCCGGAAAAGCCGTCGTTGTATGTCAGCACTTCATAGCCTTCTTCTTCCAGAAGCATGGAAACGGAGGTCAGAATATTTTGATCGTCGTCAATTAAAGCAATTTTATTTCCCACGTCAGACTCCTTAACGCATCGAATACGGTGCTATTTTAGCAAAAGATCGCTTTGAAATAAAGCGGGTTTTAGCCGTTTAAAGCGGCGGATTTTAATTGTCCGCAGGCCGCCATAATGTCCTGTCCCCGCGACAGGCGAATCGGAGCCGCATAATTTTTTTCTTCCAACAATGCGGAAAAACGTTCAATGCGTTTGTGCGGTGAACATTTAAACGGACAGCCCTGCCATTCGTTAAAAGGGATCAGATTGAACTTGACGGCCAATCCTTTGACTAAACGGGTCAATTCCTTGGCATCTGCATCTGAATCGTTGATTCCGTCAAGCATAACGTATTCCATTGTAATATACTGGCGGGTCCCTCCAATCTCTTGAAATTTTTTACAAGCGGCAATTAACTCTTCCAACGGATATTTACGATTGACCGGCATGATTTTATCGCGAATTTCATTCGTCGCAGCGTGCAGACTGACGGCCAGTTTGACGCCCAAGTCCTCTGCAATGCGGGGGATCATCGGAACGATGCCGCTTGTTGACAGAGTGATCCGGCGTCTGGAAATGGCGATTCCTTCGGGATCCATGATAATTTGAAGCCCTTTTTTTACGTTTTCATAATTCAATAAAGGTTCGCCCATACCCATAACGACAATATTGGATAAATATCGCGTTTCCTGTGATGCGGGGCTGGGCCATTCGCCGTAACTGTCACGGGCGGCCATAAATTGGGCAACAAATTCGCCCGCAGTCAGATTCCGGGTCAGCTTTTGCGATCCTGTGTGGCAGAAAACGCAGCCGTTTGGGCAGCCGATCTGCGTTGACAGACAAACGGCGCCGCGGTCTTCTTCAGGAATATAGACAGTTTCAACGGCCTGACCGTCGTCAAATTGAAACAGCCATTTGCGGGTGCGGTCGGCTGAATTTTGTTCCCGCAGGACTTTGGGACGGTGCAGGGAATAGTTGTTTTCTTTAAGCTTTTGGCGTAAAGGCTTGCCTAAAGAAGTCATATCGTCAAAATTCGTTTTGCCCTGCCAATAGATCCAGTGCCATAATTGTTTTGTGCGAAAGGGCTTTTCTCCTAATTTTTCCAGTTCGGCCTGCAGTTCGGCGCGTGTAAGTCCGATTAAATTCATGACTGATTCCCTTATAATTTTGGCACTTGCCGCATCAAAGAGTGCGGGGCGGCGGCGGCACGGACGTTTTGCGCGTAATTCGCGCTGCCGGAATAGTTGAACATCATAAAAAACGGGACCGTGCAGAACATGGCGGTGACGGCCCAAGCCAGATCGCCCAGAAAACAAATGAACATTGCCTGCAGATCCAATTCGCCATTTGATTTCAAAATTTTTTTAAACAGGAAGCGGTAAAAGATTAGAAAGGACGACATAAACAAATATAGGTCCGGCGTCAGCATGCGTCTGAAAGCGCTTTCTTCGACTTCCGCCCCGAAATAAACCCAAATGCCGCATAAAATGCCGATTAGGGTACATCTGTGCAGCAAAATGCCGGAGGTCAGCAGAAGTAAAAAAGAGTTGACTATTTTTCTTAACATTTGAATTTGACCTCTGACTTTGTTACAACCGGTCTGTCTGAAGGAGTTTTTTTAAAATGAAAAAAGAACAAGCTCAAAAGCCCGATCGAAAACGGCCCGATATTCAGGGTGATAACGTAATTCAATCGCCAAATCAAGTCCAACTTCCTTTTTTGTACCTGCCTGTGCAGGATCCTGTTGAAAAACGCAAACGGCAGCAGTCATTGAAGCAAGGCCTGTACCGCGTCATTAAAATGAAATAAATAGCCGTTATTGATCTGACTGATTCGGATAAACGGGTTTATCATAAATGCCGATCAGCGTATCTGTCGGATAAGGGCTTGGCTGTGTGTAACAGGTCGGAGCAGCCAAGGATTGGTAGCAATAGATTTTTTGAACGCTCCACGCCGGTTTGTTTGCGCGTTCCAGCTCCAGCGTTGTCATACAGTATTTGCCTTCGCCGCTGAGCTTTCGTCCCAAAGAACAATCCTTTCCTGTAAAGAAAGAAGCCGCGTTATCTTCCATGATTTTGCCCGTAGCCAGATAAGAAATCGCTTCGCCGGCGCCCCAAACCGTCAGCGGAGCCGCTCCGAACGGCATGGACGAATTTGTCGCTGTCAGCCAACAGCCGGATAAAAAGGGAAGGAAAAGAGCTGCAATAAAATATTTCATTAGGTCCCCATTTTGTTTTTTTTATTGTAACATAGCTTATCTTATGAAAAAAAGAGATTGTTCTTTATATTTTTTAAAGGTAGCCTAGAAAAAAGTTTTTACCGTTTTTTATGGAGTATGTCTCGTGGCTAATCAACAAGATGAACAAACGCCTTTGGAAGCCGAAATTCTGCGTGAAGTCGCAGAGGAAATGAAGGAAGAACAGCTTAAGCAGCTGTGGAAAAAGATCGGTCCTTTCGTTACGGGAGTGATCGTTCTGGCTTTAGTCGTTACGGGGGGAATAGAGTTTTATAAAAGTTATCAAAACCGCCGTTCTTTGGAAGAATCCGAACTGCTGCAGACGGCTTTGAGCCTGGTTGAAACGGACGAGGCGGCAGCGGGATCGGAAATGCTGAAAACGCTTTCGGAAACGTCTTCGCGGGGGTACCGCTATTTGGCAGCTTTTCATTATACGGATTATTTGGTAAGTCAGGGACAGGATAAGTACGAAGAAGCCATTCATACTCTGGATCGGATTATCAGTGATCAAAAGGCGCCGCAGCCGTTTAAAAATCTGGCTTTGTTCAATCGGATTCTGTTGCAGAATGAAAACGGCAGTTTGAATTATGAAGAAATGGAATCCGAATTGAATAAACTGGCGGCCAAAAGTGATGCTTGGGCGCCTATGGCATTGGAATTTGCGGCGCAGCTGGCTTTGCGGCAGGGAGATACGGAAAAGGCAAAATCGTATTGGCAGAAAATCTTGGGCATGTCCGGCGTATCAGAAGAAAAACGCATAAGAATAGCAGAATATATATCGTTTATAGAAGGGAACCAGAAATCTGAATCCGGAAAATAAAATGAAACACAGAGGATTTTTTCAAGCCTTGATATTGTCGGGCATTGTTACCGGATTAGCGGCCTGTTCTTCAGATGAAGCGCCTTTGACGGGCAGGCGGCTGTCCGTATTGACGTATGGCAGTGAATTGATGCCGGATACGGATTTGAAAAAGAGTTATCTTCTTCCCGAACCGGAAAGCGTTCAGGCTTGGACACAGGCCGGCGGGCTGTCTCATCATGTTATGCAAAATCCGGCGATAGCACCTAAAATCATGCAGGCATGGCGAATTTCAATCGGGCAGGGTGGCAGCAGGAAATCCGTTTTGTTGGCAGAGCCCGTCGGACAAAAAGGCATTCTTTATACGATTGATTCTGCCGGATATGTGCAGGCCGTTTCCGCCAGCGGAGGCAAAAAAATATGGTCGGCTCTGCTGCCAGAAAAAGGCAGTGCGCGCCGCGTCGGCACAATCGGAACGGGACTGGCGGTTGATGATACGCGGTTGTTTGCCGCTTTGGGAACCGGAGAAGTCGTTGCTTTGGACGCCAATAACGGCACAGAGCTGTGGCGGGTTAATCTACATTCTCCGATTCGGTCCGCACCAACGGTTTACGGCGGTCGGATTTTTGTTATTACGGCAGACAACAAGCTGACAGCATTGGCTCAGGACGATGGGAGGACGCTGTGGCAGCATTACGCCTTTTTTGAAAGCCTGTCCTTAATGGGAAAAGCTGCGCCGGCGATAGACAATGGTGTGGGAATTGCGGCTTTTGCTTCCGGTGATGTTGTCGCCTTTCGTCCTGAAAACGGCAGTATTTTATGGACCGAATCGCTGGGGGCGTCCCGTTTGAACAGCGCAGGTGCGGATATCAACGATATTCGGGCGCGGCCTGTTATCGCTTCAGACAAGGTATTCGTCGTTTCCAGCGGAGGGCTTTTGTCCGCATTGGATTTGAAAACCGGCGGCGTGATTTGGGAGCGCGAAATCGGCGGCGTGAATCAGCCTTGGCTGGCCGGAGACATGCTGTATGTGCTTTCTTCTTATGAAGAGCTGGCCGCTTTGGAGGCTTCTTCAGGCAAAATTTTATGGGTGAACAAGCTTTCTCAGTGGCTGGATCCGGAAAAGAAAAAGAAGCGTCTGACTTGGACGGGCCCCGTTATGGCGGGCAGCCGGCTGATTTTGGTCAATTCGGACGGCAAAGCAATCGCTGTGGCGCCGCAGACCGGAACGATTATCGGCTGGGACGAAATTGATGATAAAGGATCTCTGCCGCCGATTGTGCTGGAGAATACTTTGTTCTTTGTAACAGAAAACGGAAACTTGATAGCGTATAAATAATGACGGCAATAATTTCTTTGGTTGGCCGGACAAATGTCGGCAAGTCAACTTTGTTTAACCGATTAACCGGGCGGAAGAAGGCTTTGGTTCATGACCGCCCCGGCGTAACGCGCGACCGTCGCGAGGGAAAGGCCGTTTTATTCGGCTGTACTTTTACGGCTGTCGATACGGCAGGACTGGAAAACGGCGGGAAATTAGCCGATTCTATGTGGCGGCAGACGCAAAAAGCGCTGCAGGTTTCCGCCGCGATTATTTTTATGGTAGACGTTCGGGCCGGCGTAACGCCGTTGGATAAAAAAACGGCGCAAACTTTGCGCAAAGTTGGTCGGCCTGTTATTTTGGCTGCAAACAAGGCCGAAGGACGGGATCTGATTCTGCAGGATTTATATTCTCTGGGCTTCGGAGAACCGGTGTTGATTTCTGCCGAACACGGCTTGGGTATGAGCGATTTATTCGAAGCTCTGTCTCCGTATATTCAGGAAAATGCGGGGGAAGAAAATGCGGAACAGCCGCAGGAAAAAAGAAAGCGTGTCCGTAAAAAAGAGGAAGAAATCGATTTAACTGATGAAACCGTCAAAGAGGAGGACCTGATTGGCCGAGTGATTGATCTGGCCGTTGTCGGAAGACCGAATGTCGGCAAATCAACTTTGGTCAATCGCCTGTTGGGAGAAGACCGCATGCTGACGGGGCCGATGGCCGGATTGACCCGTGACGCCATTTCCATTGATTGGACGTATAAAGGCAGGCTGCTGCGTTTGACGGATACGGCAGGATTGCGCCGCAGATCCAGAATAGAGGACGATTTGGAAAAATTGTCCGCGGCTGATACGAAACGCGCGGCTTTTTTGGCACAGGTCGTTATTTTGGTGCTGGACGCCGATGCCATTTTGGACAAGCAAGACCTGACAATTGCGCGGCAGGTCTTGGACGAAGGGCGCGCTTTGGTCATTGCCGTGAACAAGTGGGATATGGTTAAAGATAAAAAGCAGGTCCTGCAAATCTTGAATGATCGGATCGCGACATCTTTAACGCAGGTAAAGGGTTTGAAAACAGTGGCTGTTTCCGCCAGGACGGGAGAAGGCCTGGACCGTTTGATGCAGGCTGTTTTTGATGTATATGCCGTTTGGAACAGCCGCATTTCAACCGGACGTCTGAACCGCTGGCTGACGAAAATGACCGAGCAGACCCCGCCGCCCTTATCCGCCACGAAGCGTCCTATTCCGTTAAAGTATATAACGCAGGCCAAAACGCGTCCGCCGACATTTGCTTTGTTTTCCAGCAATCCGGAAAAACTGCCGGAATCCTATTTGCGTTATTTGATCAAAGGATTGGCACAGGATTTGAAAATAGAAGGCATTCCTATTCGTATTTTGATGCGTAAAGCAAAAAATCCGTACGAAAACAAGGCCCGGTCCGGGCAGAAAAGCCATAAAAAACGAAAATAGCCGAAAATTTTTGAAAACAGCGCTTTCAAAAGCGGGAAAGAAAAGGTGGAAAAAAGCTATTTTTCCTTACTTTTCTTCTTTGTTGCTTTTTTCTTTTCCTGCGTAATAAAAGTGACGTCTGCCGCTATTAATTTGTCAATGCTGTTTAACAGGTTGGAAATTAATTCAAAATAAAAAATGCGTTCTTGGACGGCATCAATGTTTTTATTTTCTTTTAACAAGGGAGATAAAGATAAAATATTGTCCTGACAGAAGTTTTTTGCGATGGAAATAATAGAAGTCATCAATTCTTTATTGTCTATTTTTTCTTTTTTTAAAAAAGAAGCGAGATCGTAATCAAGCATTTTTTCTTTTTTTAATTTTTTGGGCATGGTATTTCTCCATATGAATAAAGGAATAAATATATTACATACTAAAATCGGCAGGAAATCAAGCCGCTTTACATTCCGGTGTTTGGCGGTGAAGGGTTATTTCTCTGAAAGAGAAGAATTTTTTTCTAAAAAATTAAGAAAAGTATTCTTGGCGTTTTCATTGTTCAAGGCACGAATATGACCGCCGGTTTCTACGATTTCCAATATTTTGGGTGCTGTCGCTTTAGCATACAGATCGCGCGTATGATGCGGTGGAACAATCGTGTCATCTTCCGTGGTTAAGAATAATTTCGGCACGGTAATCTTAGCAATATTTCCTTCGGCGTTGTTTTCCGGAACTAAAAAAGACAAGGGATATTGCAGCGGCCATAACAGCCAAATCTGACCGACTTTTTCACGCGCAATTCGGCGGGCTTTGGAAAAGGCGCTATCGATAATCACACCGGCTAATTTGTCCTGATGTTCGTAGTTTGCAACGGCGGAGACGGTTAAAGCGGCGCCGATGCTTTGGCCGAAAACGAATAAGGGTTTGTCTGGATATTTTTCAAGCAAATACTCTATGGCCGACCGGATATCCGTTTCCGCCCCTGACAGGCTGACGCTGCCTTCCGATTGACCGAAGCCTCTGTAATCCAAGGCCGTTAAATTATAGCCGTGCAGGATCAGCCAAATGACGCTGAACGTGTGAGACGAAATATTTTCGGCATTGCCGTGTAAATATAAAATGTTTGCTTTGGACGGGCAGGGGATCTTTCCGGAGCAATAAGCCGGAATGTACCAGGCATGCAGATGAATGCCGTCAGGTGTGGAGATTTTTAAATCTTCATAGGGCAGCTCCAAACGCGCAGGCGTAAAAATATGTTCTTTTTCCGGGTGGAACAAAAGGCTGGAACATCCGGTCAGAAAAACTAAAAACAAAGGTAAAAGGCGCCGTTTCATTGAATAAAAGTCGGGATTAAAATGATGTCAACATGGTTGTTTTTTATCAGATCAGCTTGCACTTTCAGGGCGTCTGCCGTTTCTGTATTGCTGCCCTCCACCCAAAATCTGACGGGAGCAATAGGGGCCGCTTGTTTAAGCTGTGCCGCAACAGCTTCAGCCCGTTTTTCAGAGGTCTGATGATCTTTTGCCGGTTGCCCGCTGTCAGCGTAGCCAATAACGCTGATGCGTGTTTTTTTATAACGGGAAAGGATTGTTGCCGTTTTTTTCAGGATTTCTTTTGTCGCGACCGTCAGCTGATCTTCATTCGGCGCAAATACCCCTTCGCCGGATAAGATGATCGCCAAGATATTGTTGTGCCGAATAACACGGAAAGAAGTTCCCGTTAAAGCCTGCTGCAGTTCGTTTTCCTGATTTGTCATATAGGACGCCGGCGTGGATGGCAAATTTTCCGAAGGAGAAATATTCGTTTCATCTGTCGGCGCCGGAGAAGAGACAGTCTGATTTTGTGGTGATGCGGAAGCGCATGCCGTCAAAAGAGCTAATAAAAGCAGCATAAAAGAATTCTTCATCATCCCTCTCTTTCCTTCTTTCTTTTATCATACCTGATTGTTGGAAAAAGCGGGATAAAAAAATAACAGCTGTGTTTAAAAAGCCTCAATGCCGTTATAAAACAAACGGAAATCTCCTTCCGCCAATCGACCGAGCCATGATTTAACAGAAGGCAGCAGCCCATAATTCAGGATACTTTTGCGCAAAGAAACGGCTATATCCGAATTTAACAGGCTGACCAGCATTTCCAGTCTGGAAGGCCGCGTCGGAAATTCAACAACAAGAAAAGGCTTGGGCACTTCTGCCATTTCGGCAGCCGCATTGAATGATGCGTAAACCCCGCCGATTTGATCAATCAGCCCGTTTTCAACCGCTTGCGCACCGGTAAAGACTCTGCCTCTTGCAACAGAATTTGTTTTGCCGGTGGAAAAACCGCGTCTGGCGGCAACCTTGGCGGTAAAGTCTTGGTAGATACGGTTAAGGGCATCGTTAAAAAACAAATTTTGTTCCGTTGTAAAATCCTGCGTCATGGAAAACATGCCGGCATTTTTGCCCATTTTGATCGAGCTGACGGTTATATCTAGTTTTTCTAGCAAATCCTTGAAAACAAGCTTGCCGCCGAAAACACCGATCGAGCCGGTTAAAGTCGCCGGATCAGCCAGGACTTTGTCACAGCCTAAGGAAATGAAGTATCCTCCTGAAGCCGCCGTAGCCCCCATGCTGCATATAATCGGTTTTTGTGTATGCTTGCGGACATGCTCGATTTCTCGTCGTATGGCGTCAGAAGGGGTATATCCGCCCCCCGGAGAATCCAAACGAATAACAATGGCCTTGACATCGTCGTTATCTGCCGCTTCGCGCAGCATGCCGCTGAACGAAGACGATCCCAAAATGGACCGGTAGGCATCACCTGCAAAAATAGATTCGCCGAACTGAATAATACCCACCGCCGGAACATAAGCGATGAGGGGCGTCTTGGCTTTTACCTCGGGTTCCGTCGCCGCGGCATACTCAAACAAATCAACCAGATTGAGCTCCTTGTTTTTGGAAGCTTCCTTTAATTCCTTTTCCAAAGCGTCGGCATATTCGATTTTATCAATCAGATTCATCTCTAAGGCCTGGTCAGCGAAATAAGGACCGTTCTTCAGAATATCTTTCATTGCCGCCGGATCAATTCCTCGATCCGCCCCGATATCTTCGGCGATAACGTCTAAAAAGCTGTGCAGGATTTGAGTCAGATTTCTGCGTTCCGGAGCAGACATTTTTTCAGCATTAAAAGAATCCGCACCAGTTTTATATTCATATCGGGCCTGAAAGGACGGCTTGATCCCTAATTTCTGCAAAGCTTTTTTAAAATAGGGAGTTTCAACGGAAATACCGGAAAGTCCTAATTCTCCGCTGGGCTGCATACGGATTTCTTCGAAAGCGGCAGCCAAATAGTATAAAGCCATGCCGCCGCCCAATTCGCCGAATGTCGGCGCATAAAAGATCGTTTTTTTGCCGGCTTTTCTGAAAGCCCGTACAGCCTCGCGAATTTCCTGAACCTGTGTCAAAGGAATATCGGTATTTGTCATGTAAGCGACAAGAGTCGTTATATTCGGATCGTTTGCCGCGCTGTGGAGTCCCATGACAACGTCGGTGACAGTCGGCTGATTGCCCAAAGTGATAGAAGCGATCAGGTCCGTCGGTCTGGTTTCAGCCAGTGCGCGATTTAAATTCATGCGCAGGACGGTTCCCGGTTCAAACACTGTCGGAGAATTCCTTTTTGATAAAGAATATGCTTTGAAAACAACTGCCAAAGAAAACACAATACCGATCAGGCAAAAAAAGAAACCAAGGGAATGAAGCAAGCGCTTAAAAAAAGTTCTTTTTTTGGGCAGGGAATGGTTAATGAGATCTGGATTCGGAAAAGTGTCCGGGAATAAAGACATAAAATAAAATCCTCCTTAAATTCAGGCGTATTGAGCACGGAAACGCAGCAAATGATCTGCCAAAACACAGGCTGTCATTGCTTCGGCGACCGGAACGGCCCGAATGCCAACACAGGGATCATGCCGGCCTGTCGTGCTGATTGTAGTCTTTTTCCGATCCGTTGTCACGGTTTGTAATTCAGCAGCGACGGAAGGTGTCGGTTTGACGGCAATACGGGCGATAATCGGCTGCCCTGTTGATAATCCGCCCAATATGCCGCCGGCATGATTGCTGCCGAAGCCGATGCCGTTTTCAGCCGTCGGATCGGCAAACAATTCATCGGCATTCTGCCGCCCCGTTAATGAAGCAGCGGCAAAACCATCGCCAATTTCAACACCTTTGACGGCATTGATGCTCATTAAAGCTTTCGCCAGATCCGCGTCTAAGCGGTCATAAACCGGCTCGCCCAATCCGGCGGGAAATCCTAAGGCGCGTATTTCGATTACGGCGCCGACGGAATCTTTGTTTTCCCGCGCTTTTTTGATTTCATTTTCAAAACGGGGCAAAGCTGCCGGATCGGGGCAGAACAAAGCGTTTTTATTGATTTGCGAACTGTCCCAGGAGGTAATTTTTTCTTTTCCGACTTGAATAAGGCCGGCAGTGATCTCAAATGGAGTTTGAATAAAATGACCTAATACCTTGCGGGCCAAAACGCCGGCAGCAACGCGCATGGCCGTTTCCCGCGCCGAAGCTCGTCCTCCGCCGCGGTAATCGCGGTTGCCGTATTTTAGAAAATAAGGCAAATCTGCGTGTCCGGGCCGGAACTTATCAGCGATTGGGGCATAATCGGACGAGTGTTGGTCCTCATTTAAAATCAGCAGTCCGATCGGTGTGCCGGTTGTTTGCCCGTTAAAAATACCGGATAATATTTGCACTTTATCGGATTCTTGGCGCTGTGTCGTTAAAGCCGATTGCCCCGGTCTTCTGCGGTTAAGGGCCGCCTGTATTTCCTCTGTTTCTAAAGGGATTCGGGCCGGAACACCCTCTATGACGCAGCCAATTGCCGGGCCATGACTTTCGCCAAAAGTGGTTGTTCTGAAAATTTCACCGAATCCGTTGCCCGTCATGATTATTCGCTGCTTTTCTTTGAAAGTGCGGACAAAAATTCCGCCGCTTCATGGGCATAGTCCGGATTGATCATGCCGATTGTATTGTATCCGGCATCAACATGCAGGATTTCTCCGGTTACGCCGCTGGCCAAGTCGCTGAGCAGATAAACTGTGCTCTTTCCGACCTCGTCCTGCGTAATATTGCGGTGCAGGGGGGCGCAGCATTCGTTCCAGTTCAAAATAACGCGGAAGTCGCTGACGCCCGAAGCGGCCAGCGTTTTGATCGGGCCGGCGGAGACGGCATTGACACGAATCCCTTGCGCTCCCAAATCTCTGGCCAGATATTTAACGGAGGCTTCCAAAGCAGCCTTGGCAACGCCCATGACGTTATAGTTCGGCAAAACTTTTTCCGCGCCGTAGTAGGTCATCGTGACAAAGCTGGCGCCGGGATTGGCGATTTTAGCCGCGCGCCGGCAGATGTCCGTGAACGAATAGCAGGAAATATGCATTGTATTTAAAAAGTTCGTCAGAGTCGTATCGCAATAGCGCCCTTTTAATTCGTTTTTGTCTGAAAAAGCAACGGCATGAACGATGAAATCAAGAGACCCCCATTCTTTTTCCAAGGTACTAAACAGAGCGTCCAAGGTTTCTTCCTTGGTGACATCGCACGGCAGCACCAGGTTTTCTCCTAAGGAAGTTGCCAGCGGACGGACGCGTTTTTCCAAAGAGTCCCCCTGATATGTAAAAGCCAGCTTCGCACCGTGATTATGCAGTTCGGAAGCAATGCCCCAAGCAATCGAATGGTCATTGGCCAATCCTAAAATCAGCCCCTTTTTTCCAGTCATCAAACTTGTCGTCATAAAAACCTCTCTAAAAGTTTGGAACCGTTAAGAGGGATAACATAAAAAGAAGAGTTTTCAAAGCATTTTTGAAATTAAATCACTCGATTGAACAAAATTTTCAGCTTAAGCCTGCCTTTGCCCGCGGATCAGAAGCCGCCGGCGTCCATTCCTGCATGAATCGGGTCAGTTCATTATCGGGCTTGTCGGGCAGGACGATGTACAGTTTGACCAATAGATCGCCTGTCTTTCCGCCGCTTTTAATGCCTTTTCCGCGCAGCCGCAAAACCGATCCGGAATTGGAATTAGGCGGGACGGTTAAAGCGACCTTGCTTTCTAATGTGGGGATAGTCACTTTGCTGCCCAAAACGGCTTCTTTGATTGAAATGGGAACGTCCAGCAGGATATCATTGTCGGAACGTGCGAAGTAGGGGTGGGGCTGAACCAGAATATGGATCAGCGCATCGCCGTTTGCTCCGCCGGCTGATCCGGGGGCTCCCTGTCCCTTTAACCGCAAAATAGTTTTATCGACTGTACCGGCAGGAATTTTGACGTTTAAAACTTTTCCGTTGGGCAGGGAGATTTCCTTTTCTTTGCCCAAAGCCGCGTCCAAAAAGGAAACGGACAGATCGTAATTAACGTTTTCCCCCTGCATTTTCGCAGAAGAACGGCGCTTCATATTGGAAAAGATATCTTCCGCTCCGCCGCCGGCTGCTCCGCCGAACATTTCGCTGAAAAAATCAAAGCCGGAACGCTTTTTGCCGCCGGATTTTGCCTGTCCGGCAGCTCCGAAATCAAAATTAAAGCCGCCGAAGCCGCTGCCGGCGCCGTTGAACGGATTGCCGCCGCCGTAGGAACCATATCCGAATCCGGGACGTTCCTTGCCGTCTTCATCAATTTCTCCGCTGTCAAACCGTCTGCGCTTTTCCGGATCGGAAAGAATATCATAAGCGCTTGAAATTTCCTTGAATCTATCCTCGGCTTTCGGGTCGTTGGGATTCAGGTCAGGGTGCATTTTGCGCGCCAGCTTGCGGTAAGCCTGTTTGATTTCTTCTTGAGAGGCCGTCTTTGAAACACCTAAAAGAGTATATGGGTTAGCCATTTTATTCTGCCGTTCGTGTGATTTAACTGTTCTATAAAATAAAGTGCCGGAGCCTTACAAGCAAGCTATTAAAAAGACTTTTTTAAAAATTTTTTATGTTTCCATAAAGGAATGATGTTTGTTATAGTGAGTAGTCTTTAACATTTATTTAACTAAGGGCAGTTTTGTTGTGTCTGAAGGAAAATCTTCGGCTGTTTTAATAAAAAACGCGGCGGCTGCTTCAACCGGTGCGGCGTTTGTTTTAATTGCGGCAAAACTGGTCGCTTCGGTCATGACGGATTCCGTTGCGCTGTTGTCCAGTCTGATAGATTCATCGTTAGATGCCGGAGCTTCACTGTTGAATTTATGGGCGGTCAGAACATCTTTGACGCCGGCAGACAGCGGACATCGGTTCGGACATGGCAAAGTCGAGCCCTTGGCCGCTTTGGGACAGGCCGCTTTTATCGCAGGCTCTGCCATATTGCTGATTTTTCAAAGCATTCAGTATATTATTCACCCCCGTCGGATCGATAATGTGAATGTCGGTATGGGAGTCATGGCCTTTTCTGTTGCCGTAACGCTGTGTTTGATTGTGTTTCAGCGCTATGTGGTCAAAAAAACAAATTCGGTCGCGATTGAGGCTGATCATGCGCACTATGCCGGTGATATTTTGATGAGTTTGAGCGTCATGGCCTCTTTGTTTGTCAGCGTCCGTTTCAATTTCAGGTATGCCGATCCGATTTTTGCTTTTTTGATCGCCGTTTATTTGGTTTTCAGCGCCTGCCGTGTTGCAAAAAAAGCACTGGGACAATTAATTGATGCGGAGCTGCCCGTCGAAGAAAAACATAAGATCGCCGATATAGTTTTGAATGCGCCGGAGGTGTTGGGACTGCATGATTTGCGCACGCGTTCGTCCGGAACGCAGTGGTTTATCCAGCTGCATTTGGAGCTGAACCCGCTTTTTACGCTGGCAAAAGCGCACGCTGTGGCCGATAATGTGGAAAAACTTTTGACAAATGCGTTTCCAAACGCTGAAATAATCATTCATCAGGATCCTGCCGGATTGAATGAGCATCACCCGCAGTGGTGTTATGAACAACTTTGATCGTGATCAACTCGTTTGAGGAGAAAGAAATGAGAATTGAAGAAGATATGAAATTGGATTTTAAAGACGTGCTGTTCCGCCCAAAACGCAGTACGCTCCGGTCGCGTTCAGAAGTGGATTTAAACAGGACCTTCATATTCAGAAATTCCAAAAAAACATGGACGGGCGTGCCGATCATGGCCGCCAATATGGATACGGTCGGACGCTTCGAAGTCTTTAATGTTTTAAAGCAATATAAGATGTTCACATGTATTCAAAAACACTATACGAAAGAAGAATGGAGCGCTTTTAACAAGCAGTGCCCGGCTGAAGACTATAATTATCTGGCGATTACGTCCGGTACTTCTGATAAGGAATATGAACGACTGCAACGAATTTGCAGGGACAATCCGGCGATTAAATTTATCTGCATCGATGTTGCAAACGGATATTCTCAGCACTTTGTCGAATATGTCCGCAAGGTGCGTGACAGCTTTCCTGAAATGACAATCATTGCCGGCAATGTCGTGACCGGGGAAATGACTGAAGAACTGATCTTGTCCGGGGCGGATATCGTCAAAGTCGGAATTGGTCCGGGCTCCGTCTGTACGACACGCATTCAAACGGGGGTAGGCTATCCCCAGCTGTCCGCTATCATTGAATGTGCCGATGCGGCGCACGGGCTGGGCGGATTGATTATCGGTGACGGCGGTTGCACCTGTCCGGGCGATGTTTCCAAAGCTTTTGGGGCTGGTGCCGACTTTGTGATGTTGGGCGGCATGTTTGCCGGACATGACGAATCGGGCGGCGATCTGGTCGTTGATGAAAATACGGGCAAGAAATACCGTCGTTTCTATGGCATGAGTTCGGATACAGCTATGGAAAAATATGCCGGCGGCGTTGCGGATTATCGTGCCAGCGAAGGCCGCACTGTATTGGTGGAATATAAGGGCGCTTTGGAGAATACCGTAAAAGAAATTCTGGGCGGTGTGCGTTCAACGTGCACATATGTCGGAGCGGTTACGTTAAAAGAGTTAAGCAAGCGCACTACTTTTGTCCGTGTCACACAGCAATTTAATGCTTCTTTGGCCAGTCAACCGCAGAATATGCGCAATATTAATCCGTCCCATAAACCCGAATAAAAACAGGAGAATCTGATGCTGATTGATGATCAATCCGCCGTTATTGCCGCGTTGTCGGAACAAGACGCTTACGGTTTTAAGCCGCTGCATAAAATTATCGTCAAGGAAACGAACATTTCCGATGTGTTTTTAACTGGGGAAAAGGCCTATAAGTTGAAACGCGGCGTGAAATATCCGTATGTCGATTATTCAACGCCGGAAAAGCGTTTGGCGGCCTGCCGTCGGGAATTGGAAATCTGCGAACGGTTCGCACCGGGACTGTGCTTTGGCGTGGAAGAGGTCGTCTCTGATAAAAAAGGCCGGATTTTTCTGCGCTCCGCCTGCTCCGACGAAAAAGCGGAGGTCGTCGATTACGTGCTTGTTATGCAGGAATTTGAAGAAAATATGCTGTTTGAAAACATGGTGGACAGGGGAGACCTTGACCGCTTTGAAATGATGGATACGGCGGAAAAAATCTTTGATCTGCACCAAAAAGCCGAAGTGATCATGTCACGCAATCCGGTTGATATTATCCGTGGTCGTATTTATGAAAATAATGCGATGATCCGCTGCTTTGTGCCGGATATTTTTGATGAAGAGGACGTTGATGCCTTGGAAGCCGAACAGCTGGAGGCTTTGGAAAGCTATCGGGAGCTGCTGCTGAAACGGCAGGCTGACGGTAAAATCCGTTGGTGTCACGGAGACTTGACTTTGCGCAATCTGGCGATGTGGAACGGGCAGGTTATTCCGTTTAATCCGATCGAGTTCTACGATGACTTGACCCAAATTGATACAATGTATGACTTCGCTTTTCTGCTGGTTGAAATGGAAAGCAAGGGACAACGCCGTTTGGCCAGTATTTTGTTCAATCACTATATGGCCCTGTCGCAGGATTGGGAAGGGGTGCCGGTACTGCCGCTGTTTTTGTCCTGCCGCGCGGCTGTAAATGCTTATGTGTTCGCGCAGCGATCTTCGGAAATCAAGGACAAACATGAATCTATGCTGATGGCCAATCGGGCTTTTGAACAGCTGGTGATTGCCAAGCGGTTTTTAGAACGCCAAAAGCCGGTTTTGGTCGCCTGCGGCGGCTTGTCTGGCAGCGGAAAGTCCCGAATAGCCCGTGAATCGGCGCCTTTTATCGGCAATCCGCCGGGAGCCGTGATCGTGCGTGACGATGTGTTGCGCAAAAACATGCTGAATGCCGGACTGGAAGAAAATCTGGATACAGCCGAATATGCGCCGGAAATGGAAGATAAAGTATTTAAGGAAGTTTGTGCAAAATGCCGTTATATTTTGTCTTCCGGGCAGTCTGTAATGGCAGATGCTCTGTTCCATAAACCGGAACAGCGCCGCGCGATTGAAGCTTTGGCGCGTGAAATGAATGTCGATTTCAAGGGATTGTGGGTTGATGCGCCGCTAGAAGTTCGTATAGACCGCGTAACGCAGCGCAAACGCAATCCGTCAGATGTGAAAACGGAGGAGGAATTGAGAAAACAGCTGGATATTGATGTCGGTCCGATTACATGGGAACAGATTGATACTTCCGGCGACCGCATGGCGACATTAACGCGTGTCAGAACATTATTGGCCGATAAAATTTAAATCAGGACCTAAAAAATAAATCAGCCCGTCAGATAATGCGGGCTGTTTTCTTTTTAAGATATTTTGTTTTGTTTTTGAAACAATCGGCTGACAGCGGGATTATAAACCAATCCGGCAATGACGGCGGCGGTTAAAGCAGCCCCCCAGAATAAGGGCAGCTGGGCAAGAGCTTCCTCCGTACTGAACAAAGCAGCGGCTGTCGAACGGACCGGATTAAGAGCTCCTTTTGTAACGGGATAAGAAAGCAGATAAGCGGCTGTAATGAAAGAACCGCAGGCAATCGGTCTGGCTTTCGTTTCTTTGGAGGTTCCCAGAAAAACGCATAAAAAGAGAAAGCAGAGCAGCGTTTCCAAATAAAAAGCGGAAGACAAAGTATAACGATCGATTATATTGGCACCGCTCATTCCCTGATAAACGTATCCAGTTTTTCCCGAATAAATAAAGTAAACGGAAGCTGCTGCGGCACACGCGCCGGCGAGTTGCATCAGAAGAAAACCGATTACCTTCAAGGCGGTTTTTGTTTTGCTTTTGGCCGCAAACTGTCCTGATAAAGCCGCCGCGACGGTGACAGCCGGATTGAAATGCCCGCTGCAAAAAGCGAAACTGACTGCCGCATAAGCCAGACCGAAAGCCATAGAAATGCCCAAATAGCCGACAAACGGCGCGGCAAATACGACTGTACCCCAGCCGATTAGTACAAATCCGAAAGTGCCAATAAATTCAGAAAGATAGTTCTTCACGGTTGCTCCTGTGACAGAAATCATTTAAAGAAGGAGAGGATCTATACGAGAATATTTAATCCTTTTGCTAAATAAACGGTTAAAAAGCATGATTCAAAGAATATTTTTTCTGTTTTTTTTAACGGTTATTTTAACCGCATGTGCTTCTTTGCCCGAACCGGAGGGGTTTTTATATCAGGAGCTCCAAACAAAGCCTTTTGCTTTGGCCTCATGGGCACGAATAGGACAGGAAGGACTGCCGCTGCGTATTTATATTGAAGGGGACGGATTTGCGTGGGTGAATGCGTATACACCGTCAACGGATCCGACGCCGTCTGAATTAATGGTCTTGGACATGGCGCAGCGGGACCCTTCGGCAAATGTTGTTTATTTGGCCAGACCGTGTCAATTTATCATGCCGCGTTCCTGTCGGGTTTATTATTGGACTAATGGCCGTTTTGATTCCAATGTTATCGGGGCTGAAGCGGAGGCTGTCCGCAGACTGGCTGCTCAATATAAGGCGCCAAAAGTTGAATTAATCGGTTATTCGGGTGGGGCTACCGTTGCTTTGCTGGCGGCGCTGAGACTGCCGGAGGTTTCTAAGGTTTATACGGTTGCCGGTGTTTTGGATCATAAGGAATGGACTGCTTATCATGAGGATTCCTCTTTAAACGGATCGCTTAATCCGGCAGATTATAAGGATCGGCTGGCCAAAATTCCTCAAACGCATTTTGTCGGCGGCGCAGATAAAAATGTGCCGGTCTCTTTAACGGAAAGTTTCGTTTATTCTTTGAATAACGATCAGGCTGAATTGATTATTGTTCCGAACGCCTCCCATAATACGGGTTGGGTCGGGATCTGGCCGCGTTTGATCCGTCCGATCAACTAAGACTTAAGGCTTGAACAAAACCGTTCAATATTATGGCGCAGAACGGCTTTTAATGAGTTCGCATCTGTTTTCCGAATCGCGGCAATTCCTTGAATAATGAAGGGCAGATTTGCAGGAATATTGCGTTTTTCTGTTTCGGAAAAGCAATAATTTGGTGCAGGCTTCATATCCGGAGCGTCTGTTTCCGCCAATATCCGATCTTCGGGCAGGGCAGCCAGAACAGCTTGAAGCTTTCTTTTATGCGCCGATAAAACCGATCCGGAAAAAGAAAAATAAGCATTGAAATGAAGCAAAAATTCGGCCTGCCGGATTGTGCCGGAATATCCGTGAAACATTAATGCCGGCGGCAAATCTTTTAAACGCTTTAAAAAGGCGGCCATTTGATCAAAACTTTTAACGCAGTGAATGACACAAGGACGTTTCAGCTCTGCCGCGATGATCAGCTGATCGATGAAAGCGCTTTCTTGCGCCGGATTGGTTTTGAAAGCGTCCAGTCCGATTTCTCCGACACCGGCATGAGGGTGTTCTGTCAGTAATTTCCTGAGCAGGGCGGCATCATGCTGTGGCGCATGCCAAGGATGGGTGCCGATAAAGGGACGTATATTTGCGTGTCTGCCGGCCAGATCGCAGACCGGCTGCCAGTCAGAAGGAGCCGCCGATGCGCACAAAAAGCCTTCCACACCGCATTGTTGTGCTTGCCGGATCAGTTTTTCCCGATCCGCATCAAAGCGGTGATCCTGCAGATGAATATGTGCGTCAATCATGCTTTTCAGCCCTTGATCCTATCCTTTTAAACAGCTGGTCAAATCCTCATCTTATTTTAAAATAGAAGCATTTAAAGGAAAACAAAAGTTATGCGAAAAAATATTTTTGTGCTTTTGGCTTTGCTGCCGTCGGCGGCATTTGCGCAGGACAAGCCGCCTAAGTGCTGGGAACCGTATCTGTATGTGCAGAATTACGGGCAGTGGAGCCTGAATAACGGAATATGGAGCCTGCCGTTTACGTGTTCCTCCGGTGTCAGCGGCAGTGTGAAAATTGCCGAACAAAATGTGATGAATTTGGGCTATGCCGAATATTATATCCAAGCGCAGGGCTTTGAGAAAGGAAACACGTTTTTCTTTACGGAACCCTGCGGCGCTATGGGCAAGTTCTGTCAGTATGTCGTGCTGCCCAAAGAAAAAATTCCGACGCTTTATTCCTTAGACGATCAGGAATCGCCAAAGCAGCTTCTGCCCTGAAAAATAAAAACAGAGATGCGGCATTGATTTTTAAACCGAAACTTTTTAATCTGTCGGCAGCAGTTTGTCGGGGATTAACATGTTTCAATACATTGCTTTTTATAAGCCGTATGGCGTGCTCAGTCAATTTACTGAAGAGGGCGGACATAAAAGTCTGAAAGGATTCAATCTGCCCGCCGATGTTTATGCTGCCGGTCGGTTGGACCATGACAGTGAAGGATTGCTGCTTTTGACCAATGACGGTCCTTTGATCAAAAAGGTATTGGATCCGCATTTTGCGCATCCTCGTTCTTATTTGGCGCAGGTTGACGGCGCGATTACAGAACAGGCTTTGAAACAGCTGCGTCAAGGCGTAGTCATTAAGGGCTATAAAACAAGACCCTGTTTGGCCGAAATGACAGAACCGCCGGATTTTCCGGAACGCGTGCCGCCGATCCGTTTTCGAAAAAATATTCCCACTTCATGGGTTAAGCTGACCTTGACGGAAGGAAAAAACAGACAGGTGCGTCATATGACAGCCGCCGTCGGTTTCCCGACTTTGCGCCTGATCCGCATATCAATCGGGCGCCTGATTTTGGATGGACTGCAACCGGGGCAATGGAAAACGGCAGAAAAACGAGATATTTTCTAAAAGCTTGCATTTTTTATCCGAACAGGCACAATAAAGGAAGGCTCCTTTGACAACGGGTTTTGCATGAAAAAAAAATATTTCTTTAGCCTGAACGCAAAAATCTTCTTATTCTTATTTCTGAGCGTTTCCGCCATATTTACCCTTTTCCTTTCAACTTTTATGGTCAGTTATGTGGGACAGTTGGATCAGGAACGGATCGCCGTTCGCAAAAAGGCGGAATCTTTATACGAACTGTACAACGAAAATGAACAGCTGAGAAAAGCGCTTTCCCAACTTCAGCAAAAACAGCATTTCAAAGGATCTGACAGTTTTACAAAATTGTGGGAGGATCAGGGATATACATTCGCCTTGAAAACGCAGGAAGACCGCAATCTCGAATTACGGAAGGAATTGCTGAAGGATATAAAAGGGGGCAGAGAACGCGATAATAAAATCCGCGTTTTGGGGTACTTTGTTTTATCTGCGTTTTTGTTGGTTTTTGTGATTTTGGAGCTGTTATGGCTGATTATCCGCCAGTGGGTTTTGCGCCCGATTGAACAATTGTTGGAAGCTACGCACCGCATTTCTTCCGGAGAGTTGGGATTCCGCGTCGCTGTAAAGCCTAAATTATCGCAGAATAATGAATTGGACATTTTGGCCAGAGACTTTAATAAAATGGCGGAGGATATTGAAAATTATGTTCGGGATATAAATGAAAGCAGAGATTTTTTGCAAAATCTGATCGACAGTATTCCGGACGGCGTCCGCGTTTTAGATGAAAATTACAACATTATTTTGATGAATTCTTTTTATAGCAAAATATATCAAAATACACAGGCGACCGAACATAAAAAGTGTTTTGAAGTTTATGGAAATTCTTGCCCGTGCTCTGCGGCTCAGCACCCGTGTACATTGGCCTTGCTCAAAGAAAATCCCAATGTGCCGATTAATATTATTCAGCGGTATGCGGATAAAGAAGGACGTGAAAAGTTTGTCGAAGTTTCCGCAGCGGCGTTTCGTCATCAAACGGCAGAAGGGGAAGTTTTGTGGGTCATTGAATTGGTCCGTCCTCTGGATAAGGCGATTTTGTTGTCACATCAGCAAAAATTATCGGCGGTCGGCATGCTGGCCAGTTCCGTTGCGCATGAGATGCGCAACCCGTTAGGTTCCGTGCGGCTGATTTTGGAAAATATTCTGGGTAAGATAGACGGCAAAAAGATGCTGAAGACAGAAGATTTGCGGCATTATTTGGCTTTGGTCAATGATCAGATTTCGTTATGCATTAATGTGACTTCCCGGTTATTGAAATTATCCAGAAAGCCGGAAAGAGAAAGCCGTCCTGTTGATTTGAACGAAGTTATTTCAGAAACGGCCAGTTTGTTGGAATATGAAGCAAAAAAAACGGGCGTAGAGGTGACGGTGCAGGAAGCCGATAAACCGGTCGTGATTTCTGCGGCAGACGCGGAAATGCGCATGGTTGTTGTGAATTTGATGCAAAACGCTTTTCATGCGATGCCGGACGGCGGAAAGATGAATATCAATGTATTCATGGAAAACGAAAGGGTAAACGTTGATTTTTCGGATACAGGCGTCGGGATAGAAGCCGAAAACATATCCCGTATTTTTGAACCGTTTTTTTCTAAAAATGCCAATCAGGACAAAAATGAAGGCACCGGACTGGGATTGTCAATCGTCAAGACAATTGTTGAAAATTATAACGGAACCATTTCCGTTGAAAGTACGGTTGGTCGGGGAACGACTTTCCATTTAAGCTTTGATGCGTATAAAGAATAAAACCGGTCAGGCCGGCGTTCCTTTATTTGTCTGCGGCAGCGTTTCGTTCATGCTGCCGGTGCGGTAACCGATTAAGTCCATGGAAATATAGGTAAAACCGAACTTTTTAAATTCCGAAACAACTTTTTCTCTTGTTTGTTTTTCGATTAACCGTTCAAATTCCTCCGGTTTCAGCTCTATGCGCGCCATTTTTCCATGTATTCTGACCCGCAACTGATGAAAACCCAGATCCAGCAGCAGCTGTTCGGCCTGATCCACCATTTTGAGCTTTTCTTCGGTGATTGTTTCCCCGTAGACAAAGCGGGAAGACAGACAGGCAAAGGACTGCTTGTCCCACGTCGGCAGGTCCAGTTCTTTGGACAGCAGGCGAATTTCCGTTTTGTTTAATTCCGCCGCGCGCAGGGGGCTCTTAATCCCCAGTTCCGCAACGGCCTGCAGCCCGGGGCGATAATCGCCATTATCGTCCATATTGGAGCCTTCCGCGATATTTTCAATGCCGTTCTTTTGGGCCACATCTATAATTTCCCGGAACAGTTCCGATTTGCACAAATAGCACCTGTTTTTCGGATTTTGACGAAAACCCTCGATGTTCAGCTCTTCGGATTTGACAAGAACGTGTTTAATGCCCTCCTTTTTGCAAAATTCGACGGCTTCATTTAATTCTCTTTGCGGAAAAGAACAGGAGGAAGCCGTTACGGCAATGACTTTGTCTCCTAAAACATCATGCGCCGTTTTGAGCAGAAAGGTTGAATCCACGCCGGAGGAAAAAGCAACGGCGACGCTGCCCAACTCTTTAAGGTATTGTTTTAATTTTTCTTGTTTTTGATGGATGTCGGCCATGGGCTGGTTCCTCGCTTTTCTGAAAGGCAATAATGAAGTAATGTATCTTAAAACGGATTTGTTTCCAAAGGATTTTTGTTTTAATTTAATCGGTAAAAAAGAAGGGAAGCCCAAAGGCAGGCTTCCCTGAAAACACCAGATAAAACGTCAGTCTGCTTTTTTCTTCAAATAGTTTTGATATTCCCATTCGACCGGATCCTGCCAGCCTTGTCTTTCGGCCATTTTTTTCTTGATTTGTTCCGCGCAGATCACATGGCGGGCCTGTTCTTCTTCGATGACGGTTGCCGCTTTCCAGTTTGCCCAGCCGGTCATTTTAGCGGTCAATTCCAAAGCTTCATGGTGAGGAATGCTTAATTTCTTTTTCAGCTTTTTAGCCTTTTGTTTCAGCATTTCCAAGTAAATCTGCCGCGCGCTTTTTTGCCGGTCGAGCAAGCGCCGGTAAATTTCGGGAACGTAGTATTTCGGTACGAACTGCGGCGAAAAGGTCATTTGCGGAAAGGGCTTCTGCAAATGTTTGCAAAAAATGTCCGCAACGGCTTGTTTGGAGCTGTCCAGAACAAGCGTGCCGTCAGAAAATAAAGCAAAATTTTCACGCTCCGGAGATATAAATTCATCTGCCGGATCGGGAATAGTGACACTGACGCAGGTTCGGTCGGAAAGTAAATTTTCTATAAAATCATTCATTTTTTCTTTTTCAGCGGACGTCAGCTGTTTCTTTTCGGGCTGGCAGCGCAAGGCCTCTGTTTCCGATAAGAACCATTCATATTGTTCGGCCCTTTTATAAAGCCCGTCCAGATAGCTTTGCGGAATATGCCGGCGCTGTAAGAAGATGAATCTGTTCCTGACGGTCCGTTTGAAATCGTACAGCTTTTTCGGATCATTGATTCCCGTGATGTCTTTGTATTCCTCCGAAACGAAGAGGAATCCGTTTGAAAACAACGCCATATATTGCCGGCTTTCCGGCGGCAGAGCCTCCGTCCTGCAGGCGTTCAGCAGTACATTGCCGTTTTCAAAACAGTGATTGATAAACGTTTCCTTATCCGGCAAAGCTTCGATATACAAATCCTCCTGATATGGATATTTTTGACAGGCGGTTTGAGAAATTTCGCGCAGAAAAGCGTCATATTCCGGATCAAAAGCGTTTCCGGGGCCGTAAGTCCGCGTTATTTTATAACCGTGCAGGGCTAAGAAAGTTTCAATACGTTTTAGGCCGTCGGCTTTTTCCTGTTCGTGAAAGAAGCGGTGCAGCAAAACCCCGTTTGAAAAGTAATGAAAGTCCGGCGTATATCCGCCGTCAGGGCATAAGCAAGCCGTTTTTGACAGGATTTGTGAGTGTTTGATATGGTTTTCCGCTTCAAAGCGGTCTTGCAGTCTGCGCGCAAATTTATAGGCCGGCAATGGAAGCAAGGGATTAAAGGTCAAACATTTGCCCTGTTTAAACAAAGTTTCAATGGTTTCGACCGTTAAGGAAAGAGAAGTATCAGTCATGGCGCAGCTCCTTAGCGGGAATAAATATTTTGATGCCTGCCTGTCAAAAATTCCCTGTTAAAGAGTTCTGACGCAAAAATATAAAAAATTTGGTTTTCCCGTCCGGGTCAGCTAAAGGCAGGCAGCAAGCGCAAACCGACGCTTCTTTATTCAGAGTAACGCGGAAAACGGTTCGGGTCAATCCCATTTAATGACGGGATAATTCCTCCAGCCGGCCAAATTATAGTGCCACCATTCGTGGGGAATGGCTTCAAAACCGTGCGTTTCCATTAAGTTCTTCAGAAATTCGCGGTTCTTTATCTGTTTCGGGCTGGCTCCGGCATAGTCATGGCGGGCTTTTTTCAGGTGTTCAAAAAATTCGCTGAACTGTTTCTGCAGAATCTGTTGGCGGAAACGTTCGTCATAGGCGTCTATTTCTGTCGGATAATCCAGATTATTGCCTTCCAAATCTGTCAAACAAACATCGACAGCCGTGCCGTGACAGTGGTTGGAAAGGTTATAATCTTTGGCAAAAAATCCCTCTACGGGAATGATTTCCAATAACCGCCGGTGTGCGGCGGGAGGACGATAAGCGTCACACACCCGCATTTTTAAACGGTTTTCTTCCAGAACGGGAATTAAGGACAGCAGCGCCTGTTTCATCTGCGGACGCATATAAGCGTTGTTCCCGTATCCGACGTCTTTGTAAACGGCCTGACCCGACATGTTGTTTTTACGCGCATACATTATGTCGATAATAAAATGCGGGTCTTCCAATAATACTAAACCGCCGTTCATTTTTTAGCGCGCTTTTTTGAAATGCCGTTCAAGGGGAGGACAGGTAAAAGTCACGTATTCTTTCAGATAGGGTCTGGCATATTCCAGCAGCTTTTCATCGTCCAATTCTTCCGGAAACAAAAATCCCAGGGAAGGATTGTCCAGCATATAGCGGAACGCGGCATAGGCTGAAGCGGATACCTGCAAAATTGTCGGCGTATCTTCTTTGATAGGAATTTCCAGCCTGTTGCCGAAGTAACGCGTTTTAAAGTTCTTTCCGTCCAAAACAATGCCGACGGCTTCTCCGCCCGCAGAGATTTCGTCAGAGGAAATCAAATGCTCCCGAACGTTTTTTGAATTATTTGACAGGCTTTGGCGCGCAATATCACAGGCTTTGTATACAAAATAAACAGAGGGCTTATAAATCAGCCGGTCATCTTTGCGGACAGAAAGAAAATCTGCGATTGTATAAATTTCTTCATGCGGGACAATATGACCGGTAAAGCTTCCCCACGGCGAAACAGACTGATCTTTGATGATCGCCGCCGAATCCTTCAGCCGCAAATAACCGTCGGAGGCGTCATATTCCTTAATGCGCGGACCGAATGTTTCAACAGCCGTATCGCTGCCCAATGAAATTTCGCTGAAATTCGTGCTTTCCTCGCGAAAGGCTTCGGGGTTCCATGTTGAATAAATCGTATCCGGAGCGCTTTGAAAATTGACTTGTGTCGTATCTGTGTCGGAAATATGGACGACCTCCACGCCCAGCTTTTGCGCGGCAAGAGCATATTGGCCGTTTTTGATCAGTTCCTGCAGTTCATCGCGATGAGCCGCAACGAAAGGAGTATCGTCTTTTGCGGCAATGGCTTTAAGGCCCTGTTTTAAAAAGCAGGATACCATGCCGGGATTCATGCCGAATTCAATAATCGAAGTCGCTTTGCTCAGCAGAGGCTTCTTTTTTAATTCCTTATACAGGATAAAATCATGGTGATCGGGAAGAGACTGCCCGTCTTTTTCCAAAGGCAGGCTGCAGGTGGACAGATAATGAATGCCTTTTTCCATGCAGAAGGACAAAAGATCCGTATTCCCCGGAAAAGAGCTGAAATCCAACAAATAATCGCCTTCATTCAAAAATGAAAAAACATGCCGGTAATTTTCATGATTAACATCGGCTATTATATAATTTGCTTCCAGCCCGTTATATTTTTTAAAAAAAGCAATAAAGTCCGTATTTTTTTCTACAGCAAACCAATTTTCCGGACTGACCAAAGCATTTTCATATGCCAATCTTAAAAAAGAACGTCCCACCATGCCGAGGCCAAAAACAACAAAACGGGCCATTGCATTCTCCTCTGTTATTCAAAAGTTGAAGGCGTAATTAATATCTAGCATGTTCGGCAATATTTGTAAACGCGAAAGGGAGAGAGAATAATGTATGAAAAACAAAGAAACAAGCCCTTTTTCCTAATCCTAAATTTAAAGTTGACTTTAATGATAAAGAGGGTGCAGTATTCATGGAAATATGCTGCTGTTTTATAAAGAAGGATCGGAAATGGTTGAGTATAAAAAGCTGCCGCATGGTACAGAAATGATCAGCACGATCGGGCTGGGATTGGGAAATATTCATACTTGTGCAGAGGGCGTTGTTGAGGAAACCGTGCGATATGCTGCGGAGAACGGCATTAACTTTTTTGATTTGTGCTGCGGGACGGTCGGGACTTACAAAGCTTTCGGTAATGCGGTTCGGGGCAGGCGGGACAGAATTTATACGCAAATGCATTTTGGGGCGGCTTATCCGAAAGGGGAATACGAGTTCAGCCGGAATGAAGATATTGTCAAAAAATCCTTTGATACCGTATTGGAGGCTTCCGGATTAGAGTATACGGATTTCGGGTATGTGCATTGTATTGACGAATGGGACGATCTGCGTTTGATGATGCGCAGGGGCGGCATTTGGGACCATATGTGCGCTTTGAAAGAACAGGGGATAATCCGTCATTTGGGATTTTCAAGTCATACGGTCGCCATTGCGCGGGAGCTTTTGAAAACAGGACAGGTTGACCTGTTTATGTACAGCATCAATCCTGTTTACGATTATACGGGGGAGGGGTACGGCGAAACGGGAAATGCCGCCGAACGCATGGCCCTTTATCGGGAAGCGGAAAAGCAGGGCGTCGGCATTACAGTGATGAAGCCCTTTGCCGGCGGTCAGCTTTTGGATAAAAAACGTTCCCCGTTAGGCATAGAGCTCAGCAAAACGCAGTGTCTGCAATACGCTTTGGACAAGCCGGGCGTGATTTGTTGCCTGCCCGGAGTGGGGAGCACGGAACATGTTAAAGAGGTTCTTCGTTTTTATGATGCGACGGCTGAGGAAAAAGACTATTCCATTTTAGGAACGGCTGTTCCCGATGAAAAAAGCGGTCGATGTGTCTACTGCAATCATTGCACTCCCTGTCCGAAAGGGATTGATATCGGTTTGGTGAATAAGTATTACGATTTGGCCCAAATCGGTGATGAAATGGCTGCGGGACACTACAGAAACCTGTCGGTCCATGCAGATGCCTGCATTTCCTGCGGTCATTGTGAACGCCGCTGCCCCTTTCATGTTAAACAAATGGCCAGAATGAAAGAAATCGGAAGCTATTTTGAAGAAAAGCACTAAGTATGTCCTCTTCTGAAGCCGGTCTGGGTGGCGACTGACAATTAAAAAGAGGGCTTTTCCGGCGATGAATAAAGAGTTCCGGCGTTTTAATTTTTGAAAAAAGGAAGGAATGAGCTCTGATAAAAAAGGGCAAAAGCGGGCTTCAGAGCCGTACATAAAAAGCTCAAAAGCTCTTTTCTTTGCGGATATTTCTGCCGAACCGGGCAAGACCGTAAAATTAGGACGGCAAAGAAAATCTTATCCCTTTAAGCATAAAACAACGTTGTCTTCAACAACGGACAGGGCTTCCATAGGTTCAAAGCGGTTGACAACATGGCCCTCTTTATCAATCAGAAATTTGGTAAAGTTCCATTTTATATCGCTTTTTTTGGCATAATCAGGATCGGCGCGGGACATCATTTCGTCCATAAAGCGGTCGGCCTGTGTCGTTGTGTCGAAGCCTTTGAAGCCTTGCTGCTGTTTTAAATAAGCAAACAAGGGGCTTTGGTTTTCTCCATTGACATCAATTTTTGAAAACTGCGGAAAAGTTACGCCAAACCGAACAGTGCAGAAGGACGCGATTTCCTGTTCTGTTCCGGGGGCCTGATGCCCGAACTGATTGCACGGAAAATCCAAAATCTCAAATCCGTCCTGATGATATTTGTCATACAAGTTTTGCAGATTTTCATATTGGGGCGTAAAGCCGCATTCCGTTGCCGTATTAACAATTAACAGGACTTTTCCTCTGTATTGATCCAGTCTTTGTTCATTTCCTTTAATATCCTTAACCGTGAAATCGTATAAATCCATATTAAGCCTCGAAAATAATCGTTAAAAAAAACAGCAATGTATTATATGAAAAAGCCGCGGAATAAGTCAATCCGGCAGAGAAGAGGGAATTTTCCGACATTAAAAATAACCATCTCATTTCAGGGGACAGTGCATTGATCAATATCAGGATTATTCTGTAACAAAGCGGTTTTTTTCAAGATATCAATGGAAAAATATCAAATTTGTCCAATATGCGAAACGCTCTTCACTAAACGGCTTTACTGTCAATGTTCGATTTCTTTTTTTGATATAGGAATACTTTTGTAGGAATTTTCAGTGTGTTGGCCTGTATCACTTCCTGCAGAGATAAAAAATCAAGCTCGAATGTTTCGGAAACAACAAAAGCTCCCTCCGGCAGTTCTTCGTACAGTTTTTTGCCTAAAGGGATCTTCAGCGACGGACCGATATAGCATACGATCAGCTGCACGTCACTGTAATTTTCTTTCATGAAATTGCGGTTGAACAACTGAATGTTCGGGATTTTTCTTGAGCGGAATTTAGCAATGAAATAAGGAACTTTGTCCCAATCATATCCGATAAAATGATGCTGAGGAAATTTTTGGGCCAAAGGAATTAATAAGCTGCCGCTGCCGCAGCCTAAATCAACAACTTTGATCGGGGCCTGCATTTGTTTTAATAATTTTTCGGCCTCCTCAATAACCGTCTTTTTTGCAGAACCCAGAGAGCAAAGAAAAGGCGGGTATTTTCCAAAGCCCGAACAAATATAAGAAAGGGAAAAATAAATCGTTACAAGAAAAGCCCCAAAACCGACGGTCAAGGCAAGAAAGACAATAAAGTATTAAGGAGCATATTTTAAATCCGGTATTTACTAAAAACTATATTAGTCTATCATAAAGAAGACAGGCACTTAAAGCGCATTTTCTATCTGTAATAAAACCGTCAGAAACCATAACCCGTCCGTTTTGGGGAAATGAAAGTTGAAGAACCGTATGATGAAAAAATCTTTTTTGGTTATCGTTTTTTTTGTTCCTTTTTTCATAATGGTTCCCCGTGTTCGGGCGCAGAAAGTCGAGCTTGTTCAAATGTTGGCGTTTGAAAAGATGATCTGCGGGAATGCGGGGAATTTCTGTTCCCCGTTTTGGTGGCGGCAAGCCGATATTGCCGCAGTTCAAAAGGAAATCGAAAAGGGAGCCGATTTGAACCGTGTCGATCCCATGGGGAAAACGCCCTTGATGACGGCGATCCTGTTGAAAAAGGATCCGTCAATTATCCGGTTGATGATCGAAAAGGGCGCCGATCCGAACTATGTATCACCGGACGGAAAAAGCGTTTTGATGTCTGCTTTTCCAAACGAAGAAATGATGCAAATCCTGTTTGATGCCGGCGTGAAAGCGGATCGTAATTTGCTTGTCAAATATCAAATCGTAAAGCCTGTTTCCGCGGTGAAACTGCTGATTAAAAACGGGGCGGACATCAACGCCCGCGACGAATACGGCGAAACGCTTTTGAAAAAATCGGCGCATTACATTGATTTAGAAACGGCGGAAACACTTTTGGCGCTCGGGGCGGATATCCGGACTAAAAACAATTTCGGTGAAACGGTGGTGTCGTCCGCCGTAACGAATAAAGACATTCGGGTGGTAAAATTCCTGCTGGACAAGGGAGCCGTCGCTTATATCAACACGAAAAGCGGCTTTGATGAAAGGACGCCTTTAATGATCGCTTCTTTCGCTCAATCTCCTGAAATGATTGAGTTGCTTCTGCAATACGGCGCCGATGTGAATGCGGCGGATAAAAACGGGGAAACGGCTTTGATGCAGGCGGTTGACAACCCCGCCGTTGTGCGTGTGCTGGTCAATCGCGGCGCCGATGTCAATACCATCAATCGGAACGGCGAAAACGCGCTGACCAAAGCGCTGGTCCGCATGAAAAAATACAATTTGCCGGCTTTGGCCGAAACGGTCGAAATACTGAAAAAAACAAACGTCAATATGAATGTTAAAAATAAAGACGGCGTTCCGGCGTTGTCTTTGGCTTTTACTAAACCGGAGGAGCTGAAACAGCTGCTGGAAACGGGCGCCGATCCGAACCTGCGCGACAATCAGGGCAGGACGGCTCTGATGAAATCAACGTATCCGGTTCAGGTGAAAAGCATCGAACTTTTGCTGAAGCATGGGGCGGATCCGAATGTGACGGACAACAAAGGAATGACGCCTTTGATGATTCAGCGCGGCAGTCCGGAAGCCGTTGCGCTTCTGGTCAACACCGGCGCTAAAATAAACGCACGGGAAAAGTTCGGGCGGACGGCTTTGTTTTATTCGGTGATGTCCAATCAAATCAAAAGCGTCAAAGCTCTGTTGGAACGCGGCGCCGATCCGAACATACCGGACGCAAAGGGAATGACGCCATTAATGGTAACGGCGCTGAACGGGTATGCCGAATGCGCGGAACTGTTGCTGCAGGGCGGGGCGGTCAAGACAATCAACGCCAAAGACGATAAGGGCGAAACGGCTCTGGCCAAAGCGAAAAACGCTGAAATCGCGGCGTTGCTGAAAAGATACGGCGCTCAAAAATAAAAGGCGGGAGGATAAAATGCTGAAAGAAAAAATACTCGGACAAAGAATAACGCTTCAACGACCGTTGTTAAATGAACAGACGGCGCAAATCGTTTTTTCTTCCATGGATAGGTGCCGGAAAGATTTTTCTCCGTGGCTTGATTGGGTTGATTCGACAATTTCGGCGGAAGATACGTTCCGTTTTCTGGAAGCGGCCAATCAGGATTGGAATGATCAAAAACAGTTTGTCTATGCGATTTTTTTTCAAAATAAATTCATTGGCCTGATCAGCGTGACCAATATTTCCATACAGCATAAGCGTGCGGAAATAGGCTACTGGCTGGATACGGATTTTTCAGGACGGGGCTTTATGCGGGAGGCCGTTTCTTTAATCGAAAAAGAATTGTTTGAAAACGACTTTAACCGCATTATCATTCAGACGGACGTTCTGAATGTCAGATCTGCCAATGTCGCTCAAAAATGCGGCTATATTCACGAAGGCGTCCTGCGGCAGGAACGCTATTCGGAAAAACAGGGGCGTTTCAGGGACACGAACATGTTTTCAAAACTGAAATCGGATTTAACGGAGGGCGGAATATGATGTATTTTCAATCGGAGAATATCATTATCAGAGATTTTGACGAAAGCGATGCGCAGATCATTACGGACGAAGAAATCGCGCAGGGCTGGGTCAATCAAAAAGTGGACAAGTACCTGAACCGTTTGAAAGACCAAAAAGACGGAAAATGCATTTCTTTAGCCGCGGAATATCAGGGCAATGTCGCCGGCTATGTGAATGTGTATCCCGATTCACAGTGGGGCGCTTTAGGGGGCAGGGGATATGCCGAAATCATCGACTTCGGCGTTTTGGAAAAGTACCGCGGAAAGGGCATCGGCACAAAGCTGATGGACGCGGCGGAACAAATCGCTTCCAAGTATGCCGATACGGTATATCTGGGTGTCGGACTGCACAGGGATTACGGCAGCGCCCAACGAATGTATGTGAAACGCGGCTATATCCCCGACGGCAGCGGCTTGTGGTATAAAGACAAACAGCTCGAACCTTACGCGCCGATGAACAACGACGACGAAGCCTGCCTGTATCTGTCAAAGAAACTGTAAAAAGATAAAGGTCGGTTTTTAAATTCTGGTCACCATTTCCATGGCTAAATTCAACAATTCCGACTGGGCTTTTTCTTTGATGTCTTCATTTGCCCAATCTCTTTTGTCCCAAACATCGCCACATAAGGAATCTCCGCCATAAAGAATTTGACCAAATTTAATATTATAAAATTGGGCGACCGCGCCGAATGCGGCGTTTTCCATTTCGACGCAGACACAGCCTTCTTTTTTCCGTAAATCAATCAAATCCTGCGTTTCACGGAATAGGGCGTCCGTCGTCCATGTGCGCCCGCAAACAAAAGGCAGTTTTTTTTCTTTCAAATAGGCGCACATTTTATCGACAACTTCCGGTGAATGCTCAATATATTTACTTGGAGCGACATAATGATAAGAAGCGCCTTCTTGGCGAACCGCGCTGGTCGGAATAATTAAATGTCCGCGCGCGATATCCGGTTCTAAAACGCCGGCGCCTCCAACCGCAATGACCCTTTTGCACCCGAATGCGACTAACTCTTCCATTATCGAAGCAGCCCAAGGGCCGCCTGCAATCCCTTGGTGCAGAACGATTTCAGTGCCTTTAAAGTCGATAACGTATATGTTCAAAGGCATTATGCCGCATCCTTCGACTGTTCCGATAACTCTGGACGGATATTTTCGCGCCAACCTTTCGCGAGCGTTCATATCAAAGCAGATGACGCCGTATTTTATACCGACGGATTTTTTGCCTTCAAACATTTGTACGGATATTTTGGCGGTTTTATTGTCGTCAAAGTTTAAAATGGGAAAATCGCTTTTGTAAATCATCGCTTATACCTTTCACTATGCAGATTTTTCTGGGGAATTATATAAAAAACGTTTTGTCAATCAAAAAGTCTGAAAATAAATATCGCACAACAGAATTTTACGGAAAAGCTCATTCAGGATTATGGACTGTCCTATTTGTCGTTTGAGTACGCTTTGGTGCTATATTTTCTAATTTCCGAAGCAGTTTATCACGCTTAGCATAAGCGATTGAAATGTAAAAATAATCATAAAAAACGAATTGGTGTCAATTTCTTTGCATGGGGCTCATTTTTTTAGTATATTTTTGTATCTTAAAAATATGAAGAGTTATTTGCCAGCCTCAGGATAAATAATAATGATTTTAAATTTGTTTTTAATTATTAGATGGAGCTTGTTATTATTTGAAATAATTTGAGTATTTTTTTTGCGTAATTATTTAAAAAATAATTTGAAATTTTTAGATTATTTTATATGATATATTGATGTTTTTTTTAATGGAAAATGAGGAGTTTAAGTATATGTATTTACAAAGTGTATTAAATAATAAAAATAATGATGATGGTTTATTATTGGGAAATGAAGTAAAAAAATTTTTTTATCCCACAATATCTCAATGGAGCAATGGCTATTTGAATGAGTTTTTTATAGCAGGTTCTTCCGCAAAAGGAGTTGCTGTCAAAGGAAAATCTGATGTTGATCTCTTTGTTTCAATTAAAAGTTCTTGTATGGATCCGCTTAAAGATATTTATGGTTCATTATTTGATAGATTAGCCAATTTGGGGAGACAACAAGGTTTTTCTGTACGTCAGCAGAATGTATCTATAGGGATTAAAGGGTTGACTAATGGATACAGACAAATAGATATAGATATTGTACCTGCTAGACAACATGAAATTAATTCTAATTTTCATAGTCTTTACAAATCAAAACAGAGTACTTGGACACAAACGAACGTAAAAGGACACATTAAGCATATTCAAGATTCTGGTCGACAAAATTTCATAAAATTAATTAAAATATGGAGAGATTGTCATCAACTCGATTTTCCGTCAATGAATATTGAATTATCAGTTTTAAAGGCATTATATGGCTGCAGTCATAATATAAGTCTTGAAAAGGGCTTTCATGATATTATGAATTATTATATTAATGATTTTTTTAGGGACAATTTGATAGATCCATTTAATTCTGCAAACATTATTTCTAATGATATGACACAGTATGAAAAACAAAAGGTCGTTGAACAAGCTCAAAAGTTTTTTAATACGAGCAATTGGAAACAGGTAATATGGTAATAGATGTATCGGGATTGTTTAGTGCATTACAACAACAAATGTATCTAAAAATGAAGCAACAATGTACGCATTCTCCTGCGAAAGGTGATCTTACGGAAGAAGCGTGGCGAGTTTTTTTTAATGAATATCTTCCCAAAAGATATTCGTGTAATAAAGCTTTTGTCGTTGATTATAATGGCAGCATAAGTGATCAGATAGATATAGTAATATATGATGAATATTTTTCACCATTCATTTTTAATCAAGATGGGGTTAAGTATATACCAATTGAAAGTGTTTATGCCGTTTTTGAAGTTAAACAAAGCCTCTCTCAGGAAAATTTTGAATACGCACAACAAAAAGCGCAATCAGTACGTCAACTAAGAAGAACAACAGCTCCAGTTTATTGTAATGGAACATTAATGCCCGGTCGTGAACCTCCTCATATTATTGCTGGGTTGCTTACGACAAATAAAGCGTGGGAGGATAGACTGATACAAAAGAAATGTTCATATGATGCTTTAGATTTTCTCGACATAGGGTGTTGTGTGAAAGGAAAGAGTTGGCTATGGCATGAAAATAATTATATTTTATCATTAGATGAAAAAGATTCTTTACTTTCTTTTTTTATGGCTTTTGTTGATAGGCTGCGATTATTAGGTACAGTTCCTGCTATGGATATTTCAAAGTATTTCAAAGGCTTTTGATGGTTGCAGTAGCATAATGAATTAATTTGTCTGTGACAGAGGCCAAGAATGTAAATGAGCTGATAACGACGGAGAATTGTCAAATTCTCAGCCGCAAAGGCAAACGGTATTAAGTCAGATAAATGACGGTAAAAATCTCAAAAGGTCACTTCCCCGGTACACGGCATTCCGAAATATAAACTGGAAGCCCGGGAGCGTTTTCTTTCGCCCGAAGAATTACAACGCTTCTTATTTGTTTTGGATAATCGGATAGAGTTAAGGTATCTCGTCTTGTTTTTACGCTTCTTTATACGGGGCAGAGGTGCGGAAATGTCCTGTCAATGCGTTGGGAGGATATTCATTTCTCGACGAACATCTGGCATATTCCGCGAACGAAAAACGGCACGTCAATGCATGTTCCGTTGGTTGATCAGCTTTCGGTTGTGTGTTGCTTTTTACGGGACAAAGACGAGGAAATGTCCTTTCCATGCGATGGGAAGATGTCGATTTCAAGACGGGTATTTGGTATGTCGCCCGAACCAAAAACGGGACTTCGTTGTGCGTGCCGTTGGTGGAACAGCTGACGATCAAGCTGGAAGAATTGAAATTGCAGTCCGGCGGAAATCTGTGGGTGTTTCCGCGTCTGTTAAATCCGGAGGAGCACTTGAAAGAGCCGAGAAAAGTCTGGGACAGAATCAAAAAACGCGCTCAACTTTCAAATTTGCATATGCACGATTTGCGCCGGACGGTCGCGAGTTATGAATGTATGAACGGCGAATTTATCCGTTGTTTTAAGATTCCTGAACCATAAAACACTCGCTGCGACACAAGTTTATGCGCGGGTGGAACAAATCGCTCAACAAAAAGAGGCTTTTTAGGTTTCAATTCCGGGGGGCTTTTTCTTTTGTTTCGTCCGACAAAAAGGCAAAAAACGTCCTCGTTTAAGCAAAACGTTTATTCTCCGGTTGCGTTTTAAAGCGGGCTTGTCTAATCTTTTTTTTGATAAAAGCGAGAGAGGATCGACAATGCCCAAACAAATCAAAAAAGCCGAAAAGTCGTTGGAGGAACTGCTGTGGGATTCCGCGAACAAATTGCGGGGGACGGTTGTTTCATATGACTATATGAACGTCTGCTTAGGATTGATCTTTTTGAAATACGCGGGGGATCGGTTTGATGCCCGCCGTGCCGAACTGATCGCGATTGGGCGCGAAAAGTATATTGACAATCCCGTTTTTTATATGAGCGAAAACGTCTTTTACCTGACACCCGCGTCTCGTTGGTCGTATCTGATCGGGAACGCGAAAAAGCCCGATCTGCCGCTGTTGATCGATACGGCTTTGGCGGAAATCGAAAAGAACAACGAGGCTTTGAAAGGCGCGTTGCCCGACAATTTTTATTCGCGGCTGACGATGGACGTATCGAAGCTGTCGGCTCTGGTGGACATCATCAATCAAATCAAAATAGATTCTCACGACTTCGACCTGTTCGGGCGGGTGTATGAGTATTTCTTGGGCAAGTTCGCGGCGTCGCAGGGACAAAAGGGCGGCGAATACTACACGCCGAAGTGCATTGTCCGCCTGCTGACCGAAATGATCGAGCCGTATAAAGGGCGCGTTTATGACCCGTGCTGCGGTTCGGGCGGAATGTTCGTTCAGTCGGCGAAGTTCATCGCGGCGCACGGCGGAGAAACGAACGACATCGCCATTTTCGGACAGGAGCAGAACTCCGCGACATTGAAGCTGGCAAAGATGAACCTTGCCATAAGGGGGATTTCGGCGGACTTGGGGGCGATGCCGGCGGACACTTTTTCCAAAGACCAGCACAAAGACCTGAAAGCCGACTTTATTTTAGCCAATCCGCCGTTCAATCTGAAAGAATGGCGCGCCGAAAGCGAACTGACGGACGATCCGCGCTGGAACGGTTTTGAAGTACCGCCTGCGGGCAACGCGAACTACGGCTGGATTTTGCACATGCTGTCCAAGTTGAGCGACAAGGGCGTTGCGGGCTTTGTTATGGCGAACGGGTCGATGAGTTCTTCGACGGGCGGAGAGGACAAAATCCGCCGCGCGCTGATAGAAAAAGGCTTTGTCGAATGTATGATCGCTTTGCCCGCGCAGTTGTTTTTCACCGTGCAGATCCCGGCTTGCCTGTGGTTTATCCGCAAGAACAGGGAACGCAAGGAAACGCTGTTCATCGACGCGCGCAACGTCGGCTTTATGGCGGACAGGACGCACCGCGACTTTTCGGACGAAGACATCGCGAAAATCACGAAGACCTATCACGACTGGCGCAAAGGCTCCCCCGAATACAAAGACGTCAAAGGCTTTTGCAAATCGGCGGACTTGGCGGAGATCGCGGCGAACGACTACACCCTGACCCCCGGACGCTATGTCGGCATAGAGGAAACCGAGACAAGCCGGGAAGAATTTGAAACGAAAATGGCGGCGTTGGTGGCGGACTTGAACGCGCAAATGGCGAAAGGCGCGGAACTCGACGCACAAATCAAAGCAAATCTGGCGCAAATCGGGTGGGTATAAATGAGCAACAGTTTGGAAATCATTTACGAGTCATACGCTTGCATTGATGTGCAAATCGACCGGAAAAACGAAACGGTTTGGCTGAATAAAAATGAAATAGCCGAACTGTTTGAAATAGACCGTTCGGGCGTATCCCGACATATCAACAATATTTTCAATCAGGAAGAACTTGATAAAAAAAGCAATGTGCAAAAAATGCACATTCCAAATTCTGACAGACCCGTAGAGTTTTTCAGTCTGGACGTTGTTCTGGCGGTCGGATACAGAGCCAATTCGGCAAAGGCTTCCGCTTTTCGGCGATGGGTCAGTACGGTTTTGAAAAAATACCTCGTTGACGGTTACGCTTTGAATGAAAAGCGGTTACAAGAACAAAAATCCAAAGTCGCGCAGTTACAAAACGCGATCAGGCTGTTAAACCGCAGTATTGAGCATCAGGCGGACAACTTGGACGAGGCGAAAAAATTCAGCGCGTTAATGGCGGATTTTGCCGCAGGATTGGATTTGCTTGACGACTATGACAATAAAACGCTTGATACCAAAGGAAAAACCGTAAAACCGGCGGTCGTCGTTACAAAAGAGGAATTTTTATCCGTCATTGACAAAATGAAACCGGCGTTCGCTTCCGCTGTTTTCGCCAATCCGAAAGACGACAGTTTCGACAGTTCCGTGAACCAGATATACCAGACATTCGGCGGGCGGGATTGTTATCCGGCGTTAGAGGAAAAAGCCGCTATGTTGCTTTATTTTGTGGTTAAGAATCACGGCTTTTCGGACGGAAACAAACGTATCGGCGCGGCTTGCTTCCTTTATTTTCTGGACAGGAACGGCATTTTGTATCGCAACGGTGCGCCTGTGATTGATAACGCGACGTTGTTCGCGCTGACCGTTTTGATCGCTGAAAGCAAACCGGAGGAAATGGAAACGATGAAACAAATCGTTATCAGCATATTGAACGGCAAAAAATCGGGAAAATGATAATGTTCCTTTGAAAAAGTGTAGCGTGAGCGCGAAAGTTCCTTTGAAAAAACGTTGTTTTATGTTTCAACTTCCTTTGAAAAAGTGTAATATATCCACACAAGTTCGTTTGAAAAAATGTAAAACAGGAGCAAAAACGGAATGGAACGGATTGCGTTAAAGCAACTGAATGAATGGAAAGACAAGCAAAACCGGAAGCCTCTGATCGTTCAAGGGGCGCGTCAGGTCGGCAAGACGTGGCTGATGCAAGAATTCGGGCGATTGCGGTTTTCCAAAGTCGCTTACTTCATTTTTGAACAAAACGAACAGCTGAAAGCCCTGTTTGAAAAAGACGTCAACACGGATCGACTTTTGGAAAGTCTGGGAATCCTTGCCGGATTTAAAATCACGCCGAACGACACGCTGATTATTTTCGATGAAATTCAGGAAAGTCCGAACGCTCTGACATCGTTGAAATACTTTTACGAACAAAAGCCCGAATATCACATCATAGCGGCGGGCAGTCTGTTGGGCGTCGCTTTACACGGCGGAATGTCCTTTCCGGTCGGGAAAGTCGAATTTTTGAACCTCTATCCGCTGAGCTTTTACGAATTTCTGTCCGCTATGGGGCAGGATATGGCTCTGGAGCAGATCAGAAAAAACAATTTCGCTGTTCTGACGCCTTTACACGATACTTTTATCGATTGGGTCAAACGGTATTTTTATGTCGGCGGTATGCCCGAAGTCGTCAAAGCGTTTGCCGAACACAGGGATTATCAGGAAGTGCGCTCTTTGCAACAAGCGATTTTGCGTTCCTATGAAAACGACTTTTCAAAGCATATTCCGAAGGACGGACTTCCCAAATTGAAAATGCTCTGGTCGTCTATTCCGGGACAACTGGCAAAGGAAAACAAGAAGTTCATTTACAGCAAAATTCAGAAAGGGGCGCGGGCGAAAGAATTTGAAAACGCGCTGACGTGGTTGGAAGCCTGCGGACTGATTTATAAAGTCTATCGGGTGAAGAAACCAGATCTTCCCCTCGTCGCGTATCAGGATTTGACGGCGTTCAAAATCTATGTTTCCGATGTCGGACTTTTATCGGCGATGTCGTCGCTTGATGCAAAAGCACTGTTGTCGCCGTCGGATATTTTTGAAGAGTTCAAAGGGGCTTTGACGGAACAATACGTTTTGCAGGAGTTGAAAAATCTGCCGGAGATGCCTTTGGCGTATTGGGCGAACGAGAGCGGCACGAACGAAATCGATTTCATCATTCAAACCGGTTCGGAGATCGTTCCCGTCGAAGTCAAAGCCTCGACAAACCTGCGGGCGAAAAGCCTGAAATGGTATATGGAAAAGTTCAATCCGAACCGTGCCGTCCGTCTGTCCGCCGCCACATTTAAGCAGGAAAACAAACTAACCGACTTGCCGTTATATGCCGTGCCGCAGATTGTCAGCGTTTCAGAATAAAAAAAGGAGAGGAGCGGACGAAAGGGAAGGGGGCAAAATCTGTAAATCCGGTTGCGACTTTTAATAAATCGGATAGGATAATTAACCGGATTTCTAAATTGCAAAAGGGCGACAGAATGAATTTAAAGTTTTTTCTTTTACACGGATTGATAAAAGAATTTCATAAATCGAAAATCCGGCGGATATTGGCAAGGACGGACATCGGCGACGAAGCCAAAAAGCTGTTGATTGCGGACTCTCTGAATTGGCTTAAATCAAACGATGAAGCCTATAATTTGGTTGATACTTTGGATAAATTGGATACGATAATTAACGGAAGAGAAAAATTTTAGGATAATGAAAAATGAGCACTGTACGTATGTTTAACTATATCCCTGAATGCGTAGACCTATTAGGAGCGGCAAAACGAATTTTAGAAAATTATTTAAAAGATAAAAATATTATAGATTTCCCTCTAAAAAATGTTACATATACAATACGTTATATGATGGATGAAACAAAGATAGTTTTTTTAGTATCTTATGGTAAATCATGGCCGAATAGATGCTATGATCGAAATTTGAAAATATATGATGATAGTGTTTTATCAGATGAAGTTATTCATATGACAAATCAATTTATATTTGTAATTTATCAAGATAGAGTTTTGTGTTCGGATAATAATAAAAGAAATGTAATATTAAATCTTTTGCATGATTCTGATAAAAATTTTTCGTGTAATTTGTTAGCAGTTTCAACATCCATTGATGATTTCATTAAGCAGGTAAAATCAATAGAATCTGTTTCTATTACTGCTACAAATGATTTATTCATCAATGAATTTTTAAATCCGCATTGGGGAGATGATTTAGATGAGAAAGAGCCTCCAGAAACAACGACTATAAAAATGGAATTTAAAAGACCTCTTAATGAAGACTATATAATAAATTTATATAAGAAGTTAAGGCGGCCGACATATATAAAAACATTTAACATTAAAGGAGAAACTTCTGACGGTTTTATTTCTATTAATGAAGAAAGTGTCATTGCAAAAGAAATTTTTGAGTTTGAAAAAGAGGAAGGATATTATGAGGTCGAAGAAATTTTTAAAAAAGTATAGGGTGTTTATACTTTTCCTTTTTTTGATGTTGAGCCCATTTTTTTCATTAAAGGAAGATTTGATTTCTGATGCAATTACATGTATTTCTATTGTTTTTGCTTTTTCGCAATCTTTTTTATTGGCAACATATTCTAATAAAGAGATTAATTTTTATATGAAAAAACATAATATGTTCGAGGGCTTTATACAAGATAATAAAAAATTTTTAAAATTATGCTTGTTTTCGTTGATTTTTCTGTTTTTTTTAAGTGTATTTAATTTTAAATATGATTATTATGATATTTTACATGTATCATCAATACACTTTGCATTGTTAATCATAGTTTTTCAGTTAAATTATACACTTGATTTTGCTGATAATTATATGAACGTATATAAAAACTCTTATAATCAAAAAGTATTAAATGAATTCGAAAAAGATTTATTCGCAGGATCTGAAAATGATTGAATGGCGGAATATTCAAATTAAAGATTTTTGTTGTTTAAACCCGAAAACATCTATCTCAAAAGGTAGCATTGTAAAAAAAATAGGGATGGAAAAGCTTACTCCGTTTTGTCGGAAGATAGGGGGATTTACAGAAGAAAGCTATTCTTCCGGAGCAAAATTTCAAAAAGGAGATACTTTATTAGCGCGTATAACTCCGTGCTTAGAAAATGGAAAAACAGCTTTTGTCGATATATTAGAAGAGGGAGAAATAGCCTTCGGTTCAACAGAATTTATAGTCCTTCGGAAAAAAGATGGCGTTTCAGATGCTTTGTTCTTGTATTATTTGGCAATTTCTCCCGATTTCAGAGAAAGAGCCATTTCTCTTATGAATGGAACATCTGGAAGACAACGTATAGAAGCTACTCCGTTGGGAGAGGAATTTTTTCTCTTCCCACCTCTTGAAATTCAGCGGAAGATTGCGGGGATATTGGGGGCGTTGGACGACAAGATCGAAGTGTTGCGCGAACAGAACAAGACGTTGGAACAAATGGCGCAAGCCGTGTTTCAGTCTTGGTTCGTCGATTTCGATATCGTCCGCGCCAAAGCCGCCGGCACGCCGACCGAAGACATTTGCAAAAAATACCACATCACCCCCGACCTTTGCGCCCTGTTTCCCTCCGCCTTCACCCCTGACTACCTCCCGCAAGGCTGGAAACTTGGGAAAATCGAAGATTTATGTTCTGATATTCAAAGTGGAGGAACGCCGAAACGCAATATTAAAGAGTATTGGTATCCTCCAACAATACCATGGTTATCTTCGGGGGAAGTAAATTTTCCTATAATAATCCATACAAAAGAAAAAATTTCCGAAGAAGGTCTGCGGAACTCATCAGCAAAAATATGGAAAAAATACACAACCGTTGTTGCTATGTACGGAGCAACAGCAGGAGAATCTACTTTACTAGGGATAGATGTTTCAGCCAATCAAGCCTGTTGTGCGCTTATTCCATACAAGCATACTATTTATTATGTTTATCTGCTTGCAAAAGCGAACCAAAACACTTACGCATTAGCGGCTAATGGGGCTGCTCAACAAAATTTGAATAAAACGAAAGTATCTGAATTGAAAGTCATTATACCAGATGTAAACATATTGATTCGTTTCCAAAATCTAGTTTCAGCTTTTTTTGAAAAAATCATAGAAAACAGCAAACAAATCCGCACGCTGGAACAAACTCGCGACACGCTCTTGCCCCAACTCCTTGGCGGCAAATTAGATGTCGAAAACGTGTCCTTGCCCTCTGTCAATGATGAGGTTTAACTATGTCCAGAAAAAATATTTTCGAACTTTTACAGGAAAAATATGATATTGACGAGGAAATGGGAAAAATAGCAACTTTATTTTTTCAACCGTTATTTCTATATACGGATACTCTTACGTTGAAGCAAGGAGAATTCAATATAGAGGCTATCGTAGATAAATTTTTATTTGCTTTTTGGAAACAACGGCATAGCTGTTTATCTTGTTCAGAAATGCGGGAGAAGCTAATTCCGAATAAAAACATAACGACATTAACAGAAAAAATAAAAATGTTAGAATATTTCCTAAACATTATCAGATTAATGCAGAAAAAAATCGGATTTGGAACGGAATTTCGATATGACGATAAATATATTATGCTTCTTCAAAATATAACACTTTTGTTAGATCATCTGCACTATGAAGAACATTATTTCGAAGATGAAGAAAAAGTTATTTTGATTCCTAAAAATCCGGCGGCGACAGCTGTTGCCGAATTGTCGTCCGAAGATACCGCTTTTGCTATTTTGATGTATCATCACGGCTCTTTAAAAGGAAATTTGACGGAAAAGCGGAAACTGCTTAGTCAAATCGCTTTAGAATATGAACCATTATTGAGAAAGGGTGTTGACTGCTTTTCAGACTATTTTGATAAAGCCCGCGCTCTTTTAAACAATTTGGATATTCGCCATAACAACCGTTCGGGAAAAAATAAAAATCCTTTGATTGAGACTCTTTCCGCTGAAGAATTGGAAAAGTGGTATGACGAATTGTATCAATTATTGTTGTTTTGCATTCTGATCAAAGACAACACTACCCGCAAAAACAATATGGCAGAGTTTTTAAAGGGATTAAAGAAAGGGTAAGGCAGAGCATTGTATTTTTTCCAAAAAAATCTTATGATCCTTTTATCAAAAGGACAGAGGATTTTAAGATGTCAATACATTTGGAAGAAGTTTCAACGTTTTTACTCGTATTAATAGGTTGCGTGCAGGCTTTCATTTTAAAACGCCAAACCAAAATGCAAGAACAGGCTGTGAAAATAGCGTTGCTTGAAAAAAGAATGGAATGTTTGTCTGTTATAAACGAAGTAAGATCAATGGTTAAAAATAGCGATACAAACATCGGTTTTCTAAATGGTTATTTAGGATGCTTTTCTCAAGAAGATTCTATCAGATATTTAGATGCTTTAAATTCTCGTTTTTTAATTGCTTCAATGAATGCAAAGCACCTTTTTTCGGAAGAAATTTCTCAAAAACTTTTAGTTTTTTCCGGATTTTTACGTAACTTTAATTTCGGAGTGAAGCGCTATTTCGCGGATATGCGAATGCTTAATGAAAAAGCTCAAAGTGGAGATATTTCTGCGCAACGGAGTATGGCTAATTTAGCAGAAAAATCCTTTAAAATGTTAAATGGGGAGTCGTCAACAGAACGGGAATTACTTATATTATCCGGTTTTTCTGAAAATCATCCTTATTTGATAGCTTTGAATAAACTTAAAGAAGTTTTCTCTGATGAAACTTTTTTTGAAAAATTGCTTCCTTATGTAGATGTTCATAATATAGCCAGAGTTTAAGGATTTTATAAAATGCGCCGGTTTAATGAAGCTTCGTTGGAACAGGTCGTCGTTGAACGGCTGGAGGAAAACGGCTTCACTTACGTTCACGGCGATGATATTGAGCGCGACTTGTCCGACGTGCTTTTGCGCGAAGACTTGGTCGCTTATCTGGAATCCCGTTATCCCGAATTGACCGAAGCGGAGCGCGCGCGGTTCATAAAAACGCTGGATAATTACTCCGCCGGAGCGGGGGCTTTGTATGATTCCAACCGCGAAATTTTCCGAATCATTTCAACCGGCGTTATTTTTCACCGCGACAATCCGCAGGATAAAGACGTTCTGATCCGCCTGATCGACTATGATGCGCCGGACGCAAACCTGTTTAAAGTCGTTAATCAATTTACCGTTAAAGGCGCAAGCGAAACGCGCATTCCCGACGTCGTCGTTTTCATCAACGGTTTGCCCGTCGTCGTGATGGAACTGAAAACGCCCGTTAAAGAGGAAATCACGATCGAGGACGCGTTCAGGCAGCTGACCGTGCGTTACCGCCGCGATATTCCGGAGATTTACAAATACAACGCTTTTATTGTCATTTCGGACGGCGTTAATACGAAAGTCGGTTCCGTCTTTGCCGATCTGAACAATTTTTACGCTTGGCGCAGTAAAGGAACGGCAGAGGAGGCGGACGGCGTCAAAGCCCTTTACACGATGTTGGACGGGCTGTTCAATCGGGACGCGCTTTTGGACGTTTTGCGCGATTTTATCTACTTTCCCGACAAATCGGACAAGGAATTGAAAATCGTTTGCCGCTATCCGCAATTTTACGCGACGAACAGCCTTTACAAAAACATTTTGAAGCACGTTGAAACCGGCGACAACAAAGGCGGCACTTATTTCGGCGCGACGGGGTGCGGCAAAAGTTTCACGATGCTTTACCTCGCCCGCAAGCTGATGCGTTCGTCCGAATTGAACAATCCGACGATTTTAATCATTTCCGACCGTATCGAATTGGACGGGCAGTTGTCGGGGCAATTCGTGAACGCCAAAAAATTCATCGGCGACGACTGCATTCTGCAAATCGAAAGCCGCGCTCTGTTGGGGCAAAACTTAAGCGGACGCGTCAGCGGCGGGCTATTCCTGACGACCGTTCAGAAATTCACCGAAGACACGGGGCTGTTGAGCGACAGAAAAAACATTATCGTGATTTCGGACGAAGCGCACCGTTCCCAGACGAACATTCAAAAGAGCGTCAAAGTTTCGGAAAAAGGCGTGGAGGACAAATACGGCTTTGCTTATTTTCTGCGTCAATCCTTGCCGAACGCGACGTATGTCGGCTTTACGGGAACGCCGATCGACGCGACTTTGGACGTGTTCGGGGATATTGTCGAAGCCTACACGATGACGCAGGCGGTCAACGACGGCATCACCGTCCGCATCGTCTATGAGGGGCGCGCGGCAAAAGTCGCCGTCGATAACGAAAAGCTGGCTCTGGTCGAAAAATACTACGAAGAATGCGAAGAAGCGGGCGCGAACGAATATCAAATCGAGGAAAGCAAGAAAAAAGCCGCGACGATCAAGTCTGTTCTGGGACACCCCGACCGCTTGAAAGCAATCGCCGAGGACTTTGTCGCCCATTATGAAGCCCGTGTTTCCGAAGGGGCTACCGTTGCCGGAAAAGCGATGTTCGTTTGTTCCGATCGGGAAATCGCTTATGACTTTTACAAAGACGTCATCGCTTTGCGTCCCGATTGGGCGGTCGCCAAAGAAGCCGCCGAAAACGCCGTCCTGACCGAAGCGGATAAGCGCGACTTGAAGCCGATGGAAAAAATCAAGCTGGTGATGACGTATAACAAAGACGACGAACCCGCTTTGTTCAATATGCTGAAAAAAGACGATAAGGAAGAATTGGCGCGGCAGTTCAAAAACGACAAGTCCAACTTTAAAATCGCCATTGTCGTCGATATGTGGTTGACGGGCTTTGACGTGCCGTCTTTGGACACGATGTATATCGACAAGTATGTGCATAAGCATACGCTGATACAGACGATTTCCCGCGTCAACCGCGTCTATGAGGGAAAAGAAAAAGGGCTGGTCGTCGATTATATCGGCATTCAACGCGCTTTGACTGAAGCTGTCGGCACTTACGGCACGGGCGGGGAAGGCGGCGCGCCGACCGATAACGGAACGTCCGTTTCTCTGGTTAAAGACGAGTTGGATATTTTAAACAAGAAGTTCCATTCCTTTGACTCTTCGCGCTACTTTAACGGAAAGAATCGGGAACGGTTGGATTGCCTGAACGATGCCGCGGAATTTGTTTTACAGACGGAAGAACTGACAAAGCGGTTTATGTGGCACGTCAAACGGCTGAAAAGCGCGTTCAATCTCTGTTTGATGAGCGAAGAAATTTCGACTGCCGAGCGTGACCAGATTCATTTTTACGTCGCTGTGCGTTCCATCGTCTTTAAAATGACGAAAGGTGATGCGCCCGACATTTCCGAAATGAACGCCCGCGTGCGTCAAATGGTGGAGGATGCCCTTGTTTCAAGCGATGTCGAGGACATCTTTAAGTTAAGCGAGAAAAATTGCTCCGTCGATTTGTTCAGCGACGAATATCTGGAACGGGTGCAGGCGTTGAAGCGTCCGAACACGCGCGTTCAAATTCTGGAACGGCTGCTGAAAAACGCTATTTTCAAATTCCGCGAAGTCAATAAAATCAAAGCCGTCGATTTCGCCGAGAAGCTGAACGGCATTCTGGAACGCTATAACGACAGGACGGATAAAATCGACCTGAACGAAATCGTCGATGAAATGATCGACTTGATTTATGAAATGCAAACGGAGCAGACGTCTTTTGTCGCTTTGGGCATCGACTTTGAGGAAAAGGCGTTTTACGACATTTTGAAAGCCTGCGCCGTTAAATACGGCTTCACTTATCCTGAAGACAAAATGATTTTTCTGGCAAAGGAAATCAAACGCCTTGTCAGTGATAAAGCCCGATATGCTAACTGGTCGCAAAAAGCGAGTATCAAAGCCGCTCTGCAAGCCGACTTGATCGTTTTGTTGGACGAAAACGGCTATCCGCCCGAACCGCAGGATGAAGTGTATCAAAACGTTATCGAACAAGCCGAAAACTTCAAGAAATATCAGGCGGCGTGATCGTAAAGGTTTGTTGATTTGCTCCGAATAGTTTGATCGGATAACACTAACCGGAGGAAATAGGGCATACAAAAGGCTACTTGATAGTTTTTTATGTGATCGCCATAAAAAGACAACGGATTTTAATCTTTTTGCAAAAAATACGGCGGTATATTGAAAAAAATTGCAAAGCGCAACGGTTTATGTATAATTTCCAGACTGTTTTTGTGAGGAAAAATGACCCTTCATATTGAAAACTTCGGAAAAATCAAAAATGCCGATATAGAATTAAACGGTCTGACCGTTGTCGCCGGACGGAACGACACCGGGAAATCCACTATCGGCAAAGCTCTGTTTGCCATCGTAAAATCCATTTCCGAATATCCTGAATTGTATGAACGGTTAAAACAAAATACGATTTCTTCCGCTATTCAGTCCCTCTGTTTCGATGCCATCAATGAAAAAAGCATCACCGGTGATCCGGATTTGTTTAATTTCTCTCAAGAAATCAGGAATTTTCTTTTACAAGGAAACGGGCACATTCCTCCCGCTGCATACAAATTTATTGAACAGTTGGAAGATTTCTATAAAAAGAACTCTTTGCAAGAAACGTCCTTTTTTAAACGTGTGGCAACATTGAAGGCTTTTATCAATTCCGATGCTACGGCAGAAGAAAAGATTAAAAATATTATAGTGACAATCTTCGGGCGTTCTTTCATTTCTGAAATAAACAACTCCTGTCATTTGGATGCAACAGCGCGCCTGTCCTATAAAAAAGAGGATATTACGATTGCGGATGTTTCTTTCAAAAGCAATGCGGTCGGAAAAGTTCTGTTTGAAGAGAAAAACAAGGCTTTCGGCTTTGCCGATGCGACATTTATAGATACACCGTTGTATTTGGATGTCGCTTTTGAATCGAAACTTTATTTCGGGCACGATATTAAATTAAAATTAGAAGCGGCTAAGGAAAAAATTTCCGAACAGGCTTTTTCGGTTGTTTCCGATGAAATCGCAAAAGTTTTGAACGGAGCGTCTTTCGTAATCAATCCGAACGGAATACACGAATGGGTGTATAAAGTTTCCCCTACGGCTGATTTGTTGCACATTTCCAATATCGCTTCCGGCTCCAAATCTTTCGGAATATTGGATATTCTGGTTAAATCAGGCATCTTGAAAAAGGATTCAATTCTGGTTTTGGACGAACCTGAAAACCATTTACATCCGGAATGGCAACTGAAATACGCCGAGATTTTAGCCCTTATGGCAAGAGAAGGATATTATATCCTTTTGACGTCACACAGTCCGTTTTTCCTTCAAGCGTTGAAGCTGTATGCGGATAAATATGGTGTTTTAGAAAACAAAACGCATTTTTATTTGGCTGAAAAAATCAATGACAGCTCAAATTACAGCACCATCAAAGACGTAACGGATAATACGGAAGAAATTTTTTCCAATCTTTCCGCTCCGCTGGATTCCTTGTTTATGGAAGCTTGGAATAATGGCTAAATTCTGTGAAGTCTGCCAAGCTCATAAAGATAACGCTTGTTTTGAAAACTTATTTTCCGATATTGACTTTCTGCACGGTGATGAAATCGCGGATTCCAAAAACGGGTCTTGTGATTTGATTTTAGAAAAGGATCGGGAAGTCATTTTTATAGAGCATAAAATCCGTGAATGGTTTTCCTGTTTTTACGATTCTTTTATCGATACGAAAAAACAAGAAAAGAATATAAGGATAATCCGCTCAAAAATTAACGGTTCTCTTTTGCTTGTAAATACAGAGAATAAAAAAGTGCTTTGTTTTTTGGCATTCAGCAAAAAAGTCCGTTTGCCTGTTTATGAGGAAGATTCTCCCAATACCAGACAAGCTAAAGAACGTGTCAATCAAATCATTCAAAAGATGGATGCTTCTTATCTTAAAATATACAATTCAGCAACGGCTTTTCAGCCAACTTGCTCCGAAAGATAATATTCGTTTTATATCCGATAGCGGAAAAACCGTTTTTCTTGATACGGGCGAATGTTTCGCGGTAAAGCGTTTTTTATATTAAACTTTTATCGCCGCAACGCTTGCGCCTGCCAACTTCGGAAGCAAATCCTTCCAAATTAAACAATCTTACGCTGTTTTCTTAAATTCAGAGCGATTACTTGTTTTTTGTTAAGCCGTTTATCAAAAATCCGTCAGCCTTGGATTTATGGGGTGCGGAGATGTTCAAGGACATCACAAGGGGGATTGAGTGGACGGAGGGATAAAAAGGTTTTATATTTTTGTTGCGACTTTAGATAAATCGGATACGATGATTAACAAGAATGAACCTATAAGAAAGGGAAAGACTAATGGATAAGTTTTTCGATTCTTTATATAGAATTATAAATGATATAAAAGAGAAAAGAGTTTCGTTTTCAATTGTTTCTGTAGCAGTTTTTATTTTTGCCTTTTTGATTTTTCAAAAAATTGAAGAAGAATCGAATAAAATTGATTGGATGAATCCGATTGCTGTAATAATTACAGGAATTGCTACAACTATAACATCAATATTTATAGCAAATAAAAACAATGAGAAACAAAAAGAACTTCTAAAAGAGCAGATAAAAGAACAACAAAGGCAGATGATAAAGGCTCCATATATACAAAGAGAAGCGGAGATAATAATAGAATTTAGAAATCTTGTTTATAACTCTAAAAAATCTTTTTTTTGGTTTTCTGATATATTAAGACCATATAAAGTTTATGGCAAAATGTTTCCAGATCAAGACGTAAAACAAAGTGAAGATAAATTGATTGTGAAATTTAAAGATTATTGCTTTCATTATGATATTATAAATAAACTAAATAATTTTTATAATTCAAACCAAATGATATTGAAAAAAGAAGGAATAGAAGATGAATTTATATATATAACTGCTATTTTGGGAACTATTTCCGTTATAAATAGCACATTAGATTTTCATTACAGCTTCATTGATGAAAATGATTCTCAAGTTCGTTATAAGTTAGATGTAATTAATAAAATAGGAGAGGTGTTCGTTTTCGCAATTGACTTTGAAAAAGATTCAAATCTTTTTACAAAGTATACGCTCGAAAAATTGGAAAAATATGCAAATAAAATACCAGGAATATATTTTCAATTAATTGATAAATTGGATAAATTAACAACATTTTACGATGGAAATATTCCTGATAACTTAAGAATGAAAAAATTTAAATATTTTCAAAATTCTTCTGAATTTATTTCAAATCTGAATAAAAAATAAAGTTTGATAGCATATTTAATTTTTGTTTTTATTTATAAAAACAATTAATGTTGTGTGCTTATATATTCGTTTTATATTTATATAATAGGAAAATTAGAAAAATTTATTGATAATAAATATATTACAATATGTAATGGCACAAGCCCCTTTGTGCTTGATTTTGTTTCCGGCTGTATATATCCTTTTTGGCTAGTGTGGGCGGGAGACTGTCTGCATTAGTGCCTGAAAACGGTGCGGAGTCCTGAAAAAACTCTTTTGTTGAATCAATCGGCGTTCCGTATGAACGCCGCGACCCTTTGTGCTATTGCGCAGAGGGATCACTCTCCTGACTTTTATATAAGGGTCGGGAGTCTCTGTGTAGTAATGCACGGAGGGTCGCCTTTATTGATTCAGCGATTTTTTCAGCTCCCGACCGCCTATCAGGCGGCCTTTTGATATAGGGAGTATGAAATGCCGAAAAGCCTGATAGAGTGTCTGCCGGAAATTGTGGCGGAGGGGAAGAAAGAAGTTCAGCGTTGTTTGGAACGCATTGAAAGTCAGAACAAAATCACTTTGCAGACGAACGAATACGTTTTACCCGCCAAGGACAGAAGCGGATTTTCTTATGGTTTATCGGTGGAAAGACAGGGAGGGGATTGGAAAAACCGTCTGATTTACGGCGACAATTTATTGGCGATGCAGGCGTTGTTGTGCGGCGACAAGTACACGGGCTTGCCCCCGATGCGCGGTCAAGTCGATTTGATTTACATTGATCCGCCGTATGATTCAAAAGCCGATTACAGAACAAACATTACTTTGCCGAATGAAAATGTGGAACAGCGTCCGACTGTGCTGGAACAAATTGGCTATTCCGATATGTGGAAAAAGGGAACAATCAGTTATTTGGCTTATATGTATCCCCGTCTGGCTTTAATGAAGGAAATGTTATCCGACAATGGAACTATTTACGTTCATTTAGATTGGCACGTCGGGCATTATATGAAGCTGATTCTTGATGATATTTTTGGAAAAGAAAATTTTAGAAATGAAATAATTTGGCATTATTCTGGTTGGAATAAAAAACTAAAAAATTCTTTTGAAAAAAGACACGATATTATTTTGTTTTACTCGTTTGATAAAAACGGTCTTAAATTCAATTCATTTTTTGAAAAATGGAAATCTGCAGAAGAATATGCGAAGAAAAGAAAGCAAAAAATAGAAATAGAACCTGAAACAGGGAAAAAATATGTTTTATCCGATGCAGGTAATGGAAAGCGAATGAAACGATACCTTGATGATGCTTTGAAAGAAGGTGTGGTTGTTGATGATGTATGGGATTTAGATAAAATCAATAATTCGTCATTGGAGGGATTGGGTTATACTACTCAAAAACCGGAGGCTCTTTTAGAGCGTATCATCAAGGCTTCTTCCAATGAAAATTCGATTGTCGCGGACTTTTTCGGCGGGTCGGGAACGACTGCCGCCGTTGCGGAAAAGTTGGGGCGGCGGTGGATCACGTCCGATTTGGGCAAGCCTGCGTGTATGATTATGCGCAAGCGGTTGGTCGATAACGAAGCCCGTCCGTTTTTGTATCAGGCGATCGGCGATTATCAGCGCGAAGTGTTCGCGTCTAACAAGGAATTTAAGCGCATCGGCGATTTGGCGCGGGTCGTGTTAAACCTGTTCGGCGCGATTCCGTTCACCGATGATGCCGCGCCCGCGAATTTGGGGCAGATGAAAGAGGCTCACACGCTTGTTTATGCGGACAGTCCGAACAAAATCACGTCCGCGGCGACTTTGAAAAAGGCGCTTGCCCTGCGGCAGAGTTTTATGGGCGGGTGGCGCAAAGTCATCGTTCTGGGGTGGCAGTTTTCTTTCGACATCGGCAAAATGCTGCGTGAAATCGACCGTTCCGAATTGGAGGTTCTGGTCATTCCGCCCGATCTGATGGACAGGCTTCAATCCAAAAAGTTCAATGTGTCCGAAACGAAAATCCGTTTTTCGTCCCTGCAATACCTGACGATCAAGCCGCCCGTCGTTAAACAAGCCGCCAGACCCGAAGAACAGGAAATCACGGTTTGTCTGGACAATTACGTTTTGTTGTCGCCCGATATGCTGTCTTTGGACGATAAAAACAAGGAAAAAATCCAAAAGGTCATTTTGGAAAATCCGCTCGACCTGATCGAATACTGGTCGGTCGATCCCGACTATGACGGGGAAACGTTTGTGTCCAAGTGGCAGGATTACCGCGAAAACAAAGACAACGATTCGGACGATTACCGCGTTTCGCGTTCGGCAAAGCTGATCGTTCCGAAAAAAGAACATCGCAAAATCTGCGTCAAAGCGGTTGATGTGTTCGGTTTGGAAAGCGTTTGTGTCGAGGAGGTTTAACAATGGCGAATTTGTTGAATACGGGAACGCGCGACATTCCTTTAAAATTTGTCGCCGCTTTGACCTATGTCGTCAATCGGGCGTGGGAGGATAAATCCCTGTTGCGTCAGGTGACGCCCGTCACGGCGGACTTGTTGCGCTATTGGTTTGAGGACGTGTTTTGTCAGGAACGTTCCCGCAACTTTCACATCGGGCAGAAGCAGGCGATCTTAAATGCCGTTTATTGTCACGAAGTCTTAAAAGCGGCGGACGTGTTCGATTTATATGCCGCCGTCGGTCAAATGACGGGCGAAGACGTTTTGGATGCCGATTTCCTGCCGACTTTGCAAAAGGACAAATACGCCTTTCCGAAATACTGCGTCAAAATGGCGACGGGAACGGGGAAAACGTGGGTGCTGAACGCTTTATTGATCTGGCAATACCTGAACGCAAAATACGGAGAGACAACGGAACAGAAATACACGAAAAACTTTCTGGTGGTCGCGCCGGGGCTGATCGTCTATGACCGCTTGCTGGATGCGTTCAAAGGGAAACTTTCCCCCGACGGGACGCGCGATTTTTACACCGCCGACATCGTGCAAAACGTTGACTTGTTCCTGCCCGAACGGTATCGGGAGGCGGTCTTTTCCTTTTTGCAAAACGCCGTGTGCGAAAAGCGCGACATCGGGCGCAAAGTCACGGGAGAGGGCATTATCGCCGTGACGAACTGGCACTTGTTAAGCGGCGACGAAGACGACAAAGAAGACGCTTCCGTTACCGCTTCCGCCGCTTTGGAAGACGGGCGCAGCATCATTAAGGATTTGTTGCCGATCACGCCGGGGACGACGGCGGGACACGATCTGAACGCGATCGACAGGCGTATTCTGAACGGCGGGGAATTGGAATATCTGGTTTCTCTGCCCGATATTTGCGTGTTCAACGACGAAGCGCATCACATCCACGAAAACAAGACGGACGGCATCGTGTCCGATGTCGAATGGCAGGAGGCGATGAACAAAATCTCCGAAGGCAAGGGACGGAACTTTGTTCAAATCGACTTTTCCGCCACTCCTTACGACGTGACGGGGAGCGGACAGCGGCGGACAAAGCATTACTTTCCGCACGTCATTGTCGATTTCGCCCTGAAAACAGCCGTCAAAAGCGCCTTGGTCAAGGCGATCGCTTTGGATAAACGTAAGGAAATCGCCAGTCTGGAAAATTCGGAAATCGACTTTAAGGCGGTGCGCGACGGCAAAAAAGTCGTCGCTTTGTCCGAGGGGCAAAGGCTGATGTTGCGCGCGGGGTTGTCCAAACTGCGGATTTTGGAAAAGCATTTCACCGACTTTGATTCCTCCAAGCACCCGAAAATGCTCGTGATCTGCGAAGACACTTCCGTTACGCCGTTTGTCGAGGATTTTCTGAAAACCGAGGGGCTTGAAGACGACGACGTTATGACGATCGATTCCAATAAGAAAGGGCAGATCGCTCCCGCCGAATGGGAAACCGTCAAGCGGCGGCTGTTCAATCTGGACAAGCACGCCAAGCCGAAAGTCATCGTTTCCGTGTTGATGTTGCGCGAAGGCTTCGACGTGTCGAACGTGTGCGTGATCGTTCCTTTGCGTTCCAGCGAGGCTCCGATTCTGTTGGAACAGGTCATCGGACGCGGCTTGCGGCTGATGTGGCGGGGCAGGGAATACGAAGACATCAAGCGCGAAAATCTGGTCAATCTGTATGAAAAGAAAACCGCGCCCGCCAACTATCTGGACATTTTAAGCATTGTCGAACACCCCGCTTTCGAGCGGTTCTATGAAGATTTGGACAAGGATATCGTCATCGAAGACACTTCCGATCGCGCGAACAGGGAAAGTGTCCTCGGCGATTTGATAACGGTCGGACTGAAAGAAAACTTTGCCGGTTACGATTTGTTCTGGCCCGTTATCCTGCACGAAAAGGAAGAAATCATGGCGGACGTCGAAATCCCCGTTTCCTCTTTGCGTCCTTTGCAGACCCACCGGTTGGAGCAACTGCAAAAGATGATGGCGGCGGCAGGAGCGGAAACGTTCTATTCCAAAGATATGATGGTGCAGACGAATTACGGCGAATACAAGGTCAAAGCCGACCTGTTCACCGCGCAAACATACAACGACTTTCTGCAAAAACTGCTGACCGTTATTTGCGGCAATATCAACCGCTTCGGCGCGGACGGGCGGGGAAAGCCTCTGCCGTTGATGGCGATGAATCACGCCGTTCTTGTCAGAACGATCGACAAATACATCCGCACGCGGCTGTTCGACTGTCCGTTCGATCCGATGCAGAGCAATAACTGGCGTGTGTTGATGATATCGAAGGCGAACATCGTCGAACATATTATGCGCGAGTTTAGCAAAGCCGTCTATGAAATGCAAAACAAGGTCGATGTCACAGAAGCCGTCGTTTTGAAAGAATGGTTTTCTCAGGTCGATAAACTTTCCATGCGTGAAAACTTCGCGCTTGATTTGGTGAAGACGATCTATGAAAAAACGGCATATCCGTCCAACAGAGGTGGGCTTGAAAAGGACTTTATGATTGCCTGCGATGCGGACACGGGCGTGGAACGCTTTGTCAAAATCAACGAAAACAAGCATACTTTCGCCCATCTGCGCTATTTGAGAACGGACGGTATGCTGTCGTCCTATTATCCCGATTTTCTCGTCAAATGCGGAAATGAAATCTTTGTGGTCGAAACAAAGTCCGACAAAGATGCCGCCAATGACGCGAACGTGAAGAAAAAACAGTTGGGGGCTTTGGATTGGGTGGAAAAAATCAACGCTCTGTCCGAAGAAGACAGAATGAACGCCGAATGGAAGTATGCCTTGCTGGACGAAACGACTTTCTACGGTTGGAAAAGAAACGGCGCGACAATCAAAGAAATCCTGACTTATGTTTCGTTAAAGAAACAAAGCGTCACGGGCGAGTTGGATTTATAACATAAGGCGGGAGCGATCCCGCCTTTCGATTTCAGAAACCGGTTGCAAAGAGGTTGCAACGGTGATTTTTCAAAGCAAGGATTTCGCTGCGGCGAAAGTTTTGGGCAATAAAAAAAAGCCCTGATTTCTCAAGGCTTTATTTTATGGTGCCCCTGACCTGAATGGCAATTCCCGCAAGCGGGTCCCTTTCATCTCCGCTTCGCTCCGATTCCGAACAGACCTGTTCGCTTCAAACACAGAAACAACCATAAAAAAAACACCCCGAAGGGTGTCTTTTTTATGGTGCCCCTGGCCGGAATCGAACCAGCACGTCTTGAAGGACAACAGATTTTGAGTCTGCCGCGTCTACCAGTTCCGCCACAGGGGCACTCAAAACAAAAAGAAATATAGCCTATTTTTTTGTGCTGTCAATCATAAAAATAACGGATTTGAAAAAAATAATAAAATTCTTCTTTTTGTATTGTTTCCGGCAATTCATATGAGATAAAAAGGCGAAAATGTGTTTGTCTGCGGGACCGGGTAATGATTTTTTGGGGCTATTTTTTCACGCTGATCAACTATGTGTGTTATTGCGTCAGCCGTTTTATGAAGACAAAGCAGCAAATGCTGTTGCTGGATTTGGTTTCTAAAGTTTTTACCGTTCTGGGGCTGTATTGTTTGGGCTCAATGACCGGAGTATGGTCTTTCGTTTTGATGTTCATCTGGCTGATTGTCGCAAACATCAAAGAAAAATATAACAAGAAATGGATGTCATTTTTTCTTTTGTTCCAAGGATCGTATTGCTTCGTTTTATTTTACACATACGCCGGATTGTCCTCCGTTTTGGTGTTTTTAAGTTCTTCGATATATCTTTTCTGTGTTTGGTGGCTGTCGCCGCAAAAGATACGCTTTATAGGCGGTCTGAACTGTTTTTTGTATCTGGGATATCAGATTAGCATTAAAAATTGGGCAGGATTGGTGGAAATATTTGTGATTATCAGCAATTTTGCAGCTTTTCTTAAAAATAGAAAAAGGCCGAATTTGTCCGGTTAAAACAATTTAAGCCGTCTTTCCGACCAAGTATTGCGCCGCTCCATTAAATTTATACAGCCGGATTGTGCCCGCGACTTATTTTTTAGAAGATAAAAAAAGAAACCGGCAGAGGGATTCAATCTCTACCGGTTTGCATTTGCAGATTTTAAAGTCTGCAGGGAAAGTTATCCGTCAATAACGCATTTTGTTGCAGTGCAATGGCACCATCCGTCCTTTACCGCACAAGAGGGATTTCCGTTCAGTCCGCCATTAAACACTAAAGTTCCTAGCTTGGAAGCGAAAATGATTTTTTCAGCAGTGACAGGATCGTTGAAAGTAATAATTTTTGTGCCGCCAGTGTTATGGCTTGACATATCAATGTTTAAATACTTCGTTGAAAATGAGCCATTGACAGTTACTCTGCTCCAGAAGCGAATAGCTATGGCGGGATAATTAGCGCCGTCAGGAACATTGATTGTTGCAGTCATGCCGTATCCGTCCCAACACCAGGCATCTGAGGGAATTGTATGTTCGCCGTCATAATTCCAAGAGTGCGCCCCAGTGGAGTTTGTCCAACCGTATCTTCCGTTTATTCCGCCCCATTCGTTGTTATAAGGATTACACGGACTCCAAATAACATCTTTGACACAGGAAGTGCCGTTGAAAGTGGATTGATAGTCACAGGAAAAATCCGTACAAATTCCTTCATTATCACAGTTTTTACAGGTACCGTTTTCCACTTTAATGGAGGAACAGGAGAGGCAGCTTTTGTCCGCTTTATAGTATCCGGCATAGCAACCGGAGAGAGTGCATTCTCCTTTATCGTTGCAATCATCGCAAAATCCGTTTTCCACACTGAGTGTATTACAGGAAAGACAAGATAGATTTTGTTTGAAAAATCCAGCGTCACATGTAAATTTTCTGCCGGAGCAAGAGGAGTTTTCCGGACAAGCGATGCATCTGTTGTTATTCAGGAAAAATCCCGTTTTGCAGAGGTGGCATTGTCCGATTCTTGCGTCACATTGTTTGCAGTTTGAATCACAGGTTTGACGCGCTGAAGACGAGCTTGAAGTTTGATATGAATTTTTAGACTTTACCGTCAGTCTGGAAGCGGAAAAACCTCCTCCTAAATCAGTATCTCGGCCTAATTTAAAGGCTTTTGCTAATTGGAAAGAGTCATTGGATAAGAATTGCTCTGCTTGTGCATTGAATGCCAAGGAACAAGAGAGCAGTAAGAAGACAAAAAAAGTTTTCATAATGAAATCCCCCTCGAAAATAAAGTGATGGATCAATAAAACGCCTAAAAACCGCCTTTTTAAAGAACAATATGGGGGGGGGGGGGGTATATTTTTAATAAAACTGTAACAAAATGCCCTATTTAAAAAATTAATTACTTTAATTTATATCTTTTTAAACGGTCTTAAATTTTTTATATGAAACGTTTAATTGTAAAATTGTTTTTAACTGATTATCAAATATTGAAAAAGTATGCTTTTCGTGCAAAAACAATCCGTCCGCTCGGCGGGTTTTTCGCATTACAGAGATTTACTTAATTCTTTGCTGTGCCAAACGACGAATCGGGATGTTCGTCAGATGTCCTGAAAAAAAAGAACAGCATATAACGATCTGTCTATATCTTTGCTGTTTTCGGCAGACAGCGGGATCGGGACGGATAGATTTCAGAGTTGATGAATTTGATAAAGCATTTACTTTCAGCCGAGTTCGGTATGTATTTTTGCTGTTTTTATCGTTTTTTCTGCAGTATTGATAATCTTTAGTCGGCATTTGCAGCCGATTCATTTTTTTGAGGATATTTCCTGTCAAAGAAAAAGAAGACTTTCTCAAATAAGAGAAAGTCCCCTGATAAAAACGAAAAAAAGCAAGTCTAAGACCGAATATGAGAAATTGAAGCGATGACTTTGTTCAGGTCTAATGGCTGCAGCTCTTTTTTTCTGAAGCCCTGTTTAAAAGCTTTCATGCCATTGTCCAAAGGAACGGGAAGCGGTTTGGATTTTAAAGAGTCCAGCAATTCCGAATTCGGCACTTTTTCCTTGCCGGTCAAGCCATTGAACAAATTTCTGATTTTGAACTTAGCCGTTTCCAAACGGCGTTTTGCCAACATCATACGTTTTTTGATCACCATGCCATGCGGGGTCAGGGCCAGTTTGCCTTCCGGTCTGTCCGGAACTTTGGCCGCTTTTAAAACGCCGGCGGCTACCGTGGCACAGTTTTTATCAAAAAGTTTATACGTACCGGGGTGTTTTAATTGCTTGGCAACAGCTCTTTTCGCCGCGAAATACTGACTTTTGGAGATGTTCCAAACAATCGCTTCGTTATAAGGAGTGTCATATTCCTCCTGTACCATTTTACCTGGCATGCCGCGCAAAGCTCTGAACAAAGCGGCTTCTTCGCATGTGTAACCCCAGCGTTCTTCTTTGCCATTTGCATCGGTCAAACCGATAAAAGCATGTCCCGTAAAAGCTACCGGATCTAAAGACTGATCCAAGATTAAACTGACTAAATGGTTGTGTTTTTCAAAATCCTTAAAAGGACGCATCATTGCTTTAGGCGTGTCAAGATATAACGTTATTTTATAGTTTTCATCTTTTTTTGCAGGCATAATGGCGCTCCATAAAACAAAATTTTGTCTATTATAGATCGGTTTTTTGTCAAAAACAAGGGGGTGTTTATGCATAAAAATGCATCTGAATAAAAAAGAACTCTTTGAAAAAGAGTCCTTTTTTTATTTGAGTTAATTATCCGTTTGCCAGTTTGCCGTCAACGGCGTCGGCAATCAAAGCGATGGTTTCCTTGATGCCGTACAGCGCGATGAAGGACCCCATACGGGGGCCGGTCGATTGCCCCAACAGCGTTTCATACATCACTTTGAACCACGCTTTCAAATCGTCGGCGTAGTATTTCTTGCCGATTTCATAGACCAGCGTTTGCGTGTCTTCCGCCGATGTGTGCGCGTCCAGCTGTTCCAGAGCCGCTTTCAAATCGTTCAAAGCGGTTGTTTCCCCTTCGGTCGGCAGGCGGTACTTCTGCGTCGGCTTCACAAAGTCGTTGTAATAAGCGATCGCATAGGGGACAAGCCGTGACAGGTTCGGGCATTTTTCAGGCGAAGCTTCCGGCGCGTAGCTGGTGATATATTTCCAGATTGCGGCGGGGTCTTCGGAATGGCAGACGCTGACGAGGTTTAGCAGAATGCCGAACGACAAGCCCGTTTCCGGCTTCGGCGGGTTGCCATTATGAATGTGCCAGACGGGATTGTTGATTTTGTCCTTGTCCTCCTGACGACCGTAAGCGCTGATAAAGTTCAGATATTCGTCGGTCGCGCGGGGAATCACGTCGAAGTACAGCCGCTTTGCCGTCTTTGGCTTCTGATACATAAACAAAGACAGCGATTCCGCCGGAGCGTACTTCAGCCATTCTTCCATTGACAAGCCATTTCCTTTGGACTTGGAGATTTTTTCGCCTTTCTCGTCCAAAAACAGCTCGTACGTCAGGTTTTTCGGCGGCACTCCGCCCAGAATGCGGCAGATCTTGCTTGACAGCTTGACGGATTCCATCAGGTCTTTGCCCGACATTTCATAGTCGACGCCTAAAGCGTACCATCGCATCGCCCAGTCGGCTTTCCATTGTAATTTGCAATGGCCGCCTGTAACGGGGACGGTCGTTTCTGTGCCGTCTTCGTCGATAAAGGAAAGGGTACCGTTTTCCTTGTCGATTTTCGTCATTGCGACTTGCAGGACGTTGCCTGTCTTCGGCGACACCGGCAGGAAAGGGGAATAGGTCGAGCGGCGTTCCTCGCCCAAAGTCGGCAGAATGACGTTGATGATCTTTTCATAATTTTCCAACACTTTCAGCAGGGCTTTGTCATAGACGCCTGTCGTATAAAGCTCGGTCGCCGACTTGAATTCGTAGGTGAAACCGAACTTGTCCAGAAAAGCTTTCAGACAATCGTTGTTGTGATGCCCGAAGCTGTCATGGCAGCCGAACGGATCGGGGATCTTTGTTAAAGGTTTGCCGAGGTATTGCCCTACCATTTCTTTGTTGGGAATATTATCGGGGACTTTGCGCAGACCGTCCATATCGTCGGACACGCAGAACAGACGCACGGGCACGTCGGGATAAAGCGTTTTGAAAGCGTTCATCACCATCGTCGTGCGGGCGACTTCACCGAACGTGCCGATATGCGGCAGACCGGACGGACCGTATCCCGTTTCAAACAGGACGTAGCCCTTTTCGGGAACTTTGCCGCCCAGCTTTTCATTGTACAAAGCGCGGGCTTCTTCAAACGGCCAGGCATTGGCGGTCATTGCGATTGCGGAATCCATAGTGTTTCACCTCTGATAAAAAGTTAAGGTTTGTTGCCGACAGTTTTATAATGAAAAGCGGTTTTTGTAAAGAAGGCATTGATAAGGTTGAAGCCGATATTTTCCCCGCACCGTTAACGGTCGTTTTTATCCTGATCGGCAGGGTAGCCCATTTGAACCGGATTGACGACATCCGAAAATTCGTTGATTGTTTCTTTCAGTCGCAACGTCCAGGTCGGCGTTTGAACAATTCTGTTCAACAGGATGTTAATGATTAAAGCAAAACTGTAAAACCGTTCCGCCGTGTCCAGTTCCGGAAAAGCGTTCGCTTTTTTGATTTTGAAAGGATATTTTCTGTTCCAGATGCGGGAATGGTGCGCGCACGAATTACGCAAAACGGACAGAGCGTGAAACCAGGACTGCAAAATGGATTCCTCTATGCCGAATTTTTCCGCCACGGCTTTTCTGTAGGGACGTTTCAGGTTTTCGTAAATTCGGGAAACGCATCCGAACGGCAGGATTTCAAAAACAATCCACGCTGGAGGGATTTCCGGGGCGGAATACGTTTGATAATAATGCTCCAGGCTCGGAGCGGTTTTCTGCTGTTCGATCTGTTTCCGGATTTCTTCAAGCATGGACGCTTGCGTATTGCGTTTATTCTTATCGTGAAAACAATCCGGATTTTTCAGCCAGAATGCGCCGCATTTTTCGGATAGGCAATTCACGATCACGGTTCTGAACGCGACTTCGATCCGTTCCAGAGCGTCCATAGATAAAAGGCGCAACCGGCGGTCAAACGAATAAAGCCGCAAAATCTTTTCGAATGAAGCGGGCTTTTTGAAAGAATGGCGTTCGTCTTGGAACGGCAACATATAAACGGATAAGCGGTAATAGGAGATGAAATCCAGATAATGTTCGGCACGCTTCGGATCGTCGATAATCATTCCCTGTTCGGAAAGCAGGCGGATTATTTCTTTATTGGATAAAGGCGGCTTGTCAAAAGGGATTCCGGACGGATTGTTTTTCATAGATTTTTCCCAAAAAAAGACTCGGAGTGGTGCGCATTGTTAAGAGGCGTCCCGAGTGTTGTTACGAATTATATAACCGATTCTGATGAAAAAATCAACGGCATTTTTCCTGGATATTTAAGAAATCTTTGTATTGTTTCTATTAGGTAATCCCAATTGGGAATAAACCGATTTGGCAGTCTAATTTTCGAAATAGAATTTATCTAATCCCTTCCGGCAAAATCAACCGCTATTTTATTTTTTTGCATTTTGCGGATTTTTTTAAATGGATGTTTGTTGCCGACAGTTTTATAACGAAAAGCGGTTTTTGTAAAGAAGGCTTTGATAGAGTTGGAACAGATGGCTTTTTTCTTGAAACGGCTTGGATAATCGTGTGTTGATGCGACATAAACTAATTTATCTCTTGGAAGCTCCGTAAATTAGAGGCTTTTTTTGTAGTATTTAGAGCAGATATAAACTCATGTATGTTAAACGTGATTATTTCAACACCGTATTTCTTTTTCTGCCATTCGGCGGCTTCTTTGGTATCGGGGTGAATTACAGGAGCCACAAAAACGGAGAATGATTCATTTCTTCTAGAGATTTTTGCTTCTTTAAGGTGTCTGCTTATAGGGATTATTTCATTGTTTACCTGCTCGGAGCGACCACACATTAAAGTTACCTCAAAATAACTATCATAATCGGAATCATAACATTCGATGTCAGCAAATCCGCCTGACGCAGTAAATATTGGCAACCCTTCATCATCTACGGAATAGTTTGGATTTACATCTAAGCCGTCATAATTTTGAACTAAAGCAATGCTGGTTAAAAATTCAAGCCTTGTAGGCGCGTTAATGAATCTAAGTATTAGGTTCTTGCTTTCTTTTTTATCGCAAACGATCTGCAGCTCTTTAATAATTTCTTCTTTGCTCATTTCAGAAGCATATTTATATAAGGTTTTCTTTCTTATATCTGAAAAGTCAATTACTTCTTTGTCTTCGATTTGAATAATCTTTTTATCGACTGTTCCCATATAGTCAATATAATCGTTTTCTGATGAAAACTTCGAATAATTTATGTAATTATTCATTACATAATCTGCCAAGTCTTTTTCAAAGCTGTTGATATCCAAAAATCTTCCATTTCCTCTTAATGAAAGCAATCCGGACATGCGCATCTTACGTATATATTCATCAACGGCTTCGTGGCATATTTTCTCACTTTTTAAGTATTTTCTATTATCGTTTTCAAGAATTTCTAAGCATTTTTCGTAAATATATTCGTCAGACGCTTGAAAATGAACTTCTTTTCTGATGTTTTTTATATATTTATACGCTTCATAAGCATCATTATTTCTCCAACAAATCAGTATTGGAAGTTCATGCCGCGCAATGCCGGCATTGTTTTCGTTTGGATCATTATGGAAAAATTGTATGACATTCAATAGAAAAGGCAATGGAACATTTTCATTTAGATTCTTTCTAAGCGGATTATTAGTTTGATACTTCATAAGAGCATTTAAATAAACTAATTGTATTTTCTTTTGATTGATAGGGTCTTCATTATACGCGTCAACAAGCATATGACCGGTTTGTGTAATTTCTATCGGCTTATTCATACTATATTTAATGAAGCCGAACTCTTTTATCATTTTATACCACGTATCAAATCTGGAATCCCAACCATATTCAAAGCCGGTTTCTTTATGTTTTTGAGGAGATTTTTCTATTATTTGTTCTAATTCGTTATCGCTATATGTTTTTTCATCATTCAATAAAATGCTATTCAATTTAGGTTGTTTTTTGATATAATTCGGGGTGTATTCTTTCGCCCTAATCACACTTTTTACAACTTCATGAATAACCTGCGATGTTAGCAGCTTACCTTCAAAGGGAAGAATACAATTCAGAAAATTAGGAATCCGTTCCGGATTTCTGATGGTTGTCGAAAAAGACAAAGGTTTTGCCTTACTTTTAGCCATGGTTTGTTATGTAAACCTCCTTTGAGTTCGCCTTAATGGTATTGTCATTAAAGCTGATATAGTTGCTGCTGATTTCATAACAAATGTATTTCTTGGACCATTCAAGGAATGTTGTATTAGTTTTTCCTTTGTGGCTTATTAAATTCGTTATTCCAAAGTGAACTCCTTGCGTATCAAGAAAATCGAGATGTTCACATAATTTTTTTTCTTCTTCGCTATTCCAGTATTTATTATACTCTGAACCGGATATCAGGTATGGAGGATCAAAGTATAGAAAGGTTTTTTTATCAAAAGATATATCATTTAGAAAACTTCTATAGTCTTTATTGAAAAATTGAACATCATGTTTATCCATAAAATCTAAGTAATTGCAAAGCGCATTATAAACATTTTTATTGTAATCGACATTGCCTACAGGAAGATTAAATAAACCTGAACTGTTAAAACGGATCATATGATTGAAGCCGTATATGAGCAAAAGGTATAATAACAAAGGGTCTTTTGATGAATTAAAATCATTCTTCATCTTCTGATAAGCGAGTTTATTGTAATGAGAATAATATGTTTTTACATATTCTTTTTTTAGTTCATCGGGAACAACGGTATTTTTATACGAACAAGATAAACCGTATTTTTCAATGGTATTATAAATATTTTGTAAAAAGGCGTCTTTTTTTCCTGCAAACGAAGAAATATATTTATGAAGTTTGATGACATACGGATCAACGTCATTTACAATATATTTCTTTGCTGTGGTATTTAAGAAAGAGCTTCCGCCTCCAACAAACGGCTCAATGTAGATACTGATGTCTTGAGGAAAAAGTTTCCTTAGTTGAGACATCAATTTGTATTTGTCTCCTACATAAAAAAACGGGGATCTTACAATGCTTTTATCCATTTTTATTCATAACCTCTGTTATAAATACCATTTCCTTATGTTCTGTTGTGTCCGTTTTTCCCGCGTTAAACCGGTGATATTCTTTTTCAAAGACCTCCGTTCTACCTTTTCTATTAAGGATTTCTTTGATTTGTTCTAATGTGATTTTATTTCTTGATGATGAGCTTTTAGAATCGTAGGTATTGTTATAGGTTACAACTATATACTTTACATTTAGATTTTTAATCAAATCATCAAAAGTTTCGGGAGCCGAATTTCTACAATATTCGGACATATTTTCTTCTGGAGGTTTCATTGCTGTTCCAGTCAATTTGGGCTTATCCCATTTTGTAATTGTTTCAAGAACGTGATAAAATCTGGAATATTGTCTGCTGTTATAAGGAGGGTCTACAAAAGCGACGTCCGCAGACACACTCTTGGCCAGAATATTTGCATCCATCCGATATATTTTTACTTCTTTGTTCGTTATAATAGGCTCTATCAGTTCAAAAATAAAATCTGCTCTTATCTCTTTCCCTTTTATATAAGCATCGTAATGACCTACGGTGTTTGCGCATCGGTCTAAAGAATATAACAAAGAGGCAAGCAAGACATTAAACTCTCGTTTGTTTATCGTTTTTTTGTTTAATGCGTTTTCAATATCTTCTCGGATAAATCCTATAAGTTTTGAGTCATTATACTTAAAAAATTTTCCTCCAAAATTATCAGATATGTAATTATCTTCTAACTTCACTCTTTCTATGGAATTATATTTTTTTTCAAAAGTTGATAATTTTTTTTCATTGATTTTTTCTTTGCCGAAAAAAGCATTATAAATTACTTCATTTGAATAAAGAAAATCGTTAATTATGGCGGAATCGAACACGTCAAGCAATTCTGCCGTAACGACGCCTGTTCCTCCAAAAACATCAAACAATATACTGCGCTTAGGACATTTTTTTAGGATAATTTCTTTTATCCAAGGCATCAGCTTATATTTGCTTCCAGTATAGCGCCGATTGTTAATCTTCATTGCGGCACCCCCAAAAGATTCGCCTAATTTACATTGAACCGCCTAATGTATAACCTATAATTCCATTCTTTTCAAATGATTTTGCTCTTTTCAGGCTCATATCAATCAGTCGGAATATCATATATCAAACAGATTTTAATCATGGTTTTGCCGTAGTCAGTTTCTCCTTCTTTAACCTCCTCTTTTCAAGACTTTTTTCTCTGCTTTTCTCCGTTCGCAAAAGAAGCCAACAGGACCGGTTGTTTTTTCTCTGACTGCAGAACGTTACGCTTCTGCGGACAGAAGCCAATCCAAAACATTCCGTTTTTGAATGCCGTTGTAACTTTCGGCAGGTGTGATGTCCGCCGTCAACAGAAATTTCGGGTTATGGTCGGCAATCGTTTCCAACGCGGACAGTTCGCGGGTCAGCGTCGCTTGATCTCTCAGCGTTTCGGAAACCTGATAATACTCAACAATGTTCGGGGCTTTGATCGCGACAAAGTCAACCTCTTTATTTCCCGCCTGTCCGACATAAACTTCATAGCCGCGGCGTTTTAATTCCAGAAAAACGACGTTTTCCAGAATATGCCCGCTGTCGGACGCTTCGGACGCCACTTTCAGCCGCCGCAACGTCGTGTCGCACAGATAGTATTTATCCAGCGATTTCAACAGATTTTTCCCTTTCACGTCATAACGGGGAACGCGGTATAAAATGTAGCTTTCCGTCAAAGCGGACAGATAGTTTTCGACCGTCGGCGAAGTGATTTTCCGTCCGCCCGAAGTCAGTGTGTCGCTGATTTTTTTTGCTGAACACAAATTGCCGATATTGTCGAACATAAACCTGATCAGACTGTCCAGAACCGCCGCGTCCGCCACTTTTTTACGGGCGACGACGTCTTTTAAAACGATTGTGCTGTACACGCCTTGCAGATAGTCGTGAATAGCGTTCAGGTCGGATAGCTGCAACGCGTAAGGAAAAGAACTGTTTTCCAGATAGCTTTGAAACAACCGGTCGATATTTTTGTCTTTTTCAAACGCGCTGACATACTCCGCAAACGACAGAGGCAGCATTTCGATTTGCACATACCGTCCCGAAAGCAACGTCGCCATATCGCCCGACAGCATATAGGCGTTCGAACCTGTCAGGTACAAATCAACATTGTCTTTGATGAATAAACTGTCCACCGCTTTTTCATAAGAAAGGACGTTTTGAATTTCATCAAGGAAAACGTAGTTCTTCCGATCCGGCAGTAAACGGGCGCAAATGTAGTCGTGCAGTTTCCGGTAGTCGAGCAGGCTTTCAAAAGCAAGATCTTCCAAATTGATGGAAATAATCTGCTCGGGCGCAACGCCGTCTTTTAAAAGCTGTTCCTGATACAGCTTGAACAGCGTTGATTTTCCGCACCGGCGGACACCGGAAACGACTTTGATCAGCTGTTTGTCCTTAAACGGTAAAAGTTTTTTTAAATAGGTTTGACGTTTAATCATTGGGAGATTCTTTCTTTAAATCCATTTTTAAAATATACCATAATTTAAAAGTTTTTAAAATATATTTTAAATTCTTTTTTGTTTGGCAAGGAAAAAAGCCGGTGATTTTTCCCTTTGATTATCCGGCGGGAACGGATAATTTATACATAAACTGAAAACATCGGAAAGGCGAAACATCGTGACGGAAGATCGTCCGCTGGCTATGGCGGCAGGGTTGAAAGAGTTCGTGCTGACGACGGCGGACGGGGAATTTTGCTGCGCCGTGCCCGCGCACGAGGTCTTCCGTCTGACTAAAAACGCGCCCGTTCTGGTTTGCAACCGGTCTTTGATGCGGGGCAAGCTCGGGCGGCAGATGCCCGCGACCGTTCTGGACGTGTTGGAGTTGTTCGCTTTCGTCTGTCCGGCGCGGAACGTTGTCCCGACCGCCAAAGAAATCGCCGCTTTTCTGAATATCACAATGCCGGCAAACGCTTTCGAGGAAGCCAAAAGCCTGTTTTCGATCACGCGAATCCTGCTGTCGAAACTGGCGGCGATGAACGTTGAGGACAGCAAAGCCGCGGCCGCTTTGGCAATCACGATGAACCGCGATGGCGGCTGGATTTGGGGGGCGGACGTGTTGGCGGCTTTGGGACGTGATCCGAATGCGGCGGGCGTTACCGGTCTGACGGGCTTTGCCGTTTGGAACAATCTGACCGAATGGCAGGAAAGCGCGCCGGAGCCTCCGGCGGGGACTCAACCGGTCGAAGCGTTTGAAGCCGAACGGAAGTTAAAAGAATTGCTTGCCGTGCCGACCGACGGCTTTACGGTGGAGGATCGCGCCGACCAGTTCGCCTATGCGAAAACCGTTTCCAAAGCTTTCGCGCCGCGGGCGGACGAAGGCGTTCCCGTTACCGTTCTGGCGCAGGCGGGAACCGGAATCGGCAAGACGTTGGGCTATCTGGCGCCGACGGGGGTGTGGAGCGATAAAAACGCAGGCACGGTTTGGATCAGCACTTTTACCCGCAACCTGCAAAGGCAGTTGGAGGGCGAATTGTCGCGGCTTTATCCCGACGCTATGGCAAAGCGTCGCAACGTCGTTGTGCGCAAAGGGCGGGAAAATTACTTGTGCCTGCTGAATTTCGCCGAAGCGGTCGGAAGAATCCCGGGTTCTCCGCCGTCTTCCGTGCCGTTGGGCCTGATCGCCCGCTGGATTGCGAAAACCAAAGACGGAGACTTGAGCGGCGGGGACTTTCCCGGCTGGCTGGCCGATATGCTGAACGCGTCCAGTCTGGCGAGCTTGGCGGATCAGCGCGGCGACTGCATTTACGCCCAGTGTCCGCACTATAAGAAATGCTTTATCGAAAAGGTCTTGCGCCGCAGCCGGCACGCGAAAATCGTCGTCGCCAATCACGCGCTTGTGATGACGCAGTTGGCGGGCGCGGCGGACGAAGGTTTGTTGCCCGTGCGGTTCGTCTTTGACGAAGGGCATCAGCTGTTCAACGCGGCGGACGACATCTTTGCCGGAGAAATCAACTTGCGCGAAGGCACGGAAATGCGCCGCTGTCTGCTGGGGGCGGAAGACCGCCGCCACGCCGGACGGGCGCAGGGCATACGGCGCAGGATCGAAGACTTGGCTCTGGTCGTGCCGGACATCAACCTGACCGTTCAGGATATTGCCGTCTTGGCCGCTTTTCTGCCCAGAAGCGGGGCTTTGACACGGCTGAAAAACAGAACGCCGCAGGGCAACTTTGAAAAATTCCTGACGCAGGTTTACAGACAAGTCACCGCCCGCGCCGAAAAGGTTGACGCGTTGTATTCTTTGGAATGCGAGCCGCGCCCCGTCGCACCGGAACTGGCGGAAACGGCGAAAGTCCTTTATGCTGATGTCAAAGCTTTGGAGGAAAAAGTCCGGCTGTTGATCCGTTTGATCGAAAAATATATCAACGACGAAGCGGCCAACATCGAAACGGCGGACAAGCAAAGATACACGGCGGTTTTGCGGTCGCTGAAAAAGACGGCGGCGGAACCGTTGGCGGTCTGGCGGCTGATGCTGGAACAGTTGGAATTAAAAACGCCGTCGGACTTTGTGGACTGGTTGGAAATTACGCGCACGGACGGCTTTGACAGCGACGTGGGTTATCACCGCCATTGGATAGACCCGACGTTTCCTTTCGCCAGTTCTTTGAAACAAGTGGCGCACGGCGTTCTGATCACGTCGGCGACCCTGACGGACAGAAGCGGGGAAAAGGAAACGGACTGGACGCACGCGGCGCAAAGAACGGGTGTCGCGCATCTGAACACGCCGGAACTGCCGTTCGATTTGACAAAAGCGGATTTTGAATCGCCGTTTGATTACGCTGAAAATTCCCGCGTGCTGATCATCACGGACGTGAACAAGGCGAACGTTGACGAAGTCGCGGCGGCGTATCGGGAGTTGTTTTTTGCGGCGCAGGGCGGAAGCCTGGGCATTTTCACCGCTATCCGGCGTTTGAAAGAGGTTTACCGCCGCATCAAAGACCCGCTGGCGGAGGCCGGTCTGCCGCTGTTGGCGCAACACGTCGATACGGTGAACCTGCAAACGCTTCTGGACATTTTCAAGGCGCAGGAGGAAGCTTGCCTGCTCGGTACGGACGCGGTCAGAGACGGAATCGACGTTCCGGGGAAATCGTTAAGAATGATTGTGTTCGACCGCGTGCCGTGGCATCGGCCGTCCATCGCGCACAAAGCCCGCAAAGAGGCGTTCGGCGAAACGGGCGAAGCGTATAATCTGATGTTGGTGCGTATGAAACTGGCGCAGGCGTTCGGTCGCCTGATCCGCAAAAAGGACGATAAAGGCGTGTTCGTCCTGCTTGACCGCGCGATCCCCAGCGAAACGCTGACCGCTTTCCCCAAAGGCGCGCCGATCGAAAAACTCGGCCTGAAAGACGCGCTGATAAAGATCAGGGAGTTTCTTGGAAATATATAGAGGAACGAAATGGCGAAGAAAAAACAGGAAATCACGATACGTTCATCGGCGGCGGAGTATTTGACTTTTATCGCCGCGACGGGCGACAATCCGGCCAGTGTCGAAATGCGTTACGAAGACGAAAACATCTGGCTGACGCAAAAGCTGATGGCGACGTTGTATGATATTTCCGTTCCGGCAATAAACCAGCACATCAAAAAAATATATGACGACAACGAATTGTCGCCAGAAGCAACTATTAAGAACTACTTAATAGTTCAAAACGAGGGAAACCGTCAGGTTTCGCGCGAAGTCGCCCATTACAATCTGCAAATGATCATCGCCGTCGGGTTCAAGGTCAACAACGAACGCGCCGTGCAGTTCCGCAAATGGGCGAATCAAATCGTCAAAGATTACACGATTCAAGGGTGGGTGATGGACGTTGAACGCCTGAAAAAAGGCGGTTCCGTTCTGGATCGGGACTACTTTGAAAAGCAGTTGGAGAAGATTCGCGAAATCCGGCTGTCCGAACGCAGGTTTTATCAAAAGATAACGGATGTTTACGCGACCTCTCTTGACTACGACGCGACGGCGACCGTGACGAAACGCTTCTTCGCGGCGGTTCAAAACAAACTGCATTATGCCGTCCACGGACAAACGGCGGCGGAAGTCGTTTTCGACCGCGCGAACGCCGACAAAGAAAATATGGGGTTGACGTCGTAGGAAGGGGCTCCGCAAGGCAAAATCCATAAATACGATGTCGTCATCGCCAAAAACTATTTGAGCGAATTTGAATTAAAGCAAATGGAGCGGATTGTTTCGGCTTATTTGGATATGGCGGAAGTTCAGGCGATGCGGCATATTCCGATGACTATGGCGGATAGGGAAAAACGTCTGAACGGTTTTCTGACGATGTGGGATCACGACATTTTGCAAGACGCCGGAAAAGTGTCCGCCGAATTGGCGAAACAGCACGCGGAAACGGAATTCGAGAAATACCGGATTGTGCAAGACCGTCTGTTTGAAAGCGATTTCGACCGTTTTCTGGAATTGGAAAATCTCGTTAAGAAAAAATAAGGGGGCAACATCGTCGGAACCACCGTTGGCAACCTTTCAGCCGAGCCTCTGAAAAACAAATCAGACCGTTCTTTCCCGAAAGGCGCGCCGAGCAAGATTAAAGAATTTTTGTGGCGCGTTGCACTGCAAATTTGAACTGGGTAGTCACACTACCCGGTTGATAGTTTCCGTGACTTTTATCAACAGAAACAGGACAGAACAATTTACAGCCAATCTTTCGCTTATTTTTTTAGAAAATACGGGATTTGAAAGTTGCTCTGTTTGTTGTGTTCCAGTATTCTGAAACGGCTATTCGAATTTTTCGAATGACTTGACGAAACAGGAATAAAGCAAATGACAAATCAGGAATTGAAAGAACGGATAACAGAAAAATTTTTAAGCATATTACACAAGCTTTCAAAGTTAATTGTTGATGATTTAACAAAGGAGACCTTTCCCCAATTTCGTTTTTTGATTTCCGGTTGTATGGAGATAATGGAACGAAATAATATAAGTTTTTCTATGAATAAACAACAAAGGGAATTTTTCAACTCTCTTTTTATCGGAGTTGGTTCACGCTGCAGAATTGCACAAAGAAACAGTAACGGCGGAATTATTTATGAATCATATAATGATAATATAGAACAGTTGGTAAATGATTATAATGTGCTTGAACAGGTGGATAATTTTTTGTCTGCGATTGAAAGAACAAATAAGGTTTTAATGATTAAAGATTTCGTTTTTTCTTTATTTAGCCGGATAGGTATAAATCGGAATTATAGAGATGAAGAAGAAAATGATTGATAAATTACAAATTCTGAAAGATTTGCAACTAATGAAAAATTGAATTTCAGCTTGATAAAAAGGGTAGAGCCATTTATCTTAAAATCAGAATATTTTTTAGGGGAAACGGCTTTGTTAAAACGATTTTTTCTTCTTTTCTGTTTATCTGTTTTATCTTCCTGTTCGCAGGATTTAATTTATTCTGAAACGGCTCCGTCTTGGGTGAACGATATTCGATCGGGTAAAAGTTCGTTGAAGGTCAATAATGGCGATAAAATTCTGTTCAGAACAAATTATAAGGGAACTGGCAGAGATAGCCGAGCGGATGTTTGTGCTGTCGCAATAGAAAAGAATATTTCTTATATCAAAAAAGCGTATCCGTTTTCGATTCAAATCCCAATGACGGTTGAATTGGTGTTCTTTGATCCGACAAAGAACGATTGTTCAACGACAATTAGTGTATCTCGCCAACTGATGGAAAAAGTAGAAGCTCTATCAAAATTGAATGGTCAATATGAAAAGGAAATAAAACGGATAAAAATAGAAACAGAAAAGATTCAAGCAGATTTAAATGAAGCAAATGATGAAAAGGAAGATTTAGAACAAAAAATAGAAAAATTAAATAAGCTTATTATCGAAAATAAAAGTTATGAGAAAAAAATAAAAACAATAGAAGATTTTATCGAATATGCAAGAGATGAAAGAAGACAAATTAAAAAGAAAGTAGAAGATTATATATATACGGGAATGAGTGTTAATGAAGTTGCTAAAATCATGCACGGGCATGATTATGAAGTGGATTATTTCGAAAGCTGTTCTGACAAATCTACGCGATATAAAGATTTTATTTTATGTGGAGTACAATTACCTAGATATCATTTTGATAAAAAAAGCGGTTATGTTACAAAAATATGCAGAATGGATGAAGAAGAATGTTATACAAAAAAAATCAATTATTAGAAATAAATCTCGTTATATACTTGTTTTTATTTTGTGTTATTTTTGTTTTATCATCCTGCTCTCAGGACATGATTTATTCTGAAATAGCCCCTTCTTGGGTGAATGGTATTCGATCAGGAAACAGTTCTTTGAGAGTTAATAATGGTGATAAGATTTTGTTTAGAAGCAATCATAAGGGACAAAAAAGTGATAAACAAGATGAAATTTGTTCTGTTGCGATAGAAAAAAATACTTCTTATATTAAAAAAGCTTATCCGTTTTTGATGCAGATTCCGATGACGGTTGATTTGATTTTTTTTGATCCGAAAATGAATGACTGCTCTACTACAATCAGTTTGCCTCGTGAACTAATAGAGAAAGCGGAAAATCTTTCTGAGTTAAAAAAGCAATATGAAGCTGAAATAAAGAGAACAAAAGAAAAAAAACAAGAAGTTCAAACGGATTTGAAAAAAGCAAATTCAGAAAAGCTTATTTTAAAAGATAAAATAAAGAAACTTGATAAAATTATCTCTAAAAATAAAGGGTATGCTAAACAAATTGAAAATATAGAAAATATTATTAAAAATATAAAGATTGAAAGAAAAAATGTTAAAGATAAAATAGAGGAATATGTTTATACTGGGATGAGCGCAGGTGAAGTAAATAAAATAATGAAAAATCATGAGAGACAGGTTGTCTTTTCTCCTGAAAATATATGTGAAAAAAAATTTGAACACAAAACACGTTATGGTGATTACATTATTTGCGGCATATCCATATCTGATACTATATATGGTAATGTTATAAGCGAAGGCTTTGTTACGCAAATTTGTAATTTAAGGACATATTCGTGTTACACAAAAAAACTGAAATATTAAATAATAAGAAAAATTGTTCTTCTGGTTAGTGTTATTATTTTTAAACACTCATCTTTCCAATTCTCTTTCGTTTTCGCGTTTTAGGGTGAGATGGCTTTCCTCTTTGGTTAGGTCGTAAACTTCGCGCCGAACGTTTTTATTCCCGTTTTTTTCGGATTGTTTTTCTGTCCGCTTGACTTTTCAGCGCATTGCGCTACAAATTTGAAAAAATATTTTTTAAGAAAAGGATTTGTCTTATGGAAGTCAGAAGCAGATTTGCCCCTTCGCCGACGGGATATATGCACATCGGCAATTTGCGCACCGCTTTGTATGAATATCTGGTCGCCAAAAGTATGGGCGGCAAGTTCATCCTGCGCATCGAAGACACCGATCAGGAACGCTATGTCGACGGCGCGGTCGATATCATCTACAAAACGATGGAAATGGTCGGGTTGAAGCACGACGAAGGTCCCGACGTCGGCGGCGATTACGGGCCTTATGTCCAATCCCGGCGCAAAGCGATTTACAAGGAATACGCCGACAAATTGGTTGATTTGGGCGGGGCGCATTATTGCTTCTGTTCCGAAGAGGAATTGGAACGTCAGCGCAAGGAATGCGAAGAAGCGGGTATTCCCTTCAAGTTCCGCGACCCCTGCAAGCGCATCAGCACGGAAGAAGCCCGCAAACGCATTGCCGCGGGCGAGAAATACACCGTCCGTCAGACGATCGACCCGAAAGGGACCGTGTCTTTCGACGATCGCGTTTACGGGCACGTTACCGTTGAAACGAAAACGCTTGATGAAGGCATTTTGCTGAAATCGGACGGACTGCCGACCTATAACTTTGCGAACGTGATCGACGACCACTTGATGAAGATCACGCACGTTCTGCGCGGCAACGAATATCTGTCCTCCACGCCGAAATACAATCTGATGTATCAGGCGTTCGGGTGGGACATTCCCGAATACGTCCACCTGCCGCCGATTATGAAGGACGAGCATAACAAGCTGTCCAAACGCAACGGCGACGCGTCGTTTCAGGATTTGGTCGCAAAAGGCTATCTGCCCGAAGCGATCGTGAACTATATCGTCCTGTTGGGCTGGAGCGCGAAGAACGACGAAGAAATCTTTTCGATGGCGGAGTTGGAAAAAATCTTCAACATTGACGGAATCAACAAGTCGCAGGCGATTTTCGACGGCGAAAAGCTGAAATGGATGAACGGCGTTTACGTTCGCGCTTTGGCTCCCGAAAAGTTCCACGAACTCGCTTTGCCGTATTACAAGGACGCGGTCAAGCGCGATGTCGATCTGGTCGTGCTGTCGAAATGCGTTCAGCCGCGCGTCAACGTGTTGAGTGAAATTCCCGAAGCGGTCGATTTCATTGACGCTTTGCCGGAATACGACATTGAAATGTATGTGCACAAGAAAATGAAGACAACACCGGAAATCGCTCTGAAGGCTTTGGAAGAGGCCGAAAAGGTCGTTGCGGAAATGACGGATTGGTCTTCGGTCGAAGCGGTGCACGAAGCGTTGCTGGCGATGCCGGAAAAGCTCGGATTGAAAAACGGGCAGTTCCTGTGGCCGATCCGCACGGCGCTGACGGGCAAGCAATGCACGCCGACCGGCGCTGTCGAAGCGGCCTATCTGCTCGGCAGGGACGAAAGCTTGGCGCGTATCCGCAAGGGCATCGAAAAGCTGAAAACGACCGTCGGTTAGCTTTTTGAAAACGACAGGGAACGGCAAGGCGGGAACGCTTTGCCGTTTCTTTTTATTTTAAAGATAAAAGAACGCTTTTAATCCTGTTAAAATTCATCTAAGATAACGCTGTTTTGCAAAACCGGAGGACAGTTTAATGGAAATTGAAGAATACGATTTTCTGTTTAATGATGACGGCGAACTGATGCTTGTTTTTGACGGGTTTGAGGACAAGCCCGAAAATCCTTGCCTGACATTGGGAGATTCTCAAGCAGTTTTGGTGCGCTCGCATAAAATGCCGTCTTTGCATATCAAAGACGTGCCGCACGATGTTTGGGCGACTTTGGAAAGTGTGCCGCAAATTCTGGTCTGCGAAATCGATGAAGATGGTGCGCCCGCGCAGGTTTACGATGCCCCCGTGAAGAAAATTTTTAATGCTTAGGAAGAAAAATGATCAAGGCTAATCCCTATTATTCCGATTTGTCCGCCAACTATCTGTTTCAGGAAATCGCTAAAAAAATCAAAGAGTTTAAAGAAAAAACGCCCGATGCCGACGTGATCAGTCTGGGCATCGGCGATGTGACGCAGCCTATTCCTCTGGCGTGCGTCGAAGCGATGAAAAAAGCTGCGGACGAAATGGCTTCCGCTTCAACGATGCGCGGTTACGGGCCTGAGCAGGGATACGAATTTTTGCGTCAGGCGATCGTTGATAACGATTATAAAGCGCGCGGTGTTGACATTGATGCTGATGAAGTCTTTGTTTCAGACGGCGCAAAGTGCGATGTCGGCAATATCCAAGAACTGTTTTCCGTCGATGTTTTAGTTGCTGTGCCCGATCCCGTCTATCCGGTCTATCGCGACACCAATATTATGGCAGGACGGAAAATCGAATTTTTGCCGTGTACAAAAGAAGCGGGATTTTCTCCGGCTTTTCCGAAAAGCAAAGCGGAACTGATTTATTTGTGTTCTCCGAACAATCCGACGGGGGCAGTGCTGACGAAAGCCGATTTGGCGGCGTGGGTGAAATACGCAAAAGAAAACGGCGCGGTGATCGTATTTGATTCTGCCTATAAAGAATACATTTCAACGCCTGATATTCCGCACAGCATTTACGAAGTCGAGGGGGCGAAAGAAGTTGCGATCGAGCTTCGTTCTTTTTCCAAGACGGCAGGCTTTACGGGCGTTCGTTGCGCTTATATGGTTGTGCCGAAAGTGCTGAAAGCGATTGGCGGCAAAGGCGAGGAAGTTTTCTTAAACGCAATGTGGAGCCGCCGGCATTCCACAAAATTCAACGGCGTGGCGTATGTCGTTCAGCGTGCGGCAGAAGCGGTTTTTTCACCTGAGGGGAAAAAGCAGGTTCGCGAAATGGTCGGTTATTATATGGAAAATGCCCGACTGATTCGGGAAACGCTGGCGGCAAAGGGCTTTACCGTCTACGGTGGTATTGATGCGCCGTATATCTGGCTCGCGACGCCTGCGGGCATGACATCGGTTGATTTGTTTGAAAAGCTCTTAAATGAAGCGCAGTTGGTTTGCACTCCCGGTTCCGGTTTCGGTCAATGCGGCGAAGGTTTTGTGCGGCTGACATCGTTTGGGTCGCGCGAAAACACGTTAAAGGCTCTGGATAGAATAGGAAAGCTGGCTTTATGACGCAAATTCCTTTTATCAAAATGGACGGGCTCGGCAACGATTTCGTGATTATCGATAATCAGGCGGGGAATGTCCATCTGACGACGGAACAGATTGTCGCGATCGGCAACCGGAAAACGGGCGTCGGGTTCGATCAGATGATTGTCTTGGAAAAATCGGACAAAGCGGCGGTTAAAATTCTGTTCTTTAATGCGGACGGATCGACGGCGGGGGCATGCGGCAATGGGTCGCGCTGCACGGGAAAGCTTTTGATGGACGAAGCTGGAAGCAATGCGGTTGAAATAGAAGCGCCTGACGGAAGGATTCTAAAGGCTTTTCGGGAAACAGCGGACGGACTTGTAACGGTCAATATGGGGGCGCCGCACTTAAAATGGTCGGAAATCCCGTTGGCAAAAGAAACAGATACATTATCGGTTTCCGTGCTGCCGGAATTGCCGAAAGCGTGCTGTGTCTCCATGGGAAATCCGCATGCTGTTTTCTTTGTAAAAGACGTTGAACGCTTTGACGCGGCAAAGTTCGGTCCCGTCATCGAAAATCACCCGATGTTTCCGCAAAGGACGAATGTTGAGTTTGCCGAAGTTTTGGCGACGGATTTAATCCGTATGCGTGTTTGGGAACGCGGCGCCGGCATTACGGAGGCCTGCGGTACGGGTGCCTGCGCAACGCTGACGGCGGCGGTTCGTCGCGGATTGTCGGCCTCAAAAGCGGAAATCCGTATGGACGGCGGATCGCTTTGGATTGAATGGAAGGATCGGACCGATATTTTAATGACGGGTAAGACGCACTGCGCTTTTACAGGAACTTATAACGTTTAGAGGGCAAAATGGGCAGCAAATACATTATTGATTATGCTGAAAAGCTGAAAAACGGCGAGCTGAAAGAAATCGTTGGACGCAAAAAGGAAATCCGGCGCGTGATGCACATTTTGCTGCGCGATATGAAAAGCAATCCGATGCTGCTGGGGCAGACGGGGCTGGGCAAGACGTCAATCGTCATCGGCGTGGCGGCAGCTTTGGCGGCAGGCGACTGTCCTCCGAAGCTGAAAGGCCGGACGGTTGTCGGTGTCGATATCGCGACGATGATGATCGACTGCAAAACGCAGGCAGAATACGAAGACCAGTTAAAAGAGGCTTTTCAGGAACTGCAGGCGGCAAAGGGGCAAAAAGTTCTGTTTATTAACGACTTAGGCTTTTTGGCAATGACGCCGAACGGCAACCATGAAATTCCTAAATTCCTTAAACCGAAGGTCTTGGACGGCGGGATTCAGTGTATCGTCGAAGCGGAGCTGAATGCTTACAAGATGTATATCGAAACGGACCCTGATCTGATGAGCTGTCTGCAGACGATGTACATTGAAGAACCGACGCCTGCCGAAGTGACCGATATTTTGCGCGGGGTCAAGCCGCGGTACGAAGAAAATTATGGCATCGTCATTCCCGATGATATTTTGCAGAAAGCGGTGACCATGTCCGCGCGCTACGTCAAGTCCCGCCTGTTTCCGGAAAAGGCTCTGGACCTGCTGGACGAAGCGGCGACCGGTCTGATGATGGCACTGGACGAAGGGTCGACGACGGACAACGTTTTGACCGAACAGCATATTGCAAATATCGTGTCTTTCTGGACGGGTATTCCTATGGACAAGGTCGGATCGGAAGATAAGCAGAAATTAATCGATCTGGAAAATTTCATCGGTCGACGTGTGATCGGTCAGCCGGAAGCGATTTCCGTTATTTCCGGCGCGGTCCGGCGTATGAAGTCGGGCTTGCAGGATCCGAACAGACCGCTCGGTACCTTCCTGTTCATCGGAACGACCGGCGTCGGTAAAACCGAATTGGCCAAGGCTTTGTCCGAATTTATGTTTGACGATGAAACGGCTTTGCTGCGTCTGGATATGTCCGAATATATGGAAAAGATTTCCGTGCAGCGCTTGCTGGGGCCTCCGCCGGGGACTCCGGGGTTTGAAAACGGCGGCGTTCTGACCGAAGCCGTTCGTTTGCGTCCGTATCAGGTGGTTTTGTTCGACGAATTGGAAAAAGCGCACAGCGAAATCCTGAACCTGATGCTGCAGCTGCTGGACGAAGGGCGCTTGACAGACGGTAAGGGAACGACGGTTGACTTCAGAAACACGATCGTGATCATGACGTCCAACTTGGGCGCGAACCTGCCGCGTTATCAGCGTATGGAATTTCTGCGCAAAAACCTGCGTCCCGAATTCCTTGCCCGTATTGACGATATCATTCCGTTCCACGGATTGGCGGAGGAAAACCTGCTGGCGATCGTGGATATTCACTTAAACAAATTCGTCAAGCGCGCTAAGGCGGTCGGATTAAAAGCGGAATTAACTTTAGAGGCGCGCAAATGGTTTGCGGACGAAGTCTTTATCGCCAAGAACGGCGTTCGTGAAATCAAGCGTTTGATTCAGCACCACATCGAAAACCCGTTGTCCGTGTTGATGATGTATGACAAGGTGACGAGCGAAGATTTGGTTAAGATTATTCGTCCGAAAGACAAAAAAGGCGTGGAAATCGTCATTTTGAAACCGGAAGAGCAGGGCAAGGAACTGGAAGAAGCCGTTACCGTCGAAGTCAAAATGGACGACGGCGTGGACGATCGTCCGCCTCCTCCGCCAACATTCAAGCTGAATGAAACGGGCGATGAAAATGCTGACTTGCCGGCATGGAAGCGCGCTCAGCTGGAGGCTGCCAGACAGCAGGGCGGGAGTTCTTCTGCTGCTTCTGCGACGCCGCATCGCATGATCAAAGTGCCGGTAATGAAGGGCTTTAAGTCAACATTGGGAAAAGGTTTGGGCGCAAAAATGCCGTTAGCTGCTATGGCGCAAAGCGTTCCTGAACCGCAGACTGCTTCTGAAGCTCCGGCAGTACCGGTGCCGGAAATGCCAGCGGCGCCAGCGCCGGATCTGGATCCTGCGCCCGTACCGGATGTGGTTTTTCCTCCTTCTCCTTCAGAGGGATAATCCTTTTCCGACCCGCCGTCAAAGTACGGCGGGTTTTCAGTATTTGAATTATACGGAAAAAGAATCCTTTTATCCTTTTCTGCCTAAAAGGGAGAGGGGTCGGTTGACTTTTCTGAAGAAAATCAAAAATTAGCCTTGCCTTTTTGCAAAAAAAAAGGTTACCCTGCAAATGATATGTGTATTTGTTTCTGATTTTTTTGAGAATATGCCTATGTCTGATAAAGAAGAAAGCCAAAGACAAGAAAATATCGGATATATTACTGCTATTCAAGGCAGTGTTGTCGATATTCGGTTTGAAGATAAATTGCCGGCTGTTTTTAACGAATTGAGAACAGGGGAAGACGGCTCCCTTGTCATTGAAGTGGAAGCGCATCTGGACGCGCAGACCATTCGCGGTTTGGCCATGGGGCCGACACGCGGGCTGGCTCGCGGACAGGAAGTGGTTGATACCGAACATATGCTCAGTGTTCCCGTTGGGGATAAGATTTTAGGGCGCATGTTCAATGTCTTCGGAGATGTGATTGACGGCGGATTGCCTTTGGAGGCAACAGAACGCCGGCCCATTCACAATCATTCTGTTCCTTTGGAACGGCGCAGCGTTGATTCTCAGGTGTTTGTTTCGGGAATTAAAGCCATTGATTTGCTGGCCCCTATGGAACGCGGCGGAAAAGCGGGATTGTTTGGCGGCGCGGGTGTCGGCAAAACGGTTCTGATCACTGAAATGATTAATAACATGGTGGGCCGTTACGAAGGCGTTTCTTTGTTCTGCGGCGTCGGCGAACGCTGCCGCGAAGGGGAACAGCTTTACCGTGAAATGCGTGATGCCGGCGTCTTGGACAAGACAATCATGATGTTCGGCCAGATGAATGAAGCACCGGGGATCCGCTTCCGTGTTGCTCACGCGGCTTTGGCTATGGCAGAATATTTCCGCGATGAAAAGAAACAGGACGTGCTCTTGCTGATCGATAACGTGTTCCGTTTTGTGCAGGCCGGTTCCGAAATTTCCGTTTTAATGGGGCAGATGCCGTCGCGCGTGGGTTATCAGCCGTCTTTGGCGACCGAAATCGCTTCTTTGCAGGAGCGTATCGCTTCAACGGCCAGCGGCGCAATCACGTCCATTCAGGCCGTTTACGTGCCGGCGGACGATTTGACGGACCCGTCGGCCAGTCATACGTTCGCGCACTTGTCGTCCAATATCGTATTATCGCGTACCCGCGTGTCGCAGGGGCTGTATCCGGCGGTTGATCCGCTGGCTTCCGGATCGAACATGCTGACGCCTTTAACGGTCGGCGAACGTCATTACAAGGTTGCGACGGCTGTGCGCCGGACTTTGGCAGAATACGAAGAATTAAAAGATATCATCGCGATGCTGGGCTTTGACGAACTGCCCGAAAATGATCAAAAGACGGTTCTTAAAGCGCGTAAGTTAGAGCGTTTCCTGACTCAACCGTTCTTTACGACATTCCATTTTACGGGAATGGAAGGGCGTTCTGTCGAGCTGGAGGATACTTTGCGCGGTTGTGAAAAGATTTTGTCCGGTGAAATGGACGAAGTGCCTGAAAACGCTTTTTATATGGTCGGCACGATTGAAGACGTTCTTGCCAAGGCTGAAAAGATGAAGGAGGCGCAGAACGCCGCATGAGACTGAAAACGCTTACTCCGGCCGGTATTGTCGTTGATGAACGGGTGTCCCGCGTTCGTTTTGACGCTTTGGACGGATCGTTTACGTTTTTGCCGAAGCATGCTGATTTTGCCACGGTGATCGTTCCGGGATTGGTGTCGTTTGAAATAGAGGACGATAAAAAATCGGGCAAAGAGATTTTTATGGCGTGTGATAAAGGCGTTTTGGTCAAAGCGAATACCATGGTGTTGTTGTCCGTGCGCCGTGCGGTGATCAGCGAAAATTTGGAGGAACTTTCCAGAACGATCGCTGAGGAATTTAAAAAGGACGAAGAAAATCGCAAGGCCGTAAATGCCGCCATGGCGCGCTTGGAAATCGGTCTGACGCGTCAGGTTTTGATGAGAAATATAAATAATCAGCCGGATCAATTAAAGGGATAAAAATGGATTTGGAAACCTCGAAAAAAACAGAAGCGGAAAGTGCTTTGGCCGAACGGCTGGCAAAGCGGGCCTCTCGTCATTTGGTCAATAAAACGGATAAGGACGCTTTTAAGCCGACACGCGGTTTAGCTTTTTTGGGTGCTTTGGGGTGGAACATTCCTATTCCGACGTTTCTTGGCGTCATGCTAGGGCGCTGGATGGACGCGCATCATAAAGTCGCTTCGGTTTCATGGACGCTGAATTTTTTGCTGCTAGGGTTTGCTTTCGGTGTGATCGGCGCTTGGCAATGGCTGAAGCGGGAAGGCATTGAACGCGCCCAAAAAGAACAAAATCGCCGCAATGCGTTGGTTGAGGAAGCAAAGAGTGCTTATCAGCCCTCTGAGGAAGAGGATTCCTTTGCGGAGGACGATGAAGAAACAAAAGAACGGGGGGAAGAGGCCGAATGATGACTTTTTCTTCTTTATCTGTCGGAATTGGCTTGTTTGGCGGCTTGTTGCTGGGCGGGCTGTATTTCGGCGGGTTGTGGCTTTCGGTTATGCGGATTCAGAAAATCGAACGCAAGAAAATGTTTTTGTTCCTCAGCTGGGTGGTGCGTTCTGTTTTATTATGCGTCGGGTTATATTTTTTAGCGCGCTATAATGCGACCAGTCTGTTATGCGGCGCAATCGGGCTGCTGGCGGCAAGAAGCGTTATTGTGCGGGCGGTTAAACGAAAACTGACAGCGGAAAAGGTAAAGGAGATGCCTGCATGTTAGAATTATACGATCAGCAAATTGCTTTTTATTTGCCGTATTGGAACATTCCGATCAATTGGACAATCGCTTCGACATGGATTGTCATGGTTGTGTTAATGATTGTTTCATGGCTGGCAACAAGGCATTTGAAGACGGGCAATAAAGTGTCCCATTGGCAGACGGCTATGGAAGTTATCGTCAAGGGCATTTACGGGCAGATCAATGAAATGACAAAGACGCCGATGACATATCTGCCGTTTATTGGGACATTGTTTCTGTTCATTCTGATGTGCAACATTTTGACGATTATTCCCGAATTTAAAACGCCGACGGCTTCTTTGTCAACAACAGCGGCTCTGGCTTTAATGGTGTTGCTGGGCGTGCCGTTTTTCGGCATTAAAAATGCGGGTGTGAAGAAGTATCTGAAAAAGTATATCGAACCGTCTCCGGCGATGCTGCCGTTTAATATTCTGAGCGAATTAACGTCAACGGGCGCTATGGCCGTTCGTTTGTTCGGAAACGTTTTATCCGGCGTGATTATCGGATCAATTTGCCTGATGCTGGTGCCGTTTATTCTGCCTTTGCCGATGCAGGTGCTGGGATTGTTCACCGGTATGATTCAGGCGTATATTTTTGCAATGCTGGCTTTGATGTATGTGTCTTCCGTTCATGGGGACGAAGAGGAAGCGGCTGATGCCGCATCGGATAAAAAGCCGGCGAACGCTAACGAAACCTTATAAAAAATCTGGGAGGATTATATTATGGATTTAGCTGCGATTTTGGGTTCAATTTCTATTTTTACAGCGGGCCTGTCCCTGGCAATCGGCGCTTCGGCGGCTGGTTTGGCGGAAGGATATGCCGTGGCTTCCGGTCTGACGTCTTTGGCGCAGCAGCCCGATGAGGCCGGTTCTATTTCCAGAACGATGTTTATTTCTTTGGCGATTGTTGAAACGTCGGGCATTTACTGCTTCGTCGTTGCGATGATTTTGCTGTTCGCCAATCCTTTCTGGCAGTATGCGATCAGTCTGGCGGCAAAATAACAGGCGGTTTCGGCCTTTAACTTTTAAGAATTAAGGATTTGAAATATGTCTGTAGATTTTACCACTATATTGGCGCAAATCGTCAACTTTACGATTTTAGCGTGGGCGTTGTATAAGTTCTTGTACAAGCCTTTGCTGGTCGCGATCGGCAAGCGTGAAAAGCATATTGCCGACGAAGTGCAGAACGCTGAAAATCTGGCGGCTGAGGCGGAAAAAAAATTGGACGATCTGAACAAGCGCTATTTGGATATTGATAACGAACGTTCACATATTCTGAGTGAAGCCAGAGAAGAAGCCGACAAGCTGCGCAAACAGCTGGAGCAGGAAGTCCATGCGGAAATTCTGGAAAAACGGTTGATTTGGCAGCAGGAGTTGGATCGTGAAAAGGCGTTGCTGACGAATGAATTTCGTCAGGCGGTCGTGTCCAATTTTTTGGAATTTGCCCGCAAAGCTTTTAAAAGCATGGCCGATGAAACGTTGGAAGAAAGGTTCGTTTCCGTTTTTAAACGCAAACTGGAAGAATTGCCGCGCAAGGATAAAAAGCTGTTGGCGGCTGATACCGAGGATGCTTCCGTTCAAATTTCCACTTCTGAAGAAATTACTTCTGAAGCTCAGGACGCTTTGAAAAAAATGCTGGCCGATGTGCTGGAATTGGAAGATCCGGAAGTTGTCTTTATCGTTAATCCTCATCTGCTCTGCGGCATTGAATTTTCCGTCAATGGAAACGTTGTTTCGTGGAATTTGGACGATTATCTGAATACCTTTACAACAAAAATGCATGATGCTTTGGAAAACATTTCTTTGCGCATAAGTCGTGAAGAAGGCTGATAAAAGAACGGGTTAAGTATGTTAGTAGAAACTGTAAAAGATGTTTTTGGCGTGGTTCAGGATACGATTGATCTGCAATCAACCAATCTGAATGTTGAAGAAATCAGTACGGTTTCTTCTGTATCCGGCGGTACGGCAGAGGTTTCCCGTTTGGATAATGTCCAAATGGAAGAACTGCTGATGTTTCCGAACAACGTTATGGGAATGACCTTTACGCTGGCTCCCGATTCCGTCGGGGTGGTGTTTTTGAACCAGCCGGATAAAATCAAGGCAGGCGACCGCGTTTATCGTACGGGACGCGTTGTCGATGTTCCCGTTGGTGATCGTTTATTGGGACGTGTCATTGATCCGCTGGGCAATCCTTTGGACGGACAGGGACGCATCGTGACCGTTCATCGGCGCAAAGTGGAACGCGAGGCTTATCCGATCATGTCCCGCGCGCCGGTATCGATGCCGCTGCAGACGGGGATCAAGGCGATAGATTCTTTTACACCGATCGGACGCGGACAGCGTGAATTGATCTTGGGCGACCGTCAGACGGGGAAAACGGCTTTGGCAGTGGATACGATTATCAATCAAAAAAATACGGGTGTGATCTGTATTTATTGTGCGATAGCCCAAAGGGGCACAGCAATTGCCCGCGTGGTGGACAATCTGAAAAAATATGACGTGATGAAAAATACGATCGTTGTCGCGGCTTCCGGCGATGAAACGGCCGGCATGCAATATATTGCTCCGTACGCGGCGACAGCAATCGGCGAATATTTTATGGAAAAGGGCAAGGACGTTTTAGTGATTTACGATGATTTGACGAATCACGCCCGCGCTTACCGTGAACTGTCTTTGCTGCTGCGACGTCCTCCCGGTCGTGAAGCTTTTCCAGGCGATATTTTCTATATTCATTCGCGTCTGTTGGAACGTTCCACTCATTTGCGTCCCGAATTCGGCGGCGGTTCTTTGACGGCCTTGCCGATTGTTGAAACGGAAGCGCAAAATATTTCCGCTTACATTCCAACAAACATTATTTCTATTACGGACGGGCAGATTTATCTGTCTTCCCCCATGTTCCAAAAAGGCATTTTGCCGGCTATTGATACGGGCCGGTCTGTTTCCCGTGTGGGTGGTGATGCGCAGCTGCCGGCCTATAGCTCTTTGGTCGGACCGCTGAAACTGGCTTTTTCCCAGTTTGAAGAATTGGAAAGCTTTGCGAAGTTCCGCTCTCATCTGGACGCCGACACGGAACGTCAGCTGAAACGCGGTCGTGCGATCCGTGCCGTGATGCAGCAAAAACAGTTCGCGCCGGTGCCTGTTGTGGATCAGATCGCCGTTTTGTTTGCAACGACGGAAGGCCTGCTGGATAATGTGTCGGATAAATTAAGGGACAAAGCTTATTCTATTATTGCGCAGCTGATGAAGATGAAGCACAAAGAAACGGCGGATATCATTTTGCGCCGTGAGAAATTATCGGCTGAGCGCAAAAAGCAGCTGGCGGCTGATATTAAGGAAGCTTTGATTAACGAACGCGTTTTATCCGCTAAACAGGTTTAGGAAACGGCATGGATATCGAAGGGCTTCAAAAGCGCATAAAGACGACGCAGGATCTGCGTTCAATCGTATCAACGATGAAATCGTTGTCGGCGGTCAGCATTATTCAATATGACACGGCATTGAAGTCGTTGGTGGAATATGGGCGGACCATTAATTTAGGCGCGGTCGCTTTGATGAAAAACGGCGATTTGAAGCTGCCGAAGGAGCCTGTTATTAAACCGGAGGCGCGGCGGGCTTTGGCGATTTTGATCGGTTCTGATACGGGGCTGGTCGGCAAAATGAACCGCGAAGTCGTGCGCTTTGCCGAAAAGTTTTTGCAGGAAAAGGGATTTCGGATTGATCAAACGGCTTTTATTGCTATTGGACGTCAGATTATTGCACAGTTGTCGCGCAATGAATGGAATGTGATTGAACAGTATCCGATTTCCAATTCGGTGAAAGCAGTCAGCAAAACGGCGGCTTCCGTTTTAGTCACGGCGCATGAACATATGCAGACGGACAGAATTACGCAGGTCTATGTTTTTTACAGCGAAAAGCAAGGGGTCAGCGTTGTTCCGACTTCTTCGCTGCTGATGCCGTTGGGGACGGAATGGCTAGAACGTTTGAAAAAGATCGGCTGGCCGGGGCATAATTATCCGACATATACATTGCCGCCGGATAAGATTTATTCCGCCCTGATGCGGGAACGGCTGCTGATCGAGCTGTCCACGGCGATTACGGAGGCTTTGTCGGCAGAGCACCATATGCGTTTAACGACGATGCAGGCGGCGGAGAAGAACATTGACGAAAATCTGGAAGCGATGAATCTGGAATATCAGCAAATGCGTCAGGAAAACATTACGACGGAATTGCTGGATGTTGTTTCCGGCGCGGAAGCTCTGCGCAATCAGAAAAGAAAATAAATAATAAAAAAAGCGGAGAGAGGTCTCCGCTTTTTAATGTTGATCAGAACGAATATCTGATTCCGAAAGAAATTTCTTTGGATTTAGTTTTGTATTTATCGCCGTCAGAATCCGAAAAAGAACCGTAGTTAAATATCATAGCTGGCTCCGACGCTGATGTTATACGCGAATTTTTTCTTGGAAGTGCGGTATTTATCGATATCAGACTCGTAATAACTGCCCGAAACATAAATATCATAGGCAGACGAATAGTTATATTTGACTTTTGCCATTCCAAAACCGAGGCCGATATACGGCGTGAATTTAGAAGCGTTATGGAAATCATAATACCCGTTCAGCGTCAAAGACTGCACGGAAACTTCCATTTTTTCAGTTCCTTAATACGTCACTATGCCGTCTTCTTCAGTAAAGGCCCCTTTTTTATCGTTTTTTTCCCGATAATTGTATTCGGCTTTAAAATGCAGGTTCTGATTGACTTTCACGCCGGCGGCGATATTAGCCCCTTTCGGGTGAAACTTTTTTTGTTGTTCAAAAAATTTCCGTCCGTTTTAGTCACGGTCGCTTTTATCGAAGCATAGCCTTTGACAGTTTGTTCCTGTACCTGAACAGCTGTTGACAAAAACAGTATTCCTCCAAGAAGAGTAAGAGTTAATTTTTTCATTTCTGAAATCCTGTTTGTTAAAGTTAAACGAAACCCACCGTTCGCAGGGAATGGTGGGCGGATTTTCAGAAACCGTACAATATAAAACGGCTCGGCTTATTCAGCGTGCACCTTATTCGCCGAAATCCGCTCATTTAAGGACAGATTCGGCATATAATTTATTAACCGCCATATACAATGCGGCTATTTTGGATAAGGTTTCTGACGCCCTGCCGGATTTTTTATCCGGTAGAAGCGAGCTAACAAAAAGAGAAAATGCTTGCAAGTGCCGCTTTTATCTCAAATATTCCCGATAATCTTTAATTTTTGTGTGAAAATGCAGCTTTTTCACGTATTCCAGCGGGTTTTTCGGGGTGACCAAAGCATTCGGCACACGGTTCAGCCAATCATAGGTCCGTGTCAGCAAAAAGCGCAGCGCGCTGCCTAAAGCTAATATGGGCAGAGCTTCTTTTTCAGCATCGGAAAGCGGGCGAACGCGGTCATATTCTTCAATCATATTTTTCGCTTTGGACGAATTGAAATCCCACGTATCCTGATCGAAGCACCACGCATTCAGGCAGACAGCCAATTCATACGCAAGGGCGTCATTACAGGCAAAATAAAAGTCGATAATGCCGGACAGTTTATCGCCGGTGAAAAAAACGTTGTCGGGAAATAAATCCGCATGTATCACGCCTTGCGGCAGATCAGCTGGAAAACGGGCTTTGACAGTTTGGAAAACATCAGCCATTTCTTGAAATAAATCGTCGGTAATTGTATCAGCTTCTTTGCCGATTTTGCTTAATATTTTTTTCCAGCCGTCAACGGATAAATCATTTTTGCGAAATCCGGAATAATCATGCCCCGCCAAGTGCATTTTTGCCATAGCTCCGCCCAATTGAGCGCAATGTTCCGGCGTGATTTCATCAACGGATTTTCCCTGTAAAAAAGTTGTCAGACAGGCTTTTTTGCCGCATAAAGGCAATAATGTTTTCCCTGTTTTAGACACAACAGGCAGCGGGCAAGTGATCCCTCGTTGTGCTAAATGAGCCATCAGGTCTAAAAAATATGGCAACTCCTGTGGGTTGACTCGCTTTTCATAGAGCGTCAGAATAAAGCGGGCCTGATCTGTTTGAACAAGGTAATTTGTATTCTCGATGCCTTCGGAAATACCGGTGAAAGAAACAAGCGTTCCGATGTCGAATTGTTTTAAAAATTCCGATAAATCTTCGGCGGTAACTTTTGTATAAACAGCCATATTATTCTCTCAGCGAAGCGGGTAGAGGAAACGACACTTTTTCTTCGGTTTCAATGTGTTCTGATAAAGTAATTTGAAAATGTTCTGCCAATTTATCGATAACTTCTTTAACTAAAATTTCCGGAGCGGAAGCGCCGGCTGTAATTCCCAGAGTTTTGACGCCGGATAAATGTTCCCAGTTAATTTCGGCGGCTCTTTGGACCAAAATAGAACGTTGGCAGCCCGATTCTTTTGCAACCTCCACCAATCTCTTGGAATTAGACGAGTTCGGCGCGCCGATCACCATTAATAAATCGCAGTGAGCGGCAATCGCTTTAACGGCTCTTTGCCGGTTGGTCGTCGCATAGCAAATATCATTTTGGTGCGGTTTGACAATGGTCGGGAATCGGTCTCTTAAAGCCTGCAGCAGTCCTTCCGTTTCATCAAGAGACAATGTTGTCTGCGTGACATAGCCCAGCTTATCCGCCCAATCTGATGGCACGCTGCCGATATCAGATATTGTGGAAATCAGTTTCATTTCATCAGGCGGAACTTGTCCCATTGTGCCGATTACTTCCGGGTGGCCCTGATGACCGATCAGAAGTGTTTTGCGTCCTTTTTTATAATTTTTTCGGGCTTCCGTATGCACTTTTTCGACCAAAGGGCAAGTCGCATCAATGGTTGTCAGACCGCGCCGTTTGGCTTCTTCCGTAACGGAAACGGGAACGCCATGCGCCGAAAAAATAACAACGGCACCGTCCGGAACTTCGTCAAGCTCGTTGACGAATACGGCTCCTTCGTCGGCCAGCTTTTGCACAACATACTTGTTATGGACGATTTCATGCCGGACATAGACGGGCGTGCCGAATTTTTTCAAAGCCATGGACACGATTTGAACCGCGCGGGTCACGCCAGCGCAAAAACCGCGGGGCGAGGCCAACAAAATTTTCAGTTCCGGTAAAGACATAACGAGCCCCCTTATTTTTTGTCTGTCAGAATAAAGCATACTTTTGATTTCAGGTAAAGCCTGCTTTTGTTATTTTGATTTGATCGGCGTTTTGTATAAAAAAGGGCCCTATGCGTTTTAAAAATCGGTGTTTTTTATCGGTCGTGCTGTCCTGCAGAGCTCAAAATACGATCTTAAAAATCCCCGCGGTTCAATCGCGGGGATCAGAGTTTAGTTCTTTTGTTCCAGGTTGTCCCGAATATACCGGTCCAGCAGCCATACGCCGAATCCGGAGCCGCCCTTGGGGCCTAACAGCATATTTTTTTCCCGCAGTGCGACGCCGGCAATATCCAAATGAGCCCACTTGGTTTCCGGCAGGATAAAGCGTTGTAAGAACGTTGCGGCAGTGATGCTGCCCGCAGCCCGTGACGCGCAGGCATTTTTAATGTCGGCAACGTCCGATATAATCGGATCTTCAAATATTTCGTCCAAAGGCAGGCGCCAGATTTTTTCACCGCTGTCAACAGAAGCTTTTTCAAGCTGAGCGGCCAGTTGATCATTATTGGAAAACAAGCCGGCATAATCTGTTCCCAAAGCGATGATAATGGCGCCGGTCAGACTGGCCAAATCGATCAGAACGGGAGCCTTGAAACGTTCCTGCGCATACCATAAGGCATCGCCCAGAACCAATCGGCCCTCTGCGTCCGTATTGATGACTTCAACTGTAATGCCGGATAAAGATTTAACGATGTCGCCCGGCCGCTGTGCCATGCCGGAGGGCATGTTTTCCACCATGGCCATAACGGCGGCTGCATTGACCTTTGCCCGCTGCATTGCCAAAGCTTGCAGCGTTCCCAAGGCTGTTGCCGCACCGGCTAAATCTTCTTTCATATCCTCCATGCCTTTGGCGGGTTTCAGACTTAAGCCGCCGGAATCAAAGGTAACGCCTTTGCCGACTAAAACGACATGCGTATTTTTGTCCTCCGGCTTACCCCGCCACTGCACAATAACCAAACGCGGCGGATTGATGGATCCCTGCGCAACGCCCAACATCATATTGAACCCTTTGGCCTTCAGCTGGACTTGATCGTAAACTTCTGTTTTCAGCCCGTATTTTTGCAATTCTTCCGCCCGCTTGGCAAAAGTGATCGGCGTAATAACGTTCGCCGGTTCATTGACCAGATCGCGCGCCGTATGAATCCCCTTCGCAACAGCAAAATACGGTTCATACTGATTCTGGGCCGCCTGCGGCTTTTCTGTCAAAATATAAAATTCTTTGACGGTCACAGGCGCTTTGAAAATCGTTTTGTGTTTTGTAAAACGGTAAGAAGCGATTTTCGCGCCGAATCCGACAGCGGCGGGCGGCAGATCATCTGTCGCGAAAGCAACCGCCGTTTCTCCGCTGGTCAAAAGCGCAGCCGCCGCATGCGCTCCGATCCGGCAGGCCGCCAGTTCGCTTGTCTTTTCTTTTTTGCCCAATCCCATACAGACCAGCCGTTTTGCCGGCAGTGCGTTCACTGTGATCAATTCGTATGTCTGACCGGCTTTTCCGCTGAAGCTGTTTGCCTTTAAAGCTTTTAAAAGCGCGCCGTTTAAAAGGGAATCAATTTTTTTTGCCGTTTTCGTCAACAGCAGATTTTCATAAACGCCGATAATTAAAGCGGTATCGCCGGAGAGGTCGTTTTTTTTAAACAGAATATCCATAGCCCTAACCTGTTTTTTCAATATTGTTCAATATGTTTTACAGCATACACGGACTATTTCGGAAAGCAAGAGGCAGATCAAAATTTTTGTTTGTCATAAATCAAGTGCAAAGTATTTTGATCTTTGTTATAAAAAAGCGTTATTCGGAGAAAAGTCATGTCTGAAGACGAAAAAAAAGCAGATGAAAATCAGGGCCTGCTGTTTGCTTTGTTATTGGATGGCAAGGGCGGGGCAGAACATTTAAACTTTGAAGAAGCGCAGAATTGGACGCCGGAGCAGGGCATTTTGTGGATTCATATGGATCTGTTGGCGACCGGAACAAAGGAATTTTTGGAAAATAAAAGCGGAATAAACCCGCTGGCGCTGGAAAGTTTGACTGAAGAAGAGGAAGATCGTCCCCGATGCGTATCGTTTGGGGACAAGCTGATGTTGTTCCTGCGTGCCATTAACCTTAATCCCGGTGAAGAACCCGACGATATGATTCCCTTGCGCATTTGGTGTGAAGCTGGTCGCATGATTACTTTGCGCGAAACGCCGATGAACTTTTTGACTGCCATGGAACGCGAGTTTGAAACGGGTGTTGGTCCGTGCAATGTTGGCGAATTGCTAGATGAAGTCTGTTCGTTTACTTTGGATAAAATTGTGGACGTTGTTTCAGGTGTTGAAGTTATTATTGATGACGTTGAAGATAAAATTATTGAAGAAGAGGAAGACGAAGAAGGCGAATTTATGCCGCAGCTGTCCGAAGCCCGCCGTAATTTAACGGAGATGCGGCGGTACTTGTATCCTCAGCGGGACGCCATGGACGTTTTGCCTCGTCAGGTGATGCCGTGGCTGAATGTTGAAAACCGCTATCAGCTGCGGGAAAACGCCAACCGCATGATGCGTATTATCGAAGACATCGATTCTTTGCGGGAACGCGCAATGATCAATATGGACGAACTGTCCAACCGCGTGCGCGAACAAACGCAGGAAAATATGTATATGCTGTCCGTTTTGGCGGCTATCTTTGTGCCGCTGACGTTTATCACGGGATTGTTCGGCATGAACGTCGGCGGGATTCCTTTGGCCGAAAGTGAAAACGGGCTGTTGTTCATGTCAGGAATCCTGCTGTTTTTAGGATTACTGCTGGCATTTATTCTGAAAAAGCTAAAATGGTACTGAAATGAGCGTTGAACCTGTTAACGAACAAAGCATTTCTCTTGCCGCTGAATTGCTGGCGGAGGGGGAACTGGTCGCTTTTCCGACCGAAACAGTGTACGGTTTGGGGGCGGATGCGGCGAACGATCTGGCCGTTGCTTCGATTTTTGAAGCCAAGGGACGCCCGCAGTTCAATCCGTTGATTGCGCATATCGCGGATATTTCGTGGGTGGAAAAATTCGCTGAAATGACGCCTTCCGCGCGGCTTTTGGCGGAACGGTTCTGGCCGGGACCTTTGACGCTGGTGATGAAGCGGGCGAAAGACTGCCCGATTTCTCATCTGGTCAGCGCGGGACTGGACACGGTCGGCGTGCGCTTTCCCGTTCATGCGGGGGCGCGGCAAATGCTTGAAGCGTTCGGAAAACCCGTTGCGGCGCCAAGCGCGAATATTTCCGGCACGGTCAGCCCGACGACGGCGCGGCATGTCGCGCAAGGGTTGGCCGACCGCGTGCCGCTGATTTTAGACGGCGGAGCATGCGCCGTCGGCGTGGAATCGACAATCCTTGACGTATCGGAAGATTCTCCCGCTTTATTGCGCGCGGGCGGCATCGGCATTGAAGAAATCGAAGACGTGTTAAAGAAAAAATTGCGTCGTCCGGAAGCCGATCCGAACGTGCCGCGTTCCCCCGGACAAATGTTGTCGCATTACGCGCCGCGCCTGCCGGTCAGATTGAACGCATTGGAACCCGAAGAGGGAGAAGCTTTTCTGGCGTTCGGCGAAGCGGAAAACGCGACGCTGAACCTCAGCCTGTCCGGAGATGTGAAAGAGGCCGCCGCGCACTTGTTCGCGTATATGCGCGAATTGGACACCCCGAAATACAAAGGCATCGCCGTGATGCCGATTCCGACCTATGGCTTGGGGCTGGCAATCAACGACCGTCTGAAAAGAGCTGCTTATCCTCATTAAAACGGCTGATTGACATCTTATTTGGCAAGCCATTCCAAGACATTTTGTTGTTTTATGCCTTCATAATCTTTTGTGCCGTAATCTCTGGTCAGGATAAATTTCGGATAGTTGTCTTTTATCAGTTTTAATGAAGCCAATTCTCTTTCTAATGTTTTCGGATCGTTCATCGTATCGCAAACTTGATAATATTCTAATCCGTCCGGTGTTTCCGCCACGAAATCAATTTCCGCTGTGGCTCCGTTCCTCTCTTTCGTCTTATAGTCTATTTTGCCGACATAGACTTTGCAGCCTCGGCGCAGCAATTCTAAATAAACGACATTTTCAAGGATATGCCCCGTGTCCCCGATTTTGTTGCTTACAAGCATATTTCTGATGCCCATATCAACCAAATAATGCTTGTTTTGCGTTTTTAAGACCTTACGGCCGCGAACATCATATCTGTCCGCCTGATACCAGATGTAGGCATTTTTAAAAGCGTCCAAATAATCATCTAACACGCCCGGCTGAAGGATTATGCCGTCATTTTTCAGCATATCGCTCATTTTTTTAACGGATATTTCCGAACCGATATTGCCCGCCATAAATTTCATGATGCGCTTTATTCTGCCGGCATTTGTAATATTCTTTTTGCTCATAACGTCATACAAAACCACCGTGTCATAAATTCCGTTGAGATAGGTGTCGATTTGCTTTTTTAAGTCCGGTGTGTTTAAACGTACAAAATATTGAGCGTAAGGAAACGAGCTGTACGCAAGATAATCGGCATACGCTTTATCCAGATTATCGGTGGGGGCGATTGATAAAAATTCTTTGAATGACAGAGGGTACATTTTAATTTCGATGTATCTGCCTGTTAAAGAGGTCGCCCATTCTCCCGATTGAAGTTTGGAGTTGGAACCGGTCAAATAAAGGTCGATGTTTTTCTTTTCATAAAGGCTTCTGACGGCTTTTTCGAAATGTTCAACATTTTGTATTTCGTCCAAAAAGACATAGTTTTTTTTGCCTTTAACGGAATGATCCATGACGTGTTTGTGTAACTTATGATAATCCCAAAGGTCGGAATTTTCGTCTTCCTCCAGTTTGATGATTTGGATTTGTTCCGGCGATATGCCTTGTTTTTTTAATTCTTCGGCATATAGTTCATACACGGTTGATTTGCCGCAGCGGCGAACGCCTGTCAGTATTTTGATTAAATCGGTATCTTTAAAACTGAACAATTCCTTTATATACTGCGGCCTTTTGATGATAAAATCCTTCATGCGCGATATCTCCGTTAATATTTTAATATTTATAAAAACATGTTAAATGTCAATAGTTTTTATAAAAAATAATAAAAACTTATGACTTTTGAAGCGTTTTTATTAAAGACTGAAACCGTTCTGTTTCTATAATGGCCCATGTTTGCTTTAGAGTTGTCTTTTTTTATGCGGCTGTCTGAAAAGAGCCGCGTATCCGCATTAAGGCTTTGACGTATCCAAGGGTTTAATGTTACCCTAGCTCGGCTTTTAAAAAATGGGGGCAAAATGGCTTTTGTGAAAAAAAATAAAGACTTGCCAGCATTGAATAAAGAAAACATGCTGATGTACAAGCGTGTCTGGAATACGTACATTGCTAATAAATGGCGGTGGCTGATTCTGGCTGTTTTCCTGATGCTGACAGCGGCCAGTTTTGATGCGCTGCTGGTGCGTCAGCTGAAACCTATTTTTGATGAGGTTTTTATTGATAAGAACCGAGCTTCCCTGGGCATTATCGGTATGACCATTTTAGGGCTTTATTTTTTGAAGGGCGTGTTCAGCTATTCCCAGTCCGTTGTGATGACAAAGCTGTCTATTCGTGTCATTGCCGATATGCAGCGCGATATTTTCAAGCGCCTGATCCGTATGGACAACGCTTTTTTTCAAGACCATACTACCGGCGAAATCATTACGCGTTTTACGTCTGATGTGGCTATGGTTAAAGACGCCGTGCTGAACAGTTTGACAACGTTTGTCAAAGATACGGCCTCGGTTGTGTTTTTAGTCATTTTAATGTTCTTTCAATCCTTGGAAATGGCGTGTGTTGTCTTTTTTGTTTTTCCTTTAGGGGTTTATCCGGTTGTTTTATGCGGGCGGAAAATGCGCAGAAAAACAAAACGCAATCAAGAAGCGAACGAGGGCTTTTTCAATCTGCTGACCCAAAGCTTTAACGGGATTAAAATTGTCAAGTCTTATTGTACGGAAGATCAGGAATTTCAAGAGCTTGATCATACGATTGTCAAGATGAACAAGCTGTCTTTTTCAATGGCCTGTCTGCATGCGCTGCAAAGCCCTTTAATGGAGTTTTTCGGCGGAATTGCCATGGCGTCAACGTTGGGATACGGCGGCTATCAAATTATGCAGGGACATATGAGTCCCGGTAATTTTATGGTGTTTTTGCTGGCGATTGTGGCCGCTTACAAGCCGATGAAAAACGTTGCGAATCTGCATATGCGCATGCAAATGGGCGTCGCTGCAATGCAGCGGCTGTTTTCCATCTTGGATATTGAACCGGCAATAAAAGATTCTCCCGATGCAAAAGAATTGATTGTATCCAAAGGAAAAATTGAAGCTGAAAAGATTACTTTTTCTTATGACGGAGAAAAGCCCGTTCTGCAAGATGTTTCTTTAACGGTTGAACCGGGACAAACGGTGGCTTTAGTCGGCCATTCGGGGTCGGGCAAATCGACTTTGATCAACTTTTTGCCGCGTTTTTATGATCCGCAACAGGGACGGATTTTGATTGACGGGCAGGATATCAGACAGGTCACGCTGGAAAGTTTAAGAAAGCATACGGCGTATGTTTCTCAGGACGTTATTTTGTTTAATGATACGATTAAAAACAATATCCGTTACGGATCGCCCGATGCAACGGACGAACAAGTGATCGAGGCAGCCAAAGCGGCTGCTGCCGATAAATTTATCCGGCAAATGGAAAACGGATACGATACGATGCTGGGCGAACAGGGCGGCGGGCTGTCCGGCGGGCAGCGGCAGATGATTTCGATCGCGCGGGCAATGTTGAAAAACGCGCCGATTCTGTTGTTGGACGAGGCTACCTCTGCATTGGATTCCCAATCGGAAAAGATCGTGCAGGATTCCTTGGAGGTATTAATGCAGGGGCGAACTTCCATTATTATTGCGCACCGGTTGTCAACGGTTGTCAATGCAGACAGGATTTATGTTTTCAACGAAGGGAAAATTGTCGATTCCGGTACACACCAAGAGCTGTTGGCCCACGATGGGATATATGCGCAGCTCTATAAAATTCAGTTTATGAAGGAAGACTGATAGACTATTTTTCAGTGTTTTTGACCGATTGGGCAGATACCGCTGCCCTAGTGTTGTTCTTATAATGATTAGGATCATTAAAGAAGGAGAAAAACACATGAAAAAGTTTGTTTTAGGCGTACTGGCCGCTTTAGGCGGCGTTGGACTGTACAGGCTGCACAAAGACGGAAAATTTCCTGTGCTGAAAGTGAAGGGAACGGTTGATACCGTGAACTATGAGGCCAGAACGTTTCAAATCAGATCGGCTTTGGACCGCAATATTTTAATGGATATTGCCGTATCTCCCACAACCCGGTTCATGTGGCTGAAACCCGTTGAAGGAGCGGATAATATTGCTCAGTTTGCAGATATTACAGACGGGGAAAAGCTCAATGTGGCATTTTCTAAAAATAAAGAAAACGGTCGTTTGGTGGCGGAACGCGTTGTCATTGAAAATGTTTAATTCATGAAAAACCGCCAAACATCTTTGCCTCAACAAAAAAGCAGCCTGTTTGCCCGTATGGTTTTCTGGCTGCTTTTACTGTCAATGATTTTTTACAGTCCGGTTTTGGTGTAAAAGTCCTTTTAATCAGAAAGTTTTGAAATATCATCACTGTCGGTCAGCGTAATGACTCTGTTTTGCACTACAGACAGGCCGTGACTGTTAATTTTTGTTCCGGAAAAGAAAATTCCGCACCGTTCCCCCTGACGAACCAATTTATTTTTGATCAACAGCCGCAGACCGGCCAGTCCGGCACTGCCGACGACAGATAATTCTATGCCGGTATGGGCCTGCGCCAGGTCCTGAGCCTTTTGCAGCTCGTCTTCCCCGGCAATTAAGGGCAGACCGCCTGAAATAATCATATGGCGGACAATTTCCAGTCCGTCATACATTCTATCATTGACCGGCATGCCCAGTGTGTTTTCTTCGGCGATCCATGCTTTGAAAAATTCGTTGCGCTGCTTGCCGACAGCCGCGAATACAGTCTCCATGCCGCTACTGATTTTGGGATACATTTCGGCAATCAGACCGGCGGTCATTTTAATCTGCCCCAGATTGTTTTCCATTAAGGCCTTGGCATCGAAATTTCCTTCCAGCAGCATTGCCAATTCCGGCGGCAAAGTGACAACGCCCTTACGTCCCAATTCACGCAGGACCAAGAAATAACTTTGTGCCAAAGGATAACAGTCCATTGTCTGGCATGTATAGAGCCGCGGCAGTTTGCGGATAATATTTAAACTTTTGAAGAAAGAGTTGGCGCTGGCAACGGCATTGGCCAGACTGCCGCCGCCGACTTGAACGACTTGAACGTCCAGAGGAGCATCAATCAAATACTGATTGAACAAAAATTCGTACTCCATTGTTTCGGCCCCTTCAACGGCGGACCAAACATCAAGGCCGTACGGCGTCAGCGGGAACCAATCGAATTTTTTCAGTGCTTCCTGATAACGCTGACGGCACAGGTCGATGTCGGCTTCTTGCGTTTCGCTGTCGACCTTAATGACTTTTGTTCCCAGATTTGTCAGAACGGAAATGATTTCTTCGCTGATTTGGCCGGGGACAAAAGCATAGAGCTGATAGCCGGCGGCACCGGCAATGGCCGCCGCTTCCATAACGGCGCTGCCCTGAGAATAAATCGCCAGCGTTTTTTTGGCCGCTGCCGGATCGTCACTGATTTCACGCAATGTTTCCAAATGCATGATTATGCCGGCAAAGTGGCGGGATTTATGGGATCCCATTAACTGCAGCGTTTCATTTTTGACGAAAAGAGACCCTTTCGGCAGGTCTATCGCTAAAGCCAAATCGTCAGCCTGAATTTCAGGCGTGCGGATAAAACCGCGGCCTGTGATTCTTTCGCAGGCGTCGGATAAAGCTAAAACGCGTTCTACCCACCAAGACGCTTTGCCGTTGGCGGCAGCCAGCTGATAGCTTGCCATAAATTCACGGAAAACGCTGAAGGACAGCTTTTTATCGTTCCAGCGTTTGGTCAGGGTTGTGGGAAAAACACGCGCCAATTCGGCGGGATTTTCTTGTTTAATCAAAGGGTGTATGCCGTTTTCCGTACTTTCCGGACAAAATAGAGCGTTTGTTTCCAGAGGATATTCCTTCCCACAGACAGGGCAATACAAATACATTTCCGACAATCCTTCCTTTATGATCCTTTTCTGTGATTTCTCACTATACTGTTTTTTTGCAGAATATAAAGCTTTTTTTGTTTTTTTCAAGGACAACAGCCCCTCTTTCAGAAATGAAAAGAGGGGCTGTCCGATTTAAAAGGCATTACTCGCTTTTGGCTCTGCTGAGCAATTCAGCTTCTTTTTCAATCAGAGCCATCATGTGCTTCAAAGCGGAATAATAATCGCCGCCGAGAATGTCCGCGTTCAGTTGGTCAATAGCCGGCGCAAAGCTGGGGGCTGCCTGCGTGATTTCAGAAATGCGCGCAAAGTATTCGGGGTGCAGCACCTTCGGATCTTTAGCCAGATACATTTCCTGCAAAACGTAATAAACCTTTTTGCACGGTGTATCTGCTTCTTTTTCCGTCAAAACATATTTTTCACGCAAAATGGGGACGTTGCCCTCAATGAACAGTTTGACGCGTTCCTTGTCATTTGTAATCAGAGCGTTGCCGACAATCAAGCGTTCGCCCGGTTTTAATTCGATTTTTAACGGCATGAGGATATTCCTTAATGTCTAAAAGAGTGACAAAACACTGGCATTTGTATCCATTGTAATACTAATTACTTGATTTACCAATTCTTTTTGTGTTTCAGCCGCTAAAATTTCAACGGCGACTTCATTTAAATCGGCTCCGGTCAGTTTTTCCGCGCCGCTTAAACACGTATCAGACATGGTTTCCAAAAAAGTATTGCGGGATTGAACCATGTAAGAGGCTCTGTCAAATTTGTTTGTCGCCTGCTTTACCTGATAAAAGGCATTTTCTATATCGTCCAATGCCTTTTGAATGTCGGTTTTGTTTTGCCAATCACCGGCGGCTTCGGACAATCCCATGGAAACAGTGTCCAGTTTGACGCCGTTGACCGTTCGCAGGCTGCTGCCCTTTTCATTGAAAATAGCGCGGATAGAATCGCCTTCCAGCAAATTCAGACCGTTAAAGCTGCTGTCGGCAACAATATTGTTGATTTGTTTTAAAAGCTCATTGTACTGATCGGCGTAGGTTTTCATTGTGTTGGACCCGCCGTCGTCATAGCCTTCCAGTCCTAAGGCGTCTGTTGTTTTTCCCGTCAGGTCCGCAATAATCAGATCGTCGCCGTAAAGGGAGGAAACTTCGAAATATCCCTTGGTGTTGATCGTAGCGGAAATACCGTCAATCTCTGAAAAGGCGCGGGCCAGATCTCCTATTGTCCAATTGCTGCCGATCGTGATTTTATGCGTTTCGCTTAAATCAAAGCCGAACGCTTCGGCCAGACTGCCCTCCAACAAAATGGGGCTGCGATCCGTAGTGGAAAGCGTCAATTTTTGGTCCGTAATGTCAAACTGAAAGTGACCGGAAGGCGTTTGTTCATAAATCTGACCGAAAAAATCCGTCACTTTCATGGTATCATCAATAACAGTCAGTGTGATCCAATCGTTTTCGCCGATTTTGACTTTCATTTCTTCGCCCAAAACGATGTTCAGATCGGCCAAAGTAGTCTCTTTGTCCATGACATACTGCGATTCTATTTTGTCGGCATCTCCCGTGCGCAGCAGAATTTCGTCCCCGGCGTTGACCAAAGGCAGATCAAATAACGATTTGTCCATTGTGACTTTACAGTTTTTTCCGCTCAGCCGCGCCAGATAATTCTGTCCGTCAAAAGCGGAATTGGCTGCCGCGCGCGCCTGAGCCAGCAGATCCGTAATCGAGTCTATAGACCGGCTGGTGGTGTTCAGCGTTGAAACAATGTTGGAAAGCCCGTCCAGCACATTGTTCAGTTCCTGCGCCCGTTCCGTCAGGCGCATGTCTTTGAAAAACAGCGTTGAATTGTCATAAGAAGAATTGATCTTTTTTCCGGAGGTCAGAGCGACGGCGTCTTTGTCATGAACGGCGGTCAGCATTTTTGACTGCTGCAGAGCCGTTTGAATGGAGCTTGTCGTCGGAATCGTTAGATTATAAGGCATTGTTTTCATAGAGATTCTCCTTGCACCTCAGAAAAACGGACCAATACGTCTGATTTTAAAATACCATAAAAAGAAGTTTCTGAAAACAAAAAAATATAATTTTTTCAATATATTAGTAGGCAAATTTTGCCTACTTTCCCGTTATGGGACAAACGGCGACATCAACGCTGACGGTATGTGTGCCGCCTCCGGTCATGATACCTTTAACGGGGCTCATGTCGTCGAAATCGCGTCCCCAGCCGACAGAAAGGTGTTCGGACTGCATATACATGTTGTTTGTCGGGTCCAAATCAACCCAGCCAAAATCGGGAACGTACACGGAAAACCAAGCGTGAGAGGCATCTCCGCCGATCATTTCAATGTCGTTTTGCGCTTCCGGTTTCGCTTTGCGGTGCGTGCGGATATAGCCGCTGACATATCTTGCCGCCAAACCGAAGCTGCGCAGACAGGCGATGCCGACATGGGCAAAATCCTGGCATACGCCGCGTTTCATGGCGAGCGTTTCATTGATCGGCGTGGCAATGCTGGTCGCGGCGGGATCGTAAGTAAAATCCTGATAGATGCGGCGCATGATTTCTTCGGCGGCTTCTAAAACGGGACGCTCGGGACGGATTGACAAAGCAGCATACTTCTTGATCTCCGGCGTTAAGGGAATAAAGCAGGACGGGCACGTCATTTCGCTGGCTTCTAGCAAATCGGGAGTATCGGGAGCGGACAGCAGGGCGGCGGTTTGTGCGCAGGAAAGCGTTTTTTCCGGATTGGGGTAAACAGGAGGGGTAATTGAAGCCGTAAAATTGGATACGATCGTCATTTCATTGTGCGGGGTTTCGACGATAAAGAAGACTGCCGTATTGCCGAACGCATCAGTTTCCTGCGTTTGAAACGTTGGCTGCGGTTCAACGGAAATATCAGAAGACAGAATATGCTGATATGGTGTTTCCCGCGGTTTCAAACGCGCTGAATGATGAGACAAAGTGACCGGAGAACTGTAGCCGTAAACGGTTTTATGGCGGACGCGGTAAGTAACGGTCATTTGATTTTTCCTTTATTGTATGTCGGGCCCTGACGCGTTGAATCTGCATGGACAAAGCAGGATAGTGTTAAAGTGTCTGAAAACTCCTGCAGCTGAGCGCACAATGACGCTATGGCCGTGTTGAACGCCGGATTGACGGTAGCCGTTTCATTGAGAGTCTGTGTTTGCTCTGCCAAAGTCATGACATTGATGGCTTTGATTTGTGAAATGATTTTTTCCAAAATGAAAAGCTCTTTGGAAAACAGGCCGGGCAGGCGGCTGTCCCTTTCCAATACCGAAATGTTTTGGCGCAGCTTCAGGACCTGATAAATCAGGGCCCGCGGATTGCCGTCGTCACAGACAAGCAGGTCAAACACCAAAGGAACGGTGGGAACGGCCATGTACCGTACGCGATATGTCATGCGGCTGTCCAATGTTTCCAGCAGCGTTTCCAACGAGGCGTTAAAGCCGTTATTCGCACAGCATTCAATGCCGGAAAGCAAATTTAAAATCTGCATACCTCGTTCCAGACGGCGGCCGATTTCCATAAAACGCCAGCTGTGGTCGCGGGTCATGTCTTCGCGGATCAGGCCGCTTAATGCGCTTTGACGCAGGATCAGTTCCTTCAGCCGATTAAGCAGAATTTGACTGTTCGCGTTTTTTTCCGGCAGCAGATCGACCAGCTGCGTGAACAGTTCCCATGTATCCATTGAAAGACGGTCATGCAGTAAATCGGCCATATCTTTTAACCGACGGAACAGAAAATAAAGGCCAAATCCATAGTCAGGAGAAACCATGATTTCACGCAGAAAGGCTAAGGATTCTTTTTGAATGGCGGTGTTTTGGTAATCTTTAAAGGGCAGATGGCCCGTCAATGCAAAAATGAATAAAAGAGTCGCCACATCATTTGGTTCGGGACTTTCCGGACCTTCAGTCGCGCGTTCAACCGCGACACGCAGCAGGCGGGCAAGCTGTTCGCTTCGTTCCAAATTGCGCCCCAGCCAAAACATGTTGTCAGCGATACGGCTGGTTAATTCAAATGTTGTCCTGACCGGCGCAGTCGGGGAAGAAACGGCCTGAACGACAGAGGCCTTTTCTTGTCTGATTTGACCGCCCTCCACCCAAATGTCGCGCAGACTGACTGAAGCGGCCTGCGTAAAGGCCAAACCGCCCGTTAACACACGGTAAGAGCCGTTTTCATAAATTAAATGAAAACGCAGACGGGTTCGGGCCGGCACTAATTCTCCGTTTTGCAGGACCGGCGACAAAGAAGCGTTGACCCGTTCCTGGGCGACGAAGTTTTCGGGGTGTTCCTCGATTTCCGATGCACTGGGGTGAACTTTGCCTCCTTTTAAATCGTAAATTTTTAAATCGGATAAATGTTCCAAAACATACTCTTTTTCCGCCGGCTGCCCGCACCACCAGGCCGCAATGCTGGGCAGCAGCAGTTCTTCGTTGTTAAAAAAGCGGTTAATGCCGTGGATAAAAGCTCTGAGAGCGGGAATTTCGGCCAAGCCAGCCCCCAGCGGATTGATTAAAGCGACATTGCCGTGACGGACCACTTCGGTTAGTCCGGCGATGCCGAACAGAGATGAGCCGTTCAGCTCCAACGGGTCACACAAGGTATCGTCAATACGGCGCAGGATCACGTCCACCGGTTTTAATCCGTCAATGTTTTTTAAATAAACATGATCGCCGCGCACGCTTAGATCCGCCGGATCCACCGCGCTGATTCCCAAACTGCGGGCAAAGAAAGCTTCTTCAAAGGAAAGCTTCTTTTTAACCGCGCCGCTTAATAAAACGATCAGCGGAATTTTTGTTTTGTCTTTTGTCGGCGCGCTGGCAAACAAATGGCGGCGCATCGCTTCAAAAAAGTCGAAAATGCGGGTCGGAGCCGCTTTCGCGTAAATGTCCGGCATGACACGCGATAAAATCAAGCGGTTTTTGATAGCTAATCCGACACCTTCGGGCGTTTGAGTCTTGTCTGACACCACCCAGAACCGACCGTCAGGAGCACGCTCTAAATCAACGGCATATTCCTGTAAAAAAACACTGTTCGGGGGCCGAATGTTTTTTAGCGCGGGCATATAAAAAGGATTGCCGAAAATGATCTGCGGCGGCAGAACGGCCTGCATAATCAGTTTTTGTTCCCCGTACAGGTCGGCAAGCATGCGGTTGATTAATTCAGCGCGCTGTATCAGTCCCGCGGAAATTGTTTTGAATTCTTCATAAGGCAAAATAAAAGGAATAACACCGTGCGTATGGTTCTGTTTCGCAGCGGCGGCCAATACGTCGGCACTCATCAGTCTGGCTGTTTGGTCCGTATAGGAAATAAATTTTTCCTTGCCTTCTTTTTCAACGGCTTCAAAGAAGCTGCGCCAATGCGGGCGGAGTTTTCCGTCTGGAGTCAAAAGTTCGTTATACCCGCCGGTTTCACATTGCACCGGATAAGAAAAAGGAAAAGCCATGCGCTGTGCCTCTTGAAAAGTTTTTTTTGTTTTTAAGACAAAAAAAATAAAAGGTCGTTAAAATCAGAGCTGCTTTTGATTTTTTATGAAAGAAAAATATAATGACAAAACAAAAAATTCAGACGCTCTTTTTATCGGCTTTGCCGTTTGGGACAAGCGTTTCATTCTGGCTGTGTTTTTCTGAAAAAACAGGAAATATGCTGTCCGCGGCTATATTGGTGCTCGGGGGCTTTTTGACGGTCGTTTGTTCTTTTTTGTTTAAATTACACAGGGGCGTTTTGGAAGCGGCTGTGAAAATGCAGCCGTTGGCCGCTGTTGTTTTTACGGCGTCATTTATTTTGTCATTTTTGCCATATTCTATGATGTGGCCCCAGCTTTTTGCGGTTCTGGTATTGAATGCGGTTTGTCTGAGTATGGCATTTGAAAATTTAAACAAGTTCAGCCGCGGGTTGTTTTTCAGCCTGATCTGTATCGGTGGTCTGACCGGCATAGGCTGCGCTCTTCTTGTCCGAGGCAGTTTTGTTTATATTTGTTTTATTGTTTTGTCTTTGCTTTTCCGACCGGAGCAAAACAGAAAGACGGCTCAAGATGTATGGAAAGATATCGCTTTTCCGCTGTTTGTTTTGGTGGGATCTTTTCTTTTGTTTATCGCTGCCAATCATAACGCCGCTTTTCCGTCCGTTATTGCGGAATCTGTTGTGATGCTGATGACAGGTGCGCTGTTGATGACCTCCTCTTCTTCCCTGAGACTGACTCTGATGACGATTGTCATGATGATTTTTGGCAGCTATGTGTTTTCAGCACAGAACGCAGAGTCGGTTTTTAACCGCTCTGTAAGAGGGGCTGTTCAGGTTCAGGTGCAGGCGGATCGGCGGATTTGATCGGAGGGGCTGTTTTTCTGAATGCGGCAGGATCTTCAAATCCTTCACAGGCCCAAAAACCGACTTTTTGTTGTATAGCTTTGATTTCCTCCAATAATAAAGGCTCGTCGTGTTTGGAAATGACTATCGCCATGCCGCTGCGAATCATTAATGTATTCAGGCTGGTTTTTTGTCCGTCGGCCTGAATGAAACATTCCGCAATTAAACGGCCGTAAAAGTCACGCCCTGAAGGTTCGCAGGAAACTTTGTTCGATCCGATAAATTTATACAAAGCTTCTTTGGATTTGACGCCGCATTTGACTTGTTCGCCTTTGCACAGGCAGAGCTGACTCATTTCCGGCGCGTCAATATTATTAAAACGAATCTTTTCCCGACCGATAATTAGCGTGTCTCCGTCGACGACAACTTGACGGGTATTTATGCGATAAAAAACAAACAATGCGCCTGCGATTACGATCAGGTACTTGATTAATCGAAATAAGACTGGTTTCAGGCTGGTTTTCGTCATGAATTTTGGTTATGATACCCCTTTCATATTGATCAGATCACGGAGAACGGCTGAATGTCAAAAAGAATTTTTGTTTTGATCGCTTTCATTTTCTTTTCAGTGCCTGCCTTTGCCGATGAATCGGCTTTGTCTGTGCTGCGGGCGGTTCCGCAGGGCAAGGGAATTAAAGAGACGGATAAAATTGTTTTTGAATTCAATCAGCCCGTCGTGCCCTTAGGCGAAATGGAACGGTCGTCGGATCAGATTCCCGTGAAGATCAAGCCCGCTTTAAACTGCCAATGGCGGTGGCTGAACCAGTCTTCTTTAGCGTGTGTTTTAGGCGAAAAAGACAAAATGAAGCCGGCGACGGCCTATAAAATTACGGTAAAGCCCGGCTTAAAAGCGTTGTCCGGCGCGGCTATGGCGCGGGAACAGGAATATCTGATTGAAACCGTTCGTCCCGAAATTGATCCGGCGCGCAGCCGCTTTGTGCAATTTGTCGCTCCCCAGCGCCCGCAATGGGAACTGTTTTTTAATACAGACGTAAAATTGAAGTCTGTTAAATCCAACGTCTTTTTTATGGCAAACGGCAAAAGCGTCAAAGCGGACGTTTCCGAATCCGAATGTCCGGTTTACGGCACAAATTGTCAGGCGCGGTTTTTGGTTTCTCCGGTCAGGGATTTGGGGGTGGACCAGTTTTATGAGATCATTTTTACACCCGGTTTCCAATCCTTACACGGCGGAAAGCTGAAATCCGAAGAGGAAGGCATTGCCGGCAAGGGCAGAACTTTACCCGTTTTTGCCGTTAAGGACATGCAGTGTTATGATGAAAAATACCATTTCAGAACGTATACGGCGGCAGAATCGCAGGAACAAAAGCCGATTTGCCAATATGAGTCGGGAATCCGGATTCGTTTGACCGATCGGACGGTTTTGGAAAACGTTTCCGATTTTGTTAAGGGGAAGCCTGCCGTTTCTGTGACGGACAGAACGGAAATTTCCGATGTTATTTTTATTTCTGCGCCTAAAGCCGGACAGTTTTATGAGCTGACTATTTCCGATCAAATGAAGGACGTGTGGGGATCGGAACTGATCCGACCGGAAACGTTTGTGTTTCAAACAACGAACAGACCGCCCGCCCTGAATGCGCCTTATTCCTCGATCGTTTTAGAGGCCGGCGAAAACACGGCGGCGGTTGCCTATGCGACGAATTTGGATCAGGCGGAAGTGCCGTATTCCGGTTTTACGGTGCAGGGCAGCGTAAGCGGGACGCACCACATTGCGGATATTTTACCTTCTGTCAAAAATTTGTCCTATCCGTTTGATTTCGGCGTGCGCGATATGCTGAACGGGCAGACGGGCTTTTTATCCGGTCGGTTTGAAACCGAACCGAAGGTGCAAGGCGACTATACCTTTACGGCCAGTGTTTCCAACTGGCAGACAACGGCTAAAATCGGGTGGCACAATTCGCTGATTTGGGCTGCAGACATGCAGACCGGACAGCCTGTCAAAAATGCCAAAGTCGAATTATTTGCCGCTCCTATGGCCGATCCACAAAAGAAAAAAGCGCTTGTGTTCGGCAAAACGGACAAAACGGGACGTGCCGTCCTGCCGGGATATGCCCAATTTGATCCGAAGGCGGAAAAGCTAAATCAATGGGATCCTAAGAAGGAATCCTTATTTGTTTCTGTTGTCGCCGGAAAAGATATTGCTGTGCTGCCGTTGACGGGACCATTTTCCGTTTCTGCCGGTTCTTTAAGCGATTGGACAGTTTCTAGCGTTTTTTTTCCGCAGCCTTATTCGGAATATTTGCGCACGTTCGGTTTTACGCCGCAGGGAATTTATCGTCCCGGTGATCAGGTGGATTTTAAAATTTATGTGCGTTCGGTCGAAGAAAACGGATTGGGCAGGGCTCCCTTAAGCGGCTATCGTTTGGAGATTACGGATCCCGCCGGTCAGACAGTTTTTAAAGAAGACAAATTGTCTTTATCCGAGTTCGGTTCGTTAAACGGAAAGTTTGTCCTGTCCGAACAGGCGCCATCCGGTTGGTATCATGCCGCGTTGCATTATAAAACAGGGACGCTTTATCCGATGAAATTTTTGGTGTCCGATTTTACTCCGGCACCGTTTAAATCCGCAACGGAAGTCAACGGCAAAGCGTTTAAGGCGGAAGATAAGGTTCGGCTGAATTCTCAGGCGTCTTTATTTTCTGGCGGCGCATTTGCCGGCGCAAAAATGCGCCAGAACGCCGTTTTGTCTTTTGTGCCGTTTAACTTAGAACTGCCCCGCGGCCAAAAGCCGTTCATCTTTACCGGCAAAATGGACGAGAAAGACTACGCGCCGGAAACGCTGTTTGCTCAGGAAGCCGTCAGCGATGAAAAGGGAGAGGCCGTTTCTGAAATCAGCTTGCCGAAATCGGGCAAGGCTTTTGGCAAAATACGTTTTGAAACGAAAGTGTTTGATGATTCCGGGCGCTCGGTCAGTTCCTTTGCCTCTGCGGATTATTTTGCCGTTAACCGGCTGGTCGGGCTGCGGCGGTCGGAAAAAGAAGCAATTGCAGGAAAGCCGGCTGAATTCGAATTTGTCGTTGCCGATCCGGAAAAACGATTGATTGCCGGCGTGCCGGTCACGCTTTCTTTCGCGCGGACGGAAAACAAGCTGGTGCGTGAAAAATCGGCGGGCAATGCGTATTTGATGAAGTATGTCTCTCAAGAGCAGAAGGTTGGCGAATGTATGGGCATCAGTGCCGTTGAACCGCAAAAATGCTCTTTTGTGCCGGATAAAAGCGGGTTGTATCTGGCCACAGCGGCAATGGATGGTCATTCGGCGCAAATTTGGTTTTATGTCGAAGGACCGGATTATGTGCCGTGGGCTTCGGACGAAAACAAGCTGAAAATGACGCCGGATAAAAACGATTATAAGGTTGGTGATGAAATCCTTTTGACTGTTGAAAATCCTATGCCGGGCGCGCAGGCGTTGGTGACGGTTGAACGTTACGGCGTGCTGGATTCTTTCGTGCGTCCTTTGGAAAATTCGGTGGAACAGATCAAAATTCCCGTGACATCGGAGTTCTTTCCCGGCGTTTACGTTTCGGTTTCCGTTTTTTCGCCGCGGGCTGACAAACCTGTCGAAGGCACGGTTGATTTGGGCAAGCCGGCTCAATGGACGGGATATTTGAAGGTCCCCGTTTTAGATGATTCCCGTCGGATCACCGTTTCCGTCGAACCGGAAAAACAGGATTACCGTCCGGGCCAAAAAGTCAGGGCGGTGATAACCGCCGCTTTGCCGAATCAAGCAAAACAGCCTGTTGAAGCCGCCGTTATTGTGCTGGACGAAGCTGTTTTGTCATTGCTGCCAAACGGCGTGAAGGGCTTTGATCCGTACGAGAGCCTGAACAAGTTGGGGAATCTGGACGTGCGGACGTTCAGCCTGATCGAGCAGCTGATCGGCAGGCAGAATATTGAAAAGAAAGGGGCCAATCAGGGCGGTGACGGCGGATCGGATTTTGCCGTGCGGGACGTTTTCAAATTTGTCGGCTATTTCAATCCGTCGGTCAAGTTGGATAAAAACGGCAAAGGAGCTTTTGAAATGACTCTGCCGGATAATCTGACGGGGTGGCGCATCATTGCGGTTGCCGTTACGCCGGAACGGTTTTCAGGCATGGGTGAGGGGCGGTTCAATGTCACACAGCCCTTGGAAGTTCGGGCTTTGCTGCCCAATCAGGTTCGGGCAAACGATACATTTGTGCCGGGAGCTTCCGTCTTGAACAGGACGGATAAGGAAACAAGCGTTTCCGTTTCCGTACAAATCAAAGGGGCCGCGGCTCAGCCGGCATCTTTGACAAAAGAAATTATGCTGAAGCCCTTTGAGCGTCAGACGGTTTATTTTGATCCCGTCCGGGCCGTTCTTTCTCCGGCAGACGTTTCCGGCGCAATAACGCTGACATTTAAGGCTGCAGACGGCACGGAACAGGACGGCGTAAAGCAGACGGTACCCGTATTGAATTTAACGACGTTTGAAACGGCTGCTTTATTCGGCAGTGCCGACGGACAATCAACTGTGATTCCCGTCGTTGTGCCTCAGGGGGTGAAAACGTACGGCGGGCGCTTTTTCCTGTCTGCCGCGCCGAGTATTCTGAGCGGGTTAAGGGGCAGTGTCGAAGCAATGCGAGATTATCCGTATCCCTGTTGGGAACAAAAGTTAAGCCGGGCGGTTGCTGCCGCTGTTTATACGGCGGAAAAAAAGTCCGTCTGGTCTGATGATCTATGGTCGGAGGCGGCGGATTTTGTTCGGGAAATCTTGGCAAAAGCGCCTTCGTATCAGGCGGAAAACGGCGGCATGGCTTATTTTGAGCCGAAAAACGTTTTTGTCAGCCCGTATTTGTCGGCATATACGGCCTATGTATTCAGGTATTTGGCACATCAGGGATATGAAATTCCTTCGCAGGTGCAGGATAAGCTGGCGCAGTATCTGCTGGCCTTCTTTAAGCGGACGGATCAGGGGATTGATCCGAAAACGGTTTTGACCGCCCGTCTGCTTTCAGCCGGTTTTTTAAAGGAAAGGAAACTGATTTCGGCAGCGGATATCAATGTGTTCGATCGGGATCTACCGATGATGAGCGCCTTTGACAAGGCATTGTATTTACAGCTGAAACCCGAAAATAAGGCTGTTTTGAAAGAGTTATATAACCTTTCCTACGAAACGTCGGGCAGCCTGATTTTTAAAGAGGAGAAAAACCGGCCATACGGTTTGCTGTCTTCGCCGGCCAAAACGACCTGCGCCGTGCTTGCCGCCGCTGTTCAAACCGATTCGGCTAAAGCGGAAGCTTTAGTGCGCGGGGCTTATTCTCTGCGGTTAAGAAACGGAGCCTGGATCAATACGCAGGCCAATGCGTTCTGTATGATGGCAGTCAGGCAATACGCGGCCAAGGCAGAATCGCAAAATCCAGATTTGACGATCGAAGGGCTGTTCGGAACAACGGAACTGTTTTCGGCTTCTTTCCATTCCAGAGCCGATAAGCCTGTTATGGCCGAGACGGTCTTGCCGCCCGAAACGGCGGGAGAGGAAACAACGGCGGAAATCGCGGCGTTGGGACGGGGGCGGTATTATTATTCGACGCTTTTGTCTTATCCGTCTGATTTAACGAAAGAGGTTAATGCCGGATTGGAGGTGTCGCGGCGTTTGTCGGTTGAACAGAACGGCACATTTGTTCCCGTGACAAACAAGACGGTTTTGAAACGCGGTGATCTGGTCAGGGTGGAACTGACGGTTACTAATCCGGTTACGCTGTATTTTGTTGCGCTCAAAGATCCGGTCGCCGGCGCATTTGAACCGGTCAATTCTTTGCTGGCGACGGCTTCAAAGACGGATCAGGAAAAAACGGGAACGACGGGGGCCTTCGGTTATAAGGACATCGGACGGACGGCTGTCGGGTTTTATGCAGAGATCCTGCCCGCCGGAACGCATGAAATTTCTTATGCGGCGCAAGTGGTGGCTGACGGCACGTTTACGGCTTTTCCGGCTAAAGCGGAAGCGATGTATATGCCCGACGTTTTTGGGCTGACAAGTTCGGATACGGTCAACGTTGCGCCCTAGTTTGAAAAAAACGGCGGTTGTCTGCGCCTGTATTATTTTGGCGGCGGGGATGGGAGTCGGCATGATGCGGGGCGAATTGCCGAACGCGTTAACCGATTTGACGGCGCGGGCGGATAGGATTCAGTTCGTCGATCGCGAAGGCGAGCCCTTGAATGTCTCCTATCAAAATTATTGGAATGTGCGCGACGTTATGGCCCTGTATGAAATGCCGTCGGTTTTGATCAGGCTGTTTATCGCTGCGGAGGACAAAAATTTTTACGATCATTCGGGTATTGACTGGAAGGCGCGCTTTTCGGCGTTGTGGCAAAATGTTCGGGCCGGAAAAATCGTACGCGGGGCCAGTTCTTTGAGCGAACAGGTCGTACGCATGATTATTCCCCGCAAACGTACGTTTTTTTCCAAGCTGCTGGAAACGATTGATGCGCGGCGTTTGGAAAATCGCTTCTTAAAAAATGACATTTTGGAATTTTACTTGAACCAGGTTCCTTACGCGGCAAACAGGCGCGGGATAAAACAGGCGGCGCGCTTTTATTTTTCCAAAACGCCGGACAGGTTAAGTCTTAGGGAAATGACAGCATTGATTGTTTTGGTGCGGGCCCCGACCTCGTTTGATTTGTACCGTTCAGCGGACAAGATGAATGGCTTGATTGACCGGCAGCTGCGTTTGTTTTTTGAACAGGGCCTGATCAGTGAAAAGGAGTTTAATCAGGCTTTGTCGGAACAGCTGATCTTGTCCCCGCCTACTTTGACGGTTCAGGCACCGCATTTTTTGGAATATGTGCGTTCTGTAAATCCCGCGGCGGGCAAGGCGGCTGAAACAACTCTGGACGTTTTTTTGCAAAAAAAAATATCGGAGATGACCCGTCAGCGGCTGAAAGAATTGCGATATCGTCAAGTGTCAAATGCCGCCGTTTTAATAGCGGATCGGCACACGGGGGAAATTCTGGCATGGGTATCGGAAACCCTTGATCCAGCCACCCAAGCGATCAATGCCGTCTTGGCACCCCGACAGCCGGCTTCCGCTCAAAAACCTTTATTGTATGCTTTAGCGCTGACCAAGGGCATGACTGCAGCGACAAAAATCAAAGATGCCCCCTTTGCCCGTGCGGTCGGGCAGGGGGTACACCACTTTAAAAATTACAGCCGAAGCCATTACGGCGATGTCACGCTGCGGCAGGCCCTGGGCAATTCATTGAACATTCCCGCTTTGAAGACAATCGAATTCATCGGATTTCAAATGTATTACGATTTTTTAAAACAGCTGGGTTTTGCTCATTTTGACAAGCCGGCGGATTTTTACAGGGAAGGATTGGCTCTGGGCAATGCGGAAGTAACTTTGTTTGAATTGACGCAGGCTTATCTGATGCTGGCAAACGGCGGGATATTCAAACCGTTAAGGGTGTATGCGGGACAGGAAAGTTTTAAGGAACGGCGCGTTTTGCCCGAAACGGCAGCGACTTTGATCGGACATATTCTGTCCGATCCGCTGGCAAGACAGTTGGAATTCGGCACGGACAGCGTTTTGAATTTTCCGGTGCAGACGGCCGTAAAAACAGGGACCTCTACAAATTACAGAGACGCTTGGGCCATGGGATACAATCGGGATTTTGCCGCGGGCGTGTGGTTCGGCAATCTCAGCTATGAGCCGATGAACAATGTGACTGGAGCCGCCGGGCCGGCCTTGCTGCTGCGGTCGATTTTTACCGAGCTGAATAAAATGCGGACATCGGGAGCTTTGGAGCTGTCGCCCGAATTGGAAAAAAGAACTGTTGACGGAAAAACGGAATACTTTGATCCGGCTGTCAAAGAAACTTACTTGTCCGAACCGTCTGATTGCGTGGTCGTTTCTCCTGAAAACGGTGTGATGCTGGCGATTGATCCGCGGATTCCCCGCGCGTATCAGCAATACCCCTTTTCCGTGTCGTGTGTGCCAAAGGGGGCGGTGGTCGTATGGCGGGTGGACGGCGAAGAAGCGTTTCGGGGAACGGAAAATACTTTTTTCTGGCCTATCGAACGCGGACGTCATACAGTACAGGCAGAATTCAGATCGGAAAACGGCAAGACTGCCGCTCAGCCCGAACAGACTTTGATTGTGCGTTAAAGGAAAATGTCATGAAAAAACCGGAACTGCTTTTACCCGCCGGCACGTCGGAAGCGATGCAAACTGCTTTTTTATATGGAGCCGATGCCGTTTATGCGGGGCTGCCTTCCTTGTCTTTGCGGGCAGGGGACGGATTTGATCCGGATACATTGGCGCAGGCCATGAGGCAGGCGCATGAACAAGGTAAAAAAGTTTATTTGACCCTCAATCTTTTTTCCAAAAACAGCGATATTGAACGGCTGACCGAATTTGCCGGAACAGTCAGGCGGTTAAGGCCGGACGGGCTGATTATTTCCGATCCGGGCGTCTTTTTGTTTATGAAGGAACACGCGCCGGATATTCCTCTGCACGTTTCGACCCAAGCTAATGTCGGGTCTTGGCTGACCGTTGATTTTTGGCGGTCGTTGGGGGCAAAAGTATGCGTGCTGTCTCGTGAAACGCCGTTTGAAGATATTTGCGAAATCAAGCAAAAGTTGCCTGATATGAAAATTGAAATGTTTATACACGGCGCTATGTGCATGAGTTATTCCGGTCGCTGTCTGCTTTCTTCTTTTATGACGGGACGCAGTGCCAATCGCGGCAAGTGCGCTCATGCCTGCCGGTGGAAATACAAACTTTATTTGGAAGAAGAGCAGCGTCCCGGCGAATTTCTGCCGATTGAAGAGGACGATCGCGGCACTTATATTCTTAATTCCAAAGATTTATGTTTGATGCCGTATTTGGATCGAATTTTAAAAGCGGGCATCGATCTTTTGAAAATCGAAGGGCGCAATAAAACACCTTATTATGTCGCGCAGACGGCCAGAGCTTACCGTCGTGCGATTGATGATTGGTTTGCGGAGCCCGAAAATTGGCGCTTTGAAAAGTATCAGGCAGAGTTGGACACATTGCAGAACAGAGGATATACCGCCGGTTTTTTCAACGGAGTGCCGAATTCGGCAGCGCAAAATTATGAAACGGTGCAAAGTTTGAGCGATTGGCGCAATGCCGGCGTGGTTTCCGCCTGGACGAAAGAGGGAGCGGAGGTAATTATTTATCAAAAAGTCGCCGCCGGCGATACATTGTACTTTCTGCCGCCGGACCGTTTTGAAAGCGTGCCAGTCACTTTGCCTAAAATCATTGACGGGTTTGCCCGAAAAGAAGTGCCGGTCCTTTCTCCTGGCCGTCCGGGGCAAAGTATTTTTATTCCGACCGCTTTTTTTAAGAACGTAAAGCCTGAAAATTTGCCTGTTTTCACGGTTGCGCGCGCAAAACTGAAAAGTTAAAAGAAGGCTTTGATTCTGACGGCGTTTTTGTTAAAATGCGGTCAATTAAAAATCAGGAGGGAGGACAAGATGAAAACGGCTTTGAAAATTTGTGCGATGCTTTGCTTTTTGACATCATGCGTGACAACCGGTCAAACGGAACCGCCGGCAGCAGTGCCCGCACCGGTCAGACTGTCCCTGACGGATCGGGTTCAGGCGGCTGTGGTTGAAACACAAAAAAATGTGACCGAAGCTTTGCCCGATGAAATCGCCGGTCTTAAATCTTCGGATCCCGTTGCCGATCGTGAAAAAAATCAACGTGGCGCCGGCTTTACGCGAGTGTATGCGGCAGATGATATCGTCGCAACGGTCTTTGTTTACAATAATCAGAATTTCGGCGTGTCCGAGGAAACGGATTCTTTAATGGAAGCGTTGATGGACAAACATTTGCAGGAATTTCAGTCTTTGCAGGATTCCGGATTGTATGCAAACGTTAAAATCGGGGCAAAAAAGCCGCGCGAATTTCGCTGGCTGACCGTGAAATATCAGGTGCTGGAGGCGGACGTGCAGTTTTCTCAGCGTGAGGAGGCTAAAAAATCTTTGCTGGTTTTAGGCGCGAACAAGGACCTGATGTCCTATGTGCGGATCCGCTATACTTATCCCAAATCAATGCAGGCGGAAATCAACAAAAAGCATGGCGTCTTCACGCGTACGGTAATGACTGCGCTGCATAATTTCGCCGAGGCACAGAAAAACCCCACCGCGCAGTAAGACGCACCATTTGAAAGGAGTTCGTATGAAACTTTTGGCGCTTTTGTTTTTCGTTTTGCTGTCCGGCTGTGCTCTGATCGATCCGTCCTCCGAAGTTGGCCGGACGCTGCATCAGATGAATCAGGCGTATAAGGACAAAGACCTTGATGCCTTTATGAGCTTTGTCAGCCCGGAATACGAGGGCAGCAGGAATAACTTGCAGATTGCTGTGGAAAATGATTTTGCCGGCTTTACAGAGGTGGATTACAGAACTTCGGTTTTTCAAACGCTGATCGATGAACAGACCGGTGTGTACAACGCTTCCGTTTATTTTTTCAGAACGGCCCGTTCCCCACGATACGGTATTGATAACCAAAGCGGAGAAACCGTTTTGACTTTCAGCAAAGACGAAAACGGACTAAAGCTGATCCGCATGCCGGAGCCGGCGTTATATGGTTTAATTCTTCCCTGAATAAAGGCTTATGATGACTGCTGAAGAAATCTTGCAGGCTTATGAGGCTGCCTATGAAAAACCTCTGCCCTTTGATTCTAAACATATTGAAGACGGAACGCTGTCCAGAAAACAGGATGGACTGCCTTTGCCGCCTTTAAACGCCGAACAAACCACCGCGTGTGTTGAACTGCTGGAAAAGGGCAGACAGACGGATAAGGTCCTGTCTTTGCTGTTGAACCGTGTGCCGGCAGGAACGGGAGAGGCCGCAAAAATCAAGGCGGAGTTTTTGGAACGTGTCGCTTTGGGCAAAACCGGCGTGCAGGGATTGAGCGCCGATCAGGCTGTTGAACAGCTGGGGTATATGAAAGGCGGCCAAAATATTCCCGTCCTGATTACCCTTCTGACCAAGGAAGAAACGGCCTCAAAAGCGGCTGAAGTTTTGTCCGGGCTGGTATTGATCCACCAAGCGGTTACGGACGTTGCGCGGCTTTGGCGGGCGGGCAATAAATATGCGGCCGGACTGTTGGAGGCTTGGGCAAAGGCCGAATGGTTTTCCCGCCGTTTGCCTTTTGAAGCGGAAACAAAACTGGTCGTTTTCAAAATTCCTGATGACATTGAAGCGTCAACTGATTTTCTGTCTCATTCCAAAGGGGGGCATACACGTACGGATATTCCTTTTCATGGCAAGCATTACTTTATGAACAAGGAGCTTTTGGACGAATTGAATGCGTTAAAAGCGGCGAATCCCGGTATTCCCATAGCCATGGCGGCGGACAGGATCGGAACGAGCTCTTCACGCAAATCCGGTATGAACAATGTTGAATGGAATATCGGCATTGAAAACGAAGATACGCGCTTTTTGCCCGATAAAAAAACGCGCGCCGTGATTTTTGCCGGTCGCGTGTTGGGACCGATCTTTGCAAAAACGGCGCAGGATATGGGATCAATCATTGTTCGTACCAATACTGACGCGCTGCATACAGGACAGGTTGTGCACGTCCTTTGGCAAAAGGGACAAATTTTATCCGAAAGCGGGGAAAAAACGGCGGATTTTATCCCTCTGACTCAAAATGAACTGGATATGCTGCGCGCCGGCGGGGCAACAAATTTTCGTATGGGACGGATATTAACAGCGGCGGCGCAGAAAATTTTAGGGCGGGTCTATCCCTTGCCGTATTCGGAAAATAAAGTGCCGAATGAAGATCGCCCGATGACGGCGGCGCAAAAAATTATTGCTAAAGCTGCCGGTCTTAAAAGTGTATCCGCCGGTCAAACCGTTTATGCCAAAGTTGATACGGCGGCTTCTCAGGATACAACGGGCGGTATGACCGTGCAGGAATTGCAGGAAACGTTGGCCGCCATGAGGCTGGCCGTGCCGTTGCTGCTGCAGTCTCAGTGCCATAATGCGGCTATGGGGTTCAGAACGGAACCCGTTATCGCGGCGAATAAAAAGCTGACGGATTATATGCATTCGATCGGCGGAATCACGCTGAATATGGGGGACGGGATTATTCATTCGTGGCTTAACGAATTGGTCGTGCCGAACACGATTGTCGTCGGCGGAGATTCCCATACGCGTACGCCGACGGCTTTAAGCTTTCCTTTAGGATCCGGCGGTATTGCGGAGGCTGCGGCAACCGGCGTAACGGAAATAACGGTGCCCGACAGCGTTTTAGTGCGCTTGTCCGGTGAATTCAGACCGGGCATTACGGTGCGCGATCTGGTCAATTATATTCCCTATAAAGCGCAGAAGCTTTTCGGAAAAAATATTTTTGAAGGAACGATTATTGAATTCCGTCGGTTGGGCAAGCCGTTTGAAATGATCGATGTGTTTAAAATGACAAACGCTTCGGCGGAACGGTCCGCTGCGGCGGCTTATTTTGAGCAAAACGCGGCAATTATAACGGCGTATGTTCGTGATCATTCGCTGCCGATTATAGATCAGCTGATCAAAGCCGGATATGACAATAACGGCGTTTTGAAAAACAGAAGGCGGGCTTTGGAGGAATACGCCGAAAATCCGCAGGCGGTGACGGCAGACGAAAAGGCTGTTTATGCTTATACGCTGGACATCGATCTTTTTGAAATTGATCAGCCGTACGTTGCCTGCCCGCATACGCCGGACAATGTAAAGCCGCTGTCGGAACTGGCCGGAACGGCGGCGGAGTTTTGCTTTCTCGGATCATGTATGTCGGGCGAAAAAGATTTTGCCGCGTTTGAGCGCATTACGCGGGGAGCGGACAAACTGGCAGCGGAAACATGGGCGGCGCCTCCGACACGGCTGATTGAAGCCAGACTGCATGAGGTTTTGAATGCTTTGTCGGATCGAGGCGTGCGGATTGAAGTGCCGGGGTGTTCTTTGTGCATGGGCAATCAGGAACGCGTACAGGGCAGGCGAAACGTGCTGACGACCTCTACGCGGAATTTCAAGGCTCGCATGGGGGACGATGCGTCCGTTTATCTGGTTTCGGCAGAACTGGAGGCGGCTGCGGCGAAAACGGGTGCTTTTCCGACGGTTGAAGCGTATTTTAAGGCGATTGAAAATGGTTGAAGCGTTTATAGATGTGGCTCTGCCCGAAGAGGCGGCAGGAGCGGCTTACGAAATTGTTAAACAAGAACTGGTCGTGCCGTTTGAAGACTTTGCAGGCAAAAAACGGCTGCGCGAACATGATTGGAGTCTGAAGGGCCGGATTCAGACAAACGGCGAAGTGATCCGCGAAACGATCGAAATGGCGGGCGGCAATCCGAAGGCCGTTTTAGTCAAGGGGCCGGGGGTTACGCCGACAAAGGAACAAACGCAGGCCGCATTGGCGATGATGGGAGACGATCGTAAAACTGAAGATTTGAACAAGCTGGTGACAGGCACGCCAAACGGGTATCTGCGCGGGCATTGGCTGGTGAAAGGAAATTTGGAACGCTATGAAAATCCGGGGCTGTCGGGGCTGCTGAACGCTTCTTTGCCGGTATATGACAACGCGGGCAGGCTGGACGTTCTGTTTTTGGAGGGCGGTCGGGAAAAGGACGGCTTCTTTTTTGTTTTGGAGAATGAAACGGACGTCCGTGTTGACTTTAACCGCCGCATCGTCAGGGAAGCCGAAAAGCTGTCGGCGGGATCTGCCGTGTATGCTAAGATCACGCGCCGCCAAGAGGTTATAGATTTATGCGATCAGGCGATTGAAAAAGGCAATGAGATTGTCTTTATGTCAAAATATACGGTGCGGCCCCAGCTGGACGGCGAGAAAAAGAAAATCTATAACGATTGCCGTGAAATGCATGGTCTGGACCGGCGGGAAGGCAATCAGGGAGATATTGTCGATGCCGCGTTCGCCCGTTTGTTGGCCAAGCCGGCTTCAAAGGATTTAACGGTTTTGGTTCCCGATCCCTCCTACGGTCCTAAAGTGGCGGCTGTATTGAATGCCGTTTATGCGACCGGTGTCAGGAAACCGTTGGGCGAGTTTTCCGTCTGTCGTTTTTCAGCGGGGAAAAGCGAATACGGCGGTTTGAATCAGCTTGTGACGGAAGACGGGGAATACCGTCTGCGCATCGGGGCAAAGGAAATTCGAATTCCGGTCAAGGCCGGCGATATGTTCGAAGAAATGCACTATGATTACAAAGATGCGGAACGTTATGCGGCACAGGTTTTCCGTCAGGCGGCGCTTAAAAATTATGATCGGGTGGTTTTTGCGTTCGACGAATCCGATTCATACGATGCGCCGGTTGTCAAAGCAGCGCGTCAAGAAGCGCTGCGGTTAAAAAAAGTGGAAGGGGAAAACTTTATGGTCATGAAGCCCGATGCGGCTGCCGTGATGATGTTTACGGCTCCTTTGCCAGGCGGGACGTGTTACGCTTATGACAATCTGTGGGGCGATATTGTTTCGGACGCCATGGATTTAGGGGCAAGCATCGCTTCGGTCAATTCGGTGATTTTATTGGCAGACGGGCGGATCTGGCCCGAAATGGGCGGTGCGGGAACGGCGCCGGATCTAGTGAATTTGTTTAAAAAAGAGGGCTTCTGGCGTTACGATCCGATCCCGATTATTGAAGGTCTGGCGATCGGGTTTCAGCAGGCCGCTTTGGCAGAACCGGAAAATACACGTCTGAAAATATATGCGCAGTCTTTGCATGAAGCGTATATCCGCGTTTTACAAAAAGGCATTGCAACGCCCGATCTGGCGGACAAGCTGAAAACGCAGAAAAAAACGGGCGTTGATACGCTTTCGTTTATTCGGGCGGTAAGGGTGGAATTGTTAACCCTTTTGGGCTTAAAAGAGGAAGCGGATCGGAAGGCTTTGGAATTTAAACAAACGATGAAAGAAATCAGATGAGCGCAAAAACAGTCAAACTGCAGTATGACGGCAAAGAAATAGAATTGCCGGTGCTTTATTCGACAACCGGAGAGGGCTGTATCGATATTTCTCAATTAAGGGCACAGACAGGGCTGACAACATTGGATCCGGGATTTGGCAATACGGCGTCCTGTGCCAGTAAAATCACGTATGTCAATGGGGAAAAAGGTGTTTTGCGCTATCGCGGAATCCCGATTGAAACGGTGGCGGAAAAAATGACGTTTGTCGAAACGGCGTGGCTGCTGATTTACGGGCGGCTGCCGACAATGGCGGAAATGAAAAGGTTCAGTACGCGGCTGACAAATAATGAATTGCTGCACGAAGGATTGCTGCACCACTTTGACGCTTTTCCGCCGAACGGACAGCCGATGTCGATTTTATCGGCGGTCGTCAATTCTTTGATTTGCTATTCGCCGGAAATTATGGATACAACCGATGAGGACGCGATGCGCAATGCGGTGGCGGCAATTATTTCAAAAGTGCGCACGATCGCGGCTTTTTCTTATCGCAAAGCAATGGGGCTGCCGTTTGTATATCCTGATCCGGCGCGCAGTTACTGCGAAAATTTTCTGCACATGATGTTTTCTATTCCCAACAAGCCGCATCAGCCGACGCAGGAAGCGGTCAAGGCTTTGAATCTGTTTTTGATGCTGCATGCGGATCACGAACAAAATTGTTCGACATCGACGGTCAGAATCGTCGGATCGGCGGAAACGAATTTGTTTTCCTCTGTTGCTTCGGGCATTTGTGCTTTATGGGGCAAGCTGCACGGCGGAGCGAACGTGGCTGTTTTTGAAATGTTGTCTCGTTTGGCAAAAGGCGATGAATCCGTTGACAGCTTTGTTGAAAGAGTTAAACGGAAACAGGTTCGTCTGATGGGGTTCGGGCACAGGGTTTATAAAACGTTTGATCCGCGGGCCAAGATATTGAAAAAAGCGGTGTTTGATTTGCTGGAAACCGAACGGATCAGCGATCCTTTGATAGATATTGCTTTGAAATTAGAAGAGAGGGCTTTAAACGACAGCTATTTTAAAGAACGCAGTCTGTACCCGAATGTTGATTTTTATTCGGGCATGATTTTGCGGGCTTTGCGGATTCCGCTGAATATGTATACAGTGATGTTTGCCATTGGCCGCATGCCGGGCTGGATCGCGCATTGGCGGGAAAATAATGAAGACGAGCGCCGGCTTGCCCGTCCGCGCCAATTATATTTAGGACCGGTGGAAACACCTTTTGTGCCGTTGGAGCTGCGTCCTGACGAAGATTCCTGAGGGGGAGGAAAAAATGATCTATGATAATCTGAATGCGAAAAAAAGCGAATTGGACAAACAGCCGCCGTTATCGGCTGAAGCGTTTGAAAAATTGCGCAAAAAAATAGAATTGGAAACGGCTTACGTCAGCGGCTGCTTTGACGGGGCGAGCTTGAACCGTAAAGAAACGGCGGAAATTTTATACGAGGACAAAACGGTCGCCGATCATTCCCTGACCGAGCATATTCAAGTGCTGAATGCGGCAAAAGTATTTGAAATGATTTCCGAATTATCAAAGAAGGTTAATCATCAAATTGATGATACGGACGTTAAAAATATTCATCGGATCGTTGTGCGCAATTTAGATGACAATAACGGCGGCATGTATCGCGGCTTTATGCTGAAATTTCAGGTGGGGATCCATGATTTGCCCGATTCTATACGCGTGCAACGTATGATGAATGATTTCGGCATGTGGCTGTTTTCCGCCAGAACTTTGCACCCGGCGGCGATTGCGGCGGAAGCGCATTTGAAATTAATGTCCATACAGCCTTTTGGCCAAGGGAATGCAGGTGTCGCGCGCTTTTTGATGAATTTGATTTTAATGCGCCATGGCTATCCGCCGGCTTTGTTTTCCAGACGCGAAAAAACGGAGTATTGGGAAACATTGGAAAAAGCTATTTTTAAAAATGACCGCGAAGGCTATGACAAGCTGATTTGTCGGGCCGTTAATCGGGCTTTGGAGGCTTATTTGAACGCCGCTCAGAAAAAAGTCGTTGAAGAAGAGGAGCATGACCCGTATTTCCTTCGGATCGGGCAGCTGGCCAAAGAATGCGGCGAACGGGTTTCGACGCTGCGTTATTGGACAAGCATGGGCCTGTTGGAAACGGCGGGAAAAACATCGGCGGATTATACGCTGTACTCTTCGGATATTTTGCCTCGGATCAAGCGTCTGAAAGAATTGAAGGAAGAGCGGTACACGCTGGAAGAAATCCGTCGGAAATTACAGGAAGAATAAAATGAATACGGAAACAAAAAAAGACGATTACAAAGAATTGGAAAGCCGGTTTGACGAAATAGGCCGGCTGGGATACATGTCGGCTTTGATCGGGTGGGATTCACGGGTATGCGCCCCTCAGGACGCCGGTGAAGAACAGGGTGAGCAAATGGCTTATCTGTCCATGAAACAGCATGAAATCATGACCCGTCCCGACTGGAAAGAAATGTTCGATCGTTTGGAAAAAAGGACGGATCTGAACGATTGGCAGCAAGCCAATGTCCGCGAGGCCAAACAGGAATGGATCAGAGAAACCGCTTTGCCGGAGGCTCTGGTCGAACAAAGCGCCAAAACGGCCAATGCCGGTCAAAGCGCATGGGTGAAGGCTAAAGCCGACAGCGATTTTAAATCTTTTGCGCCGCATTTGCAGAAGCTGGTTGCCGTTGCGCGGGAAACGGCGGCGGCTTTAAGTGCGAAGACGGGACAAAAACCCTATGATGCTTTGCTGGATATGTATCAGCCGGGCATGACTTCGGATAAACTGGATGTGCTGTTTAATGATCTGAAAGAATTTCTGCCGGATTTTATCAAAGAAGCACAAAAGCAAAACGTGGGCGGGCAGATTGAACCATTTAAAGGGGATTATCCGTTGGAAAAGCAGACGGAATTTGCCAAACGGTTAATGCAGACCATGGGGTTTGATTTCAATCGCGGGCGCATGGATATGTCGTCTTCGGCGTTTCAGACGACGTGCGGCAAAGACGATATGCGCGTTGTCGGGCGTTATGATCTGGATAATCCGCTGCGGTCCGTGTCGGCAATTATGCATGAAACAGGTCATGGCATGTACGAACAAGGACTGCCTAAAGAGCATATGCTGCAGCCGGTCGGAAAGCCGCGAGGCATGGCACTGCATGAAAGCCAGTCTCTGTTAATGCAGGGGCCTGTGCTACAGAGCAATGAATTTATTCGTTATCTATCCAAACAGATGAATGAATTTTACAAGACGGACGAATGTTCGGTTGAACATTTAACCAAACAAATGCACAGCGTTCAGCCGTCTTTGATCCGGATCAATGCGGACGAGGCTACGTATCCTTTGCACGTCATTATGCGCTATGAACTGGAAAAGGATTTAATCAACGGGGATTTGGAAGTCAAAGACCTGCCCAAGGCATGGAACGCCAAAATGAAAGAATACTTGGGCGTTGAACCGAAAAACGACAAGGAGGGCTGTTTGCAGGATATTCATTGGGCTGCCGGCAATTTCGGTTATTTCCCGGATTACACGGTCGGCGCGATTGCAGCGGCTCAATTCTTTGAAGCGGCGAAAAAGCAGGTGCCCGAAATTCCTCGGCAATTGGAAAAGGGGGATTTTTCCGGCTTGAAAAGCTGGCTGAATGAGAATGTCCATTCTCAGGCCTCCAAACTGTCCTTTAATGATCTGATTAAAAAGGCTACGGGCAAAGAGCTGTCAACAGAGGCGTTTAAAAACAGCCTGCGCGAACGGTATTTGGGCGGCAAATCCGAAAAAACGTCTGTTCGGTCGGCAGCTCTTTTACAGGCAAAAACCGCTGCCGAAAGATAAAACTTTCAGATAAGATCGCCTAAAGTCAGGTGTTGAAGCCCCTTCTTTATGCTTATCATATTACTTTGATTAAACATAAAGAAGGAGGCCGATATGTCTGTTGAAGAAAAGCTTGCCGCTAAAAAAATGGCTGCAGCATTGGCTTTTATATGTATGAAAGATTACTTTCAGTACCCCTTTAAAAAAGGGCAGACTTCTTTTCCCAAAGAAGAATATGCCGACGTTTTTATTACGGACGTCAAAGGACGGCAGCTCCTGCATTGTCAGGCATGCCATATGTCCGTAATGGAAAATATCGCAGATGGGATCTATGATTTCCTTTTGAATATCGAAACGGACGCTTATGTCAAACGGTTGGAAGACGCTTATCATGCCAGCGTGCATTGGAAAAAAGCGCATGCTTCAAAAATCAAAAAAAAGAAGCATTGATTTTTTTGTTTCCTTTAGACCGGATTCAGAGTAAAACTAAACATATTTGCTTAACTATGGATCTGTTCCGGAAATGAAAAATTCTGCCCATAGCGGGCTGTTGCCTGTTGGAATGACAGATACGCTGTCTCCTTTCGTTGAATATGAGGCTGAGGCTATATCCGTATTCATGGACGTTTTTCAAGGGGCCGGCTATCAGCGTGTTGCGCCGCCGATGCTGGAATTCGAAGAAACGCTTCTTTCCGAAAAATATGGCGATTTGTCATGTCAGACTTTCCGCGTTACAGATGCGGTATCCGGACAAATTATGGGGCTGCGGGCGGATATGACGCCGCAGATCGGCAGGATAGCCGTGACACGATTGAAACAAGAGCCGCGGCCCTTGCGGCTGGCTTATGCCGGTCATGTGATCCGTATGTTTCCGACACAGCTGAACCCGGCCCGGCAGATTTTGCAGGTGGGGGCGGAGCTGATCGGAGCCGACTGCGCAAAGGCAGATGCCGAAATTATTCTGCTGGCGGCGGAAGTTTTGGAAAAACTGGGTGTTCCTCATTTCGTTTTTGATTTAAATCTGCCGACATTGTTTCCCGCTTTGTGCACCGCATATGAAATTGACCGGGACGATCGGGAGAAAATGACAATGCTGCTGAATCAAAAAGATTTTCCGGCAGCTTTGGAGGTTTTGGAAGCAACCAACAAAAAAGCGCGCTCCGATAAGGATATTTTTCTTTCTTTGTTTCAGGCGTTCGGTGACTGTGACCGCGTGCTGGGGCTTCTGCGTCCTTTGTCTTTGCCGTCGGAGGCCGCAGCGGAATATCACCGGCTGACGGAAGCGGTCGCTTTGCTGAAGAAAGAAAAGCCCTCTTTGTCATTAACGATAGATGTTCTGGAAAACCGCGGGTTTGAGTATCATTGCGGAATCGGATTTTCTCTTTTTTCCGAAAAAAGCGGGCAGGAATTGGGGCGCGGCGGACGGTATTTTGCCGGCATTGACGGGGAACGGTCCGAACCGGCGGTTGGCATCACATTGTTTTTAGAAGATATTTTGTCCGTTCTGCAAAAATCGGACAATAAAAAACGGGTTTATGTTCCTTTTGATGTTCCTTTCAGGGAAACGGCGGAGCTGCGCGCAAAAGGATATATAACCGTCTGCGGGCTGAACGCCGGCGGAAGGGAAGAGGCACAGCGGCAAAAATGCGGCTGTATTTATACGGGCGGGCAGGTTGTGCCGCTTTAGCTTAATTTGAAGGAGCAAAAATATTATGACCAATATTGTAATCATCGGCGCTCAATGGGGCGATGAAGGCAAAGGAAAAATCGTTGATCTGATGAGTGAACGCGCTGATGTCGTCGTTCGTTTCCAAGGCGGCAACAATGCCGGCCATACATTAGTTGTTGACGGTGTGACATATAAGCTTTCTTTGCTGCCGTCGGGGATCGTGCGCGGCAAATTATCCGTTGTCGGAAACGGTGTCGTTGTGGATCCGTGGGCTTTGCGCGATGAAATGAAACGGATTGCGGATTTAGGAACGAAAATTTCTCCGGACGTATTGAAAATTTCGGATCAGGCCACTTTGATTTTGCCGCTGCACCGCGAACTGGACCAAATGAGCGAAGCGGCTGCCGGAAAGGGCAAAATCGGAACAACAGGACGCGGCATCGGTCCGGCTTATCAGGATAAAGTGGCTCGCCGTGCGATCCGTGTCGGCGATTTGGCCGAAAAAGAAACTCTGGAGGCCAAGGTTGATAATTTGTTGTTGTTCCATAATGCTTTGCGCAAAGGGTGGGGACAGCCGGAAGTCGATAAGGCAGATTTGATGCAGAAACTGGAAGAAATTTCAGACTTTCTGCTGCCCTATGCCGTGCCGGCATGGAAGATTTTGGCAGAGCAGCTGAAAAAAGGCAGGACACTGTTGTTTGAAGGAGCTCAGGCGACAATGTTGGACAATGACTTCGGTACGTATCCGTTTGTGACTTCTTCCAATACAATTGCGGGGCAGGCGGCTGTCGGATCCGGTGTCGGCATGAAAAATATTGATAAAGTGATCGGCGTGGTTAAGGCTTATACAACCCGTGTCGGCGCAGGTCCTTTTCCGACAGAGCTTTTTGATGAAGACGGCGATCGTATTCGTGAAGTCGGTCGTGAATTCGGAACGGTAACGGGGCGTCCCCGTCGTTGCGGCTGGTTTGATGCTGTATTGGTGCGTCAGGCAATTTTGGTTAACGGGGTGCAAAATCTGGCGGTGATGAAGCTGGATATTCTGGATCAGTTTGACGAAATCAAAGTATGCGTCGGCTATGAATATAAGGGGCAAAAGCTGGATTATTATCCGATGCAGATGAATGCGCAGGCAGAGGTCAAGCCCGTCTATGAAACGCTGCCGGGGTGGAAGAGCTCGACCTTTGGTATTCGCAAATATGATAAATTGCCCGAAAACGCCAAAAAATATCTGGCGCGTTTGGAGGAACTGCTTGACGTTCAAATCGGCATGATTTCAACCAGTCCGGAACGCGAAGATACAATCATTCGTATTGATCCGTATGAAAAGTAATAAAAAACTTTTTATTTGATCTAAATTATGTAAAATAGGAGGGACGAAGGCAGAACGCTTTCCCCTCCTTGTTTTTTGGGCCAGAAGGAAAAAATGACTGAAACAAAGACAGAAACGAAGCAAACGCAGTCCTCCGCTTCATTAGATTCTTATGTAACGCGGAAGGAACAATTCGCGCTGGTTCGCGGCAAATACAGAGTGTATTCGGGATTGCCGGTGCCGATGTTGGATATGCCGAACGCCAAAGCTTTCCAAGCGGAAGATGTGACCGCTCCTGATCATAAGATATTTGCCTTGGTGTGCAAACCGGACTTGCCGATCAGAAAGGATCATATCAAAGCGCGCAACGGGTTAAAAGTGGACGGACTGCTGCCCTTGGTAGATGCGGGAACGGCTTTTTGGCAGCCGATAAGTCGGAAGACAATGATTCTGCTTTATGAAATGCCCTTGGGCGGACGGGTCGTTCAATCCAAAACATACGGTAAAATATTGCCGGAAGAAGAAGCCGAAAAAATTTCCAAATGGGTCCGGCCTCTGTTGGTCGGGATCAGCAATTTGGCTGTCCGCGGTTTGACGCACAGGGCTATTCGACCGGACAATCTGTTTTATATGGACGCGGAAAAAACGAAAGTTGTCTGGGGAGACTGCATTGCCGCGCCTCCAGGATATGATCAACCGTCCGCTTTTGAAACAATAGAAACGTCCATGTGTCAGGCCGCCGGCAAAGGAAACGGCACAACGGCAGATGATTTATATGCTTTCGGGGCGACTTTGATTTGTTTGGGAATCGGGTATAATCCGGTTGAAAGTCTTTCCGATACTGAATTGCTGGAGCTGAAAATTTATAAAGGCTCTTATGCGGCATTAATTGGTGAAGAACGTGTCCCCTTGGCTTTGATCGAGCTTTTCCGCGGATTGTTGGCGGATAATATTAATCAGCGCTGGGATATTTCTTCTACGCAGTTATGGGCGGACGGTCGGCGTCTGACGCCGGTGCAGGCGAAAACGGTCAGAACGTCTCAGCGGCCTTTCCTGTTCAATAATGTTGAATTTTTTACTTATCGCACATTGGCTTATGCCTTTGCCAAAAACTGGGATATGGCGGCAGATGTCATTCGTTCGGAAAAGCTTTTGGCATGGATAGAACATGGCTTTGATGATAAAGAAACGGCTGATGCGATCAGAAAATCAATCGATATGGCGTTGGTGCGCTTTTCAACAAAGGAAAAGCAGGACGATTTCTTTGTCGCCAGAACGTGTATGCTGCTGGATCCGTCCGCTCCGTTGCGAATACGCAATTGCGCCTTTTTGCCGGACGCTTTAGGAACAATGTTGGCGATTAATGTGAATGATGACAAAAAAACAAAAATGCTGATCGGCTTAATCGCGACAGGATATCTGGAAAGCTGGTATGAATTTCATCAGGATATGGTTTCAGAGCAGAATATCAAAAATATGCAGATCACGCTGCAAAAACCGGGAAAAGGCATGGGAATTGAGCGGCTGCTGTACGATTTAAATGAAGGACTTCCCTGTCAGAGTCCGTTGGTTGTTAAGGATTATGTCGATGAAGCCCGGGATCTGCTGCCCGCTTTAGAGGAAGTGGCCAAAAAGGCTAATCCGAAAACGGAACCGATTGACAGGCATATTGCGGCTTTTATTGCCGTGCGTTTCGGCTCAAAGGTTTTGGAACAGATTTCATGGCTGAATTCGCCCAAGGAAAATGTGGCCATTCAGGGAATGCTGAATATTTTTGCGGCACTGCAGCGGACTTTCGGGCCAGATCATCTTTATGCGATGTGCAGTTGGATCGGCGGTATGGTTGTACCGGTGATTGACAGCTATCACAATTTGGAAAAACGCCAGCAGCTGGAAAAAAATTTGCCGAAGATAATCAGAAAAGGAAATTTTTCTGAACTGTGCGCTTTTTTAGATGACCGCCAGGAACGTTTGTACGATCTCAGCTATTTTGAACAAGCCAAAAAAGAATATGCCAGATTGTCCGAAGAAATTGAATTTTTAGACGGCAATCGCGAAAAACGTGAGCAGGAAGGGCTGATGCTTGGAAATCAAGTCGCTGCGGTTGTTTCTTTCGGCATTGCCGTGCTGACGATGTTTCTGCTGCTGATTACCCGATTGCTGAGAGGATAAAATTATGACTGAACCGGAAGGGAAAACTAAAAAATCAAAAGATTCGATCCTGACAACGGGATTCGCTTTTTTGGTCCTGTTTCCTATGATGTATTTAATGCTGCCGACAGTTATTTTTCTGTTTCTGAGCATGCTGCCGACTTTAGTTGCTTTGGTGATAGATTCGAATTCAAAAACAAGATTTAAATACAAATGGCTGTGCATCGGCGGATTAAATTTTGCAGGATCTTTGCCTTATTTGTTTCGCTTATGGTTTGGAAACAATACGTGGGACGGCGCTGTCGGTTTGTTTTTAGGCGGCGGGGCCTTTTTGATCATTTATTTGACAGCTCTTGTCGGGTGGGTGTTCTACCGGTGCATTCCTTCGGTTGTTTTAAGCTTTTTGGAAATGTCCGATCAAAGACGTGTTGTTCATTTAAGGGAAGCGCAGGCAAAATTGATTGCTAAGTGGGGAGAGGAAGTCGCTTCCGGTGTTGATGTCAGAGTGGGACATATGGCCGCGCTGAAAACAAAGCAGGCTCCCTCTGTGCAAGGCGAGGCTAAAAAGCCGTAGTTCCCGTGTTTTTCTTTTCTTTGCGCCACGCCAAAGGCAGCAATAAAACAAAAACGGTCATGTATTCCAATCGTCCCAGCATCATGTTGTAGGACAAAAGCCATTTAGCGCTGAACGGCAAATTTGCAAAGCTTCCGCCCGATCCGATTACCGGTCCAAACGCGATTCCCGTATTGCCCAAGCTGGATAAAGTTGCGCTGACAGACGTTACAAAATCCAGCCCGATTAAGGCAAGCAGCAAAACGGACAATAAAAACGACAAAAGGAAAATAGCCATAAAAACGAACACGCCGGAAGAAATTTCTTCGGTTAAAGGCTTTCCGTTATATTTAGCAATGAAAATTCCGTGCGGCAGAATTTTTCGCCGCAGGTACTGCATGGAAGACAGGTACATAATATTAAAACGGAAAATTTTTATACCGCCGGAGGTTGATCCGCTGCATGCGCCGATCGGCAGCAGAAAGGTGAAAAACATTATGGCAAAGCTGCCCCAAGCTTCAATATCGCTGTTTAAAAAGCCGGAGGAGGTCACTATGGAAATAAAATTAAAGGCGGCATATCGCAGGCTGTCAAGCAAAGGAACGTCTTTTGTCAGAATCAGATAAAGAGCCAGTATTCCCGTGCTGTATAGGAAAAAATAAGCATATGTTCTGATCTGCATGTCATTTTTAACGGCCTGCCAATTCTTTTTGAACAGCGAATAAGACACCAATAACGGCATGCCGCAAACAAACATGAAAAAGGTCATAATCCATTGGGACAACGCCGAAAGTTCCATGGCGGAAGAATTTCTGGGGGCAAACCCGCCGGTTGGAATGGTTGTCAGGCTGAAGGTCAGAGCTTCAAACCATCCGAGTTCGGACAAATACAGCAGTACCGTGCAGACAATCGTGAATATCGTGTAGATAATCATAATCATGCCGATAATCTGTGATGTTTTCGGCAAAGTCTTATCTGATTTGTCAGAAGATTCTGTTGCATAAAGCTGCATGCCGCCGATCCGCAGCAACGGCAGAATCCCCAGCGCAATCACGATAATCCCAACGCCGCCGCACCATTGCAGCATGGCCCGCCACAATAAAATCCCGCGCGGCTGAACGGACAGATCGCGGATCATGGTGGCTCCCATAGTTGTCAGGCCGGACATGGCTTCAAAAAAAGAGTCCGTATAGTCCAATGAATTTGAACCGAAAAAGAAAGGAAGGGCGCAAAATGTGCAGACCAACAGCCAGACCATGGATGTGGTCAGATACATTTCCCGCACGCTTAGCCGTTCGTATTTGTTATAGAAGGTTGTGACAAACAAAGAACCAAAGAAAAATGTAACGCCGGCAGCCTGCCAAAAAGCTTTGGCCGATCCAATGTTTCCGTCTGAAAAATCCAAAAAGCCGGGGATAATCATAATCGCGCCGAAAATGATTAAAATACAGCCGGAAACAAAAAAGGTAATGCCCGCTCTCATTCATTTTTCCTATAGCGGAGCACAGGCCTCTGCCAGCCAATCAGCCGTTTGTTGGTCGACAAAAGGTGAAATAATGCGGCGAATACGGGCATGATAGCCGTCTAACCACGCTTTTTCACGCGGAGTCAGCTGTGTTTTATCGATCAGTCGCCTGTCAAACGGCGCAAGGCTGAGCGTTGACAGCCCCAAAGTCTTAATTTCCGATCCTTCTGTCGGCGGCAGGGGTTCCACCATAACAACATTTTCCAACCGAATGCCAAAAGCATCTGCCTTATAATATCCCGGTTCATTGGAAATCAGCATGCCCGGCATTAAAGCGATCCGGCTGTTGCCGCGGGCAATTCTTTGCGGTCCTTCATGAACGCTCAGGTAACTGCCGACACCATGTCCCGTGCCGTGTGCGTAGTCAACGCCGTCGCGCCATAAAAACTGACGGGCCAGAATGTCCAGCTGAGACCCCGTCGTTCCCTCCGGAAAAGCAATGACCGCAATGGCAATGTGGCCCTTTAAGACTTGTGTATATCGCTTCTTTTCCAAAGCGGAAACATTGCCGACGGCGACCGTGCGGGTAATATCCGTCGTGCCGTCCAGATACTGCGCCCCCGTATCAATCAGGAACATTGAATCCTTTTTGATCCGCGCATTGTTCTTTTCAGAAGTGTGATAATGAATAAAAGCCGCATTTTTGCCGCTGGCAGCGATTGTGGCAAAGCTTTCGCCGCGATAAAGCGGATTGTCGGCGCGAAATTCCGCTATTTTGCGCACGGCGTCCATTTCTTTTAATTTGCCTTTAGGGGCTTCCTTGTCAAACCAAGCCAGAAAACGGCACATTGCAATTCCGTCTTTAACATGGGCATTGACGGCGCCGCTGCGTTCTGTCGTGTTTTTGCAGGCTTTGCGGATCAGACACGGGTCTTCTTTGGAATGAACCACGGCTCCCGCCGCTGACAGGCGTTCATAAATCCATGCCGGAGAAAGCGCCATATCCAACTGAACGCGCGCTTTTTGAATTCCCAGCGCATCTAAAGTGACGGCCATAAAATCCGGATCTTTCACTTCTACCAACGGGCTGAGCTTTATGCGCACGTGGTCTTTGATTTTTTCGGGGGTGACAAACCAGTCTACGGTGCCGCTTTTATATAAAATCGCGAAAGACTGAACAATAGGGATATAAGGAATGTCCCGCCCCCGTACATTCAGCAGCCAACAAATGGATTCAGGAGAAGTTAAGACAAGGGCATCGTCCTGATCCATGCCCAGAGCCGCCGTTACATCTGCGATTTTGGCCGTACTGTCCAATCCTGTGTATGTTTCCGGCATGAAAACGGCCCATTGCGTTTCATTTTGGGGCTTGTCCGTCCATAATAAGTCGATCGGATTGTAGGGCAGAGGGACGATTTTTGCGCCGTTTTTTGCACAGGCGGAAGCCATTTTCTTGATTTCATCGGGCGTATGCAGCCATGAATCATACCCGATTCTGGCGCCGTTCGGCAAAGCGGCCAGCAGCCAATCCCCCGCGCGGGCATTCGGCGTTTGAATAACGGTAATTTGGTCCGCGTCTGTTTCTTTTTGTGCCTGGAGCGTATAACGCCCGTCAACAAATAAAAAAGCGCGGTCCAATAAAATAACGGCTTCTCCCGCAGAACCGGAAAAACCGGTCAGCCATTCCAGCCGTCTGGCAGACGGAGCAATATATTCGCCCTGATATTCGTCGGTCATCGGAACAAGCAGGCCGAAAAAACCGTTTTTAAGCATCCATTCTCTTAACGCTGTCAGCTTATCCATCTCATTCTCCCTTTAACGGCCCACAATCAAAGTGCTCCACCCTTCCAGGCGCCAGCGTTTCTTCAGCTGCAGGCCGACCCGGCGATGTGCATTCAATACCCAGGCTTCCTGCCGATTGAGCAGCCCCGATAAAACGGCCAGACCATTCGGTGCCAGCACAGAGGCCAGATCTTTTGCCATCAATGTCAGCGGACGCGCCAAAATATTTGAAAAAACAAGGTCATAAGGCGCTCTGGACCGAATAATCATCGGTTTGTAGCCATTGCCGGCCTGTGCCGTAATATAGCGGGCAAGGCGGTTGTTTTTGGCGTTTTCTTTGGTAACCCGAACGGATTCGGGGTCAATGTCTGCCGCCATGACATTTGTCCGAAAAGTTAATGCCGCCGCTAATCCCAAAATACCGGAACCGCACCCCATGTCCAAAATGTTTCTTGGCCGGTAAAAGCGCGCAATCTCTTCCATTGCCATTAAACACCCCTTTGTTGTGAAGTGTTCGCCTGATCCGAAAGCCGTTGCCGCGTCAATTTTTAACGACAGTTTTGTTTTCGGCGGCGGTTCCTGAATATGAGAACCGTAAATATAATATCTTCCGACGGAAACGGGTGCAAAACTGATCAAATTTTCCCGCAGCCAATCCCTTTGAGCCAGCTCGCTGATTTGATACGAGGGCAGGGAAACGCCCGCTGCGGCTGCGGCCAACGTCAGGGACGTATTGAGCAGAGTCTCGTCCGGACGATCCTGAAAAATGGCGTCCAGCTTCCATTTGCCCTTATCAGCGCCTGTTTCAATTTCGGAAGCCAGCAGAGCGGAATTATCGCCGTCCAAAGCGCGCTCGAAAAAAGGCAGGGCCTCTGCGTCCAAAATAAAAGAAATCTGCCAATTGCTTGCGGGTTGCGTATCCATTTAAATATTTTCCAAATAATCTGCCAAAACTGTTTTTGTCGAGCCGTCTTCAAAAACGACCTGCGTATTACTGCCATTTGCCGCGACAACGGTTCCGTATCCGTATCTTTCATGATAAACCTCTGTTCCGACAGAGAAAACAGGAGAATGAACGGATCCAAAATATCCGGTGCTCTTCTTCTTTTTATAGGAATACGGCGAATTTGTATAGTCCCTATTGTATTCGCCGCCGGAATTATAGCCATAAGAAACATTGATCATTTCCACGTTTTCTTTTGGAATTTCCGAAAGAAAGCGGGACGGCGGGTTGTTCTGCCATTGATTGTACATTCTTCTGGATCCGGCAAAGCTGATGTAAACGCGTTTTCTGGCTCTTGTAATGCCGACATAAGCCAGCCGGCGTTCTTCTTCCAAAGCTTTGGAACCGCCCTCATCCAACGATTTTTGATGCGGGAAAATGCCTTCCTCCCAACCGGGCAGGAAAACGGTGTCAAACTCTAATCCTTTGGCCGCGTGCAAGGTCATGACGCTGACGTAATCCCCTGTTAGGGCGGCGTTATCATTGTCCATGACCAGACTGATGTATTCCAAATAGTTTTCAAACGTATCGAAAGTATCTTTGAATTCGCCGATCAATTCTTTCAGGTTTTCCAGCCGCCCTTCCGATTCAGGCGTTTTTTCGCTGCGGCGCATGTCCAAATAGCCGCTTTCTTCAAGCATTTGACTCAACATTTCATCTGCCGGCTTGTCCGCCATTGATGCCCGCCATGAATCATAAAGGGCCAGGAAGCGTTCCAAACCTGTCTTCGCCGCTCCTTTAATCCCCTTTTCCTGTAAAAGGATACTTGCCGCTTCGTATAAAGACACATGATCCGCAGCCGCTCTTTGACGGATTGCCGCCAAAGCGGCTTCCCCAACGCCGCGGCGCGGTTTGTTGACAATGCGGGTAAAAGCCATATCGTCTTTGGGCTGAACCAACAAGCGAATATAGGCCGTGGCATCTCTGATTTCTTCACGTTCATAAAACCGCATTCCCGCAATGATTTTATAGGGCAGGCCGTATTGCAGCAGGGCTTCTTCAATGACGCGGGTTTGAAAGCCGGCGCGGACCAAAACGGCTATATCAGACAATTTTGTGCCGTGTCGCTGTTCTCTTTCGATTAAACCGCAGATTTTCTGCGCTTCGTCTTCACCGTTCCAAACGCCGATGATGTTGATCCGATCTCCTTGTTCCTCGTCATGGCCGGGAGCAGGGTGCAAGGTCTTGCCCAGCCTGTTTTTATTATGCGCAATCAAACCGGAAGCACCCGCCAGAATGTGCGCTGTTGAACGGTAATTGCTTTCCAGACGGATTACTGCCGCATTGGGAAAGTCCTCTTCAAAACGCAAAATATTGCCGATTTCCGCACCGCGCCAGGAATAGATTGATTGATCGTCATCGCCGACACAGCAAATGTTATTGTGTTCTGAATTGGTCAGCAAACGCAGCCATAAGTATTGAATGATATTTGTATCTTGGTATTCGTCCACTAAAATATACTTAAACTGTTTTTGCAGAGCTGTTAAAATTTCAGGATTTTTATGAAATAATTCCAGACAATATAATAATAAGTCGCCGAAATCGACGGTATTCATCGTGCGCAGCCGTTCCTGATACAACCGGTACAGACGAATAACCAAAGGATCGGACAGCGCCGCCCTTTCCGCTTTTTCCGGCGTCAGTCCCTGATCTTTCAGCCGCTGAATCTGATCCAGCAGATATTGAGGAGGGTTGTCTTTTAAATCAAGATGCTGATCCGTCATAATTTGTTTTAAAAGGCGTTCCTGATCAGAAGAATCCAAAATATTAAAACCGGAAGAAAGACCTGCCTTTTCCGGGTGATTGCGCAGAATTTTCAAACCGATTTTATGGAAGGTTCCCAGCCATGCAACGTGATTGTCTTCACCGATCATAGCGGCCAGTCGTTCCTGCATTTCCTTAGCGGCTTTATTTGTAAAGGTGACGGCTAAGCACTGAAACGGCAAAGCCTTTCCCGTCTGAATGATATAAGCCAGTCTGGCGGTCAGAACAGTTGTTTTGCCTGTTCCCGCGCCGGAAAGAACTAATACGGGGCCTTCAGTCGTTTCGACCGCCTGCCGTTGTTCAGGATTTAATTTGTTGAAATCAAAAAAAGTATTTGTCATTTATCTGCTTTCGTTTTTTATTTTTACCTCGAAAAGCAGGGCGATTTCAAGAACCAAAACAATGTCTTTTAAAGAAAGAAAAAAGCCTGCCGAAGCAGGCCTTTTCGATTTTGTTTTTTAACGGTCTCTTTTTGCCGCTAAAACCTGCGTTTTCAAGGCGGCGACCGAATTGCGTTCCACGATTTTTTTATTTTCTTCAAATGACGGGCGACCGTCCTTGCCGTCCATTTGAATGGTATACTTCGGATTTTTCAGACTGTCCCATGCTTTTTGCATTTCCTGAGCATTTGTCCACCTCTTCGGATCAAAAACCTTGTCCAATTCATGACGGACCGCTGCTAGCTGCAAGGGCGATCTGTATCTGTCCGGAGCAGGCGTCGTCAATTCGTCCGCCGTCAGCGGTCTGCCGACTTTGTTTGCACGGTCCATGACTTCATGCAAACGACCTGCTAAAGCGTAATCCGTCATCACTTCGGGTTTGCTGCGCGCGGAGCCCAAAATAACGCCATCGTTCATGACAACATAGCGGTGTGTCACCTGGCTCAGCTGCGCGGTTCTGATATCAAGAATCTTTTTTTGATCGCGATAATATTGGAATTCGGCATCGACGGTTTCTTGATCGGAAACCTTCGTCCAAAGCGTTTGAACCATAATCGGCGGCAAATCCGGATTTTTCGCTTTTTCCATGATTTCGGGAATGTATTTATCCGTGATCTGCGTTTGCGTCATATCAACGCTGTGTAAATTTGCCCGACCGATATAAGGCGCGATTTCTGCCATGGACCTGTCGGTGCAGTTTGTGCAGCCGGACAAATCCAAATGCTGCAGGGAAACGGGCAAGTACTTTAAAACGGGCAGAACGGCTTCCTCTTCGTTATAGGAATTTCTTAGTCGCAGAGTCTGTAAAGGCAATTTGGAAATCGCCTGACCAAATTTTTCGGCTTCTTCCGGTGTCATTCTGAAATCAACAGACAGTTTTTGAATGTGTGTTTTGGGCAAAGCTTCAAAGAAAGCGGCTTTTTGTTCGGCAGTCAGATTGCCGTTGAGCGTCAGTTCTCTGAGAGAGCTGTCAGGCAGCTCGGCACAAACGGTTGACAGAACTTTTTGTTCTTCAGGCGTTTCAGACCAATCGGAAGACAAATGCAAAGCTCGTAAAGAGCTCTCCCTCATTCTGTCGGCAATAAATTCCGCGTCCCCTTCCTGCGGTTTGATTTTACGAAGTCCCGTAAATTCTTTTGCCCGTCCGAAAGAAAAACCGGTGCCGTAGGAAAGAGAATCACCGTTCTCTTTACGCCAATTAAAAGGCTGCTCTTTTTCTCTTTCCTGTTTAACGGATTTATTTTTTCCTTTGAAAATATCTGATAAAAAGCCCATTGCTTTCTCCTAACGTCCTCCAAAAAGTCCTTTTAAAAGACGTGCGCCTGTTTCAATATCTTTCCTTGATATGCTGATACCTTTTCCGTTTTTAGTCTGAATGGTTGTATTGCCTCTGTTGTCAATCGTAACCGAAGTACTGCTTTGATTGGCATTGTTTTCTTTTCTGAAGCAAACACCATTGTTAGTGCGGCGGATAACAGTATGATCGCCTGTTTGATTATTCGTCAAAACGGTTTCCACGTTTCCTGAGTTTGTATCATACGTTGTCCGTGTGACCGTCACTCCCTTAGAGTTCGGATCAACCTCCCGGGTAATCATCCCGCTCGCACTAATGCTGCCGTCTTTCTTGACGGAAACAGAATGAATGTCGCCGTCGCCCGTGCTGTGAGTTACGGAAGTCCCGTAATCATGTTTATTGATAAATGTTGAGCTGCCGTTGGCATGTTCAATCGTTCCGGATGCCTGTCCCGTCGAACTGATCGTGGCATCTTTCAAAGTTTCTCCGTTGCCTAAATCGGCATGACGGGTACTGGCGCTGATTACCGTACCTCTGGCTGTATTAGAAACTGAAACGGAATTATTACCCGTCCCGGTTTCATAACGGATACTGTCCTCACTGCTGTCATGCAGTATGGTCGTGTGTGCGCCTGTCTGATTATCTGTCAGAACGGTGCTTGCACTTCCTAAATTTGTATCATACGTTGTCCGTGTGACCGTCACTCCCTTAGAGTTCGGATCAACCTCCCGGGTAATCATCCCGCTCGCGCTAATGGAGCCGTCTTTCTTGACGGAAACGGAATGAATGTTGCCGTCGCTCGTGCTGTGGGTTACGGAAGTCCCGTAATCATGTTTGTTGATAAACGTTGAGCTGCCGTTGGCATGTTCAATCGTCCCGGATGCCTGTCCCGTCGAACTGATCGATACAGAGTGAATGGTTGTTGTTTCCGATCTCAGAAGGGTTCTTTCCAATCCCTCGGTGTTTTCGGAAATTCCGCCCAGAGCAACGCCTTGTCTGGCGGCTCCTTGAGACAATAATGCGTATTGTGCCTCCAATTCCGGTGTTGGATTGGCTGCATAGTTTGCTTTAATAGCTTCGGCAATCTTGATATCTCTCAAAGCATTTTGCGCTGCAATGGATGGAGAATGATCCCCGGTTTGCTGTGCTTGAGCAACTAGATTATGGTACAGCTCGGTATCCTGTTCGTCCAAAGAAGCAACAGAGATATTACCCTGAGTTACCATACGCAGACTACCGTCCTCTTTTTCAATAAAGCGGTAAGAAACCTGAGAATCTCCGTTCCCGAATACAATGGTGTTTGATCCGTCAGAAGATTCTACCAGCATGGTATTATCGCCGACTTTGTAATAATTCTTATCCAGAGTAGATCCGTCAACTGTAGCCGAATTGTCCAAATCAACCGCTGCTGACTGTTCTTCGACCTGAGGTGTTGTTGAGGCATCGTTTGTTTCGACTTGATTTGCAGCGGAAGTTTCAACCGCGGTCGATTCTACAACAGGCGTTTTTGTCATCGGATCAACAGCGGGTGTCTGTGCTGCATTTACTTCAACTTCAGGAGAAACGGGAGGCTCGACGGCTGCCAAGTCTGTGGCGGGTACCTCATTTGCCGAAGAAAGTTGTTCTGAAATATTTGGTGTATCTGCTGAAGGCATATCATTAAAATCGAACGTCTGCTCTGTTAAATTAGGGACGCCCGCCGTGTCAGCTAGAGTCGATGCGTGATCTGTTAAACTGGAAATATCAGTCGTGTCAGGCAGAGTTGATGCGTCTGCTACAGAATGAGGAATAAATGAAGAAATAGAATCAAAGGCATTATCTACAGTGTCTTTAACGGCGCCAAACGAATGAGAAATACAATCATTCACCATATCGGCGACCTCATCATTGGCATAGGCCGCTGTCACAGAGACGGCCAGCAATCCTACTGCTGCTGCGCCGATTTTGAGGGCACGTTTTTTATCAAATCCTTTTTCTTTTGCTTCTTTGACGCTGTTTCGCAGGGTGTCAGAGTTTTTAACCGCACTTAAAGCAATGCCGACAGAGCGCATGCCGGGAATAATGCGCAGCACATTTTGACCGGTGGTCATTAACTGTTGGCGTCCTTTCGGGCTGCGTATAAATTTCCAAAAGCTACCTTTTTCTTCCGGATGTTCTTTTTTATAAGCGGAAAAATCTTTGCGCATGCCATTGATGCCCGCAGCGGCGCGGTAAGCCGAAAAGACTGATCCTAAAGTCATGGCTGCGGCACCGTTCGCAATGATTTTAGCCGCAACATATGTTTTAGGATATTTTTGCTGAAACGTATTGTTTAATTCATTGACTTTTTTAACATAAGGCGACTCTTTGACCCGCTGTTCAATACGATTAGCAAAAGTTTTTACTTCCGCCATGGCAAAGGACAATGTGGCTCCTTTAGCAGCGGCGCGTGCCTGCGGCGTATCAGACAAGCCGAAGCGGGCGGCAATTCTGTCGGATTGCCTAGTTTGAACCATTTGAGAAATAATGGCGATGTCTTCCACAGACTGACACTGCAATGTGTCCGGATCTGTTTTTGCTTGAGCCTGAGCTTCAAAATAGCGGGTAGTATAATACTTTATTTCAAGCTCGGTTGTAATTTCATCACGAATTTTTTTAAAATTAGAAAATGTCTTCGGCGTATCCGCATATTCTTCGGAAGTCATTCTCTTTATGGTTAACAAAGAAGCGACGGAACTGAAATCAGACGGATTTTTATCTTGTTTGTCTGCTAATTTCGCCAACCCCATTAAAACTTTTTGGTTATCAATGAAATTTTGCAGCTGTTTTTCTGAAAAGGGGGTGATGTCCGAGTCTATATCCGCATGGAATTGCTGGCGGGCAGCGTCCAAAATTTCTTCTTCAGATTTTGGTTCCAGCTCGCCGTTTTCTTTCATGCGCAGGCATGTATTCGAAATGAGAACACGTACATACGGCTTCATTTGATCGAACGGCAAAGCAAGGTCTTCATCAGAAATGTAATAGTTGGTCTGCAGAAAATCCCTGATATATCCCGGTAAATCCATGACACCCCTCACAAAAAAAATACACCTATTGACAGAATAGCAGAAAAATTTGTCAAAACAATATCTTTTTTTGTAAGGAGTGAATTTAATATTTATGACAAGTGATTGATTTATGGAGAAGATTGAAAAAAAGCAGAGTTAAAGAAGCGGAAAAAAGTTTTAAATTTTTAAGCAGATAGGGTTTTTTTTTGTTTTTTGCTGTGGTACGGTTAGAAAAAATTATCAGGGAGATTTAAAGATTATGAAAGGCATTATTCTGGCAGGCGGCTCCGGGACCAGACTTTATCCGGCGACGATAGCTCTGTCGAAGCAGATGATTCCCGTTTATGACAAACCGATGATTTATTATCCGATGTCATTGCTGATGCGTGCCGGGATTAAGGACGTACTAGTTATCTCTACGCCGACGGATTTGCCGGGATTTAAACGGCTGTTCCGGGACGGCTCTCATCTGGGCATGAATATTTCTTATGCAGAACAGGCCGTGCCGAACGGTTTGGCACAAGCTTTTGTGATCGGCGCGGATTTTGTCGGAAACGAACCGGCGGCTTTGGTGTTGGGGGATAATATTTTCCATGGACACGCTTTGACGCAGCAGCTGGAAAGCGCGGCGAAAATTACGGATGGGGCCGTTGTTTTCGGGTGCTATGTGCAGGATCCCGAACGCTATGGTGTCGTTGAGTTCGATCGTCATTTTAACGCGGTCAGCATTGAAGAAAAACCGGCAAAGCCCAAATCGCATTATGCGGTTCCCGGATTATACTTCTATGATAATGAAGTTATTGAAATTGCTAAAAATTTAAGGCCTTCTGCCCGCGGGGAATATGAAATCACAGATGTTAATAAAGAATATCTGCGCCGCGGAAAGCTGAAAGTCAACGTGTTAAGCCGCGATATCGATTGGTTCGATACGGGAACGCATGACAGCTTGATTCAGGCCAGCTCTTATGTCGAAGCGATTGAAAAACGAAAGGGCATTAAAATCGCCTGTTTGGAGGAAATCGCCTACATCAAGGGCTTTATTTCCCGCGAGCAACTGCATGAACAAGGGCAGATAATGGCTAAAACGGGCTACGGGCAGTATTTGTTAAAGCTGGCCAACGGCGAAATTTCAACACCGGAGCTGTAAGCGATGCCTTTTATTGAAACGAAAATTCCCGGCGTTATTATTTTTGAACCGCGCATTTTTTCGGACGACCGGGGGTATTTTTTTGAAACGTATAATGAAAACGTATTTAAAGAAGCCGGAATTGAAGCAAAATTCGTTCAGGATAATCAATCGAAGTCTTCTTACGGCGTTATTCGGGGACTGCACTTTCAAAAAGGGGAGCATGCGCAGGCCAAGCTGGTCCGTGTTTTGCAGGGCTCCGTTCTTGATGTGGCCGTTGATTTGCGCCCAGGATCAAATACTTTCGGACAGTATGTCGCGGTGGAATTAAGCGATGTCAATAACTTGCAGCTGTTTATTCCGCGCGGTTTCGCCCACGGTTTCTCGGTATTGTCCAGAACGGCTGTTTTTTCTTACAAATGCGATAACTTCTACTGTAAAGAATCGGAAGGCGGCATCAACTGCGCCGATCCGGAGCTTGGAATTGATTGGCATGTACCGCTTGAAAGCGCGTGTTTGTCTGAAAAAGACAAGATTCTGCCGGGATTGAAAGAATGCTTTTAATTACAGGAGGCAACGGGCAGCTGGGGACGGAACTGCGGGCGCTTTTGCCTCAGGCGATAAGTGTTGATATGCCGCAGCTCGATATCACGGACAGTGCGGCCGTTCGTTCCTTTATACGGGAAAATAACGTTGATGCGGTTATTAACTGCGCCGCTTATACCGCTGTGGACAAGGCTGAAGACGAACCGGAAAAATGCCGCGCGGTTAATGTTGACGGCGTGCGGAATTTAGCCGCGGTAGGGGTTAAAGTTGTTCATATTTCAACGGATTATGTCTTTGATGGTCAGGGGTACAGGCCCTATGTCGAAACGGATCCGACCGGGCCGGTCAGTGTTTACGGTATAACAAAACGTGACGGCGAGATCGCGTTAATGGAAACCGCCGAAACGTGTGCCGTTATTCGAACGGCGTGGCTCTACAGTCCTTATGGCGCAAATTTTGTAAAAACAATGCGGCGGTTAGGGGCGGAACGGGAAAAAGTTTCGGTTGTTGCAGATCAGATCGGCACGCCGACCTGCGCATCGGATTTGGCGCGGGCGATTGTTGCGCTGCTGCCGGAAATCAAAAAAGGGACAAGAGAAATTTACCATTATTCGAATGAAGGCGTTTGCAGCTGGTATGATTTTGCGCGCGAGATCATGAAATTATCCGGTCTGGCCTGTTGTGTTGATCCGATCGGATCGGATCAATATCCGACAAAAGCAAAGCGGCCCTTTTATTCCGTTTTAAACAAATCTAAAATCAAATCTGTGGGAATTGAAGTTCCCCATTGGCAGGAAAGTTTGGAAAAATGTCTGAAAAAATTTTAGTCACCGGCGGCGCCGGATTTATCGGATCAAACTTTGTTCCGTATTTTTTGGCGGCTCACCCAGATGTTCAATTGGTTAATCTGGATAAAATGACATATGCGGCCGATGAGCGCAATTTGGCCGAAGTGCGCGGCAATCCGAATTACATCTTTATCAAAGGAGATATTACGGATAAAGACTTGGTTGAAAAAATCTTTGCCGAGCACGATATTCGCGGCGTTATTCATTTTGCCGCCGAAAGTCATGTGGACAATTCGATTACGGGGCCCGAAATTTTCATTAAAACCAATGTATTGGGAACGTTTACTTTGTTGGAAACAGCCCGCCGCCATTGGCTGGACGCACCGGGACAAGTCAAAATAGGGTATGAAAAATGCAGGTTTCATCATATTTCCACTGATGAAGTCTATGGCACTTTGGGCGAAACGGGATTCTTTACGGAAACAACGCCGTATGCGCCGAATTCCCCTTATTCTGCTTCCAAAGCGTCTTCGGACATGTTGGTGCGTGCGTATCACCATACATACGGTATGAATGTGACAACCTCCAACTGTTCAAATAATTACGGACCGAAACAGCATGGGGAAAAGCTGATTCCGACAATTATCCGGAAATGTTTGAACGGAGAAAATATTCCGATTTACGGTGACGGCAAAAATATTCGCGATTGGCTGTATGTCTTGGATCACTGCAAAGCAATAGATCTGATTTATCATCGGGGACGCAGCGGAGAAACGTACAATATCGGCGGTTGCAACGAACGCAATAATTTGCAGATTGTTGATGCTATTTGTGCGATTTTGGATCGGGAGGTTCCCCGAAAAGAAGGAAAATACAGCGATCTGATTACTTTTGTCAAAGATCGGGCCGGTCATGACCGCCGCTATGCGATTGACGCGACAAAGCTTGAAACGGAGCTGGGGTGGAAAGCGGACGAAAACTTTGATACCGGCATCGTTAAAACGGTGGAATGGTATTTGAAAAACAGACGTTAAAGAATGAAGATCCTGATTTACAGGGATTATGGCTGTGCGGACGTCAGTTCTTTGTATCAGGAGCTGACGTCTTATTTCGCCCCCAAACAAACAGAAGTCGGTTTTACGGACGCTGCGGAAATAAAAGCCGGTATTTTGGACAAAAAAATCAAAGCTTTTTTCTTGGGCGGCGGGGCAGGCAATCCGTTTATGCAGAAATTAAAGGGAGAGGGCAACGACCGGATACGCGCTTATGTGGCAAACGGCGGAACTTATTTCGGAATCTGTGCGGGGGCATATTACGCTTGTCGTAATGTTGTGTTTGAAGCGGATATTCCCGAACTGCGCATTGAAAATCAGTGCGGACTGAATTTGGCGGAAGGCCGGGCGGTCGGAACCCTTTATAAAGAGTTTCAGCTGCTTCCGTATTCTCTGACGGCCTTTTCAGCAAGGGTTGTTCATGTTTGTTTTGATGACGGAGAGGTTTATCCGACGCTGTACCATGGCGGTCCTTATTTTGATCAGACGGACGGCGTTGTTTTGGCCCGATATCAGGAAGCAGAGGGAAAAGCCGCACTGATTGAAAAACGTTTTGGAGAAGGGAAGGTTATTTTGTCTGGCGTGCATTTTGAAGACGGCGAACAAACACTGCGGCGAAATATTCACGCTCTGCGCTGTGACAGAGTTCCCGCCGAGCAAAATGCGGATCAAATGCGGACAGTGGAACTGCGCCGAAAAGCGTTGTTTGATCGGGTGATGCATTTGATTTAAAACATATTTTTAAAAAGAAAAAAGAAGCTCTGAAAAATTCTCTGTTTTTTGTTAAGAAAACGTGAAAAAAGCCTTGTCAGCTTTATCCGTTTTCGCTAAAATGTGTCTAAAGTTTTCCGCTGATTATTCATTCATGCGGTTTTTAGAAAGGATTCTTCAATGGCAGAAAATACGATTCTCCCCGGCAGCACGGAAAAGTTGGGGGCAACCTATGACGGCAAAGGCGTTAATTTCGCTTTGTTTTCAGAGAATGCAACAAAGGTTGAGCTTTGTTTGTTTGATGAAAATGATAAAGAAACGCGTATTGAACTGCCGAATCGGTCGGAAGACGGCATTTGGTCGGGATATTTGCCGGGGGCCAAGCCGGGCATGCGCTATGGTTATCGTGTGGACGGCCCGTATGACCCGGAAAAGGGAATGCGTTTCAATCCGAACAAACTGCTGATAGATCCGTATGCGCGTCAGCTGGATCGGGAATTTGAATGGAATGACGCTTATATGTGTTCCAATGCCGGTGATCCGAAGTCGATGAATACGGAGGATACGGGGAAAATCGCACCGAAAGCCATTATTCAGGATCCGGAAGCGCTGAAGGCCGTGGGAACGGTGGAACGCCCGAATATCCCGTGGGAACAGACCGTTGTTTACGAAACACACGCCAAAGGCTTTACGATGAAGCACCCCGATGTTCCCGAAACGGATAAGGGCAAATTTTCCGGCATGGCGAATCCGGAAGTCATGAAATATATTGAAGAACAGGGCATTTCTTCCGTTGAACTGCTGCCGGTTCAGGCTTTTGCGACAGATAAGGGCGTGGCGGATAAAGGCTTGTCTAATTTCTGGGGCTATGAACCGATCGCGTATTTTGCTCCTCACCCGGATTACGGCGATCCGGTCGCGTTCAAAAAAATGGTGAACGCTTACCACGCCGCAGGCAAAGAAGTCATCATGGACGTGGTGTACAACCATGTCGGCGAAGGCGATGCTTTCAGCCAAATGATCGGGTTAAAGGGAGTCGACAGCGCATATTACTTTGTGCATGACCCGAATGATAAGTCTCAATACCGTAACGAAACGGGCTGCGGCAATGCTTTGGATATGACTAAGCCGATGGCGCGCCGTTTGGCGGTCGATTCTTTGCGCTATTGGGCGGAGGAAATGGGTGTCGACGGATTCCGTTTCGATTTGGCAACGGTTATGGGGCGCGGTCGCGAAGGCGATCCCGCCAACCGCGATTTCGATAAAAATCACCCGTTCTACGAAGCGTTGAAAAATGATCCCGTATTGTCCAAATGCAAACTGATCGCCGAACCGTGGGACTGCGGCGGCAGCGGTTATCAGGTCGGCAACTTCCAGAAAAACTGGATGCAGTGGAATGACCGTTTCCGTGACGATACCCGTCGGTTCTGGTGCGGCAATGAAGGCTTTGCGGCAAAAATGGCGCAGCGTATGACGGCTTCCGATGATATGCGCAACTGGGATAATCCGGAAAAATCGCCTTCCGTTAACTTTGTGACGGCTCATGACGGCTTTACGGCAAAAGATTTATGGTCTTATGATCAAAAACATAATGAGGCCAATCCGTGGAACAATACGGACGGAGCAAACCAGAACTTTGGCCGCAACTGGGGGCATGAAGGCTACCGTGATGAAGGGCTGGACGAATTCCGCAATAAAATGGTGCGCAATTTGGAGGCGACTTTGTTAATGGCCGCCGGTGTGCCGATGCGTCTGGCCGGCGATGAGTTCAATCGTTCTCAGGGCGGGAATAACAACCCGTATTGTCAGGACAATGAAACCAGCTGGGTTAATTGGGACAAGATTACAGACCGCGATGTACAGTCGGCGGAAATGATCGGCTTTATCACGAAGCTTCGCCGTGATCACCCTGTTTTGGCGAATGTTTCCTATTTCGACGGACAGGCCATTGATGACAAGGGAACCAAGGACATTACATGGGTACGTCCTGACGGTCAGGAAATGACCGGTGCCGATTGGGCACCGCATGCAAAGACGTTGTCTTATGTGCTGGCCGGTGAAAAAACGAAAAAGGATGGTAAACCCGCTGATGACGATTTCATGGTGATCATGAATGCGCATAACGGTGATATCGATTTCAAACTGCCGCCTGCACCGAACGGTCAAAAATGGGAAGTCGCTTTTGATACGGCTCATTTGGGCGTAGAAAAATTGCCGGTTGAAAAACGCGAAGTTAAGGGCGGTTCTTATCGGGCGCAGGCTCATTCCATGATTGTTTTGCAGGCTGTGCGCGAAGAAAACCGCACTAAAGAAAGAACGGCGGTTAAAGAAAGCGTTCTGGCTCAGATGAAAAAGAAGCATTTTTCAAGATAGTCTGAAAAGGGAAAAGAATTTTTTCTCAATGCCGCCTTGGCTGAAAAGTGAAGGCGGTATAATTATCAGCGCTAAGGTTAACTCTGTCGGCAATATGGAAAAACGGGAAGGAGGGCGATCGTTTCAAACAGACAGGAAAGGATTCTGATCGATTGTGAAGGGCTTAAAGGTTCGACAAAAAGAAGAAGCTATGGCTGTTTGGAACTGCATTTGCACGCAAGGCGCCGACAACAAGATAATCAAAAAGAGGCAACATCTTCTTGCTCGCATTTTGCTAATACTGTATTGGCTTCGTCTTCTTTAACGCAGGACGATGAAAAGGCTTTAAAAGCACTGTGCAAGGCTCTTTCCCGTTCTGTTCGGGGAAATTCTGCCGTTATGCAGAAAAGGATCGTTGCTAAAAGTGCAGGGCGGTAACTTTTAAACGCTTTTTTCCAAAATATAATCGTCCATGACAAAGCCGTTTCCGATGTCCGCTTTTTCTTCGCGAACGATTTGAAAGCCGATTTTTTTGTAAACGGCCAAGGAACCGGCGTTATGCCTGTTACAGGTTAGTCGGATAACCGGTTTTGCGTTTTGCAGGGCAATATTTTCGGCGTGCTGAAGCATCATTCGGGAAAAACCGTTCCCGCGGTATTCTTTTTGAATATACAGTTTGCTTAAGAAAAGACAATCCTCGTTCAAGCGAAGCCCGATATATCCGATCTGCTTGTTTTCAAACACTAGAACAAAATACAAATATCCGTGTTTGATCTGTTCGTGAAGCGCCTGTTCGGACTGAAATTTTTCCACCATATACTCGACCTGATCCGCACCGATAATCGGTGTAAAATGTTCTTTCCAGATTTCTGTAGCTAAAGAAGCCATTTCCCGGATATCCTGATCAGATAGAACAGGCTTTAATGAGAGTGCTGTCATTTCAATCCTTTTTTGTTGAAAAAATCGGCTTATTGTAAGGTCAACTTTGGAAAAAAGACAAGAATAAAGCCCGTTGATAAGCGGAAAAATACAACTATTGGACTTTGTCAAAAACAAAAGTCACACTCTTTCATATTGCAAAGAAAAAATAGAATTTATATTCTGATACGAAGATTTAAGAGGGAGGGGCACTTCGTGAAATTTGCATTGACGGCCTTGTTTGTAACGGCTGTGACGCTGTTTGTTTTTCATAAAAATTATGTTCAATATGAGGCCGAAATCGATGTTCAGGCTGAAAAACCGGTAAAAGCTGTGTTGCAATATCAGGGCGGCGATTCAGGGAATATAAAAACTCAAGTTCTTGAAACGGAGGGCAGTAATTTTATTTCTTTTAAAATTTCAAAAAAAGTGCTGACAGACTTTGATTTGGAAATTTCAAATACGTCTCAGATTTATAATGTATTTTTTTGCCGGTAAAAATCATAAGCATTTTCAAACTGTCCTATTTCAATCCCTTTCAGGAGAATTGTTACAGGCAAACAGAAAAATAAAAGGACTTAATTTGATTATATTGGTCAATTTGTCTCTCTATATTTTCATGGATTTTACGCTTTTATCGTCAGAATTCGAAAAAAGGAAAGAAGATCTTTATTTAAAAACAATGAATTTTTAAGAATCCTGTTTGTTATGGTGATCATTTATCACCATATCGGAGATCTGTTGGGATTTTGGACGGCAGGGTGGCGGGCTGTGGAGTTCTTTTTTATTTTATCCGGATTTTTCCTGGCATTGCATTTTCATCAGGAAAAGACGGAATATTTCATAAAAAGAAAAATTATTCGTTTTTGACCGCTTGTTGTTTTTTCTGCGCTCGTTTCCTGTTTGCTTGGGGAACAAATAAATTTTTCCACTTTAATATCTGAAATTTTTCTTTTCCCAAGCAACGGGCTTTATTCCCCGAAAGAATATAATCCTCCGGCATGGTTTGTTTGCGCTCTTTTCTGGACGTCTCTTTTTTATTTCTGTTTAATTAAGACATAGAAAAAGGAAATAGCTGATTTTATTATCGGAATAGTGTGCTTTTTTTCTTATATCGCTTTGACGCGGTATAGCCTGTTTCATGTTTGGGCAACGTTGGGAAACGAAGGCACAAGCGGCTATCTTGTCTCTTTAGGACTTGTACGTGCGGCAGCCGGTTTAGGTGGCGGATACTTTTTGGCTTAGGTGACGGGAAAGAAAACGGAAATAAAAACGGTTTTTCTTAAAAGGAAAATCTCTTTTACAATATTGGAATTATATATTTTGACATATTGTATCGTTACTTTATTGTTTTTCTCATTTGATCTTGAAAATATTCTGTGCTCCGTGTTCTTATTTTTTCTCTTGATTTATCTTTTTATAGAAAAAAAGGAGCTGTTTCATGGTTTTTTGAAAAAGTTTTTGTTAAAATAGGAAAATATTCTTTTTCGATTTTTATGTCACACAGTATTGTCCTTGACATTTTTATTCCGTGGATACGCGATGATTTTAATTCATAAAATCCACATTGTGTGATTTTGTTGATTTTGTTTGCCTTATTCCTGTTCGGCATCTTTGTGTATCATGCTGTGGAAGTGCCGTTGGGGCGGGTGTTGACGAAAATGCTGCCTCTGTCCGTTTCTGAGGATAAAGAAAATAATGCTTGAACGGAAATTTTGCCGTTATGTTAAAAAATCGTTGTAATCCTTTATTTTTCCTTGACTCTTTTTGGTCTTTTTGTAATTATGCACTTCCTGAAGAGTGGGAAAATAAAGGGATTAGTCCGTTTTTTACTCTTTAGAGTTTTGGAAAATGGCAGATTTCTGCTGTTTTCTTGTGTTTAGCTTTTCGGTTCGACCGCAGAGGTTGGAATCGAGTAAGTGTGTTGTAACGGTTAGATTAGGAAAGAGGAATTGAATGCCTACAATTAACCAATTAATTCGCAGTCCGCGTAAACCGCGCGTAAAGCGTAATAAAGCTCCTGCTTTGCAGGCCTGCCCGCAGAAACGTGGCGTTTGTACGCGTGTTTATACCACGACTCCGAAAAAGCCGAACTCCGCTTTGCGTAAAGTGGCGCGTGTTCGTTTGACCAACAGTGCTGAAGTGTTAAGCTATATTCCGGGTGAAGGTCACAATCTGCAGGAACACTCTGTTGTTCTGATCCGCGGCGGTCGTGTGAAAGACTTGCCGGGTGTGCGTTACCATATCATTCGCGGTACGCTGGATACACAAGGCGTTTCTACTCGCCGCCAGAGCCGCTCTCTGTATGGCGCAAAGCGTCCTAAGTAATAGAAAGGGAGAAAATTATGTCTCGTCGTCACGCTGCAGAAAAACGTGAAATTGTGCCCGACGCCAAATACGGCGACGTGGTTGTTGCTAAATTTATGAATTGTGTCATGCTGCACGGTGCTAAAGCGACCGCCGAAAAGATTGTTTATGGCGCTCTGGACCGTGTTGCCGAAAAAACGAAGCAGGAACCGTTAAAGGTTTTCAATGAAGCTTTGGATAATGTTAAACCTGCCGTTGAAGTCCGTTCCCGCCGCGTCGGCGGTGCGACCTATCAGGTTCCGGTTGAAGTCCGCCCTGATCGCAAGCAGGCTCTGGCAATCCGCTGGATTATTTCCGCCGCCCGCAACCGTTCCGAACAGACAATGGAACAGCGCTTGGCCGGTGAATTTTTAGATGCGTTGGCAAACAAAGGCGCTGCCGTCCGCAAACGTGAGGAAACTCACCGTATGGCAGAAGCAAACAAAGCTTTCTCGCATTATCGTTGGTAATTATTAGAAAGAAGGTTTTGTGTAATGGCTCGCACTACTCCCATTGAAAAGTATCGCAACATCGGTATTATGGCTCATATTGATGCCGGTAAAACGACAACGACAGAACGCATTCTGTACTATACCGGAAAGTCCCATAAAATCGGCGAAGTCCATGACGGCGCCGCGACAATGGACTTTATGGTTCAGGAACAGGAACGCGGTATTACAATTACGTCCGCGGCAACAACTTGTTTCTGGAGAGAACACCGCTTGAATATTATTGACACACCGGGGCACGTCGACTTCACGGTTGAAGTTGAACGTTCTTTGCGTGTTTTGGACGGTGCTGTTGCTGTTTTTGACGGCGTGGCCGGCGTTGAACCGCAGTCCGAAACCGTATGGCGTCAGGCGGATAAGTACAAGGTTCCCCGTATCTGCTTTGTCAACAAAATGGATCGTATCGGCGCTAACTTCCTGCGCGCTGTCGGCATGATCAAAGAACGCTTGGGGGCTACCCCGATCGTTATGACGTTGCCGATCGGGGCGGAAGCTGATTTTGTCGGTGTCGTTGATGTTCTGCGTAAGCGTGCAATCATTTGGAACGGTGAACATTTGGGGGCTGATTTCAGCTATCAAGATGTTCCGGCGGATTTAAAAGAATTGACCGACAAGTATCATGCGGAAATGGTCGAAACTGTTGTTGAACAGGATGATCAGGCCATGGAAGATTACTTGGAAGGTAAAGAAATTTCCCTTGAAACGCTGCAGAAATGCATTCGTAAGGGAACGATTTCCATGAGCTTTGTTCCGGTTTTGTGTGGTTCTTCCTTTAAGAACAAAGGTGTGCAGCCGATGTTGGACGCTGTTGTGGATTATCTGCCTTCTCCGGTTGATATTCCGGCTGTAACCTGCACAAACCTGAAAGGTGAAGAGGTTGTTCGCCATGCTACAGACAGCGAGCCTTTAGCGGCTTTGGCGTTTAAGATCATGAACGACCCGTTTGTCGGTTCTTTGACATTTGCCCGTATTTATTCGGGAACGATGACTGCCGGTTCCTACGTTCTGAACTCCGTTAAGGACAAGAAAGAACGTATTGGCCGTATGTTGCTGATGCACGCGAATCACCGTGAAGAAATCAAAGAAGCAAATGCCGGCGATATTATCGCTCTGGTTGGTTTGAAAGAAACAACAACCGGTGAAACGCTGTGTGCTGAAAATGCTCCGGTTATTTTGGAAAAAATGGAATTCCCGGATCCCGTTATCGAGGTCGCTGTTGAACCGAAAACAAAGGCTGACGTTGAAAAAATGGGCTTAGCTTTGAACCGTTTGGCGATGGAAGATCCTTCTTTCCGTGTTTCTTCCGATAATGAAAGCGGTCAGACAATTATTAAAGGTATGGGCGAGCTTCATCTGGAAATTATTGTTGACCGTTTGAAGCGCGAATTTAAGGTTGATGCAAACGTCGGCGCACCGCAGGTGGCTTATCGTGAAACGATTTCTCAGGTTTATGAAATTGACTATACGCATAAGAAACAATCCGGCGGTTCCGGTCAGTTTGCCCGCGTCAAGATTCGTTTTGAACCGTTGGAACCGGGTTCGGGATTTGTCTTTGAGAACACCGTCGTCGGCGGTAACGTTCCCAAGGAATACATTCCGGGCGTTGAAAAAGGTTTGCGCGCCGCTTTGGAAACAGGCGTAATCGCCGGCTTCCCCTGTACGGACTTCAAAGCAAACCTGTTTGACGGTGCTTATCACGATGTCGACTCTTCAACAATGGCTTTTGAAATTGCGGCCCGCGCGGCTTTCCGTGAAGGGATTGCAAAGGCAAAACCCAAGTTGTTGGAACCGATTATGAAAGTTGAAGTCGTCACTCCTGAAGACTATATGGGTGACATCATTGGCGACCTGAACAGCAGACGCGGTCAGGTAGCCGGAATGGATCAGCGCGGAAATGCCCGTGTGATCGATGCGACAGTTCCTCTGTCCTCTATGTTTGGATATGTGAATACGCTTCGTTCCATGAGTCAGGGCCGTGCTCAGTATTCGATGCAGTTCTCTCATTATGCAGAGGTACCGCAGAACGTTGCTGATGAAATCAAAGCCAAAATGGCTGGTTAGAAAAGAATTGGAGTTAAATAAAAATGGCAAAAGAGAAGTTTGAGAGGAACAAGCCGCATTGCAATATCGGCACGATAGGTCACGTAGACCACGGGAAGACGACATTGACGGCGGCGATCACGAAGGTGCTGGCACAAAAGGGCGATGCCCAGTTTGTTGATT
>JAFVAT010000027.1 GCA_017480385.1 Alphaproteobacteria bacterium | reverse complement strand
TTCTCTATAAAAAAGAGAGGGGGAAAGTATTCATAGCCCTTTTGTAACGCAAATCTAAAAAATATTTTCAACATTTAAGCATATTCGCCGCCTGTTTTCTTTTTATCCAATGCCTTATTCGTGTTCAAGGTGCCCTTTGCCGCACAAAAGAAAAAGCCAACACCTATTGAAGCCGTATGCTTTTGACGGTTTGGGGTGCCCTTTGCCGCACAAAAGAAAAAAGCCAACACAGGATTCCAATTCCCGTTCGCAGCCGCATAGGTGCCCTTTGCCGCACAAAAGAAAAAAGCCAACACCTCAGAGGATCAACTTTTTCCAAAAAGTGCGGGACGGCAAGAAAAGCCACTCCCTGCAGAGATATTTCGGCAAGAATATGCTTGATTTTTTTACAGTTCGTGTATGCACACTATTCATTACGATTACTCCTTTAACTTCAATGCTCGCCAATTCATCAGGCCTTCCAAAAAAATCTTTTCTATGCAGAACTATAAACTGTTCTGAAACACATGTCCGACACGTGCTGTTCAGGGTACAAAAAAACAAGGAGGAAAACATTCCTCCCTGTTCCCGTTATGCTCTACAAAAAGCGGATTATGCCTCGTTTTCCTCCGCAATTTTTAATGCAGTCACATAGTCAAACTTACCAGTCCCCAAAACGGGTGGTTCTTTGACATAAATGAATTTTGCCGGAGAGCCGAGTTCGTTAAAACCCTGATCCTTGATATATGCCCTAATTTCGGACAAGTCTGCGTCTTTCTTTGTCGTAATCAGAACCAATTTTTCGCCTTTCTTCGGATCCGGAACGGATACAAGCCCCTGAACCGCATCGGGATAAAGTTTTGATAACAATTGCTCGATCGCCGTCAAAGAAACCATTTCGCCGCCGATCTTGGCAAAGCGCTTGGCGCGGCCCTGAATAAAGACAAAGCCGTCTTTATCAATTGAAACAATATCCCCCGTATCATGCCAGCCGTCTTTCGGCGGAATCAACACGCCCGGATTATCCGCTTTCATATAGCCCTGCATGACATTATCGCCGGAAACCAACAGCTTGGCTCCCTCTTTAATGCCCGGAACTTCTTCTAACTTAGCAATCATTTTAGGCAGCAAACGACCGACTGAACCTTCCCGAATGTACATCGGCGTATTTAATGCGATCACCGGCGCAGTTTCCGTTGCGCCGTAACCTTCCAAAATACGAATGCCGAATTTGCGCATCCATAACTCGGACGTGCTCGGTTTCAATTTTTCAGCCCCAACAATCGCATAACGCAGCGCGAAGAAATCATACGGGTGGGCCATTGCGCCATAGCCCGCAAAAAAGGTGTCCGTCCCGCACAAAACCGTCGCATTCGTTTCATAGACCAATTCCGGCACAATGCGGTAATGCAGCGGAGACGGATAAAAGAACGTCCGTATTCCCGACAGAAGTGTCAGCATGGTGCCAACGCCCAGCCCGAACGCGTGGAACATCGGCAGCGCGTTAAAGAAGACATCGGCAGACGTAATCGCGATTATGCTTAACGCCTGATAACGGTTGGCTTGGAAATTCCTATGAGACAACAAAACAGCTTTGGGCATGCCCTCCGATCCGGAAGTAAACATAATCGCCGCCGTATGGTCCGCACTGTTTTTAGGTTTGCGCGATGTCAAATACGCCAAAATGCCCTTGACCTTGTCTTCCAACAAAATTTCAGAAGAGAAGTTTTCCAAATAAACGACATTTATGCCATTTTCCTTCAGAGCTTCCTCCAGCTTTTCCAAATGAGCACTTTCAATGAATTTCTTTGATGTCAGCACCGTTTTCAGCTGCACCGTCTTCACGCATGAAACCACTTGCGCCACACCGGTTGAAAAGTTCAGCATCGCAGGCACTTTATCGATGCTTTGCAAAGCAAAAAACGACACAACGTTTGCCAATACGTTCGGCAGCAAAATCCCTAATCGTTCCTCATCTTCGAAACAGCGTTCCATTGCCTTGCCCAAAACGTAGCTTTTTAAGATCAACGTCTTATATTTTATCGGTTTGCGGCTGACATCTTCCGCTATGATATGGTTTTTGCCATTGATTTTCGCCGCATTCAGCAGAGAAACAAACAGATTTTCGTTCACTTTGGACGATTCATACAACATATCAACCATCATGTCGTACAGCTGGTTGGAAATCTCGTGATTGCGCTGACGGCTGGTCCACGTCGGATCAATGTCAAATTTCCGGGGCGGCAGAATATTCATCGTAATCTTTGGAAAAAGCTTCGTTTGAACACGATCTTTAATCAAAGAAAATTTAGAATACTGAGCACCGTTAATGCGGACAGGTAAGATATTGGCATTTGCTTTTTCAGCGACCAGTCCCGCCCCTTCATACACCTTCATCAAAGCCCCTGTAACGCTGATCCGGCGTTCGGGAAAGATCATGATTTTGTTGTTCTTTTTAATCAAATCGACCAAAGGACGAATGGACATCGGATTATTCAGATCCAACGGATACAGGTCTACCATAAGGCTGAACAGCTTGGCGAACCATTTATTTTCCCAATCCGGTCGGATCACGAACGTAATTTTTTCCGGCATAAAAGCCGCGATCAGCAACCCGTCCAGCAAAGAAGCATGGTTGGCTACGATTAAAACGCGCTTGCCCGCCGCTTGAAAATTAGGCAGCCCCTTTACCGTTACGCGATAGAAAAATTCCAAAATCGTCTGAACGATTGAACGCAGCAGAGCCGCCGGCAAAACGGAACAGTTATAAACTGAAACGACAAAGCTTGCCATTGCCGCCATTAAAAACAGCGCGGCGATGCTCAATCCGATATGGCGCGCCGTGATAAAAATCAATGCCATTAAAGCAATGCCCGCCGCATTGATCAGATTGCCGGCGGCAAAAACGGTCGCTCTGTTCGCCGCGGAAGCCTTGCTGCGGATCAGTGCCGTCAACGGAATGACATACATGCCGCAGGAAAAGCCCAGCAGGAACAAAAACAGAGAAAAGAAAATCACGCGCGGTCTGGAAACAAACGTCAGGAAAGGCACCGTATGAACCGGCGCCGCATACTCCGCCGTCAAAAAGAACAGCATCATAAAGCAAATCCCCATGCCGATCGTACTGATCGGCACGAACGTTGTATGCGCAATTCCTTTCAGCAGCCGGTAACAATACAATGCTCCGGCACCGATCCCCGCTGCAAACAAAAGCAATTGGAAAGCAACAGCGAAATTATCCGCATTAAAAACATGTTCGGTCAGCGGATAAACCTGCATGATCATCAGCAAACCGATAGACCAAAACCATGTCGTTCCGAGAATACTGCGGAAGATCAAAGGATATTTGCGCACCGTGCGCAAAGATTTCCAAATTCCCGTCAGCATGTCTTTCGGTGAATTGCCGATGTTTTTTTCCTCCGGTTCGCTCTCCTGCACATCAGCGGAAGAACGCCATGTAACAAAGAAACCGATCACGGAAAAAACAATCAAAATCGCCGCAGCAATCCGGATCGGCACCAACGTTCCCAGCAACAGCGCCGCCGCAATACTGAAATACGTCGTTTTTTCAACATACGCATTGCCCGCCGTCAGATCGCTTTCCTCCAATTGATCGGGCTGGAAAGCATAGCGCATGGGACCGAAAAAAGCGGACAGCGCGCCATACAAAAACGGCAAAAGAATCAACAAGCCTATATTTTTTGTCAGCAAAACGCTTCCGGCCAGCAGCATCAACGCTAATTCCGTTAAATTCAGCGACAGGGAATCTCTGATTTTATTATACTTTTTTGCCAGTTGTGTTGCTCTGGCGGAAAACAGAAAAAACGGCAGGATCAATAAACCAGCCACAACGTTATAAGGATCATCTGTCTGTTGAGTGATCCGCACGGCAATCATGGTTAATAAAGTGATCCGAAACAAATTATTCGTCAACGCTGACGCAATATGGGCAAAGACGCCTACAGTTACTTTAGGAAAAGGCATACAAGCTCCTTCAACAAATAAACTTTTTTACTAATATTGCTTTTTTGTCTGTCTTTGTCCACAGGATTTTCCTAAAAAACGCCTTCTTCGGGGTTTCACAGTTGTAATGATTGACAGCAATGCGATTTTTAAGTAAAAAAGTTCTGTCTTTCATTACAGCGGAGGTTTGAAGCCATGCAAAAATAAGCAAACAATTTCAGATCGTTTGTTCTTATTTTATTGCAGGAGGCTTCAATGCCCGAAGATTTTTTATCATTTAACACTGTTTCTTATGTTTTACCGAACGGCTTCGAGCTGCTTTCAGACGTTTCTTTTCACCTTGGCGCCGGAGAAAAGGCTGCATTGATCGGTACGAACGGCTGCGGGAAAACAACGCTGTTTCGTTTGGCTCAAAAAGAGCTTGTCCCTCAAAGCGGCACGATTTATTCCGGTGAAAGGCCCGCCTTTCTACCGCAAAATATTGTTTTGGATCAAACGGTTGCACAAGCTTTGGGGATTGACGGCATTCTGAACGCGTTAGACTGCATTGAAAACGGTCAGACCTCGCCGGAGCTGTTTGATCTAGTCGGACAGCGCTGGGATATTAAAACGGAAACAAAAAAGGCTTTGACGGATTTCGGATTAATAGGAATTGATTTAGCCTCTTCTTTCGCGGAATTAAGCGGCGGAGAACGGGAAAAAATTCTGCTACTGCGAATTTTTCTTTCTCAGGCAGCCCTTCTTATGTTTGACGAACCGACAAACAATTTGGACGAGGCTTCACGGAACGCTTTTTATGCTTATGTCGATCAAACGCCCAAAACCATTTTATTGATTTCACATGACAGAATGCTTTTGGAACGCATGAACTGCCTGTATGAACTGGCCGGCGGAAAAGTTAAAAAATACGGCGGGAATTACACTTTTTATCAAAACATCAAAGAAAAGGAAAAGAACCGACTGGAAGAACAAAAATCCAGACTGGACAACGAAACGGCCCGCCTGATCGGCAATCACCGCAAAATCGAGGACTCCGGCGGCAAACAAAAACGAGCTGCGGAAAAGCGGATCGAAAACCGGAAATACACTAAAATGCAGGCCAATTTCATGAAATCCGCCGCTCAAGAATCAAAGGCGAAAAAAATCAGAAAAATTGAGGAAAAACTGACGCGTTCTCAAGAAGAATTAAACGCAGTCAAGCTTTCTTTGAGAAACGAACAAATCAAAATTCCGGTACCGGACAAGCCTTTCTTAAAAGATAAAGTGCTGGAACTTTCAGAGCTGTCTTTCGGTTTTGGTTCACGTCTTTTATTCGACCGCCTGAACCTAATCCTAAAAGGAGGTGACCGTCTCAGAATCCAAGGTCCGAACGGCTGCGGCAAAACGACTTTGCTGAGGTTGATTTTGGGGCAGCTGCAACCGACGCGCGGGCAGGCGCTGTTATACGGCAAAGCGGCCTATTTATCACAAAATCTGGATTTGCCTGATGAAAACGGCTCTATTCTGAATAATATCCAGCAGATCAATCCGATGATATCAGTCAACGAAGCCTATGCCGCCGCCGCGAACTTTTTATTCCGGAACAAGGACGCTCTTAAAATCGTTTCAACCCTTAGCGGCGGGGAAAGACTAAAGGCAGCTCTGGCGGCTGTTTTAGGCATAAAAAATCAGCCCGATTTATTGATTTTGGATGAACCGACCAATAATCTGGACATTCAATCCGCCCAAATATTGGAAAACGCGCTGAAAGCCTATCAGGGAACGCTGATCCTTGTTTCCCATGATCAGTTTTTTATGGAAAATATCGGAGAATGCCATGTTCTAAATCTGGGCTAAAAAAGAGTCGGTCCGAACACGGATTTTTAAACCTCCCATCCCCCTTTCTTTTCGATCGGCGGAAGGTTTTTGTTTATCCTTCTTTTTTCGGTTCGCGCAGAACGTAACCGCGTCCCCAAACGGTTTCAATGTAATCGTCACCGCCCGTTGCTTCCGCGATTTTTTTACGCAGCTTGCAGATAAACACGTCAATAATTTTTAATTCCGGTTCGTCCATGCCGTTATATAAATGATTCAGGAACTGTTCCTTAGACAACGTTGTTCCCTTGGACAAAGACAAACGTTCCAAAATTCCGTATTCGCGACCGGTTAAATGCAGCGGCTTGCCGTTCACAAACGCCGTTCTGGTATCCAAATTAACCTCGATCGCGCCCGTGCGAATGACCGATTCAGGGTGGCCCTTTGACCGACGGACCAAAGCGCGGATACGGGCAACCAATTCCGCTTTGTCAAACGGTTTAGTCAAATAATCGTCCGCCCCTGTCGACAGGCCCTTGACCTTCTTGTCCGCGCCGGACAAACCGGACAAAATCAAAACCGGCGTACTGATTTTGGAAGCGCGCAGCCGTTTCAGCACCTCATAGCCGTCCATATCCGGCAGCATCAGATCCAATATAATGATATCGTAATCATACAGCTTGCCGATTTCCAAACCGTCTTCTCCCAAAACGGTCGTATCGACAACCATGCCTTCCTTGTGCAAAACGGCCTCTATCGTTTGGGCTACCGCTTTGTCATCTTCAACCAATAAAACGCGCATCGGATTTTCCTTCTTCAGGCAAAATGAAATTAATTTCTTATTAACTTTATGTTGTATGAATCCGAGATGCAAGCCCCTATTTTAACGAAAAATAACTTTTTTTATTTTTTTGATAAAAAAGCGACAAAAACCTAAGAAAAGATTATATAATAAAAAAATCAGGAAAAAAGCCATGGACTCATACCTTAAAAATCTTATCGACGATATCGGTTCTCTGCCGGAATACCGCTGTTACGGATCCGTTTGCGCCGTAAAGGGCATGCTGGTTGAAATCGCGGGGATCCGTTCCGAATTATCCGTCGGCGACAGATGTTCGATTACTGCGCGTGGCGGTAAAAAAGTCGTCTGCGAAGTCGTCGGCTTTAACAATAATAAAGTCTTGGCCATGCCGTTTATGGATTTAGACGGTGTCGGTCCCGGTAATCCCGTGGACGTCAGCAATACACGTCCCGTGTTGTTTCCCGACGTGTCATGGCTGGGACGCGTCATTAACGCTATGGGCGAACCGGTTGACGGCAAAGGTCCGCTGATCAAAGGCAAAAAGCCCTGCCTGATCCACAATTCCCCACCGCCGGCCCATTCCCGTGAACGTGTCGCCGGCAAAGCCGACTTGGGTGTCCGGGCGATTAATACGTTCCTGACGGTCTGCAAGGGACAGCGTATGGGGATTTTCGCCGGTTCCGGCGTCGGCAAGTCTTCTTTAATGGCGATGATGGCGCGTCATACACAACTGGACGTGACCGTCTTGGGGCTGATCGGCGAACGTGGCCGCGAAGCCCGCGAATTTATCGAAGACGATTTAGGCGAAGAAGGCATGAAGCGCAGTGTCGTCGTCGTCGCAACTTCTGACGAGCCGCCTTTGATGCGCCGTCAGGCCGCTTATGTTGCCATGACAGTCGCCGAATACTTCCGTGACTTAAAACAAAACGTTTTGTGCATGATGGACAGCATCACGCGTTTTGCCATGGCGCAAAGGGAAATCAGCCTGTCCGCCGGTGAACCGCCCGCAACAAAAGGCTATACGCCGACTGTTTTTGCAGAGCTGCCCCGTTTATTGGAACGCGCGGGACCGGGACCGATCGGATTGGGATCAATTACGGGCTTGTTTACCGTTTTAGTTGACGGAGATGACCATAACGAGCCGATTGCGGACGCTGTGCGCGGTATTTTGGACGGCCATATCGTTTTGGAACGCGCAATTGCCGAACGCAACCGCTATCCTGCCGTCAACCTGCTGCGCAGTATTTCCCGTACGATGCCGGGCTGCAACAACGACGAAGAAAATGCTCTGGTCAACCGCGCCCGCGCTTTGCTGGCAACGTATCAGGATATGGAGGAGCTGATCCGTCTGGGGGCCTATAAGCACGGATCCAATGCGCAGGTGGACGAAGCGATTTTTTATTACGACAAATTGGAAGCTTTTCTGGCGCAAAAGAAAAAGGACAAAGTTGACTTTGCGACCGGATATCAGGAATTGAAAAACATTCTGTCGCAAAATCCGGCGGCTCAAGGGCAAAAATAAAGGTAATCCATGGCCGGCAAAGACTTAAAAACTCTAATCCGCGTGCACAAGTTCGAGCTGGACGAACGACAAAGGAAACTCGGCAATCTGCTGCGTTTTGAACGGGCATTGGAAAACCGCAAAATTCTGTTGGCCAAACGCTTTGTTGAAGAAGAAGAGGCCGCCAAAGCCGATCCGACCGCCGCCCTGACGTTCGGGGCTTATGTGGATTGGCACATAGACGAAAACAAACGCGTTGATCGGGCTTTGGAGGAAAACCGGCAGGAAATTCTGCTGATGCGCGATGAAATTATCGAAGCGTATCAGGAATTGAAAACGCTGGAAATCACTCAGGAAAATCGGGAGAAACGGGAACTGGCCGAGCTGGAACGCAAAACAAATGCGATGCTGGACGAAATCGGCCTGACTCTACACCGCCGCCGTCAGGAACAGGAGGCTGAAGAAGAATCCGGCCTTAAATCGTCCTGAGTTTATACCTCGTTTTGTGCCAAAGTTTCCTGCAGCGTCTTGGCCGATTTTTGCAGATCCGCCTTTTCCGTTTCGCTCAGCTGCAAAGGAACCAACGTTTCAACGCCGTCTTTTCCGACAACCGCCGGCATACTCAAGGAAATGCCTTCAATGCCGTATTCGCCGTGCATCATTGAAGAAACGGGCAGAATCGATTTTTCATCGCGCACAATCGCTTCGCAGATCCGCTTGACCGACATCGCAATTCCGTAATACGTCGCCCGTTTACGCTTGATGATTTCATAAGCGCTGTTTTTCACGTCGGCGGCAATCTTTTGAACGGCTTCATCGTGGTTGAAATGACCGCGCATTTCACAGAACTTGTGCAAAGGAATCCCCGACACGTTCGCTGACGACCACGCCGCGATTTCCGAATCCCCGTGTTCTCCGATGATAAAAGCGTGAACGCTGCGGGGATCGACATTCAAATGATGCCCCAACTCGGATTTCAACCGTGCCGTATCCAGAACCGTTCCCGATCCGAATACGCGGTTTTCCGGCAATCCGGACAGCTTTTGCGCAACGGTTGTCAGAATGTCCACCGGATTGGCGACAATCAACAGAATGCCTCTGAAGTTCCGCTTTTTGATTTCGGGAATGATCGACTTGAAAATGGAAATGTTTTTCTTGACCAGATCCAGACGCGTTTCCCCCGGTTTCTGGTTCGCGCCGGCGGTAATAATGATCAAAGACGCATTTTTAATGTCATCGTAGCCGCCGGCATAAATTTTAATCGGCTTGGCAAAAGGAATGCCATGACTGATATCCAGCGCTTCTCCCTCCGCCTTGGCGGGATCGGAATCGATCAGCACCATTTCCGAAAACAGCCCCGACTGCATCAGGCTGAACGCGCTTGCCGCCCCGACAAAGCCGCAGCCGATAACGGCAACTTTTCTGGTGTTCGTGCAATGTAAGCAATCTCTTTCCATTTTCAAGCGTCCTTTCTTTATCCCAAAATACTTTTCAAGTCCTGCTCCGGCGTTGTCGTCGGCGCGATTTTGAATTTTTCGACCAGAACTTTCAGCACGTTCGGCGAAACAAAAGCGGGCAGCGACGGTCCGAGCCTGATATTTTCGATTCCTAAATACAGTAAAGTCAGCAGAATGCAAACAGCTTTTTGTTCATACCACGACAGAATGATCGACAACGGCAAATCGTTCACGGAACAATCAAAAACTTTTGCCAGTTCGACGGCCACCTTGATCGCCGAATACGCGTCATTGCACTGCCCCATATCCAACAGGCGCGGTAAATCGCCTATTTTCCCCAGATCCAAGTCGTTAAAACGATACTTGCCGCACGCCAAAGTCAATACCAATGTATCGGCGGGAGTCATTTTAACAAAATCCGTATAATAGTTCCGTCCCGGCTTGGCGCCGTCGCACCCGCCGACAAGGAAGATACGCTTCAGCGCACCGAATTTGACGGCCTCAATAACCATCGGCGCCGCAGACAAAACAGTGTGATGCCCGAAGCCTGTCACCACCGTGTTTCCGCCGTTAATCCCCGTCATTTTCCGTTCCGCCGCATAACCCCCGAGCGCCAACGCTTTTTCAATCACCGGCGTAAAGTCTTTTTCTTCGCCGATATGCCGGCATTCGGGATAACGCACGACCGCCGTCGTGAATACGCGGTCTTTATAGCTTTCTTTAACCGGCATCAGACAGTTCGTCGTAAACAGAATTGCCGCTGGAATATTGTCAAATTCTTTTTGCTGATTCTGCCATGCCGTACCGAAATTGCCCTTCAGGTGCGGATACTTCCTTAATTCGGGATAACCATGTGCCGGCAGCATTTCCCCGTGCGTATAAACATTCACGCCCCTGTTTTTCGTTTGCTCCAACAACAGTTTCAAATCCCTTAAATCATGACCGGTTACGACAATAAACGGACCGGCTTCGATGTTTTTGGTCACTGTCGCCGGTGCGGGATTGCCGAATGTTTCCGTATTCGCCCTGTCCAACAGTTCCATACACTTCAAATTAATTTCTCCAGTTTTCAGGGCCAAAGCCGTCAATTCGTCAGAGGATAAAGCCTGTTCCAAAGCCCTCAGGCCCTCATAAAAGAACGCGTTGACCGCCTCGTCCTTGTATCCCAACGCCCAAGCATGGTGCGCATAGGCCGCCATACCCTTTAATCCGAATAAAATCAACGATTTCAAGCTTCTGATATCTTCGTTTTCCCGCCAAAGCCGGTTCATGTCAAATGAAGTTTCTCCGATCATTTCCCTTAAAGAATCATTATCAAAGTTCGCGTTTGTAATCGTTGTAAACAAGCCATCAATAATCGCTTTCGTTGTTTGATCGTCCGGCGCTTTTGTCGCAGCAATCCGAATTAAAGAGGCAATCAATTCGTCCTGCAAATCCGCTGTTTCCGCCTTTTTGCCGCAAATGCCCGCCAGCGTGCAGCCCTGCCCTTTTGCCGTTTGCTCGCATTGAAAACAAAACATGATGATTTTCTCCTTTTAAAGCTTGATTGTGATCTCTCTTTATATTAAATCAGAAGAAAAATATGTTGGAAATCCAACAAAAAGAATAAAAAAGAGCCGCCCTATGCCGACGATGTTCAAAAAAGTCTTAAATTGTCCTTTATTCAAAGGAATCAGCGAACAAGACCTGCCGTTCCTCCTGTCCTGCCTGAACGCAAGGACTGCCGTGTTTGACAAGGGCTCGGTCGTTTTAAACGCCGGGGAAATTTGGAAGACCTGTGGTATTGTTATTGAAGGAAAAACACAGGTTTTTCAATATGACTTTTTAGGCAGCGGCAGTCTGATCGCGACCATAAAACCGATGCAGCTGTTTGCCGAAGCCTTTTCCTGCACCGGCATCAGCGCTCCGATCACAGTTGAGGCAGCGGAAAAAAGTGAAATCCTTTTTTTAAACACATCTCGAATTCACACGACCTGCGATCGAAACTGCGCGTTTCATGCCCGCCTGATTTATAATCTGCTGCATATAATGGCTTTAAAAAACGTTGCTCTGCTCCAGAAAATAGAGTGCATGTCTCAAAAAACGACGCGTGAAAAATTGATGACGTTCCTGAGCATGGAAGCAATGAAAAATCAAAGCTCCGAATTTGATATTCCGTATGACCGACAGGGACTGGCCGATTATCTGAGCGTCAACCGAAGCGCGCTGTCCGTGGAAATCAGCCGGTTGGCCAAAGACGGTTTGATCAAATGCCGTAAAAACAGGTTCAAATTATCGGAAAACTCGCCCCGATCTTTCGACTGATATAAACGGCTCTCTTAAAAAAGATAACGCCGGCAAAACAGAAATCAAAGACGCCCGCACAGGCAAGATCTTCATCGAAGACGCGACCCGCCAAGAATCCGGCGGCTGGGAAAGGCTGACTTGACAAATCCGCGAAAAATCGATACATTAAGAGTCGATGATATATCTTAAAAGCAATGGGGGACGGTGCTGGAACACCGGAGCCCCCATATTTTTACCAAGCCTGAGAAGTCAAACTTAATAAGAAAATTACGACCAACAGAATCAGTCGTATGCTTTTTGATGATATATCTATTTTACTCACCTGCCTTTCTGTTTGATTGACAGTTGATGCCGTTCAAAGCGAAACGGCAAACGAACTATAGCAGAAAGGCGTGTTTTGTAAATCGGAAATGAAAAAAGAAAGTGCCTGCTGACGTTAGACGATTAACGTCGTTTAACGTCGCGTCTAACGTGCCTATTTTTTAGGCAACATAAAACCCCGCAAATTCAATGTTTCTGCGGGGTTTTAATGGTCGGAGCGATAGGATTTGAACCTACGACCACCTGATCCCAAATCAGGTGCGCTACCAGACTGCGCTACGCTCCGAACAGAGGCACTTTATCGTTTTCATTTTGAATTTTCAAGCTTAAAAAACGAATGCGCCACAACATCTCCCGGTCGAAGATCGTAGTGTCTCGAAAGACCGGCTTTGATTTCTAAAACACTTACAACACTCTTTTGCGAACGGATTTCATCATGAGAAAACGGCACCGTATTTTCTATGATTTCTTTGATTTCTCCATTTTCATCAATGAAAAGCATATCTAAAGAAAGCACCGTATTCGCCATCCACATGCTGATCCTGCGGGAAGATGGAAACAAAAATAACATGCCGGCATCATCAGCCAATTCCGTACGGTACATTAATCCGTGCATTCTTTTCTGATTCGTATCGGCGATTTCAACCATTAATTCTACTGGCAAACGACGCTGATTTTGGCTGATAATCTGAATTTTTTCCCGATTAAAGGCGATCTGAGCCTTTTGGCTTTCAGCTTTGTCCGGCAAACAAGAAGCAGCTAAAATGACCAGAAATAATAAAAAATAACGCCGCATCAAACACTCTCTTATATATGGACTCCCACGGACCTGGCGCGCGGTTTTTGATTTACAAAAAAGGACTGTTGATAATCAACAGCCCTTTTATCTTTAGTTATTTTGCAAAAGGAGAATATGTTTTCATATTAACAACTTTGTTTTCTTCCTTCGGTGCCGGCGCATTTTCGCTATTCCCTGCAGCGACCGTTTTATCCGCGGCCTGCGGCTGCGCTGTATTATCGGCGCGCTCTTCTTCGTTGAAAGAAAGCTCTTCTTCCGGCATCGTATCGATTGTTTTTTCCTCTTTTGTTGCCGGAGAATTCATGTAAATCTGTGTTTTGCCGTCAACCGTCGAAAAATTGGCCGTTTCTTTGTTCTGATAATCCAAGAACGTTAATATTGAAGATGACGGCTGAGCCTTCAAAGCGACAGTGCTGCCAACTGTTTCCGATAAAGCTACAATGGAAGTATCGCCTGACAAATCAAGGCTGGCAGTAGCGCCGTCAATGACCATTGCCGAATTTCCTTTGCTGATCATATCGAAAGCAGCCTCACCCGTTCCCGTCAGCCCCAAATAAATATTATTCTTTTTGGTATCGTCCATAATAGCAATGGATCGAATGGAGTTGTTCAGCCCGATGCTGATCTTACCGGAATAAACGTCTGTCAGAGACATGGAAGCGTTTTTGCGGTCCACGGCCATTGCCACAATCGGGTATTTTTCCTTATGCATCATCGCAAATGATGTCGCTTCATCATCGGCCGTCCATACGCCGCGGATATTGCCCTCCGAATCTTTCAGCAGGAACACCTCGGCTTCAACGACGACAGGAATACCGGCCTCTTCTTTTTTTACCACAGACTGCTCAACGGGCCGTTCAATGGTCGGCAAAGTAGACACTGTCGGCCCCACGACTTTTCTTCGCTGTTGAGCAAAAGCAGACGAGCCGATCATCGCCGTTCCGCTTAATCCGGCATAAGCGGCAAAGCACATTAAAAACAGAACCGAATATTTTAATGTGCGGTATTTTTGTTCTAATTTTTGAATACGTAATTCCAAATTTTCCATTGTCTGCTCCATCACAGGATTTTTAAGCCGGCTTTTTTACTAAAGAGCCATACCCTTATTTTTAAAATAAGGATAACTTCTTAATTATCTATGAACAATAAATTTCCTACAATTATTATTTCTTTTGAGGTATCCATTTTTTCACGGCCACGGCTTTTCCCGTTTGAGAACGCAAAATTCTTGTTGTGCCGAATTCGGCATTTTTCAGCCTTTCGTCTTTTTCGGCGCGACCGGCATAAAAATCCGCCATTGCCGACAAATTAATTTCGGTATTTTGACCGCTGGCGAAAGCATCGACATAAGGCGCATGCGCGGAAATCAGCCTGTAAATATAATCCGGAGAATAAGCACCGAATCTAGCCCAAATTGTTTGCAGAAACGAAGCTGTGACCCGATTCATTCTACGCTGCTGCAAAACAGGGCGTTCCGATCCGTACAAACGATAGGAATTTGGTTCGACCGGACCGCGTTCTGTCGCCAGAAAAACAGCGGGAATAAAGCGCTTTCCCTGTGTCAGGGCCGCGTAATACCCCTGAGCCAGAAACATCAAATACTGCATTTTCATCGGCTGAAGATATTCTCCGTCATTCAAAGCCGTATCCAAAAACCATTCCGCTGCATCGAAAACCGAGTCTACCGGCGGTATTTCCATTTGAAATTTCTCCGTAATTCAGATAAAAAAGAAGAAACTGTAGTTTTCCAAAGCTACCGTTATCCGATAAAAAAAACGTTAAAGGCCGCGAAGGGGGATCACTTCTCATGGAAAACAATAATGCGAATGGACAAAATGCAACACCGAACGGAGCCGGAAAGGCCCCCCTTGTCAAGCGAATAAAAATTCCGACAGTCCGTCCGGGTGCAGCACCGGTTCAGCCGGCGGGACAAAAGGTTCCTAATCCTGCGACGCGAGCTCCTGCCGCAGCCGGACAAAATGATCCCGCAACACAACTGGAAGCACAGCACACGGCCACAGAAGAACCTCAGCTGCCGCCGGAAGATAAAAAAGGAGTCACCGCTTCCGCCATTGAAGCCGAAGAAATCGAAAAAGCGCCCGTACGAAAGAAACGGCGCGGCCTTAATCTAGACTCCGATGCAGAACAGATTTTAGAAAAAAAAGAAGAAAACATTCAGGTTAAAAAGGCCAAAGTCACCGCTAAAAAAGTACTGTCCAGCAAATGGGGCAGATTGGGAATTATCATCCTTCTGATCGGCATTATTTGCGCCGGTGTTTATTCTTCCCTGCCCATTATCGCCGAAAAGAAACTACCGACCTTATTTGCCGAAAACGGCATGCCGTTCAAAAACTTTACGCTCAAGCAGCTGACAATCGACACTATGGAACTGACAAACGTTTCCGACAAAACGGGCACAATGCGTATTTCTTCGATTAAATTCAATTATTCCTTAGTGAGTTTATATACCGGCAATATTATTCGCTCTATGGAGCTGTCGAACGTTACGATTAACGGAGAAAAAAGAAACGATGGCATTTCTCTGGGCGCTTTGAATGATTTGATTTACTCGTCCGTAAACACCCGCAAAGGAAACGAACTGATCATTAATTCTTTGCAGATTAAAAACGGAACATTTATTTTAAAGGACAACGAACCGCCGAAAACCATTATTAACGAAGACGGCGAAGAAGAAGAGGTCGATAATACGATTTCGGTAAGCTTTAATGCCAACGGTTCCTTAAGCAAAACCGGATTAAATCTGAAGATTTCGACGGATTATGCTTCCCCTTCATTGGTTTTAAAGACGGAAACTGCTTTGAATAAAACGGCTATGTCCACCAAAATCAAAACGGACATTACCGAAGGAAATCTGATGAAAAAAGAGGAAACGCTCGGTTCCGTAACGGGCAGTTTGGAAATTGCCGTCGATAACGGCGTTCTGTCTACCGGGTCTGCGGACTTATTGGTTTCCTCTTCTTCTCAAAAACTGAAATTAACTGCCGGCATTGTTCCTAAAGAATCAAGCTTTGACATTTCTTTGGATTTGGATCGCTCTTTTGATGATCCCAAAGATGCCGCTGGCAAATTTGTGGGCACGTTATCGGCAAAAGCAAATGATGTTACCATTAACGGGACGTTCCAAAGCTTTCAGGGAACACTGCCTCTGCAGTTAAAGGCTCCTTTGCTGACGAACGGCCAAACAGCGGTTCGGGACTTGGATTCAGAGGCGCACTTAAAATTCGCCTGTACCGGCGCGAACTGTTCGGCTTCATTGGTTAAGCCGATGAAATTCGCTTTTTCCAGCCTACAGACGACAGCAATGCTGAAACAGGTTAAAATCTTTCAGCCCTTGGAATTAACGGTCAATCCCGATCCGAATGATCCGTTTTTAAAATCCGAAAGCAGTACCCTGTCTTTCACTTTGCCGATTTCTGCTTTTTCAACGCAGGTTTTCCTGGCGGACAATCGTGCAAACACGCAAATAGCGACGGCATTGAACGGATTTAAGGCGCGCGTCAATTATAATTTATTTTCAGGTGCTTATTCAGGGGAAGCAACATTCCAGCAGTCAGGATATGCGGATAAAGATATCCGTATGACCGGCATTCAGGGGATCATTTCTTTTAACAGCAATGCCCTGCCTGATGCCCGTCTGCGCGTTGCCAAAGCAACCCTGACAAAACAGAACATTCTGCCCGATTTTTCAACGGAACTGCGTTTCCGTCCTGTCAATAGGGCTCAATTCGGCATTGATTCTATCATACAAATTCAAAACGGCATAGTAACGGCAACGCTGAACGGTTCTTATTCCCTGCCAACACATGAATGGGATTTGTATCTTGTCGTTCCCAAGTTTATTTTATCCAACGCGGGACTGAAGCTCAGCACTGTGCTGCCGTTTATGCTGGATTATCTTCCTGATTCCACAATCGGCGCCATAGCGGCCAAGGGACGAATCGCATTTAAAGACGGCATTATGTCCGGACCTTTAAACGTTCTGCTGGAAAACATCGAAACGACATGGCACAACATAAAAGCCGATGCATTAAACGGCGTCATAACATTTACATCTTTGCTGCCTTTAGAAACGCCGGCCAACCAGCAGCTGTTTATCGGCACATTAAATACAGGAATTCCGTTCCAAAACGCTTTGTTTAATTTCCAAATTCAGGCAAACAAAGGGGTTGAAATTTCAAATGCCCGCATGAAATATGCCGATGCACAGTTCAAAACAATCAAGTCATTCTTTTTCCCGTACGAAGGGCAGCCCTCGCCGCTGTTGTTTGAAGGAAATGGACTGAATTTGTCAATGCTGACGGAAAATTTAAAATCCTCCGCTTTACAGGTTGACGGTACCTTGAATTCCGAATGGAGACTATCCTTTACAGACGATAAAAAGCTGAAAATCGATCAGGCCGTCTTTACTTCCAAGCAATCCGGCACGTTGCATTTTACGGCGCCGGAAGCGCTGCGTTCCAAAATGGATCCACAAATGCTGGCTTACCTGAAAGATGTTATTGTTAAAAACATGACGATTACTGCCAAAGGACAGATGGACGGACCGGTAACGTTTGATGTATCTATAAACGGGCATTCGCCGCTGGAAACAGCAGATCAGGATCAGGAAGTTTCCTTTGATTTCAAGAGCAGCTTTAAAAACCTGCTGAAACAGGAAAGCGGTCTATTTGAAATTCCGGCGGATGTTCTGCTGTCTTTGCAAAATTACGCAAAATAAGGGGGAAAAGAATGAAATTCGGAGAATTTCCTATTTATGACGCTTTGGGCATAGAATTAGTTCATGACGTCAGATATCAAGGAAAAACTCTGAAAAAAGGTCACATTCTTACTTCTTCGGATATCAGCCAGCTAAAATATGCCGGCGTTAAAACGATCACCGGCGTTCAGTTTTCAGCGGAGGATATTCACCCTGAAACAGCAGCGGATATTTTGTTAAAAACACTCGTCGGGGATTATCTGCGCTATACGGTACCGGACGAAACTGGATACAGCGAACTTTTTGCGGATATAGACGGCACGTTTGTTTTTGATCAGGACCGACTGAACCGCTTTAATGCGCATAATGAAAGCATCGCGCTGATAACAGTTCAGCCTTATATTCCCGTATACAAAGGGCAATTTATCGGCAACCTGCGGGTGTTTGGTCCGGCTGTAACGGCGGAAGTTTTAAACGAAGCCGTCACAAAAATTTCCGGCACGGGATCTTTGCTCAAAGTTGCTCCCTATGCTTTTTGCAAGATAGGTTTTATCCGGACTCTGTTAAACAACAGCTCTATTCCGTCGTTAGATGACGACAAACTGGCGGCGCGTTTCGGTGCGTTCGGATTTAATGTTGTGTATTCCGATTTGTGCGAACACAGCGCTGCGGCGGTTGAAAAAGCTGTCCGCAATGCGATTGATGCTCAGGCGGAAATTGTATTGGTTGAAAGCCAAGTGCCGCCTTTGCACCGTGATGATGTTGTTCCGACGGGATTTAAAGAAGCCGCCGGAGACATTGACCGTTTGGGCTGGCCTGCAGACGCGGGGCTATCTTTGGTCATCGGACACAAAAATAATGTTAAGCTGCTGGGGTACTGCGCTGCAGATGCGGAACAAACGGCATTTGACAGGCTTTTGCGTTTTTTAGCAACAAATTCATTGCCTTCTGCAGATATTTTTCCGCGGCTGGCCATGAACGGTCTTTCATTAGAACGCATGACAAAGCGCATTACGCCGGAACAAATGCAAAAGTCAATCGCGGTCGGTTCTGTATCCGACAGCGAAAAGATTGCGGTGGTTATTTTAGCCGCCGGCTCTTCGCGCAGAATGATCGGAACGAACAAGCTGCTGGAGCCGATTAAAGGTTTGCCCATGGTTGAGCATGCTGTCCGATCGGCTTTGTCGTCCAAAGCGGACTATGTCGCCGTCGTCACCGGGCATGACGCCAAATTTATTGAACGCCGGCTGGAACAATACGATGTAAAAATTGTGCGCAATGCCGATTATGTTTCCGGCATTTTAGGGTCGATCCGTTTAGGGTTGGCCGTTTTGCCGCCCGATATCGCCGGAGCAGTCATTTTGCCGGCGGACATGCCCGAATTTACCGAGGAATATATTGATCGCCTGATTGACGCTTTTGACTTTACGGCCTCCCGTCGTCCCGTTGTTTTGCCGACCTATAATGCCGTGCGTCATAATCCTGTTTTATGGCCGCGGGATCTTTTTAAAAACGTCAAAATAGTACCGGAAGATTCTCAATGGGTCCCCGCGTTAATAGAACATTCCGATTATATCAAAGAAATACCGTTGAAAGACGATTTGCCGTTGACGGACATCAACACACATGGCGATCTAACTAATTATTTGGCGCGCAAAGATTTGATATCAAGCGCAGAGCAGGATTTATTTGCGTTGGAAAAACACCGTTGATCCGTTCACATTGCTTATCTGCCGTTCTGCAGCCGCTTGTATGGCCGGAAAAGCGACGTTAAGCCTATTCAATATTTGTATTTTTCTTTTTGCGCTGTTCATGGCCGTTCCCGTTTCTTTCAGAACAATCCTGCTGTCCAAAGATTAATGAGGCAGCACAGAGTCTTTTTTATGCTTGACTCTTTTTCTTGAAACGGTCAATATACCTATAGGGGGTATATGTAAAGGGGAGAACCGAAATGTCTGATCATCATCATGACCATGCCTGTCATTTTCATGAACACTCTCATGAAGTCACCTCCAAAACGATCAGAGGACTTTGGATTGCTTTTATAATTAACATACTGCTGTCTGCGGCTGAAATTATTTTCGGCATTAGAGCGGACAGCATTGCCCTGATCGGCGACGCTTTACACAATACCAGCGATGCTTTTTCGATTTTGGTTGCGCTGATTGCCTATCATATCGGAACAAAGCAGGCAAACAAAATCTACTCTTACGGTTTTAAACGGGCGGAAACAATCGGCAGTTTGATTAATTTGATTTTGCTGTTTATTTCCGGCGCATATTTGTTAACAGAGGGTATTTTCAAAATCATTTCGCCTGAACAAATTGACGGCAAAACCATTATTTATGTTTCCATACTGGCATTGATCATAGACATAGCAACGGCCCGGCTGTCACATCATGATTCAGCCCATAACAGCAATATGAAAATGCTGTTCATTCACAATCTGGCTGACGCTCTCGGCTCCGTTGGTGTCATTATTTCCGGATTTTGCGTCATTTATTGGGGCTGGACTTTTGTTGACGGCATCATCGCCGTTTGCATTGCCTGTTATATGCTGTTTCAATCCGTTTTTTCATTTCGCGGCATCGCCGATATTTTGATGAATGCCTCGCCGCACGGAATAGACTGCGACTGCATTGCCGAAAAAATTAAAGCAATGGACGGCATTTCCGATATCCATGATCTGCATTTATGGCGCATTGATGAAAACAGAACGCGTTTTGAATGCCATATTGTCGCTCGGGATATTGCTTTAACTGCAGCTGTCCGGCAATTGCTGGCCGCAGAATTCAACATTCGGGAATGCGTTATTCAAATTGAAGAAGAGCCCTGCCCTTTAAAAGAATCCTGACGAATAATTTGCTATTCTTTTAAATTTTTTATATCCTTTTATCAGTACATAAAAAAACAGAGTATCAAAAATGAGGATCCAACTCTTTTTTTGCAGACGCATTGTCTTTGCATTTTTTTTGTTTGCCCTGATAACGGGGTGTTCCAAAACACCGAAATACCAATGGTATGAAACGGTGTCTATGTATCATGTCTTTGTGAAGTCTTTTTTAGATTCCGACGGCGACGGCAAGGGCGATTTAAAAGGATTAATTTCCAAACTGGACTATATCCGCAGTTTAAACGTGAACACAATTCACATGCTGCCGATTACGCCGGCGCTCAATGTGGATAATATGCCGCGCAGTCATTTCGGCTATGAAATTTTGGATTTCAAAAATGTCCATTCCGATTATGGATCAATGGAAGACTTCAAAACATTGGTACGGGAAGCGCATAAACGCGGACTGCACGTTGTTCTGGATTTTATTACGACGGTCATTTCCGTTCAGCACCCCTTTTTTCAGGATATTCTCAACAATCCTGACAGCCCGTATAAAGATTGGATCATTACGGCTCCCTCCGTTCCGGAAGGCGAATGGATGAACTTCAATGACTATAAGGAATACTTTGAATCAAAGGCATGGAAGCCTCTGCCCCACGGCGGTTATTACTATTCCCTCTGGGGCAATTCACCATTTCTGGATTATCATAATCCCAAAGTGCGGGAGTATATTTTCTCCGTCGTTGACTTTTGGCTGGACGCCGGCGCGGACGGTATCCGCATCGATGCGACAAAGCATTTGTACATCAACGGGCCGGGACAGGAAAAGCAATATCATCAGCCTGAAAATTTCAAATTCTGGAAAAAACTGCGCAAACATATCATGGACAAGTACGGACCGGACAAAGTGCTGATCGCAGAAACGGTTCCCATTCCCAACAATTACGACTATGTTTTGCCCAATCGGGAAATGTTCGATTTAATGTTTGATTCAACCTTTATTAACGACGTTTATCCCTATAAAAAAACAGACATTGATCAGTTATATTCGGCTCCGTTTCTTCATTCATTCTTTGACAATTCGGCCTTTTATAAACGAACGGCTCTAAAAGACCGGCTGATGTATCATTCGGATCATGACGGCGCCAGAATAGCCACCAGAATAGACTCTCCGAAAGAAGATCAATTAAAAGTCGCCGCTTCGATTTTAACTCTAACGCCTGCTCATGTGAAACTGTACGCCGGCGATGAAATCGGCATTAAGGGCTTTTCGAATTTTGGTGATGAAAAAAATAAATGGTTTCATTCAACAACGGCGAGTATGGCTTGGAACAATTCCTTTAACGGCGGTTTCACAACGTCTTATACTCCCGTCCTGCCGATTACGGACGATTACCGTCAGATGAATGTCGCCGAACAGGAAAAGCGTCCGGAATCTTTGCTGAATCACTATCGCCGTTTGTTAAAATTAAAATCAGCGTACCCTCAGTTGTTTTTCAAAGGGCAGCGTTATTCCGTTCCGGTGGGTCATAAAAAAGTTTATTCTTATCTATTGAACAATGGATCCGATACGGCTTTAGTTGTTATTAACCTGTCCAAATTGCCCAAACCGTTCCAAGCGGACCTGTCTTCATACAACGCCGGATCGGAAGATCTGATCTTCGGGGACAAAAAGCAAATAGAGACGGCATGGAACAAAGGCATTATGAAAATTAAAAGCCTGCCACCCTACAGTACGTTTGTCTTTAAATTAAAACAGTTTGATGCGTCCTGTCTGCCAAAGGACAAAACCACGTTAGAAAAAACGGAGCTTATTCCTGCCGACGGCACAAAACGCCGCGTTCAAAAAAATACGCCTGTCGCTTTGGACATTCCCGAAACAGGCGGTGTTCTGCGCTTGTTCAAGGGACAGGGGCAAATAGACGTTTCAACGTACAGTCTGATTAATGAAACGCAGCTTTCCAAGTATTTTCAGGACCACCTTGATACGTCCGGGCACGATGTTTTGCTGCCGGTTCTGCCTAATCGCACGAATGTTTTCTTTTTCGGTCAAGATAATGTCGAATTTGCGTTCAGTGCAGAGCTCCCCTCTTCCGTCGTACCGGCAAATTTACCGCTGGTTGCCTCTTATGACGGGAACAAGAACTTGTCCGAATTTTACGCCGGTCAAGACGATAATTTCTGGTATTTTAAAATGAAACGCACCGGAGATGCTTTGCCCAGCAACGGAGGACTGGACTTTATCATTTTCATTAATACTTCCAAACACCGCACACAGCAAAGAGTCGGTTTCTGGCTCTTGCCCGAAGTCGTTTCCAGACTTCCCGTCAACGGCATGATTTTCTATGAACGCCACATTCAAACGGGACGTGTGCAAACCGATCTGAACGCCATGCGCAATATCGGCATATCGGAATCGCATAAACATCTTATTTTTGATCAGCCTGATTCATTCATTGTTCTTGTATCTAAAGACGTGTTCCCGCAAAAAAGCTTAAACGTTGCTCCTTTTGTTTGGAGCGCCATCGGCAAGTGGGGAGATAAACCGCCTGAAAACAAGCCCTTGCCGATTGTAGAACGTTTGCCTGCGGATCCGGCAGAAGAAATTCCGTCGTATTTCATAAAAGATTATTTGAAAGTGGAATAATGAAATTAAAAGAATATGGGCGTCCTTTATTAACGCTGACTGTTTTATTCTGGATTATTCTTTTCCTGATTAATTTCGGACACGGAGCCGGCTGGTCCGGCGTATATTCGATTTTAATCAAAAAAATCGGTTCAGATTCCTTATCCTACTTCTTTTTATTCTCAGCGCTCGGTTCTTTTGTTCTCAATTTGTTATTGATGTTTTTTGCCGATGTGTTCAGCAGCGAAAAATTAGTACAAATTTCCTTTGCTGGCTTTATCCTGATTCTGGTTGCCGATCTGTCTGTTTTGGAAAGCCAGGGCCTTTTTTCAGAAACTCTTTTTAAAAGCGTCCTTATCTTTTTAGCGGTCTTCATTATCTCCGTTCCCTCTGTTTTTATCATTCAGACATGGAATCTGATCAATAAAACATTTACGCCCAAAAGCGCTGCCGATATTTATCCGCTGTTGTCCACGGCTCCGTTAATCGGCAGCATTTCCGGTGGATTCGCGGCCAACCGGCTGCCTAAATATTTTGTTACCCAGTCTTTGGTCATCACATGGGGCGTTTGTATTTTAATCGCGATTATAACAACGGCTGTCCTGACCCGATTATTGAAAAAGCATCGGATCGCTATGCCGCCTCGAACGGAAAAAATCAATCCTGAAGTTCTGTTAAATAATTTTAAAGAAGGATTTTATCATTACAAAAAATCTGCTTTTGCTTTAAATCTTAGCATTATTTTCATGTCTTTTTGGCTGGTCTGCACCATTATTGACTTTTGCTATGCCCAAACTTTGGATAAAACATACACTTCGTCAGAGGAAATGGCCTCCTTTTACGGCGGATATACGACCGTCGCCAATATTACGGCACTGCTGCTTCAAACGTTTTTAGGATCAAAATTGCTGAAGATTACCGGCGTGCGCAGCGGATTTTTGTTTTTGCCGTGCTCGCAAATTTTATGCTTTATCATGATGATTTTATCACCGGGACTGTATCCGATTGTCGGCACAATGTTTGCGCAAACTCTGATCGGCATGTCAATTCAGTCCAATTCCGTACAAGTTTCCTTCAATGTTTTTTCCCGGGCTGTCCGCGGCAAAATCAGAACATTGCTGGAGGGCGTTTTAAACCCGCTGGGCGGTATTATCGGCTCTGTCATGATTATTGTGATCGGTTTATTAAAGCAAAAAGACTCTGTTCCTTTAGAACGGATTCTTCCCTATACCGGCATTCTTTTTTCCGCCGTTTGGCTGTTAGCTGCCATTAAGATTCATCGCAGCTATATTCAGGAAGCCGAAAAGACAGCGCAATGCATCGATCCCCAAGATCAGAAAGAAGCTCAGGAAGCCCTTGCAATCGAGCGGGAAGCAGCTGATTTTTGGAAAAAACATAAAGGGAGACAATGGTTTAAATAAAAAGGGCTTTTCAAAATTATTTTTCCTTGGCATACTTTTTAAATAGTTTGCAAAGGAAAATTGTATGTCAACACAAGAAGAACTGGAAGCCGGACGCTTCGTCCACCGTGCAATGCAATATCTCAAATCGGCCTTTCCTCAGGAAACGAAAGAAATGGACGATGAGACTTTAAAAAACAAATTAATTGATTCGTGTCAGGTTGCTTTGGAATACGGCTTTGATACAGAGGCCGATATGATGCTGATTGTTGATTTGCTTTGGCGTTTGCCCGAAGACTATCGAAACCGACCCGAATATGAATGGGCCACTGAAATTATGGCATCTGAGGATATGGACAACGAAACAAAAATTGATTCTTTGCACAACGCATTAGCCTTGCTGACGGCCTTACAAGAAGAAGATGCGGCGGATCCCAATAAAACGGAAAAATAATATGACCGATACAAATTCCTGTCTGGCAACACTTTATATTGAATCCCCCCGGCTTTCTGATCCCTTCCCGGATTAAGGATTCCGTGATGAAACGCGATGCGGATATGGGCGCCGTCACAGGGCATGCCTTTTTCGGAATAACGGACAAAAACGGCAAGGAAACAGTTTACGGTTTTCATGCGGCAACAGCTTTGCCGGAAAATGCAAACCTAACCTTTAAAGAAAAACTGCCCATGCTGATCGGCAACAAAGTTCAGGGCGTTGTTTTGGACGATTCAAAAGACGCCTATGATGACAAGATGATTTACAGCATCTCGCAGCAGCAATATGACAAGATCAAGGCTTTTGCCGAAAAGCAAAAAGAAAATCCGCCCAATTACGGCATTTTTTCAAGCAACTGCGTTATTTTTGCTTATGCCGCTTTACGGCAGGCTGATCTGAAACTGCCGCCGCAGCCTCTTTTCCACAATCCGGCTTCTGCCGTTTTGGGAATCCGCGCTTATGAAAAAGCGCACAAGATTAAGCACAAACTGGGAAATGCAGCGGCTGAGGTTTTGGCACGCTTCTCGCCTACACGCAAAATTTCGCGCGGCATCTTGGAGGAATTAAAGAAAAAGCCTGCAAAACAAGCTGTCGGCGTAAAGTCTCTTGTCACGTCTTTGGCCGGAAAAGCAACGGCGGCGTTAAAAGCGCGGACGTCTTCCTTCAACGGTCGATAGAGATTATTTTCCCGGAATTTTTGATACTTTCATTTCCCACTTGCCGGCATCGTTCTGTTGCCAGTAATAGGCTTCGCATTCCGCATCAACGACCGCTTTCCATAACACACGCGCGTTCTGGACAGCCGTTTCGTCATGACCGTTAAAAAGATTCAAACAGCGTTCAAAAGACTGTATTTCCTCTATTGTTCCGCCATCTGTCAGCATAATTATTTCCGCTCCGTTAGCGTTTTCATTGCCCGTTGCAATTAAAATCGGCTGATCGGCTTCATTGCCGTCCGTTTCGCTTCCATGAGGCAGCCATGAATCAGGACGGTATGTCCATAACAGCGTATTCAAATAATCCGCTTTTTCCGCTAGCTCTGTTTTAATCAACAGCCGTTTTCCCGTTGAGTAAACCTTTTCCGCTAAAGCCGGCAAAGCCTGCTCCAAAGAAGATTTCTGCAAATGGTAAAAATCAACGCGCATAAACAAATCCTACGAAACTGGAGCAAATCGGACAACAGCAAAGAACCGTTCACCGCTGCGGTCAATTAAAATAAAGGCAGATTCCTGTCCCATTTCGGCAGCGTCTTTTTCCCACAGATCAACCGCTTTGAAACCGGCAATGCTTTTGCGATCCAATTCAACCAATAAATCACCGGGTCTCAATCCCTTCATCGCGGCATCGGATTTAGATGATACGGCCACCACAACCAATCCGACCGCATTCTTTGACAAATGATATTTCCGGCGCAGTTCCGGCGTCGCTTCCGCCACCGTAATGCCTAACAGAGGAATCGTTCTGACCGCAGCCGTTTCTGCCGGAGCAGTGTTCGGCAACGCCTGAGCCAATGCAGGTTCTTTCATTTCCGAAATGGTTACTTTAACCTCCTGCTCTTTGCCCTCCCGCCATATAACGACAGGAACCGTTTTTCCAATGGGCGCTCCGGCAGCCAAACGGGGCAAATCGCGCATAGCCGCAATTTCCTGCCCGTCAAAACGAAGAATGACATCACCTGATCGGATATTCGCCTTGACAGCCGGCGATCCCATATCGATTCCGGCAACCAAAGCCCCGCGCGGCTTATCCAATCCCAAACTTTTTGCAATTTCCGGCGTAATAGTCTGCACCTTTACCCCCAACCGACCGCGTTTGACGACACCGTCTTTAATCAAAGCATCGGCCACCGTTTTGACCATTTTGGACGGCACGGCGAAAGCAATGCCGACACTGCCGCCGGAGGGTGAAAAAATCGCCGTGTTCACGCCGATCATTTCCCCGTCGGCATTAAACAGAGGCCCGCCCGAATTGCCGCGGTTGATTGCCGCGTCCGTTTGAATAAAGTCATCATACGGCCCGACCTGAATATCGCGGGAACGTGCGGAAATAATGCCGGAAGTCACCGTATTGCCCAGCCCAAACGGATTGCCGACAGCCAGCACCGGATCTCCGATTTTGGCCGTATCCGACGATCCGATGACAACGGGCACCAGTTCTTTAGCCTCGATTTTCAACAAAGCCAGATCCGTTTTGGGATCCCTTCCCAACACTTTGCCGTCAAGCGCCGTCCCGTCGTTCATTGTTACGGTTACTTCCGTCATATTTTCAACCACATGAGCGCTGGTAATGACGTGTCCGTCCCGATCATAAATAAAGCCGGAGCCGAGCAAAATGGACTTTGGCATATCAAAGCCGCCGTCGCGGTAAACGTCTTTGAAAAATTGTTCGAACGGCGATCCGCGCAGAGCCAGCATCATTTCCGGCGGTTCGGCAGTAATTTTGGTTGCCGACACGCTGACGACGGAAGGCAGGACTTTTTGAACCGTATCCGCAAAAGAAACGACCGTCTGCGCGGAAAGATTTCCGGAACACAACAATAAAAAGGCCGTGAGTATTTTAAAAAACATTTTCACCCCTTAATCATCGTAATAATCATCACGCCGATAATGGCAATCAGCAATCCCGCCCTGCGCAAAACCGCCGGCTCCAATTGGGCAAGCATGCGCATGGCCTCCTGCGCTTTCTGAGGAGCAAGAGCATAATAAATCCCCTCGATCACCAAAGCCATTATACACGCGACCAACAGATCCTGCATTCAGAGTTCTCCAAATTAGCGTTTTGCACCGGTCGGCAGCGTGCTAAAGAATTTAAAAAATTCGGAATCTGGAGAAATCACCAAAGATGTTCCGTCCGTTTTTATCGAATTTTTATAGGCTTCCAAAGAACGGTAAAAAGCGTAAAAGTCTTTGTCCCGCCGTGACGCCTTTGCCCAAATATTGGCAGCTTCCTTATCGCCCTGTCCACGCAAAACCTGCGCATCTTTTTGAGCCTGAGCCAAGATCCGGATCTTGTCACGGTCGGCTTCCGCCTTAATTTTCTGGTTCATCTGCTGCCCCTGCGCGCGGAATTCCTTGGCTTCCCGTTCACGTTCGGAACGCATGCGGGCATAGACCGCCTGAGACGTTTCATCAGGCAAATCAGCCCGGCGGATACGCACGTCAACCACTTCGACACCAAAAGCTTTTGCCTTTGAATCCACTTCATCGCGGATCTGATCCATGATTTCAGAACGTTTCGGAGACAGAATCGTCTTCATATCAAATTTGCCCAATACGTCTCTCAAAGAAGATACCGTCGCATCGCTTAAACGGGAATGAGCCATTTCTTCGGTCTGCAATGCCTGATAAAACAGCAGCGGGTTGATAATTCTGAACCGCAGAAACGCGTCAACGACAATACGCTTTTTATCAGACAGCAAAACTTCCTTGGCCGGCGGATCAAGCCCCAGCAAACGGTTGTCGTACAAAATCACGCGCTGGATAAAGGGAACCTTTGCATGCAGCCCCGGTTCCTGAATGACCCGTTTTGGTTCGCCGAACTGAATCACGATAGCCTGTTGAATCTGCGGCACAATAAACAGAGAATCCAGCAGAACAATAAATGCCGCTGCCGCCACAATGCCTAAAATTAATTTTATATACGGTTTCATTGGGGTTTTCTCCTATTTCTTTTTGTTGACTTCAGGCAAAGGTAGATACGGCACAACGCCGCCGACTTTTTTATCAACGATAACTTTATCGACATGACCATAAACATCTTCCATTGTTTCCAAATACATACGGCGGGCCACAACCTCTTTATCCTTCAGATATTCTTCCAAAACGGAAACAAAGCGGGCCGTATCCCCTTTCGCCGCATCAATCACGCGTGACTTGTATGCTTCCGCTTCGCTGATAATCTGCGATGCCTCACCGCGGGCACGGGGCAGAATATCGTTCCGGTATGCCTCCGCTTCATTGCTTAAACGTTCTTTGTCCGCTTTGGCGCGCTGCACGTCGTTAAACGCGTCAATCACCTGCGTCGGCGCATCGGCCTTTGTCAGCTGAACGGAAGTCACCGTAATCCCCGCCTTATATTTATCCAGCAGCGCCTGAAGCGTTTTTTCCGCCCGTTCCTGAACGCCTTTGCGGTCATCAGCGATAATTTCCATAATCGGCGTAACACCGATCGAATCACGCATGGCGCTTTCTGCCGCCGTGCGGACCGTCGCTTCTGGATCACGAATATTAAACAAATAATCGCCGGCATTTTTAACTTTCCAGGTGACCGTAAAATTGACCTCAACAATATTTTCATCACCGGTCAAGGCTATGTTTTCCGCCTGAATATCACGCACGGGCATACCTCTGCCGCGGCGAATCGGTTCAGATCGGAAACCGATCTCTATACGGTTTTCGCGCGATACATTGGGCGTCAGCACGGTTTCAATCGGATAGGGCAAATGATAATGCAGTCCCGGCGCCGTTGTATAAGCATAGCGCCCAAAACGCAAAACGACCCCCTGTTCCTGCGGCTGAACCTGATAAAATCCGCTTAAAATCCACAGCAGACCTATAACGGCGGCAATCCCCCAAAAGCTTTTGCGGCCAAAACCGCCCCTGTTTTTTCCGCCGTTCATGATATAGCGCACTTTATCCTGACTTTTGCGCAGCAAATCCTCCATGTTTTGAGGATCTTCCCCGCCCCGCTGCGGCTGCCACGGGTTTTGATTGTCATCATTTGAATTGTCCCACGGACTTTTATTTCCTGCCATAGTTTTATTCCTCAATTCCTAAAACAGCTGTTAACTCATTCCATTCGCCCTTCATCAAACCGACCTCTTCACGGCTGACTTTTTCGCCTTTGATCATACGGCGCACAGCCTCCAGTCCTTTCTTTGACAGATGAGCCCCGCCTAAACGGTGCTGCTCAAAAGCCTCCGTTGCCAAAGGCACCCATTTACGGCACATTTCCAAAATCACATCGGCATATTCGCGGATTTCCTTCTGCGCATGGGATTCCGCACGCAGGGACAAGAAATGAAATAAGTTGTGCAGATCCGTTTTCCAGTACCATTGTGTATACACATTGACCGGCAAATTCATTCGCGCCAGTTCTCTGGCCAATCCTTTACGGTTTTCGTCTTTGCGCGTGCCGTCCGGATTTTCGTTCAGCATATACTCGTAATCGTCATAGCATTTTAAAGCGTCCGCTTTTAAAATTTCGAACACCTCTTCCGCTTCGGCCATGGACAGAGTTTCGCCGCGCCCCTGATGATTCTGAGTCGACTGCGCAGCCATATCTTCAAACTTAGGGAAATAAAACTCGCGGTCCAAAATCGAATAACGGGCCGAATATTCGTTAATGCTGGCCGTTCTGTGACGCACCCAATGACGCGCGACAAAAATCGGCAGCTTGACATGCAGCTTGATTTCACACATTTCAAACGGAGATGTGTGCCGGTGGCGCATCAAATAATTAATCAATCCCTTGTCCTGTGACGTTTGTTTTGTTCCGCGGCCATAGGACACGCGCGCCGCCTGCACAATTGCGGCATCATTTCCCATATAGTCAATGACGCGGACAAAACCGTGGTTTAAGACAGGGAAAGGCTTATACAGAATTTCTTCAAAATCGGGAACAGTCGGGCGTTTCGTCATATACGATGCTGCGGTCAGTTCTGCAATTTCCTGTTTTTGGCTTTCGGTTAGCTCCATAAAAAACCTCTGCTGAAAGAATAAAGTAATGTCGGCAGTTTAATTCAGTCCTTCTTAAAGCGCAACTAAATGAATCAAGAAAGCTGCTTGCACAAACAGAATTCCGGTCTATAATAAGAAGTGCCGGGTTTATCCGGCTATGATGCTAAACACCCTGCAGAATAGGCGCAGCGGACCCGGGGGCGGTACCCGGCGTCTCCACCAAACTTTGGGGACGAAACAGGATCGACGCACGCAGTAAAAACAGGATTTGTATCCGGTATTGTACCACCGTTATCGGGCTGTAATTTTAAATGCGAATGATAATCGCACTCAGGTTGTTCTCGCTGCGTAATGCGGTCGGAAAACCGAACTTAATCCCTGGGGCTTGAGCGCTTCAGGTGGGGCGGGGACTTGCCTAGCAACAGAAGTGTCCCGTTATTTTTATTCTGATTTTAGGGATTGGCTGATGACTGAAATTTCCTATGAACATCTGGTTGAAAAAGCATTGCTCCACGTCGTTCATGACGCGCTGCTGTCCGCTGAAAAAAACGGACTGGACGGCAATCATTTTTACATTACCTTCCAAACCCCGCGGGACGATGTTATCCTGTCTGAAAGGCTGAAAGCTTCTTATCCCGAAGAAATGACCATTGTCCTGCAGCACGAATATTATGATCTGAAGGTAAAAGAGAGTCTGTTTTCCGTAACGCTCAGCTTTAACAATGTTTCCGAAAGAATCACCGTCCCATTCTCTGCCGTCACCCGTTTTGCCGATCCGCATGCACAGTTTGCCGTTACGTTTAAACCGGAGCCCAAGCCGGCTGCTGATATCAAGAAAGTCCCCGAAAAGGCGGAAACCTCGGAAAATGTTGTCAGTCTCAGCGCTTTTCGCAAAAAGAAATAACCATGCTGTTTCCCGATCCCGTTTCTTTCAGGTCTGTTGCAACCGCAGACGCCGTCGAATACAAAAACGGATTTTTGTCTGTTCCCGCCCGTGTTTTTGAAAACATGGCCTTCGAAGCTTTTAAGGACGTATCGCACTTTTTGCGGCCGGCCCATTTGCAGCAGCTTCGAAACGTCTTTGATGACAGGGAGACCTCAGCAAACGAACGTTTCGCCGCGTTGGAGTTTTTGAAAAATGCAAATATTGCTTCCGGCGGTGTGCTTCCTTTGTGTCAGGACACAGGCACAGCAATCGTCATCGGTGAAAAAGGCCACCTTGTTTTAACCGACGGTGAAGAAGCCGAAGCTATTGCCAAAGGAATCAAAAGGGCCTATGCCGCGCTGAACCTGCGCTATTCCCAAAACATTCCCCTGTCCGTTTTTGATGAAAGAAACAGCGGCACTAATCTGCCGGCACAAATTGATCTGACAGTAGCCAAAGGAAATGAATACAGGTTTTTGTTTATGGCCAAGGGGGGCGGATCGGCGAACAAAACGTTTCTGTTCCAACAAACGCGCGCTTTGTTGAATAAAAAAGACTTAACCGCTTTTTTAACGGATAAAATTGCTGAAATCGGCGTTTCAGCCTGCCCGCCGTATCATCTGGCAATCGTTATCGGCGGATTGTCGGCTGAAATGAATGTGAAAACGGTCAAGCTTGCCTCTGCCAAGGCATTGGACGCTTTGCCCGCTTCGGAAAACGGGCTGCGGGATACGGAACTGGAAGCCGAACTATTGCGCCGGATCAACGAAAACGGCTTGGGCGCGCAGTTTGGCGGGCGTCATTTTTGTTTGGACGTTCGCGTGATTCGTTTGCCCCGACACGGAGCTTCTCTGCCGATCGGCATCGGCGTTTCCTGTATTGCCGACAGGAACATTCTGGGAAAAATTACACCGCAGGGCGCTTTTCTGGAGCAACTGGAAACGGACCCGGCACATTATCTGCCCGCGGTTAATGAGGACAGCCTGACCTCCTCCGGTTTAACGGTCGATCTTAACCGCCCGATCGGGGAAACACTAAGGGATCTGGACCGATTAAACGTTGGCGACCGATTATTTTTAAACGGCACCCTGATCGTCGCCCGCGATATTGCGCATGCGCGTTTCAAGCAGCTGCTGGAGCGGGGAAAACCTTTGCCGGATTATTTAAAGCGTTATCCGATTTACTATGCCGGACCGGCCAAAAAGCCAAACGGCAAACCCTCAGGATCATTTGGCCCGACAACAGCCGGACGTATGGATTCTTATGTCGGCCTGTTTCAAAAAAACGGCGCTTCGCTGATCATGCTAGCCAAAGGAAACCGATCGGCGGCTGTTACGCAGGCCTGTCAGGACAACGGTGGTTTTTATCTGGGAACGCTGGGCGGAGCGGCTGCGCAAACCGCGGACAGCTATATTACGGATTGCCGCTGCATCGATTTTGAAGATTTGGGCATGGAAGCCGTTTGGCAAATCACGGTTAAAGATTTTCCCGCCTTTTTATTGACCGACAACAAAGGCAATGACTTTTACAAACGGATTTTAAGAAAATGAGCATTCGTAAATATTCCGTTCTGATTGCCGGCCACCGCACCAGTATTTCTCTGGAACCGGAATTTTGGGACGCCTTAAAACAGATTGCCCGCAATCAAAATACGACGCCGACCGAATTGATTACTCGTATTGACGCCAACAGGGCGGGAGGACTATCCTCCGCCCTGCGCGTTTTCATCTTAAAAAACATACGAAACGACTCTGTTAGCTAACGCGGGATCAGCGTTGGTTTTTCCCGACATTCAAACGTTGCGCGGCGAAATCCCTCACGGTTTGTCAGCCGCATGTCCGTCAAAATCGTATCGTGCCCTTTGCCCTCACAAAACCGGCGGGCATGGTCTCCTAATTGGGACAGCTTTATATTCTGATCGTTATATTCATAAGCGATTCTTTTTTCCTTAACGTCCGCAATCCGCACATCTTCGGTCTGCAAAATCAACAGATCACTGTCCACCGCCGTTTCCAACATCAGGGGCGTTTTGGAATCAGAAATTTCCTGACTGACGCAGGCCGTCAAACACGCCGCCGCCATAAGGGCAAAAAACATTTTCATTATTTTGCCGCCGCTTTCTTGTCAATTTCTTCCGCTTTAATCTGATCAGCCAAAGCCTGCATTCTGGCAATGCGGCTTTTTCTTTCCTCTCTTTGAGCCGCCTTTTGCACATCATACGACTGCCGGGCGGCAATAATGTCCTTTTCGTTAGCGGGAATTCCCCGTTCTTTGTCAACGGTATATGTATAGACCTTCTCGCCGTTCTGATTGAACACATCAAAAACGACCGTATCGTCGTTAATAATAATCGACATATTGCCGTCCTGATCTTTCATCGTAATGCCGCGGTTTTTTAAACGCTTTTCCACAGTCGAAACCAAATAAGATTTGATTTCCGCATCACTTCTTTTTCCGATTACTTTTCCATCATTATCCCGTTTATAGATCAGTTCGCCCACATCGCCCATTTCTGAACACCCCTGAAATGTTGCGTCCGATCCGTCAAAACCGCCGGAGCAAACAGCCTGAGCATTGGCTGACAAAAAGAAAAAGCCCAAAATTAAAAGAATGTATTTCATCGTTCACCTGACCTGTTGTTTTTTACTCAATCGTTATGCGATTAAGCAAATCTTGTTGCTGTTTCTTATTTAATTTCCTAAATTCAGGATTTTCAACATCAAAGTTCATTATTTTATCTTCATCTTTTTCCTGAAAAATTTTTATCCCCGTTTGATGAATCTGTTTTTGCTTTTTTTCGGGCTGATTTTGAGAAACAGATAGTTTTTCGCCCTCACTTGGCGGCACCGATTCTTCTTTTGCAACAGGAGCCATACGCTGCCGGGAAGGCTGATATTGAGGGGACTGACGAGACGGCTGATAGGCCTTAAACCCGCGCTGACGGCTGATAGCCCGCACATCTATAACCTGAGCCGATGCCGCCGAGCCGAATAAAACCAACATCATAAAGATTAAAGCAAACCGTTTCATTGCCCCGCCCTTATTTAAATATCCGGCCTTACCTGAGGATTATTTGCAATATATTTCTGCATTTCTTCGGTCTGATCCACCTGTCTTTTGTTTTGTTGTGAAGCGGCCTGCCCCTCCTCTTTTTTTGAAGGAACAGAAGCCGCATCGGTCTGAGAATCAGCTGCCACCCTGTTTCCCTGAGATCCTGCCGCCTGACGGCGGACCGGCTGCCTTTGGGCCTGCGGCTGGTACGCTCTGAAGCCGCGCTGACGGCTGATAGCCCGCACATCTATAACCTGAGCCGACGCCACCGAAACGGCCCCCCAAAACAGCAAAGCAGACAAAACCAATTTTCCCTTCATCAGCGTGTTTCCTTTCACCCGGACATTTTAACATTTCTTTTTCGAAAAATTCAAGAAAAGCCTTGCCTGCCGGAAAACATTAAAAAAATAAAAGAGAGGGCTTAACCTTAAATTTTTCTTATGATATAATGAGCCGTTATTTTAGATTATCGGATTAAACAATGGCTATTCAACATAATTCAGAACGGATCAAGACTTTTTTAAAAATAACTTTTCAAAAAATACAGACTCTTTTTAATCAGGTTGTTCATTCGGCGACTTTTCAAAAAATAGTGGATTTTTTGAAATGGCGGAATTTGCGTCCGCGGCTGCTGCAGATTAAAGAAGTAATCGTTGATTTTACAAAACAACAGCCTAAAACCGCCTGCTTTATTTATGTCTGTCTGTTCTGTGCCTTTTCGATCGTTTTTTTAGACGAACCCTGTTGTTTATCCGCCTTGAAAACATCGCATCACAGCATGCTTTTTCTTTTGACAAAAATAAATCCTGCCGGCTGGTGGTTTTTAATTCTGATTGCTTTATGGCTGACCTGCATGGCCGTCGCCGGATTATCTTTAACGACAGACGTATTTGAAAAAAATATGGTCAAGGCACGGGCTGTTTTATTTGTCTTATTAGCCCTGTCCTTATCTTCCTTGGCGACCCTGTTTTTAAATATCCTGACCGGTCGATACACGCCCGAATTTTTGGATACAATGCATTTATACGGATTTTCCGCGATGCGTTTTCGTGTTTCCGAAACATCTTTCCCAAGCTTCGACGTGCAAAGCATTTGGGCGGTTGCCATGGCTGCGGGCGTTTATTTCCCGCGGGCCAAACGCTGGTTCTGCGGTGTTGCCGGCGTTATTACCGTTGCTTTGGTTTGGACGGCTCAGTGCTTTATCAGCGATGCCGTTATGGGCATGTATATCGGCATCATTATGTACTATGCCGCCGCCTGGATTGTTTCTGAAAACAGAGAAAATTTCCCTTTGATTTCCTTATAAAAGAGAGCGCTTAATCCGCCAAAACACGCAGCAAAGCTTCCCGGTTAAGCTTTATCAACTCGTATTCCTCTGGTGTAACGGGAGCTTTTGTATGCGCCGTAGAACGAAGCGTTCTTAACGTATCTGTATACTGTTTGCGCAAACGCTGTTTTTGTTCAGCAGGCATATCTTCATTGGAATCCAACTGAGCCAGCTGCCGTTCCATGTGCGTTTTCAAATTTGACTGCTTCAGCTCTTGTTCCTGCACGGATAGCGTCATGCGAAACTTGCGTTCCAACAAAAAGAACCGATCCGTTGCCCAGCCATGTTCGTCCATCCACCTGACGACTTCCGGCGGATAATCGCTGGCATGAGATACTCCCAAATAAGCAACGGCCTTATATTCATTTCCGTCTGTTTTCAGCCACCGCGCATATTTGCGCCAATCCCTGACGAACAAACGCAGTTCATCAAACGTGATCGGCTCGGCAGCCTTCAAATCCTCTTTAGGCATAGCAGAAGCCTGCGGCGGAGGCGCTTTTTTTTCATACGCATAGGGCTGTTCCGAATATTGGCGGGCCGCTCCGCCCCCTGAATACTTTGCTGCCAAAGCAGAAGGAGCAAAACCGCAAACGGCCAACAAAATACTGGCGGTACAAAATTTGCCGAACTTATTTTTCATCGGTTTTTTTCCTGTTTTTATTTCTCGAATTTTTTTGTATTATAAAAGCTCCGTGACGGAAAGTCCATAAAATCGAGTAAAGAAAATGCGTCGGATTTGTTTTTTGGCAGACACCACTGAAATTGCGCAGAAGTCTTTGGAAAAATTACGTAAAATATATGGCTGTTCAAGCGCTGGCAAAGCGGAGGTTTTCGTTGTTTTAGGCGGGGACGGCTTTATGCTGCAGACACTGCACCGCCATATCGGCAAAGGACTTCCTTTTTATGGCATGAACAGAGGCAGTGTCGGTTTTTTAATGAACCGATACGAGGAAGCCAATCTGCCGGAACGATTAAATGCAGCCGGCTTAATCACGCTGCATCCTTTGGTTATGGACGCCTTTGCCATCAATGGCCGGCATAAAAAAGCCTTGGCATTTAACGAAGTTTCTTTATGGAGGCAAAGCCGCCAAACCGCTGATATTTCAATCAGTGTAGACGGTGTTCAAAAGCTGCCTAATTTGATTTGCGACGGCGTGTTGGTTTCAACGCCAGCCGGCAGCACGGCCTACAACTTTTCGGCGCACGGCCCTATTTTGCCTTTAGCCTCAAATGTTTTGGCCTTGACACCGATCAGTCCGTTTCGTCCGCGCCGTTGGCAAGGAGCGATTCTGCCGCGTCATGCTGTGGTTTCCTTTGACGTTTTGCAGGGAGACAAACGTCCTGTCAGCGTGGCCGCGGATTCAACGGAAATGCGCAATGTTGTCAAAGTTACCGTTCAGGAAAATTCTTCTGTCGGATTAAATTTGCTGTTTGATCCCGAACGTAATCTGGAAGACCGCGTTTTGGACGAACAATTTTTAGGATAACTTTACCACACAAAAGCCGGCAGAACAGCCTTTGCCGTGCAGTCATGCTGGTTAAGCAGAGAAGAAACGCGGTCTGCCTCAGGCTGCTGTCCGCGGTTGATGCCCAATTCTTTGGCATGAATACCGCCGGCAACAAATAAAGCGTCCAAACCTGACAAATTCGCCCCGTAAATATCCGTCTGCAGACAATCTCCGATCACGGCGATACGGGATTTTTCCGTTTCCAAGCCCTCCGCACAATATAAAAAAACGGAAGGATCCGGCTTGCCGCGCCAAAAAACCGTACCGCCGACTTTTTGGTACTGCGCCGCCAACGCTCCTGCCGCCATATAGGGCGTACCGTCTTTTAAAATAAAGGAATCCGGACAAGCACAGACCATTGGCAAACGGCGCGACAGGCAAACACGGAAAAAAGGCTCGTATTTTTCCAAAGAGTCCTGATTTCCCATTGTGCCCGTAACAAAAATAAAGTCGGCCTCATCAATATTAGACACCGGAACATAGCCCAGATCCGCATACGGCTGCCAAAAATTTTCAGGTCCGATGTGAAAGCACTTGCGCCCTAAATTTAAAAAGAACGGATCAACCCGACGGCGCAGTTCATGATAAATAACTTCTCCCGCCGTCAAGACGCCATAATACAGATACCGCTTGATCCCCATGCGCTCCAACGTTTTCACCATATCGGCGGACCGGAGCGGCGAATTTGACAGGAAAACAACTTTTTTACCCGCATCGCTTAATTGGCTGAGCGCGTTAAACACGCCGAAACACAGCCTTTGTTCTTCATAGACAACGCCCCACAGATCTACAATAAAGGCATCGTAAGCCGCAGCTAAACTGCGTAAACCGGCGATATAGGGAATTTCACTGCTCAAAGGCGTTCTCCGCAAAACAAACTCTTCAATTTTATTTAAGATATAACACGCTTTAACGCATTGTCAAAGCCTGCCTTTTCTTTTTTGACGCGCAGGGGATTTCCGGCAATTTTTTAACAGCCGCCAACGTGGAGCGCAGCCGATGGCTTCCAAAATCCTGTTCGATTTGGTCACTTATTCCATTATCATAATAAAGCATGGATACCTCGTATTGCGGCGTGCCGTCCTGCTGATGTCCTGAAGAAAATTCTTCAAAAAAGGCCGCATCAAAACGGTACGCTTTTCTGCCGGCGATTAAATCCGCGGCGACCTGAGCTTTCAGAGAGGGCACATTTTCCGGTGCGGAAATAACGGCATTCATAGAATATAAAGCCTCCGGCCTTGTGCCGTCATAAACATACGAAGACACATTTTTCCGCCCTGCCTGCGCCGCTTTGATCAGCCGCAGCGTTTGCTGAACGGGAAAAACAACACTACCCGGAAAAACAGCTTCGGAACGAACGGGCAAAGATAAACTCAGTTTTTTTTTCGTCCCCTCACAAACAGCTTTGCCGGATAAATCCTTTCTGTCCGTTCCTTTTTCACGGACAAAAACATCAAATTCAAACAAACATCCGTCTGCGCTTTCCCGCGTAGTCTGTTTCCAATTCGTTGTATCCGGTCCGGCCATTTCATATCCGACATCCAATGAAAAAACGGATTCCGTCTGCCATTGATCACAAACCTTTTGAATACTGTACTTCATTTTGCCGTATGCGCTGACAACTCCCGCCGCTCCGCCCTTTGTCGAAGCAAGAGCGATGTCGTAAACCGCTTCATGCGAAACTAATTCCTGCGCCGATGCAGCAAAGGAAAATATCACCGGCAGACCGCACACAGCCAAAAATATATTTTTCATTCAAAATGCCTTTGATTTTATTTTCAGGTATCATAACCGAAAACTTTTTTGAAGAACAGACGAAAATCCGCGGATTAAAAAGAACTTTTATTCTGTTAAATAATTTTTTCACCGCTTTGCAGCCTAAGGACTTGAGTTTTTATTAAAGCGGTTATACTCTAAAAAGATTAATTTATATTTCTCAGGCTGATAAATGATCATACTCGAACACGTTACACGAAAATTCGGTTCTTTTACGGCGGTTGACGATTTGTCTATGACCGTGTCAAAAGGCGAAGTTTTAGGTTTTTTAGGACCAAACGGCGCCGGAAAGACAACAACGATGCGCATGATTTCGGGATTTCTGATGCCCAGCAGCGGGAAAATTACAGTCTGCGGCTATGACGTTGCGGAAAATCCGGTCCAGGTCAAACAGCATATCGGTTATATGCCGGAAGTAGCCTCCTCTTACAACGACATGACTGTTTTGTCCTTTTTAAATTTCATTGCTCAGGCGCGCGGGCTTGCCGGTTCGGCCAAAGAAAAAGCCGTCGCGCGGGTTGTGGACAATATTTCATTGAACAATGTATTGTATCAGCCGATCGAAACGTTGTCCAAAGGCTACAAGCGCCGTGTCGGATTGGCGCAGGCTTTGGTGCATGATCCGGATATTCTGATTTTAGATGAACCGACCGAAGGATTGGACCCCAACCAGAAAAGAGATATCCGCACACTGATCCGCCGCCTGCGCGAAGATAAAGCGATTATTATTTCCACACATGTTTTAGAAGAAGTCGAAGCCATGTGTTCGCGCGCCGTTATTATTGACAAAGGAAAAATCGTTTTGGACGACACGCCGCGGGCGCTGCTCAGTTTATCGGAAACGCATCAAACGCTGTTTGTTTTGATTCCCGGTTATCAAAAAGAACGCGCTCAAACGCTTTTCACTGAAATGCAGCAAATTATTTTAACGGATATCAAGCAGGAAACGCCGGAAGCTTTTTTATTTACAATGCAGACAAAAGAACGCGAATCCGCAACGGCGGACGTTGTGGAAGCGCTGCACCGTCAGGATATTAAGATTCTGGATATGTTTGTTGAAAAAGGACGGCTAGAGGAGGTCTTCTACGCCTTTACTTCTCCGGATCGGGAACTGAAAGGGCCAATGCAATGAAAGCTTTGGAAGTTTTAACAAAACGCGAATTTGTCAGCTATTTCACGACGCCTGTCGCGTGGATATTTTTAATGATTTTCGTTTCTTTGTCCGGACTTCTGACATTTTATGCCGGTAATTTTTTTGAACGCGGCCAAGCGGATCTGCAGTCTTTTTTCCTGTTCCACCCGTGGCTGTATGTTTTTTTAATTCCCGCCGTTTCCATGCGCATGTGGGCGGAAGAACGCCGCAGCGGAACGATAGAAATGTTAATGACCCTGCCCGTTTCAACCGCGGAATTGGTGTTGGGAAAATTTTTTGCGGCCTGGGCCTTTGTCGGCGTCGCTTTGCTTTTAACAACACCGGTCTGGGTTACCGTAAATTATTTGGGCACCCCCGATAACGGCGTGATTTTGATGAGTTATTTGGCCAGTTTTTTAATCGCGGGCACATTTTTATCCGTCGGTTCCTGTCTGTCCGCCTGTACAAAAAGCCAGATGATTGCGTTTGTTTTAACGATGATGGCCTGTATTCTGCTGACATTTTTAGGATCAGACGCGTTGATTGATGCCTTTTCAAATGTCGCCGCCGAAAAAGTGATGAAACTGTTCCAGTCCTTTGGCTTTTTAATTCACTTTTTATCCCTGACCCGCGGCGTGCTGGACGTGCGCGATTTGATCTTCTTCGTTTCTTTCTCAAGCGTATTTCTGTTTGCTACGGTCATTGTGCTTGATCATAAAAAGGCGGTTTAACAATGAAAAAATTATCCGATTTTGACAGAAGCACTTTAGGCGTTATCGGATTGGTTCTGGCCGTTATCCTGTTCTTCAGCGTCAATGTCATTGCCGCCTTTACCCTTAAAAACTACCGTATGGATCTGACACAAGCCAAGCTGTATTCGCTGTCGGAAGGCTCTTTGCGCGCGGTGAGACAGATCAAAGAACCGATTACAATCCGTTTTTATCTGTCCGGCAAACTGGCCAAAGTATCCCAAACACACGCAACATACGCCGTTCGCGTAATCGAATTATTGGAACAGTACGCTTCAGCTTCCAACGGAAAAATCCGGTTGGAGGTTATCGATCCGGAACCGTTTTCCAGAAAGGAAGACGAAGCTCTGTCCTATGGATTAAAGGGCATACCGGTCGGCAATTCGTCAGAATATGTTTATATCGGCATGACAATTTCCAACGCATCGGACCGCCGAAGAACCATTGCGATGCTGGATCCCTCCCGCGAACGGTTTCTGGAATATGATATTACCAAATATCTGACCGATTTAACGCGGGCAAAACGCCCGACAATAGGCATTATCAGCACTTTGCCGATAGACGGTCGCGGAGAACCGCATCTGATGTATCCGAAATATCACCCGCGCTGGGCCGTGATGAACGTTGTCCGCGACATCTTCGACGTCCGTTTTATTTCACGCCAAACATTGGATATTCCTTCAGATATTGATGTGCTGATGCTGGTCAATCCGAAAAAATTCAACGAAGAAACGATGTACGCCATAGATCAATATATTATGCGCGGCGGTAATATGCTGGTCCTGATCGATCCGTTTTCAGAAGTTGAAGTCGCCTTGGGCGAAGTCCCCTACTCCATTCGTCCCGATATTGACAAGCTACTAACAAACTGGGGTATTTCTTTTGATCCGACACAATTTGTCGCGGACACGACTTTGGCCAGAACGGTTTCTCATACAGAAGAGGAGAAGGCTCTGCAGACAAAGTTCCCTCCCTGGCTGGCCGTCAATGAAAATTATCTCAGTCCGGAGGATCCTGTTACCAGCGCAATTAATCTGGTCAACCTGTCTTATGCCGGATCATTCAATATTACGAAAAAAATTGACGAATTAACGGTAACGCCTTTGATCTTTTCCTCCAAGGAATCGGAGCTGATCAGCACCGTCCGGGGGCTGTCCCCCGATCCGGCGGCTATGCTGCGCGGTTTTAAAGCCAGTAACAAAAATATGATCTTAGGGCTAAGAATTAAAGGCACACCTGACAGTGCGTTTGAAAAAGCACCGGTTCGAAACTTTTTAAAACAAAGAACCGAGCCTCATATTGCAAAAGCTTCGGCTCCTGTTAATATTATTTTGATCGCGGACAGCGACTTTTTAGCAGATAAATTCTGGACAACAAAATCGGATATGCTGGGTGTTGAACAGCTTTACCCCTTTGCCGGAAATGCGGATTTGATTGTCAATGCCCTGGATAATCTGAGCGGTGCGACGTCATTAATTGATCTGCGGTCAAAAGCGGAATGGCGCAGGCCCTTCACCGTCATTGAAAACATGGCCTTAAATGCCGGACGGCAGTACCGCGAACAGGAAACGATCTTATTCAACGCGCTGCAGGAAACACAAAACAGGTTAAAAGAATTAATGGAACAGTCTTCGACCGGCAATAAAGAATTATTGTCCCATGAAGATAAAACAGAGATTCAATCGCTGCAAAAACGCATTATTGAATTGCGGTCTGCATTGCGCGCCGTCCAAAATGTCCTCAGTCAGGATATCTTGGCTTTACAGTCAACCATAATCCTGCTGAACGTTGTTTTTGTCCCCGCATTGCTGGTCATCATCGCTTTGTTCATCGCATGGCGCAGACGCGTCAGACGAACACAGTCCAGATAAAGGAAACGTCTATGAATCCGCGTTCTTTTTACAAGCTTTTAATCGTTTCGCTCGTTGCTTTCGCTTCGGCTGTCACCGTATGGATTTTAACGCCGGAATATTCAGTCGGAACGTTTTTCGGCGAACCTCTTCTGCCGGGATTGATTGAAAAAATCAATGAGGCCGATGTCGTTTCTATTGAACATGCGGGGCAAACGTTAACTTTTCTGCGCGACAATAACGGCGATTGGACCTTAATGGAGGCGAACGGATATCCGGCAGATAAAGAACGCATCAGAAATGCTCTGATCGGTTTGGCACATTTAGAAAAAATTGAACCGAAGACGGCGCTGCCAGAATTTTATCCGGATCTGCAGGTGGAGGATACGTCTGAAACATCGAAATCCTATCTGGTTACCCTGCTTAATGCAGAGGGCAAACAGCTGAGCAGCCTCCTGGTCGGCAAAAACATCAGCGGCATTACCTGGAACGGACAGGGATACTTTGTCCGTTTTCCCGACGACGCCCAATCATGGCTGGTCAGAGGAAATGTTGATGTCACCGGAACAAAAAATTCATGGCTGTCCACCCGTATTCTGCCGTTGGCAAAGGGCAGAACCGGTTCTATTACTTTGATCGACGGAACCAGAACACGGGAAATTGTTTATAAACGCACGGATCCCGCTCTGCCGCTGCTGCCCGTCTTTTTATCCGACAGGTACTTTTTAACCTCTCAAAGCTTTATTGAAAAAATGGAAAAGGCGCTGACCTCTTTTGATTTCGAAGAAGCGGTCAACAGGCCGGCCAATTTATCCGAAGAAATTCCTTTTTCATCAGCTTTAATAGAAACGGTTGACGGGCTTCATATTTATGTCTTCCTTTATTTAATTGATTCAACGCCTTATGCGGCGGTTTCTTTTGCGCCGGCGGACAATGCTTCGGAAAGCGTCCAACAAGAGGCGATTGATCTTGAAGCGCTGCACGGCAAATGGCTGTATCGTATCTCAAAAGAAAACGTTTCCGCACTGTTGCCCTTCCTGTCTATTCCGGAAGAAAAAGCGGAACCGTCCAAGAAAACGGAAACAACGAAAACAAACGCCAAAAAGGTGGCGGCAGCAAAAGCTGCTTCATCAACGGCTTCGACTAAAAAAGCGGTACAGGCAAAAGCGGCGCCAACCGCTTCGGCGAAGAAAGAGACTTCTGCCAAAAAAAGGCAATTAGTGAAAAAAGAAACGGCTCCGGATAAAAAAGAGACGGCCGCGAAAAAAGAAACAGCTCCGGATAAAAAAGAGACGGCCGTGAAAAAAGAAACGGTTTCGGATAAAAAAGAGACGTCTTCAGACAAAAAAGAAGCGCCGGCTTCAAAGGAAGAGACCGTTCAAAAATAAATTGCACAGCTTATCCGCAAAAAGGAAACCGTTCTTAAAGAATCCAAACGGTTGCCGCGGCGGCAGGATCCAATAAAATTTGCTTGCCGCCTAAATGCACGGCATATTTTCCGGAAGCGTTTTGAAAATCAATGTCTTCCATGAATGCGCCTAAAACAACGCCTGACTGCTCCAGCTCCAACACCAAAGAAGCATCGCCAGGCAGCCGACAAACGCGACCGCTCCGCTGCTCCTGAACCGCCAGCGTTAACGGCATCGGCAAATGAACCGCATGTTCCAAAGACAAGAACAGTTCCTTCGTCCATTCCCGTTTTTCCGCCTGCGCCTGTTGTAAAAAATCAACTAAATTAAAAAAACGGTTAGCCGCCGCACCGTCCAGATGATGTTCGATCAGGCACGCGATTTCTTCGGACCGTTCGGCGTCCTGCCCCAAAAAATCATGAAAAAAAGAAGTCAGCCGTTCATGCTTCATATAAACTTGCCACCCGATCCGCCGTCCCTTTGGCGTTAACCGGATCGCGCCATATGATTCATGCAGGACAAGCTCCTGCTCCGCCATTTTTTTAATGACTGTCGCAATGGTGCCCTTTGTCAGCTTTAAATTTTCCGCCAAAGCTGTTACTGTTTGTCTGCTGCCGGAAGTTTCCAAAAGAAACAATGCTTCCAAATAATCTTCCAGCCGCGGCGTCACTGTTGTCATGCTTTTTTTCCTTTTCGTTATCCCAGCATACTCAAAATGCCGGTGAAAAGTCAAGAAACAGGCCGACAAGCTTTTTAATCAAAGGAATTTAAAAGATGAATGCACATAAAACGTTTTATTGGAACCGCTCAGGACTGACGGGCATGGGCGTACAGCCGGCCAATGAAGCGATCAAAAAAATGGTTGTTTTGCTGCACGGCTATATGGGAGACGCCGAATCCAATATGGCCTTTGCTTCAAAAATTTGTACGGCCTGCCCGCACACCGTTGTTCTTGTTCCTGATGGACCGGAGCTTGTGCCGACCGAAAATGATTCGAAACACCGCCAATGGTACCCTTTGCCCGAAACAGCAGATTCTGACGGCTGTTTATATTCGTGCATGCCTTATTACGCACCGGCGGCAAAACAAAAACAAATGCATGAAAATACGCCCTCCATTCAAAAAACGGCGGCCCTTTTGAATCGCTTTATCCTTAAGGAAATACAACGCCGCGGTCTGAAGTTGTCAGACTGCTTCCTGTCCGGCATTTCCCAAGGAGGAATCACTGCTTTTGACATGGTGTTATTCTGTCAGGAACTGCTGGGAAACAAATCCGATGATTTTCTAGGCGGATTAATCATTATCGGCGCCGGCATTCATGAAGCGGACCGATTAAACAGCCTGCCGTTCGGCTCTCTGCCCAAAATTCCGGTTTTGCTGGCGCGCGGCAAATATGATGAAATTTTTCCCAAAACCGTTGATTGCTTTTCCGCAGCACAGCTGCGTCTGCATAAAATACCCGTCGAAATGACCGAAGCGGATTCCGTTCATTTCGGATTGGAACATCACGTCTGCGACGCCGTTTGCCGATTTATTCTACGGCACAGTTAAATTTTTTACAAAAACAGGAAAGGCTTCTTGACTCTGTGCCATGAAAAGGGTATATGAAGATACTCAATTTTGATTATGAAACGGAGCTGTCCATGAAACGTACATATCAACCCAGCAAAATCGTCCGGACTCGCCGTCATGGGTTTCGTACCCGCATGGCCACAGTCGGAGGACGCAAGGTTTTAAACAATCGCCGCCGCAAAGGCCGCAAGCGTTTAGCCGTTTAATCATACCCGCGGGACAAGCGGGCATGTCAGACAAGCTGATTTTGATTAAAAAAAGACCGGACTTTCTTCACGTCACCCATAACGGGTATAAAGTTGTGAGGTCCGGTTTTGTATTGCAGGCCGCTTTTTCCCGCAGGCATTTTCCGGCACCGGTTTACCGAATCGGCTATACTGCCTCTAAAAAAATAGGAAATGCCGTTTGCCGCAACCGGGCCAAACGCAGATTAAGAGCCGTTTGCCGCGCTTTGCTGCCTCTTGAAGCTGTCGCGGGATATGATTATGTTATTATTGCGCGCCATGCAACGCTGGACATGCCGTATAAAAGGCTGTACAAGGAATTAAAGTTTGCTCTGATCGAAATTAAACAGGAATTTAATGACGTCCCACCCCCTACAGGAGAACCAAACGAGTAAGCCGGAAAAGCCCTCTTGGGCAGCACGGATATTAACCGGATTGGTTCTGTTTTACAGAAAAGTCATTTCTCCGTTAAAACCGGCCTGCTGCCGTTTTACGCCGACATGTTCGGCCTACGCGCTGGAAGCTCTGCGTGTGCATGGCGCCGTATACGGTTCATGGCTGACTGTGAAACGTTTGCTGCGCTGTCACCCTTGGGGCGGATCAGGATACGACCCCGTTCCTCCCAAACGGGAAGCCCCTTTGTTTCAAATTAAGCGCAGGCGGACAGTATATGCTGTCAATTTTACTGTTTTTGCCGCTTTGCTGTGTTTCAGCATTTTTAATCTTTGCCCTGCGGATCGACCGGTCATGCGCGCAGAAACAACAGAAAAAACGCCGGAAATTGTTTCTCCTGTTTCCCCGCGGGAAAACACGCAGATCAGACCGCAAAAAAAAATTAATGCTCCGACACGTTTTTTAATCTGGCTAATTCATTTATACCAAGATAAACTATCGCGTCATCTTCCCGGCAAATGCCGATATACGCCGACATGCTCTGCATACGGTATTCAGGCGCTGCAGCGTTTTGGCTTTTGGAAGGGATCTTGGCTGACAATAAAGCGCATCTTAAGCTGCAATCCTTGGGGCGGATCAGGAGCTGATCCCGTTCCGGAACAATAAAACCGTTTAAACAGGTGAACTGATGGAAAAGAATAATTTGGAAAAGCGTAATTTAATTTTAGCCGTTGTCTTTTCGGCTGTCTTTCTCTTTTTGCTTGATGCGGCTTTTCCGCCGGCTAAGAAAACGGTTCCCGAAAAACCGGTTCCTGCCGTCCCAGCAGCATCGGAAGCGATTTCTTCTTCTGCGCACCCAATTCAAAAAACGGAGCAGTCCTACGCGCCGGCCCCGGGGGCAATCAGTGCGGTCAAAACAAGCCAGACAGCCGTTGTTTCGCGCGAACAGGCGATTGATGAATATAAGCACGTCGCCATTAAAACTCCGTCAGTCAGCGGTTCTCTGCGATTAAAGGGAGCCCGGCTGGACAATTTATTCCTGACGAAATACCGTGAAACGCTGGAACCGGATAGTCCTTATATTTCCTTGTTGGCTCCGACGGGAACGGCTTATCCGTTTTTTGCCGAATTCGGCTGGGTTGCCACGGAAGCGCTTGCGCTGCCCAATGCGGAAACGCCATGGACAACAAATGATACCGAGCTGACGCCTGAAAAACCGTTAACTTTGACATGGGACAATCAGTCCGGATTAAAATTTATTCGTCAGATTTCCGTTGATAATAATTATATGTTCACTGTTTCGGACAGAATTGAAAATTACGGTTCTAAAATTGTGACGCTGTTCAATTACGGTCTGATTGGCAGAACAAATATACCGGAAGCTCAGCGCGGAGCCGTTTTGGAAGGATTGGTCGGCTATTTGGACGGGTCCTTAAAGGAATTTCCCTATGCCAAAATGGACAAGGAAGGCCAGGCTGCGTTCAAAACAACCGGTGGTTGGGCAGGCATTACGGATAAATATTGGATGGCGGTACTGGCCTTTGATCAGAACGCGCCGAATGTTACCGTTAAATTCAGCGAACAGGACACATCGTCCGGCAAACATTATCAGACCGATTACCTCATGCCGCCGACAATTATTGAACCGGGACAGGCCGTCCAAACGACGAACCGTGTCTTTGCCGGCGCAAAGGAATTAACGCTGATTGATTCTTATGAAAAAGAATTGGGAATCAAGCGGTTTGATTTAACGGTGGATTTTGGCTGGTATTATTTCCTGACAAAACCGTTTTTCTTTATTCTCAGCTGGTTTAATTCCTTATTCGGCAATATGGGACTGGCTATTTTATTCTTTGCCTTCCTGTTGCGTCTGGCGATGTTCCCGATTGCGAACAAGTCTTTCAAAAACATGGCAAAAATGAAGGAGCTACAGCCTAAAATGGATCAATTGCGCGAACGTTACGGCGAAGACAAAATGCGCCTTAATCAGGAAATGATGGAGCTATACCGCGTTCATAATATTAATCCGGCGGCGGGGTGTTTGCCGATGCTGATCCAGATTCCTGTATTCTTTTCGCTGTATAAAGTGCTGTATATTTCCTTGGAACTGCGTCAGGCCCCCTTCTACGGGTGGATTCATGACTTATCAGCGCCCGATCCCTCGTCTGTTTTCACATTGTTCGGCGTTTTGGATTGGCCTATTCCCGCCGTCTTAAATATCGGCGTTTGGCCTGTTGCTATGGGATTGACCATGTTTATTCAGCAACAGATGAATCCTAAAACACCGGATAAAACACAAAATATGATTTTGTCTCTGATGCCGGTGATGATGACCTTCCTGCTGGGCCATTTGGCTTCCGGACTGGTCATTTACTGGACATGGAGCAATATCCTGTCCATGGCGCAGCAATACGCTTTGAAATTCCAAAACAAACAGGGAAAGAAAGCATAATGCCCGAAATTTCAGCCGAACAGCAGGCCGCATTGATTGAAAAGGGCCGCCTGCTGTTTGCCAAAGAATGCAGCTTTATGCTCAGCGTGGCGGATCTGGCGCAGCTGCCGAATCCGGATATGCCGGAGGTTGCTTTTACAGGCACGTCAAATGTCGGCAAATCAAGCCTGATTAATGCCCTGACCGGACGCAAAACGTTGGCTCGGACTTCGAATACGCCGGGACGGACCCAGATGCTGAATCTGTTTAATTTAAACAATCAGCTGCGATTGGTTGACATGCCGGGATACGGTTTTGCCAAAGCCCCTGTAGAGGTCGTTAAAGCATGGCAAAGTTTGGTGACAATGTATCTGAAAGGACGCCCGAATTTACGGCGGGTATGCCTGTTGATCGATAGCCGGCACGGCATTAAAAAGGCAGATCAGGAGGTCATGGCCATTTTGGATAAAGCGGCCGTTGTTTTTCAGGTCGTCCTGACAAAAACAGATAAAATATCTGCCAATGCGCTGCAAAAAATGCTGTATCAGACACAAACTGCGATTGAGAATCATACCGCCGCTTATCCTGTTTTATTTCCGACAAGTTCTGAAACAAAATCGGGAATCCCCGAATTGCGCGCGGAATTGGCATCGTTAATTCTTCCTTAATATTTTCCTTGTCTTTGCCGTTGCACTCTTTTACGATCAGAAGATGTTTTTTACGGACAGTCCTTCATGTACAAACATTTTGTGACTTTTTCTCTGATTTTCCTTTTGACGGCCTGCGGTCATACGGGACGCGAACATCCGCAAATGATTGATTTCGTCAAAAACGGTGATTTTGAAAGCGCACAAAAAATCACGGAAAAAGATGATTTCTACAAGGATCGCCCTTCTCTGCTGGTGCGCCATTTTGAACTGGGAACGCTGCATTATTTAAAGGGCGAATATTATCAGGCTCTGCAAAATTTCGACAAGGCGCATGAACTGTCCAAACGGTTTTACACCAAAAGCGTATCCAAATTCATTGCATCTCAGGTTGTCGGGGACGGCATTGTCCCTTACGCGGGAGAAAAATACGAACTTTCCCTGCTGCGTTTTTATCAGTCGCTGACGCATTACCGACTGTATGAACAGGGGTTTTATGAAGCTTATACCGTCACGGAAAAAGGCAAAGAAAAAACCATTGAGCAAAAGCAGCTGTCCGAATCCGAAAAACGCCTGCATTTCAATGGTGCCCGCGCCGCCATCGTGGACTGGAACAGCCTTTTAACAACGTATTCAAACGAAGCGAAAAGCAAAAACGATTTCCGTCAGGATATGCTGGCAAAAACATACGGCGCGGAAATTCACGATATTTACGGATCCAACGGGGATAAGCAAATTGCCCGACAGCTTTATAAGGACGTTCAGCGCCTGCTTGATTCCGTTTATGCCGACTATGATGCTTATGCCGCATCACGCAAGGAACAACTGTCCAAATATGCGCAACGCAAAGGACGGGATCTGGTTGCCGCTCCGAAAACGAAAGAAAACGTAAAATTTGTTCTGAAGTCCGGCCTGATCACTCCGACAATTGCTGAAATAGTCGATTTTGTCATTCCGTGGGAGGCTTTCCTTGCTTCCGGCAGCAAAAACGATCTGGCCGACTGTTTGGGAACGATTTTGCCGGGACAGAGGATTTCCTTTGAAATCCCTTCTGTGGAAAAGCCAAAAGATATTAAGAATTATCGACTGGTCGTTTTAAACAATACCGGCAAAGCTGTCATGGAAAAAGAAATGGTTCTTACGGCACCGGTATCGGAAACGGCGTATCGGGAATATCAAAAACGGCGTCCCGCCCTGATTGCCCAAAAAGGAACACGACTGACTTCAAAATATGTTTCTGCAGTCGTTTCGTCCTGTGCCGTTTACAAACGTGATGACGCCCTTTCATGGCTGGCGGCTTATGGGACATTTGCCGGTTTATCCAAAATAATTCAAGCTTCCGAATATGCGGATATACGTTATTGGGGATTATTGCCCCACGCCGTGTTTCAGCAGTCCGCCGCGCTGAAACCCGGATCATATACCGGAGAAATCCGGTCGGACGGGAAAACCGTTAAAACCTTTACATTTACGGCAGCAAAATCCCGCCCGGTTCTGGTTGACCTAAATCTGCCGAATGAGTAAGATAAAGAACTTTATTTTTTATGTTAAGGAGACCCTGTCTATGAAAAAACATTTAGCCGCTCTTTCAACCTTATGCCTGCTGTCCGCCTGCGCCGGTTTTAAGCCGGATTACGTTGTGAAGGACGCTTCCGAAAGCTCTGCGCCGTCCTGGACCGTTCAGTCCAAAGCGCACAAGGTTGATTCTTCCTCCGAGGCCAAAGAACATCGCTATTTCGTCAATGATGCCCACAATGTCAATCAGCGTTTGTGCCTGAAAGCCGCCGAAACCCGCGCGACACAGAAGGTTGCCTCCGAAGTCGCTCAGGAAATCATGAGCCGCTTTGAAGAAAAGAGCCAGTCCGAAGACGATACGGCCTCAACCAAATTAAAGGACAAGCTGGAACAAAACATTCAGGTCAATCTGCATGGCGTCGCTGTTGCCGGCAAGTATTGGGAAAAGCGCAGCTATCTCAAAGAAATGGGCGCCGAAAAGGACTATACGTCCTACAAGTGCGACGTTGTTGTCAGAATCAAAAAATCCGCTTTGGCTGAAGCGATCGAAGCTTATAAAGCCAAGACAATGAAAACATTGGCCGGCGAAGAAAAGAAAGCCATGACGGAAGCGGTCGATTCTTATGTTGCTGACTTAAAGGCCGGGAACTAATCCTGAACGAAGGGGAACAGGCTTATGAAAAAACGGGTATTATTCGCGGCTTTTGCGCTGATGCTCGCGCTGCAGGGGTGTGCTTCTGCGGAAACAAAATCAGCCGCCGGATCAAAGCCGAAATGGATCAATGACCCCTACGCCGTCTGCACTGCGGAAGAAATGTGCGCCGTCGGAAAGGGAATCACGCTCAACAGGGCAAAAGCTGATGCGAGGGGCGGTCTGGCTAAAGTCTTTGAAGCCAGAATCAAGTCTTCTTTTGAAACGACGCTGAAACAAGACAACGATGACGTTTCTTCCACAGCGCGGGACTATGTTTCCGAACAGTCGGACGTTATCCTGCAGGCCGTTGAAATCAAAGAAACGTATGAAGCGCCGTCCGAAATTTTCGCTTTGGCCGTTTTGAACAAGCCTGTTGCCGCCCGCATCACAAAGCAGGATATTGACGATCTGGATCAAAAGATGCTGGCTTTGCTGAAAGAAGATACGCCGGCTGCTGCCGTCCGTTTGGAAAAGCTGTACGAAGAACGCCGCGGGTTAAATCAGCGCTACATTGTTTTGACCGGCAAGCCGGCTATGGAAGAGGTCACGTATGATCAGGTGTACGGCAATAAAAAAGCGCGCATCGGCAAACGTCACATCTTCCTGACGGTTCAGGGCAAGGCCAATCCTTCCTTTGATCAGGCAGTGCGTTCCGTGTTAAAGAAAAACGGCTACACTTTTGCCAATTCCGAAACGGCGGACACGCCGAGGGTCATTATTTCCCTTCAAGCGGAAGAACAGTACGCCAACATCAAGGGATTTGTGAAATACGCGTACCATTTCACAATGAAAGCGCCGGATAAAAAAGGACAAATGATTGATGTATTGGCCGCAACGTTTGAAGAAACGGGAAGAAACCAAAATCAGGCTTTTTCCAACGCGTTGGAGGCTCTGAAGGCTTACATCAAAGAAAATATTCTGAATCTGAATTTTTAAAAAGGAACTTGAATAATGAAAAAATCTTTGCTGTCTTTGACTTTTGCCGCGGTGATCGCCTTGTCCGGGTGTGCTGATTTCAAAGCGGAACGCCTGTCAACGGCGGAAGGCGATGAAAAAGCGATGAGCATTACGGACGAATGGCTGTTGACCGATACGGAAAACACCGTCAAGGACGTTTTAAAACAGTTGGACAACCACCGCGGTTTTCAGCGTTTCCTGAACAACTTGGGCCACCGTCCCAAACTGTTCATCGCCGAAGTCCAGAATGAAACATCGGAAGCCTATTTCCCGATTGACGATCTGAACGACGAATTTTTAACCGAAGTATCGGCCTCCGGAGATTTTGTTTTGATTGACGCCAAGGCCCGCGACAAAATTCTGAAAGAAATTCAGTATCAAAGCGACGGTATGGTCAAAGCGTCCGATGTTAAAAAAGTCGGCAAAGCAACCGGCGCGGAAGTCTTGATTTTCGGTGCGGTCCGCATGAATCCGAAGACGCTGAACGGCAAAACGATCAAAGAATACACGGTCAATCTGCGCATTACCGACATTGAAAGCGGTGAAGAAGTCGCCCGTGTGCGTTCCAAAACGTCTAAATATTCCAAACGCAGCGGTTTCGGCTGGTAGTTTGAATGCATGAAAAGGGCTTCCTATATTTTTAGGAAGCTCTTTTTTTATCCGGAGAAAAAAATATGCTTCGTTGTCTGTTCTTAGCTTTAATCGGAATTTTTTCAGCCGTTTCAAATACCTGCGCGGCAGAAAACGATTTTTTTGTTCAGCCGTTAAATGATGCGCTGAAAAAAGAAATCACCGGCATTTCTTTCCCGGCGTCAAAAGCTCCTCTTGTTATCGGCTATGACGACCTTGTGTATATTCATGTCCTGCACTATGATTTTAATCATCAGGTGAAAGAGGGACGCCTGATCTGTCACAAAAGAATCGGGGAAAAGGTTTTATCCGTCTTCCGCGAACTTTACAAAGCAAAATATCCGATTGAAAAAATCCGTCTGATTGATGACTATAACGGCGATGATGAAGCGTCAATGCAGGACAACAACACGTCCTGTTTCAATTACCGCAAAATCGCCGGTTCAAACAAGCTGTCCAACCATTCGTTCGGATTGGCTCTGGATCTTAATCCGCTTTATAATCCGTATGTCAGACAAACAAAAACCAAGACGGTTGTTTCTCCGAAAACGGCCGCCGCCTATGCTGATCGCGATAAGGATTTCCCCCATAAAATCGATCGGAACGATCCGGCTTACCGCGCTTTTGTAAAGCAAGGCTTTACTTGGGGCGGCGATTGGCAGTCCGTCAAAGATTACCAGCACTTTGAATATCCGAATTACGCTGTCGCAAACGCCTCTTCTCCGGCTCTTCCGTCATGGCTGGCGCCGGAAAATGCTTCCGATGTCGATTCAAAAGCAGTGGCAGAACAGAACCTTTATTTTATCGGCAGTTCCCAAGCCCCCGATCTTCGGTTATGCCTGAAATCGGCGGAAACCCGCGCAGTGCAAAAACTGACCGCGGAAATAACGGGGCAAACATCGGAAAACACCTCCGTTACTTTGAACGGCGTATCAACGGCAGGGGAATATTGGGAAAAGCGCACTTATCAAAAAGAGCTGGGCGCAGAAAAAGACTATACCGGTTACAAGTGTGATGTCGTTGTCAAAATCAGCCAAACAGATGCGGTCGATGCGCTTAAAGCATATCGAAATCAAACGCCGGAAGGGCCGCTTGACAAAAGCAACAGACATTAAAGACACCCCCCTTTTCTTTTGCACAAAAAGGGCGGGCCTCTCTTTTCCTTGCCAAATTGCCTGCGAAAGTATGAACGCTATGCGGCCAGCTTGTATTCGAATCCGTGGCACGTTCCCGTAAACACGCGCTGCCCGGCGTGATAGGCCAACGGCGTCATGAACGGCAAAGGCCGCCAATCGCCGTTATCCAGCGGTACGGTCGCAAAGAAAGCGGCCCCCTCTGTTTCCTTAATGAACAGCGTGTTCGCAAAGTTGGAATGAACGTACAGCAATTCGCCGTCATAAAGCGTCAGGTTCAGCTTGTTTTGCGGTGCCAGCTCTCTAATCAATCCGTCAACCAAATGAAACCGCTCCTCCGCATTCAAAGCGCGATTAAGCTCTTTTTGACGCTGATTAACGGTATTCACCAAATAATATAAAATCCGCTCGCTGTCGGTCGATCCTTCCTGCACCGAGGCAAACTCGTCCAGCTGCAGCCCGTTAAAGATTGTGCCGTTGTGCGCCAAAGTCCATGCGCGGTTAAATCCGTCGCGCAAAATAAACGGGTGAGAGTTCGCATACTCCATTTGACCGACGGTCGCCTGCCGGATATGCGCCAACGCATTGCAGGCCAAAATCTGATGACTCAGGCGTTCTTTTAAATAAGCGCTTTTTCCGGCCTCAACCGGCTCTTTTTCCAGACTGACCGCATTGCCGTAAAAAACGGCCAATCCCCAGCCGTTCGGGTGCTTCGCCCCATGAGAAAAAAATTCCGATAATAAAGCGTTCAGTTTCACTTCCTGTTCAGAAGAAACAGCAAATATTTCACACACAACAAGCCTCCTGCTGTTTTTGTTCCGCTAAAATCATGCCCCTTGTCACAAAGGAATTTGCAAATCGCGTACGCACCTGCCATGCATAGCGCTTTTCCGGTTCCAGAAACTTCTGCAGCTCAAAATCCAGCACGCTTTGAACGTCCTGCGGAAAATCATGATAAAAAACCTTCATGCGCTCAATCACCTTGACACCGGCATCGGCCACAGAAGCGACTTCTCCGTCAGGCAGCAAAATTTTGACCGTTTTCAAATCATAATGCGCCGCATTTTTAAAGTTCTGAACAGCCTGCACCTGCGCTTTAATGGAGGGCAGCCGGCACGGCTCGGCAGCCAGCCAGACCAGAAAAAGCTGGGCAAAGACCAAATCCCGTTCGTCCGCACCGGAAACCGTTAACGGATTCAAATCAAACATGCGCAATTCGATGTGATCCACACCCTTTTCAACCAAAGCGTCCAAATCATTCCTGCCGGGCGGTTTCAGTCGGATCGGATAGTACAGCTCAGACGGCGCGGCCAACAATCCCGTATTAACATAAAACCGGATACTGTCCGCATACGTTTTCAAATCGGTGTAGTCATACCAGACAGCAAAGTAGTTCCAGTAGCCCAATTCGCTGCAACGAACGGAAGCCATGCCGCTGAATTCGTCTTCTCCGAACCGGCCTTTTTCCACAAAAGAGCTGTCCGTCAACGGACTGGCCGCCGTCAAAGCCGTCAATATCCACCCGTACGCAGCCGCCGATTCGGCAAGAGACAAATACAGACTGTTCTTATACGCTGCGAAATCCTGCTTTCCGCTTAACGCAAAATCAGCCTGCAGCAGCTCGTCCGCAAAAGAATAATTCACATGTATCCCGGACAGCGTCATTTTATAACGCCCATAACGATCGGACAGATATTCGCGATAGTCCGTCTTGGCTTTCATATCGCCTATAAACTGCGCGATCGGAACATCAGCTTCATTACGAATAAACGGCGGATTTGAAAAAGGCCACAGCAGTTCCCGTTCCGGCATAGTTTGCAGCTGCTTTTGTATTTTAACCGTATACTCCTGCAAAGCCTGAACGGCTTCATGCGCACTGTCAACCACCGGCGTATTGATTTCCGTCTGGTTTTCGCAAAAATCACGAACAATATGCTCCTCACCCATAAACGGGTGTGGTGTATGGGCAAAGTACCCGTCCGGCGTAACGCGCAGGCTTTCCTTTTCCAGTCCGAATCGCCCTTTCAGCAACAAAGGACGCACGTGTTCGTTTCCGGCATGCAGCATCTTTTACCCCTCTAAAAAATACGGCAGAAAATACCGAATCTGCTTTTTCCACCACGGCCAATCGTGATCCGATTCTTCGCCCCACAAATCAACCCACGCTTCGATCCCTTTACGCGGCAATAATTCGCCCATTAGCCGTGTTGTGCGCTGGCATTCGCGTTCCCAAAAGCCCTGCCCCGCGCACAAAATGATTTTCTTAGTATTATATAAAGCGATATACGGGTGGTCTTCCGGCATGTTTTCCAAAAAAACCAACGGCGAATTATCGTAAATCACGCTGTTCGACCACCCGCCCCAGAAATGCGCCGCATTAAAGCAAGCAGAACATGTCAATACGCCCGAAAACAGATCAGGCCTGCGGAAAAACACAATCCCCGCATGTCCGCCGCCCAGACTAAACCCCGTTGCCAAAGGCAGGCGGTCATCTTCGCTGACTGACATAATAAACGGCACAAGCTCATCAACGACAAAGTGGAAATAACTTTCCTGCACATTTGCGCGATGTTCGTTGTCACCGTTGACGTCCGACCAGCTTTCACGGTCAACCGTATCCACACAAAACAAGCGGATCTGACCGCTTTCAATAAAATCCGAAAGCTCATCGGGCATGCCGAAAACTTCCCAGTTGTCGCACAAGCTGTCCTGACACGGGAAAGCCAATACCGGCAAGCCTTTCTCCCCATATGACAGCAGGTTCATGTCACGGTTCAAAGAATTGGAATGTATGGTATAACTTTTTTTGTTCACGTTACTGCCTTTCCAGAATAAAGCGCACCTGCTCATCGCGTTCGTCCAATGTATCCGCGCGCATCAAGAATGCATGGTTTCCCATTTCGCCCGCCAACACTGCGTCAACCGTTTGTTCCCGCAGAATCTGCGGCCCGTATTTTGCGCGGATTTCTTCCGGCGCATGCGCATACGCAATGCTGTCTTTGCGCCCGACATGCGTAATGTAATGACGAAACGTGCTGTTCAAAAAACACTTGTCATGGATCAGGCTGTCCGCCCAAATCGTATAAACGTCCGTGTCATACGCATAATTCATCTTGTCCGGAATATAGCCGCCCGGCGCACGCATATTGACCTCCAGTCCGACAATATCCCCTTTTTTGCCCAAGCCCTTTTTAGCGACGTCCAAGCGGAAAAATTCAAAATGGAAAAACTTATTGCGCGTATCAAATTCTTTCAAAATTTTTTCGCCTGCCGACCGCAGATCGTCCCCCGGCGCCTGGCAATAGCTAACAACATCTTCATCGTGATTGACCGCGTCCATCAGGCTGACCGGCAGGCATTGGGAAGCACAAAACAGCACGTTCTTGCGACTGTCCGTAATCCCGTCAAACGTTTCGACATGGCCGGGAACCAGTTCTTCTTCAATAAAAGGAACGTCCGCCGGTTTGGCCGCCCAAAAAGCCGAGACATCTTCATCGGTTTTCAGCTTATAGGTATTTGATGCGCCGACTCCCTTATCCGGTTTGACAATGACCGGATAGCCGACCTTATGTGCGAAATCCAAAGCGTCCTGTTCCGTCTGCGGCAAAGTCCAGCGTGCCGTCGGGATTCCGGCGCGGGCATAAGCCTCTTTCATGCGCGATTTTCGGTTCATTGCTGCCATATCCTCAAGCTTTGGCCCCGTCGCAATATTAAAATCCGTGCGAAGCCGCGCGTCCAGCTCCAGCCAATATTCATTTTCGCTTTCAACGTAATCAATTCGCCCATAGTGAAAAACATAGTCGGCAACGGCGCGGTAAACCTGTTCATAATCCTGCAAAGACGTCACATACCGGAAATCCGACAAACTGTTTTGGCAGTTTTCTCCTATCGCTTCCCACGGCGCGTCCCCAATTCCTAAAACGGTTACGCCGCGTTCTTTCAAACGCTTGCAAAACTGATAAAAATGACGCGGAAAATGTGGAGAAATAAAAATAACGTTCATGAGCGAAAATCCCTAAAGCCAATCAAACAAGGAAACTATATGCTTTTTTATAATACAACGCCACAGGAAAGAACGAAAATGATAAATCCCCTTAAACTTTTCGGCATTTCAGCTTTTTTGTTTGAATTGAATTTTCTTGATTTTTACCTCAGTTTGTAAAACATGCCCTCTTAGAAAAAAGGAAGGTTTTGCAATGATGCTTTTTATTTCTTTATTTTTAAAAAGAAATAGATTTTTTTATAAAAAACGCTATTGATTGCCGCTGCGGCATGTCTGTTTGCTTCTGATGCTTCTGCCTTGGATTTAAAACCGTATCTTTCCGTCAACGCCAAATTTATCAGCATGGACGCAAGAGTTAAAGGAATAGGCGTAGATCCGTTCAAAGTATCTCTAAAAGACAACGTTCCCGGCGCAGGTGCGGGAATCGGCGGATCACACGTAAAAATCGGTCAAAAATCAAAAGATACGGCGGCTTATAATGTCGGCGCAGGCATAAACTATGCTTTCAATGATCATGTCATTCTTGATCTGGGGAGACGTTTTGTTAACTACACAAGCTTTGATGAAGAAATAAAAGCGCCCGGTTATTACAAAAAAATCGAATACAACGTGAATGCCTTTGAACTCAAGCTAGGGCTCAGATTTTCTTTCTGAACAAAAAAACATATCCCATTTTGAATCATAACTGGCTTTAAAATAACGCTCCCTTTATAATAAACAAAAGATCTAAGGAGTGGGGTATGAAAAAATTTTTGTTTCTTTTAATCGGTATTTTTTTACCGACGGGAGTGCATGCCGACAATTTCATTTTGATGATCGGTGACGGCATGGGCGCCAACCATTTGAAATGCGCCGCTAAAGACAAGCCGATCTATATTCCGACATTGCCGGTCAAAGGAAGCGTCCATACACGTTCCGCTGACGCTGAAATTACGGATTCGGCAGCGTCCGCAACGGCTTATTCCTGCGGTCAAAAAACAAACAACAACTTTATCGCAAAGCTTCCTAACGGAGATGATTGCCAAACAATTGCCGAAAAAGCCATACAGAAAGGATTGTCTGTCGGCATCTACTCCACTGACTATTCAACAAGCGCAACGTCGGTCGCGTTTTTTGCCCATGCTTTGCACAGATATGATCCGGAAACGATTGAAAAATACAGACAGGAAGCTTCCGCCGTCATGGATATCGCTGTTCCCGTCGAAAAATTGTCAGACGAAATTATTCCCAGATTGGAAAGCTTGTCTTCCCAAACAGATAAAAAAGGATTTTTTGCACTATTTGAAGAGGCCTTCATTGATGCGCAATCGCATGAAAATCATATCCACGAAATGAAACAGGAACTGTATGATTTTGATTATGCCGTTATGAAAGCCGTTAATTTCGTATACAAACACCCGGACACAACAGTCATTGTTTTGGCGGACCATGAAACCGGCGGCTTAACGGAGGAAGACTGCGTTTACACGACCAGAGATCACACCGCTGCAGATATTCCTGTTTATGCTTACGGGAAGAACGCCTCCCTTTTTGCGGGCGAACAGGACAATACGGAAATTCATCGAAAAATGGAAACTATCCTGTTTAATGAGCCATAAATCAACACTTCGGAAATAAAGCACCAAAAAAGCCCTGTATCCGGCGTGATACAAGGCTTTTGAATTGGTGGAGATGAGGAGGATCGAACTCCTGACCTACGCATTGCGAAAGCACATCTTCATTGTTGTTTTTCTGTTTTTTATCAAACAGTTATATTTTATTCGCTCTATCTTTGTGAAAACTTTGTGCAAAATTCAAAGGCATTTTTCATAAACGATATTGTTTAAATCGATCTGCCGAATCGTTTCCGGTGTATCGTGTTCATAATCGGGATACACCGGCTGATAAATTTCACAAAAATCACCGTTTATATTTGTTGTGCAGCCGTTCAACAACAGAAGAATCATCAAGAGAAGCGCGCAAACGGCGAACTTCGGCCAACGTCTTTTCCTTTTTCTCAAAATCTGCATTTCTTTCCGTCCTTTTACCGAGGATATAAGATAAAATCCCGACCGCGCCAATCAAGGCGGCAATCAGGCCGGTTAAAATCAAGTCGCTCATTCTGTCGCCTCTTGCGGATTTATAGCTTTTTTTTCAGAAAAACATTTCCGTTCGGCATATTCGCTTTTCTTGCCGATGTTAAATTCAGATACCGGTCGGAAATATCCCATTACCCGCGTCCAATTTTCGCAGGGCTGACGTTCGTCATCGTTGAGAGATATTTTATTTTCTTTGCACATTTTACAATATAGCCCTTTCACACCCGTTATATTTTACTTTGCGCGAATAAACGAATCAGGCTATAAAAGAAAAGTCCGGTGTTTGCACCACCGGACTTTTTTCCTAAACACGGAAAAGAGCTGACTAGAAGCTCCAACCATGTTTCTAGGATACGAAAACTTGTTGATTTTGTCAAACGGTTTTCAACGGCTCTTTTCCCAACGCGGTAATGTTTCCGCAAAGGAGAGAGCAAAATGATAAAGATACTGATATATATCATTAAATTTATCATTCAAGTCCTGATAACGTTTATTCGTTAAAGGTGGAGCGGCGGGTTAATTCCCGCCGTTTTCCTTATCCAGAGTTTTAAACTTCGGATATTTCTTTTTGAACAAATCGACAAACGGCTTGAAGTCAATAGCCGTTCCCTCAATCACACCATAGATTTTATCGGCGATAACGTTGTCTTTTTCCGTCTTCGTGAAGTTGACGATCGCATAAACGACCGGCTTTAACACCGTAGCGACGGCCACGAACGCGCCCAAAAAGACTAACGCGGTATTGATCGCCGGATATGTCGCTCCAAATTCAAGAGCCTTCATCAATATCATATTCACTATTTCCATTTTCTTTTCCTTTCTTCATAAAAAAAGGAAGCCCGAAGCTTCCCGTTCAACCAACGTCAAGGATTCCTTGACAGATTAATACAGCCATGCCACGCATTGCGGCTTTGTCATATCGTCGTCCACATGGATAAACGACTTGCCAATTCCGATCCGGTTAAAGCCCGCCCGTATCAAAGCGTCAATAATGATCCACCGGCTTCTGCTGTCATTGCATTTAATGTCAACAGCCAGCCCCGCCAGATGCGCACTCGTTTCCGTTCCGCCCACTTCGGCATTATGCTTTTCGCACCGGTAGGCCGAATTAAGCACGAACGGAATACCGGCGAACTCCCGCGCCTTGTTCAGCTTTTCGCGGAAGTCCGGCACAAGCCCGCCGCTGTGACAGCAGGGACACCATTCTTCTTTTCTGTTAAAATAGTTTTTGGTCATCTTTTCCCCTCGTTTTTCCATAAAAAGTAAATTTTGGAACATATATAAACCAACGACGCCACACCAATCAGAGCGGACACAATCGGGTTGATTATGTCCGCCATTCCCGCAATCGTTGAGGCCATTCCAACGCCGGAGGCTCCGGCAACCTCTTTATCCATCTATCCACCTCCCTTATGAAATAAAAGCTTCGTCACGGTCATATAAAGAGCTGCGTTCATAATAAATTGCTGTTGTTCCGGCAATCTGAATGGCGCGACTGTTATATATGTTCTTTCCAAGAGCCGTAATAACAGAAACTTGTGTTGCTGTTGTTCCGTCTATTGTTCCAACAAGCCAAACGGTATCTCCGACTTGCGGAACGGCGGCATCTGTGAACGCATATTTAACCGTGCTGTCCCATGAATACGGATAAACCGACCAAGCTTTAAGGTTCTTCGTGCTACGATCGCCGTAGTGCTGTTCGTCCCACCAAGCAACCGGAACAAGGGCATTAGAAGAGGGAATGCCTTTGGGATAAATGAATTTTAGCATAGAGCTTGCCGGCGTCGTGTTACAGGTTGCATTTACCTTAACTCCGGCTGGAACATGAACAAGTAACCCGAAGTCATCTCCATTGCCGACCTGTGTTGTTTCTTGATACAGGAGAGCGTTGCTATTGTCTGGATCAAGAACCTCTATTTTATATTTGTGAGGCCCGCCAGATGACGCGCTTGTTCCGCCATAGTATATAAAACCATCGGCTTGCGTGGCATTACCGGACGTAAAGGAAGACGATCTCTTACTGGGCGCGGCGCAATCTGCAATGAAAGCTTTCCCCGTTACAGTCAGATTATCCAAATCCCTGTTTGCCTTAAACGGAATACCGCCCGCAATCACATCAACGGCAATTCTTTCGATGTTCTCCACCATATTGCCGACGTAAAAGAGCAAATACCAAGTATCTTTGTCGTATGTTCCCGCTTGCTTTCCTTTGACCTTTGTCGGAACACGGAAAGTTTGCGCGGAGGTATTAACTACAAAATCATACGCCGTTATGTTGTCGGCTGTCGTTACAACAGAAAGCCCGCGTTTGACATACAGCTTGCCGTCAATGAGTTCGCTTTCTCCTTCCGAATAGTCGCTATCAAGTTCAAGTTGCAGTTGGTTCCACATATCGGGATAGGCCTGCTTGGGTTTATATTCCCCGTCAGCAAGCAACCACGCCGCTTTATAAGGTATCTTTTCCGAATACATATATTGCCCGAAGAAAAACGGAATGGACGCGGACATCTGATTGATTTTGTCTTGTATTTGTCCTTCCAAATAATCAACGTCAATATCCCTGCCGTCTTGGCGCATGCCGACCAGAGTATAATGGTGTTTCGTTCTTTTGAGTTTTCCATTATCCCCAATGCCGCCGGTCACGAAGAAAGAACAGGCTGCGGATAAAGTCAAAGTCTTACTCGAATAAGAGATTGTCCCCGCGCTTGCCATTAGACTGTAAATATCGCCTACGTCTTGTTTGAACGTCAGGGATTTGCCGGAGGAAACTTTGCCGACCACTTCAAAATATCCGTCTTCATAGATATTAAGTTTCGCCGTTTCAGCGGAAGCCGTACCGATTAAGTTATCACAAATTGTTATTATTCCATGATCCGCCTGTTGACACGGAAGCATAAACTTCTTGTTGGCGTTATCGACGCAATAATAAGGCTGTTTGCCGAAAGCTTTAAAAATAAGCTTTACCTGCAAATACGTCGGATCGTTACGAATGAATTTCTTTCTGTCATACAGTTTATAGTTAATTGTATAGGTTGAACTTCCAATTGTATAAGTATCCGTTCCGGTGTAATCGTAGCTCGTCCATTGAGAATTGTAAGACTTAAATTCCTGCACGGAGTATGTGGACGGCGTTTTGCTGTAACATTGCAACAACTGCGCGTCGGAAGCGTTGATTGAATAATTTACGTTTGTTCCGGCAATGGGATAATATGTTATCGCTTTGACCGAATATGTCGTATCGTACACATTCAATCCGTTCTTTACCTGCCAATTCGCCAACTCTGTGTTGTACGACGATGATACATTTTGATCGGGATTGTAAAAAATAAGCCTGAACGGATCCGTATTACTGTCCGCGCGCAAGGTAACTTGACAGTTTAAGAAATACGGAACGGGCGTAATCGTTGCTTCGTTCCCCGTTTTCCAACCTTCGCCGCTTTGATATACTCGCGGACGGAAGATAAGATTGGTTCCGTTCCATTTCACGTCTAATCCGATAAAGCCGTCGTCCCACAGCTGATACCAAGTATTGCTTGTTATATTGGAGTAATTTGCTATTTGAAGACCGAACGCTTTACTATACGCGAAAAAGCTAAAGTCGTCATTATCAAGGGCCGCTTCAACAGTTTCTCTTACTCCCGTCCAACTGAAATTAGGAACTTCAATTTTACCCGAGATAACCCCCGCGACCGGAGTCACGGAAATGCCGCTGTAAATTTGTCCATCCGTAATTGTTACGCCGTATCCGGTAAGCAATTTTATACCGTTATGCTCCGTCGCAACAGGCTCCCCGTCTTTCAGTTCGTTAAAAGCCGCTTCATATAGATTGCCGTCAAACATGGCCTCCATCTGATCGGTGCGAACCCAACTCAAATTTGAGGGCGGCGCGTCGTCGGTAAAGTCGCGCTCCGTAAACAAAGGATCAATAGAATATCCCGCCTGAACTGCCGCCTCTTGCGCGTCAAGCGCGTATTTCTTCGCGGAATAATCACTTCCCGAAACGGGACTATCCATTTGAATAGCCCATTTTTCCGCCAAAGTCGCCGAAGCCGCCGCATTGCCCGCCTGTGCCGGCGCGTCCTGAATGGCCGTTATATTTGCTGCCGCTGTGTTCACGGCGGAAATGCTCTCCGCAACCGCGGAGACAGCCGCCGTCACCGCCGCCAAAGCATCTATCGCGTCTTTATCTGCGGCGGCGATATTGATGTTTGAGATGTCGTTTGCGGCAATGACGACCTTTTCAAGATCGGCATAAACAGCATCAATTTTTGTTAAATCACCCGCCAAAGCCGTCAACGTTGCTAAATGCGTATAAAGCGCGTTCACCTTTTCAATAACGACTTGCGGATCAACGGGGCTTTCGACGCTCTCTTTGACGCAACGATTCAATTCTTCCGACATCTGAATACAGATAGCCGTCAGCTTATCAAAGGCGTTGATAAGAGATGCCGCCGGTAAATTCGTGAAATCAGTAGGCGCGTAAAGCTGTGACAGTTCGTTGTCGTAAATAATCGTTATGATTTTTCCTGCCGCCGGAGCCGTGTTTAAGACAACATCACAGAACGAATTGCCGGATTCATTAACCGTATAATCCGTGTTTTCCGTTAAAACACTTACGTTTTCACCAGAGCTGTCGGCCAACGAAACGCGGATAGCGTAAACGCCCGCCGTTGTCTTGAAAATCGGAAAATTTAAGGGGAACGTCTTTGTTGTGCCGTCCCCCGTGTATTGAACTTTTCCTGTTGTATTTGCTGGAATAGACATTTCATTTTCTCCCTATTTGCGTTCCTGCCCTTTATAAAGCCCTAACAAAATATCGCTGAACGACTTAGGCTTTACTTCGTCAGCGATCAAAGCCGATAAATAACCCGCTGTATCAACCATCTGCCCCGAAATCGGAACAAACCAATTTGTGAAAATCGGATCACCGTAAGCGAGCGTCGTCATCGCTGCTCTTACGCTTGTTTTGACTGTCGCATTGCCGTCCATTGCCTTTTCAATCTGCTTGATCGAATTAGCGGCATTGTCGAACCAACGGCCATACGGCATCTTTCCGGCGGATCCGAATTTTATTGAAGATATGTCCCGCAAAACGGGATATGCGCCGATCATATAATTGAATGAAGACTTAATCGCCCAAGCGAGCCAACTTTCATCTTTGTCCGGCGCGTTGCCGGCGATAATGTCCCCCAAGCAACCGGAGACAAGATATAACGCCAACGCCCGGCTTAAAACGTTTGTGAAGCCCGCCAAGTCTTTAACGTGAAACAGATCGTTGAATAACCGCTTGTTCAGCTGATATTCCGCCGCGAATGGCGTATAGAACATGGCCGCCATCTTCATAAATTCGCTTCCGTGCTGAAAAGCGACGGTTTCTTTTACGTTTCCGCTCCCCTGACTTTCGTTCATGGCGCGGTCAGCGTAAAAGATAGCGTCCTGTTCGCCATAGCCTAAATCGTTGATCGCCTGTTCATACGCGCCTTTCCATGTCGCCAAAGAAACAAGAAAATCAACGCGACCAAGGAACCAATACCCGTATGTTTCAATCGAGGCGCGGAGCGTATCTTTCCCGCGCAAGACTCTGATTCGTTCAGATAAGTTTTGATCACCCGTTGACAGACGGGCTTTGACTTCGCCGGACTTGTCCGCAATCCATTGACGGACATCTGCATTGATTATGTCTCGGCAACCTTTGGCGACCCAATACGCGCCGCCGTGTTTTGCGCCAGACTTCTTCCCTACATCACTCAACCACGCAACAGAAGACGCAAGCCCCGGCAACTGCGCCAACGCGCTTGAAAGACGGTAGGCAAGACCAATAAATGTGGCTCTATGCCTGATATTCTTTAAAGTATTTTCAACGCCTTCAAGTTCGCGATTGTCGCGATTGACTTTGTTCCCGATACTCTTTAACAGGCCTTGCAAAGCTTTTCTGCGCTCAACGCCGAGCTTGTCATCAAACACTTCAATAAAATTCTGATCCGTCGTAATGTTCCACAAATCACGCAAAGTTTTACGATACGCGACATCGTGAACAACCGACTGAATATGATTCGTTAATACGCCGAAGCCGGTCTTAACCGGCATACAAACTTTATCTGCACGCGCTTTTGTATATCCCGTTGCCGTCGTTGGCCGCCCATAATCACTTTCAAGCAACGCTTCCGCTGTTGAGTTCGCGTTTCGCGCTTCCGAAAATGCCGAATAGTCATATACAATCGGATAATAACCGCCGCGAAATTCTCTGTTGCCGACCATAAACGGAACAGCAATAACTTCGTCCATATCAAGGCCGGACATTTTCTTTTGATGTTCCTGCAACATCGGGCGCATTTCATCTAAAACGTCCCAAACGCCTTGAATAAAATCCCACGCCTCAAGCGGTATTGTGTCACGGATCCATTGAAGCGCGGTATCTCCGAATTTATTTCCGTCTTTCAGGCGTTGAAGGTTTGAATACGTCCCCATATTCAGGCCGAAAGAAATCAAGTCTTCCATATTATAGGCCTGTCCCAACATTTCCTCCGAGCCATCGACGACATCAAGAAGCTTCTCTTTTACGTCAGACGGAAGTTTTTTCATCTGTTCGCCGACTTTCGCCGCGTATTTTTCGTTAAGATAAAACTCTAAATTCTGCGCTTCCGTCAGCGGACGCAAATAAAGCCGGTGAAAAATCCCGTTCATATCCGCGCCGTCAACCATCTGCGCTAGACCGCCAAGCGTAACAAGCGCTGCGTCCCATTCACGGACTTTTTTAGAAACCGTCTCACTCAAAGGCGTATTACTTGTCGCGGAGCGTTTAATGGATTTTCTACCGCTCAACGCCGCCGCGATCTTCTGTATCGCTTCTTCCTTGCGTATCTTCTCGCCTTCAAGCTCAAATTCCTTTATCTGTTTTCCGTTATAGATGATCGACAACACACAATCGCGGATCGTCATAAAATCATCAACCGTCAAATCCCGATAGTTCGTATGCTTCATTTCAAGAAGCCGCTCGTCCGGCAAGGCTATGTCGTAGCCGTTTAACGCCTGATTCCGCACAAACTTTGCAAACTCTTCCGCCCGTTTAATCGCCGCTTGCGTTGATGAAATAGCCAAGCCGAAACGGGCAAGCAAAGCACGCGCCGCGTCTTGGTGAGTCTGTTCGACAAGCCGGTTGACTTCCTTCTTAAACTTTCCGATCTCTTGAAGACGTTTGACGGACTTCTGCGCTATATCCAACTGTCTTTCACATTCGCGTTGCAAATAGAAGTTCCGAATCTGTCTTTCCTTCCACCTTGCCGCCTCCTTTGTGTTTTTCCGTTGCGCGAAATAAACGGCCTTATCCTGCGCCCGCAAAGCGTATCTTTGGAACGTCTGCGGCTTCAATTCGCGCAACTTCATTTTGCTGACTCTGTCTTCTGCCCAATTCTTCATAACGCGATCAAGCATTGTTGTGTTTGTTTCGCTTCCCGTCAGAGCGGACAGTTCCGTTAAAAGGATTGTTTGTTGAACGTCGGTAGTGTTTGCTTTCCGCAACCGCTCCAATATATCCCCTGCGCTGACCGGATCGCCTAATTCTTCGTGAACAATCTCTGTCAACTCCTTTTCAAAGTTATCAAGATTTTGATTGATATGAAAAACAGCGTCCGCCACTTCATCAACGGTAACGCCGAAAAACTCCGCGACCTCCGACATCTTCTTTCCGCCGGCCTTGTATATCGGCTTCCCGTTCTTGCGTAAATACCACCGCTTAACGTTGATCTGCTTAAACGCCCGCGTTACTTCTTCCTCGTCAAGTGTCATATCCGGATATTCAACGTCGCCGACTTTACCGAACATCAACACGGTATCGATCAAAAACTTTTTGTCTGTCCGGCATTTTTCTTCATGTTCCCGATCGCGAATCTGTTGTTTGCGTTCACGGAACTGCCGCGTCTGTTCGCGGGCAATGACTTCCGCTTGCGCCCGCATATAGTTTTCGCGGCTTATATCGCTTGCCTCTTTGAACATCTCCGCGTATTTCTCAAAATCTTCGTCCGTCATCAATGTTGTTCCGGACTTATCGAGGATTTTCTTCATCTGCACAGCTGCCTGATACTCAAGAATTTCCGTGTCCGTCGCGATCATTCGGTCAAAAACTTCCCGAACCGGAGGAATGATTTTAATGTCAAGCGACTTTGCGGAGCGATAAACCCCCATTAACCACCGGCGAAACATTGAGAAAATGCGCCACAAGCCTGCCACCGGAACATAAAAATCCCGAAAATATGATTCCAAGCCGCGAGCAAAGCATTCGTGTTTTGTCGCATTAATCGCGTCTTCTTCCGTCAGGAACGAGTTTTCAACCGCGCCGGAGGAAACACGGATAATTTCATATTCATTCGTTGTTGCGTTTTTGCGGATTGAATAGCGTTTGTCGGCTTCGGACGTAAGCCATTTATCAAGCGTTTCATAATCCTTTTTCAGCCGATCGCTTACGCCTTCCTTCTTCACTATATCCTTGAAAACGTCATACCAGAAATGCCCGCTTTCGTGGATAATCGTTGATAGATTGCTGTTTTCAAAAATAGTGATCTGCCGCCGGATCGGATCATACGCCCCGAACGGCGCGGCAGATTCCGCCTGCCTGTATTCAGTTCCGTCAAACCCTTTGACGCCGGAAAGCATTTGTGATACTTTAATAAATAGCCCGTTGGGAGTGGAGCTCAATTTCTCCGCCTGACGGGTCTTTTCTTCAAGAATCACGTCGTATAAATGCGCCGTATCAGGCTTTAAGTCTTTTTCACCTTTCCATTTTTCAGCAACAATCCGAACGGTATAAACTTTTTTGTTGTTTCCCTTTCCCAACAGAACGGGAACATAAAAGCGGTAATATTCCTCAACATTCTTTTTCCACGGCTTTTTGTTCTTTTCTTTTTCAATAAAAACGCTGTTTCTTATTAAATCTTCAATGGAGTTTAAGGCTATATTATGACGTGCAACATCGGATTGTGTTTGATTTTTTCTCGAACTGTCAACAATATGTCCAACAATATCACGTTCGCCATCTTCCTTAAAATCAACAAGCATATTGACTGTCTGCGTCTTGATCGGCTCACTTTTTAACAGCTCTTTTATCTTCTTTATCAGCGTTTCTTTAGTCGGAATGCCTGTAACGGATTCAGACAGATCGAAAACGCGGACAGACTTATTCCGAATATCGTTCGCTATTTGCGGTTGATAAAACTTCTGAATAACTTTAACGTCTTTGTCATTGAAGATAACAAAGCACCGCCCGTCTTGCTCTCCGTCATAAGTAATGCCCTTGATTCCGTGTTTTGAAAGCAGTTCGGACGCGGCTTTTGCACTCCCTTCGACATTAGCGATATTGTCATAAATATATTTTCCGGCGTCAAGCCGCCGATCCCACTTTACGCCGATTTCTTTTTCAACTTCGCGCAATGCCTTTTTAACAAACGGAGACTGTTCGCTGAACGGCTTTTGTTCGTCCAACAGATACGGATTTTCGGGAATATCAACCTCGTGAACCTGACCTTTTTCTTTTTTGAATTTACTTATATCAATATTATCAAGCCTTTTCAGGCTATAATCAGTATCTTCCGAACTTCCTATTTCTTTAATAATTTTCTTATATTCTTTTATCGCTTGACTTTTTGTAATTTCTCCTTCCGCCAACTTTTCAAGAATACGCCCATCTGTATTATGTAGATTGATTATAAATTTGCCATTATAGCTTATTTGTTCGTTCGGTTCATAATTTTCCCGATACCTTTCCGCCACGTCTCTGTCCAACGCGTAATATAACCCCCAGCCGTGCGCCTGCGTGCCTTCGCCGGAACCGATTGCCTCAAGGCTCGGCTTGTCGTAGTCCACGCGGCTTCCGGCATAAGCCGACTGATAATAAATACTCGGATTGTTTTCGCTGAAAGCCCCATTGTTATAAACGGACTTATATTGCTGACTTTCAAACGGCACAAAAACATTATGACCATATACGCCGCCTTTGCCGCCTGCGTCAACAATACCGTCATATCCCATTTTTTTAAGGGTATCTGTTACCCAATCAGGAATTGAAGTCCAAATATAAGTGTCGTTTTCATCAAGGCCATTTATCCATTCAATAGGATCCTTTGTGCTTTTATCCCAAGGATCAGCCCCAAAGTTTGACGTTTTGCGCGGCTGTTTTTTTGCTTCCCGCTTGAGAGCCATTATAACCTTTTTAGGAATATCATGCGTGACCAACGGATTCTGCATTTCAACATAAAGCTCATAAACCTTCGGATAAGAGGCATACGGATCAATGTATTTGATTTCATATTCACCCAATCCGGCAAGTTCCAAAACTTTCTGAAACTTCTCCATTTCATCAAAGAAATATCCTGCATTCGGCCAAGCCTCAACAAGAGCTGTTATCGGATTTTGATTACCTTCAATATAATACCCGCCGTTTCCGCGTGTTTCCTTTTCGTTGTAAATGACGTTTTCGCCTTCGTCATCAAGCGTGATATGCGGAGCCTTTTCTCTTACTTCCTGTTTCTTTGTATACGGAAGAATGTTCCATAAACGATCAAGAGTAACGGGGGCGTGATTCGGGATTTTTACCGTATAATACTTATAAAAATCCCCCTCCGTTTCGTTGTAAATGGACGTGTCGTTTTTATCTTTCGCATAATTTTCGGCGATAAAACGTGTGTCCGTAGAAAAAGCCATCGGGCCGGAAGTGGCGCGGGACGGCAAAAACACGTCGCCGACGCGATCAGCGCGTTGCGTTCCGTGGAAGACTTCTGCAACAAGCGGTTCACCCGTTTTGAATTTATGTTCAGACGCTTTGTTTGCGTCATAAAACGGAGCGTTATGGCTCCATTCCTTAAACTCTGCGCTGTTAATGTCCGCCCTGACGTTCTCTGCGCTTCCCATTTGATAATAGATGTTTTGCCGTTTCTTATCGAAAGAGCCGATATTTTCAACGGATTTTATTTGTTCAGGCTCAAATGCAACTATTTCATTTATTTGTTTACTTCCAATAACTTCATCAAAATAATTCTTGAGTTGCCACCATTTGTTTTTAAATCCTTTTGCTTCTTCGATTTCTTCTTTTATATAAGGATCGTTTTCCCTGTCTTCTTCTGTATATTCGTCATAATCAAAAACAACAACTCCGTCGTATCCCTTATCTTTTAATCGTTTAGAATCTATTTCTCCTTCCTGATAAACTGTTGCAAAATATGGATTTTCCATTTTCAAATAGACAGGGTAAACTCGTCCGTCTTCCGTCTTTTCAGAAAAAAACGGGTTTGATTCATAAGAACCGGAATATGCTTCAGCAACTTCTTTTCTCGGAGTGAAATTAAATCCTTCTCCGTAATATCCGTAATCTCTCGTCCCTATCTTACTTTTATCAAAAAACTCTATATCTTTATTCGGAGAGCCGTGATATACAACTAACGGCTTATCATCTTTATCCGTTACCTTGCTTTCACCAAACCACTCATAAAACGCCCGCAAGCCTTCTTCCGTTTTAGCAATACGCTGTCCGTCGCTGTTCGTTGTGGAGCGTTTCTTGCCATTGATATTTATTGTTTCGTCGGTAAAAGTATTGATATACTCAATTAAATCGTTTACAGTAATACTGTCACTAGCGTTGTTACCGTATGATTTATCTACGGGAGATTCCCTCAGGGTATCTGCGCTAGTGTTTTTCTTTGCCGTTTTTAAGCTGTATGCCGCTAAATCACGGTTGCCATTTCTTTCAAATTCTATTGCCGTTAGGTGTTTGCGGTTACCTTTAAGCTGTTTAACCGTAATCTTAACCATAATAGGCTCGCCATCGCTTTCAAAAACGTTGGCATACCGTATAATTTTATTTTGTGTTCCGTGCCTAATATCGTCCGCTTCTTTTATTTTAAGAGCCGTCTTAAATATTGCCGGCAAGTTAGCTATTGCCTCTTTATTGACTACACCGCCGATATTATCATTTGTGCTGTGCACACCAAGCATTTCACCAAGAAAACCGTTAGATAAAGTAACGGTTTCACCATTATCATTTTCTAGCACACGCACACCGTTATCGTTCTTTTTTGCAGTTTTATCAAGTTTAGCGATAACTTCATCGTCCGTAATATCATCACCCTTTTCGCGGTCAGAAAAAAAGCGGTTGATTTTAACCGCTTTCACTTCTTCATTTTCCCTGCCGCTTAATTCGGAATTGATGTTTTTCCGTTCAAATGCTAATCGATCCGCGTCAATTTTACTGATCTTTGCCAAAAGATCACCGAAACTCTTTTGATATAAAGCCGGTTGTTTTCCGGAAATAGCCTGTAAAATCTGCTCTTTCGTTTGGCTTGGCGTTGCAAACAAGCCGCCCTGCATAAGATCGCCTTCCGTGCTTGCCAAACGAATATAATCCGTTATACGGTTTCTGACTTCCGCCGCGTTCCGCGTCGTGTCAAAAATCCGCGCTATGTATTGAACGCTTGCGGAAACGCCACCCTCCAGAAAGTCCATCTGTGCCAGATAATCATTCAGCGGCATTTTCTTTCCGATTGCCCGTTTCAGGACATAGACAGCCCCACGAACGTCGTCAGCGATAGAGTAAGCCGGATCAATCGTTTTTTTGTTTTCGATCTCGTTTTCAAAGTAAAGAACGGCAGGCGCGGCTTTTGCCAGACCGGAGGCGATCTTTCGGTTATCGTTCTTGCCCGTCGCGTCCTTAGTCAACAAAGTATCAAGCAAAGCCTTGTCCTGAACGATCATAGCAACAAGAGCGTCCTCAATCCGTTCTATGCCGTCTTGCGTTATCTGCCCGTTTACCATCAAGCCGTTGCGTTCGCCGGACGGGATAATGTCATTAAAAACGCCTTTGACAAATTCTTTGTTCGCCGCGCTTCCAATGTCAGCGTCAACATCAAGAGCGTTCAATAAATTTGGCGTCATTTTGCTTGCGTCCGTTAAAGCTTGTTCCGCCACCGAATAACGCATTGTCCCACTTGCGTTCGCGTCGGCAACAAGAGCGTCCAACTGTTCGTCCGTCATATCTCCTGTCAGCCGGCGGACGAGAATCGGATTTTCCATATCGGACAGATAGCCCAAACTTTTAAGATATTCCTTATAAGCCGCCGCCTTTTCCGGATTTTTAAGCACTTCTGAAATCGCCATAGCGCGACCATTACCGACAAGGACGTTTCCGTTCGTGTCAATAATCGGCGCGCCTTCGTTTGCAACAGCGTTCACCCCGACGCGCTCCGGCATAAAGGACGAAACGATATTTTGAATCTGTTCGCGGCTTGCAATATCGGAACGATCACGCGGCTGAAAACGCTGCGGATAATTCGGATTGATCGCGCCTTCCGCCGTGTGGCTTGTATTGATTGTCGATATGTCGCGGATTTCATACGCCACGGGAACGCGCCCTGAACCGATAACAACATAATCCCCGCCGGTTTCCTGAATATCTTTCAGCGCGCTTTCCGCTTTGCTTGCGCCGGAGGTTTTGAATAAATCTCCGGTTTCGGAAGTCGTTTCCGCTTTCGGAGCGACAGACTGATCCGGCGCGGTTGTGAAATTATTGAGCGCGTTTTGAATCTGATCATCTGTCATATTCGACAAATCAAGCTTCATATCCCTGATCGCGTTCGCAAGCCTGATAAACTTCTTTATGTCGCCGTTGTTTGCGTTTTTAATCTTCTTTGAAAGAATGTTACGGATAGCGCGAATGTCTTTTTTTGCCGCCGCTTCCGAAACGCGCCTGACTGCTTCCTCCGGATCGCTTCTTATTTCATCGCGGATCGCTGAAAGAATTTCATCATACGCTGAAACGGACGGAGCTTCGCCGGTATATCCTTTTAAAACGCCGCCGAAAGGATAAGCGCGGACAAAATCACAGACGGGCATATTTAACCGTTCGCTAAACGTAAGGGCAACTTTCGTCATATATTCGATAAACGGCTTCCGCTGTAATGCCGCGCCGTCATAGCGATCATCAAAGTATTTACGCAAAAACTCCGCGTCGCCTTCCTTTTCGCGCTTCAACTGTTCGCCGCGCTTTAATATCTCAACGCGCTGTTTTGCCCGTTCTTCCGCTTCGCCGAATTTCATTCCGTCTTCTGACGTTTTCATATTCCTTGTAAACTCGGAATAAATTTCCTTTTTCGGCGTGATATATGTTGCAAAGTCCGCCGCTGATAACGAAACAACGCCGCTTACGTCTTTTGCCAACGCGATTTTTTTATTGAACAAATCGGTAAAACCAATTTCATCAAGCCATTCTTTATTCGCCTGATAAACGTCACTTGACAAGAAGGCTTCCGCGTCTTCAATTTCAAGATAAACGTTATCATACAAAGACGATTTGAAAGCCTTTTGGAAAAACTGCTTATTCCGCGCCACGTCCTCTTTTGTTTCGACAGATAAGGCCTGTTCAGCGTCCTTTTGCATTTCATCAAAAACAGCTTTGTCAGCAAGCGCGACAGATTCCACCTGCGCTTTGTCTCTCCGCGCCAACATCATTTTTCTGTTTTCGCGCGCCGAAATAGCCGTTCCCGATCCCGCGCCCGCAACGGAAATGACAGCCGCGCCCTGCGCTCCGGCAATAGTTGCGTCCATCACTCTTTCAGCATAATCGGCTAGTTCAAAATCAGCTCCGTTTCTGTTCGCCGCCGACTTCGCCCTGTTTTCCGCAAAAATGGAAGCTCCTTCCTGCAAGCCTTCTTCCATCGCCTCCGATATATCAGCAACGACGGAGCGCTTTCCGAACTCGGCGATCCAATGTTTCAGTCCTTTCTTCTTTGCTAATTCGACGATCTGTTTTTTCAAAAGAGAACGCTTCAAAAAATTAGCTTTTAACGCAACGTCGGTAAGCATTTCAGAACCGGCTGTTTCTATGGCGGCTGAAACTTTACCGTATATTTCCGCCGCGTTCCGGCACGTTTCGTGATCAATCACGTTTCCGTCATCGTCTTTCATAGTCATCAAATCAAGGTAGAGATTCCCCGCCTCAATTTTTTCACCTTCTTTAAAAGCACCTATCGCGCCAACGACTCTTCCGGCAATCTTTGAAGTAACTGCCAACGCCGGATAACGCTTTAATGCGATACTTGCGACGGTTGCGGCGATCTCTCCGCCAAACGTCCAAACGCCGGTCTGTAACGTGTAGGGCAATGTTCCCGCCCCCATATAAAAGAGTTTTGTCAGCGGATTAGAGGCAAGCGCGGGAGATTCTTTCTGTTCCTCTTTAATTGAAGCCAGTAATTGCCGTTCTTCGTATTCAGACAAACGACGGCTTTTCATAATATCCGCAACGTCGCGACCGACATTAACCGTCCCTTTTCCTTTCTGCCAAGAATATGAAAGCTTTTTAGCAAACGCCATCGGCGCAAAAGGCCGCTCCTCTTGACCATAAACGCGGAGATTGTTGTTTATCCGGTTTAACTGCGCCGCTGTTTTTTCGTCAGCAATACGCTTTAAAAACTCGTCGCGCTTGTCTGCGTCCATATCCCGTATCGCCGGATTCAGTTTTACATAATCCTCAAACTGCTTCCTTTTGTCCGCCGCTTCATAATCGGAAAGATTTTGCTGAACGAAATCAACGTTATCAATATTCATACGCTTTGCTATGCCGGCGGCTTTAGCACGGTTTTGGGCGTCAAAAAACTGCGTTGAAGTAACCTGACGGGCAAAAAGAGAAGCGTCTTTTTCTTGAAGTGTTTTATAGGCGTTTCCGAAATCAATTTTATTTGTGGTAACGACACTTTCAGTCTTTTGAGATTCCGGCTGAACGTCTGAATTAAAACGGCCAAAACTTATATTGTTTGTCGTTACAATGCTTTCGGGTTTATTCTTTTCCATCATTCAACCTCGTCCTTATCTTCTCCAGTAATCTTTGCCGCCACACCTTCAAGGATGATCTTCATTCTCGCCAAGCGCGCCGCTTCGGGTAAAAGAAAAGCCGCTGACATATCTTCAACGGCTTCCTGTCTTTCGCTTTTGCTTAAAGACGATAAATCAACACCAAATTGATTTTTAAAAACGCCCTCTATCTCTTTGCGCTGTTCTTTGTCTATTTCTTTATACGGAACATAAGCAGCTTCTTTTCCGGTCATCTGGTAAGCTCTTATCTCAGGATCGAACCACCAATTTTTCCGAATGGATATTTCTTTCACGAGATTGTTGACGATTGCAGCTTCTTCGTCTCTTGTCAATTTTCTGCCAAGCCGTCCTATTTCCGCTTCGGCAATCTCCGCATATCTTGTGTCAAAATCCAAACGCTGACGTGCTGTTTCAGGATCGTTTGAATTTTTCAACAAGCCAAGATCGGCATAGGCTGAATGTTTCAGGTTTTCGTGCGGATTCAGATAAGAATCTTTAAGCTCAAACCCATTTTCCTTTTTATCGCCGTTCTCACCCTTCAAAACAATAGCGTTTTGACGATCCTTTAAAATCTTAAAAGCGCGGGCGTCCAGATCGCCGATATGCTTATAAAGATTAAGTTGTTTGAAATTTACCGGATCGGCGACGCTCATTGTCATCAAGGAATCATAAAGCCCTTCGTCAGTCGAAACGTCTTTTTGATCTGACGTTAAAGCAGCCTGTTTTTTTCTCAATCCTTCGACAATTTCAGGATCGGAAACGGCATCAATCGCCGTGTCTATGCTCCGACCTTCGCCGATTAATTCAAGGATTGATAAAACGGTTGCCTCGTCTTCAAGTCTTCTTTTCCGCTGATCTTCCAAATCGTATTGCTTCATCACTTGGGCAAACTTTAAGCGGAACTCGTCAAGATCATTCTGCTTGAAACCGTAAGCGTTCTTTTTCAGATTTTTTTCAGCAATATCTGGCCTCGTTAAAATATCGTGGTTGGCCTGCGCTTTCTGTTTGTTGTAATTATAGGCGTCAAAAGCTTTTTCTCTGGCGTCTGCCGTGATAACGCCCCCGTCAAAAGCGGCGGCAAGCGTTTCTTCAACCTTCCTGTCGTTTTCCTCTTGTTCCGCCGCGCTCATACCGGCATAAGCCGCTGTCTTCGTTTCGATGATATGATTCAGGTTGGCAACTGTTCTTTCGGTCGATTTTTTGATTTTCAGATACTTAATGTCGTTTTCGGCTTTCAGATCAATGCTTTTGAACAGCTTATAAACATTATCGCGCTCAAAAGACGGACATTCCTTGTCGAACTCCGCCTTTATCCTCTCTTTTTCCTTCTCAAAATCAACGTCGAAATTTGTTCTGCCGTCGTCAGATTGATCAAACGACTTTTCGTTTAACGCGCTGTCTCTGACAAACGCGTTTAATCTTTCCTGATAATCGGAAACAAGCCGACGCGCCGTAAATTCGTCTTCCCGCCGCTTCGCCTTTACATAGCCGTTTGTCAAAGCAACAGCGAGTTCTCCCGCCGCTTTCGTCAATTCCGCCGACGGATCATATCTGTTAACATACCCGTCAACGTGCGGATTGGCTGCCGGATTCATTTTTACGCTTTTCAAATAAGGATTAGGCATCTCTTTTCCCCTATTTTCTTAATTGATCGAAACCGCCCGCCATACCGAAAGCGGAAACGCCGCCGGACAATCCGGACAAAAGCGACTGCGTCAAAGCCGACTTCTTCATTTTCTTTGCCGATCGCGTCATATATTCAGCCGTTTCTTGTGTATAAGCCGCCTCTTTCTTCTTCATCACATACTGAACGTGGCCGTTGTATCGCTCCATCAATATGTCGGCCTCCATGTTTTCAGCCGTCTGAAAATCGAGATCGATCAGCGTGCCGCCCGTCAGCCCGCTTGTTTTCGTCTGCGCGCGGAATTTTGACAGCTCAAGTTGCGCCTGCCGCCGCGTTATGTCTTCGTTCTCACTGTTTGCCAACGCTAAATTGGCGGCGTCTTCGTATAAATTGGAAGCCTGCTTGAATTTAAGGACGGCTTCCTGCTGTAATTGGGAAGCCTGATTCCTGACCGATTGATATGTGGAAATTCCGTTCGCTATGCCGGAAACCGCCATAGCGCCTAAAGCCCAAGCGACCATGACACGTCCTCCTATTCGTAATCAAAGACAATGGATTGAATGACGAGCGGGAACGGATAAGGCTGATCTATAACCATATCCGGCTCTCTCTTAAAATCACCGTCAAACGAAAGAAAATCCGTTTGGCCGGAAAACAGCGGGACGGGGTGATCGAACCTGTCTCCGCCCGTGCGTTCAATGATATTGAACCATCTTCCGTCGCCGTCGGAATACCGACCGCCTAAACTGTTCCAAACGCGGATTGAAATGTTTTGTATTTTCTTTATATTCGCCGCATTGTTCCCGATCTGCGTCATGTCGGCGATTCTTGTCGGTATGATAACGCCGCGATACGGCAGACCGACAACGACAGTCTTTGCGGCATTTTCCAACGTGAAGCCGTAACCGCCCGTGACGGCTTCGACAACGTGTTCCTCATACGCGCCGTCTGCGACAACTGAAACCGTCCGACCGGCCAAATGACCGAGCTTGCCGCTTGCGACGTTCAAAACCGGATCATCGCTCTTTAAGACAACCGCGCTATCCGAATAAATCATATCAGATTGGTATTGCTCATAAAAATCAATACGCGCCTGCTCATACGCGGCTTCGTTCGCGTAATCGGCTATGGACGCTCTGAAATATTCGTCAAACGGATTAGCCAGATACTCAACAGCCCTGAACACGCCGCCGGAATTTTCGCGCTTCACGGAAACGACAACGTTCTTTCCCTCTAACGACAGGGATTCTATTTCTCCGTCCGTTTCGCAAGAACACCAACACAGACCTTCTTGTGCCGGATCGAACAAAAGAACGGTCAATTTGCCGTCGCCAAGCAAACACCACACAAGATCGTTAGGCTCTTTTTGATGAACCATTTTGATAATGCCCGCCTGATTGATATGCCTGGCGAACTTGCAAAGGCTTTCCGCCTGATACTGCCCCGTTGCAGGCGTGTAATCCAAACAATAAATCTCCTTGCCGGAATAAGAAGAAAATAAAATCTTCTGCCCGATTTTTACGGGAACGACAGGACGGTTTGAATTTGTCGAAGTTTCTTCCGACTTGCAGTTATAGACGCTCATCACATTTTGGTTGTCCGCTTCGCCGAAAGCGCAAAGATTTGTTGTCGTGCCGATCATTAAATCTTCAATCGGCATAAGCCATTGAATATCCCCCAACGTCTGCCCGCTTGAAATTTGAGAAGAAAATCCCGTTTCATAAGTGATCTGCGCCACGTCCTTTTCCGAAAAATCCTCAAAGTCGCCAATCCAAGACAGCCATATTCTTTTGCCGTTGCCCATAACCAAACGTTCACGGAAGAAACAGCCGACGGACGGATACCCTTGTTGCGGCGACCACGCCCCGAATTTCCATTTCCAGGTGGATTTTGCGCTTCCCACAACGTCAGCCGGAAGCGTTACTAAAACCTGCGCCGTCGCGCTTAACTTATCCGCCGCGCAAGCCGTAATTTTGCAAATGCCGTATCCCGCGTCGTGAAACACCCATGAAACCGCGCCGTCCGTTCCCGTTCCTTCCGTATGTGTAGGCTTACTTGCGCCCGTCGTACCTGCCGCAACCGCCGTATAAAGACAGTCGTTGGACATAATCTTTTGGTTGGCCGTGACGCTTTTTCCCTCCGACCAAGAATAAATATCCTCAAAGTGTATGTTTTGAAGATAAAACAGACAACCGACATATCCCGCGTCAAAGATCGGCTCATTCGATGTCAGTGTGATTGTTCCCGTCGCCGCCGACGCATAAACACGGGAGGACTTGTTTCTGTTTAAATCCATAAACCCGCCATACTCGGCAAAGTCAACAGCCGTCAGCGTAAACGTTCCGTCCGCGTTTCTGAAAAGACGCTGAACCGGATATTTTGAATGAAAGAAATAAACCGTATCGCCGGACTGACATTTATTCAGAAGGACGCAGCCGTTTGCGTCAAACAGATCAGCCGCCGCATACGGAGCCGCAATTTCATAAACAGAGCCGTTTCGCATAACCGGTTCTCCGTCTTTAAAGAAACGCATATATCCGTTTCCGACTTCGATTGTCAGAACGTCGTTTTCGGTAAACGTAAAGTCAAGCAAAAGAGTCCGCGCGTTGTTTTTCGTCTGCCCCGCAAACTTGAAGCCGCCGCGAAACGTCGCCGTTCCCTGAATATTCGGAAGAAAATTCTTGAAGACTTTACAGCCGCCGACCGCTTTTAAGAGGTCTGTTCTGCCGTATAAATCCTCAGATATTTCCCCGCCGTTGAATGTTTCGATAAACTTCTTCATGCCCATTCTTCCCTTGCGGCTATCCAGTTTCCATCTGGCACAGGCTCATTCGGACGCTCAATCGCATTGCAAATAAGCGCATCGCTCAATACGTTGTCGCGCAAATGCTCAAGCATTGCTATGTCAGTTTGTGTTTCCTTGATCTTGTTCGCCGTGGCGATTGCCAATTCAAAGGCCAACACTTCACAAAACAGCGGATCGTAAGTGGGAACGTCCTGATTCCGGAAACAGTATTCAATCGCTAACGGCGCGGCTCTGTTCGTATAAAGACAATCCCTTGACAACTTCCATTCGGGATTGCTTGAAAACTGCCCTTCAACGCCGGAATACCCCGTATATCGATTGCCGACGGACAATAATTTAAGACAGTCATTCGGCAATTTATACTTATACAAATATCCATTGTCAGGCGTTTCATTAACAAGAATAGCTGTGCCGGACTTGATGCAACACGACCAGTTTCTTGTTCTGATCAAACTGTCTCTTTTCAACGCATAAACGCTGTTCATTTCTTCCGCCGCCGTCGTCGGAGAATCAAGATTTGCGACTCTCTTTGCGCCAAGAATTTGCAAGGCTCTGTTTACAATATCAAGCGGTGTGTTCATCGTGTCCGACATAGCTTTTCCTTTTTTTATTTGCTTTCCAAAACGCCCCGGCAAGCCGTCCTCAGCTGATCGACATTCATTTTTGCCGCGTCAGCGATATGCAGAGCTTCTGCCAATTCAAGCAGTTCTTTTTTCGTCATATTGTCAACGGTCGGATTCGCCGGTTTTTTATCATCGGCGGCGGCTTCGTCGGCTTTATCTTCCGTTGCGGCTTCCGGCTCCGTCGGCTCTTTTACGTCATTTTCAGCACCGATCAGATCAAAGATATTCGGATATTGTTTCGACAAATCCTTACCGGCTTCAACGATCTGTCCTTTCCCGACCAAGTGACCGTTATAATACGTTTCCGTTTTCGTTCTAAAGGCATATTTAGGCATTTTTCATCATTCCTTTTTCAAAAGAAAACCCCGCGTTTTCAGGCGCGGGGCTTCATGGTTGAGGCCGCTTTAGTAATCCAAGACAACCTTTACTTTTCCGGCTTCCGTGTTATCGGTTGACAGATTGAATTTCGCAAAAACCTTGTCGTCGCGCGGATATTCTACCGTATCGATCACTTCGCCTTCGGCATACGTCGTATCCGCCGCCGCCGTGTGGCCGTCACCGGAACGGACGGAGCTTGTATAAGTCCCGTCAATCGTGTCGCATTCGTCAACCGTGTAGGAAATTTTCTTTCCGCTTTTCAGCGTAAAGCCGCCTTCACCGGCGACGATGCGAAAGCACAAACGACCAACGACGCCGCCGACGGCAACGGCGCGAGTAGCCGACAACGAGCCACCGGACGCCAATGTTCCTTCGTCAATCGGATTTTCACCGTAAACACCTTTTTTGATGTCAAACATTGTTTTGTTTCCTTCTGTTAGAGGTTAAAACCGGTATAGACTAAACGCTTACCGCCGTTTCGGCGGCGCGCAACATATTGGGCGTTGCGATAATGTCAATCCCGTTAAAGCGGCTGAAGCGCGTGTCCAAATTGCGATCGCCCGTCGCCAACTGAACCTGCGGCCATTTCAGCGCAACCAGGCTGTCAAACATAAAGCGGTTCATCACCAGGAACGTGTCGCTCTCGTCCGATTCGATACTGGACAGCAGGTTTGCCAACATCTGAACCGTCAAAGAGTGGCTTCCGCTTGCTTCGATGTTAAAGATCGCGCCCACGCGTTCCGGCATGGCGATCTGGAAACCAAGCCCGCCGTCGAACGTGACGGAATAACCGAGTTTGCCGTTGTTCGATCCGCCGACCAACGTATGACGGTTTCCACCGTCCGTCCAATCCATTTTAATCAGTTCTTCGCCGGAATTGCCGCCGTTCTTTTTCCACGGGGACAGAATGCCGCAATTTTCCTCTTTCCCCATACGGATCGCCAGAACGGAATACAGACCGGTTGAACCGCCCGCGTCAAACACCGTCTTTTCGTTTGAACTCAAGCCCGCGTTATATTTAAGAACGGCCTTGTAAATGCGTTCGTAAATCAGATGCTTTTCGGTCGTTTTCCCGGCGTCGTTCAACAAGATTCCCTTGCGCTTGTCAAAATACGTCGCCGCCGCTCTCGCGCCGTCCGTGATGCCGGTCAAAGCAATAGCGCGTTCTTCCGAAACGTCCATTTTGCCGCCGATCAGTCCAATCTTTTCTTCACGCAATACCGTGGAAACGTCCATTTCCTGATACGGCGAATCAAATTCTCGGAATCCCGCGCCCTTCAAATTGGTTACTTCCTCATACTGGTTTTTCAAACCGTGCGTGGCCGTAATTGTGGGCATGGCTTTCAAAAAGGGAGCCGACTTGGTAACGTGTTCGATCAGTTTTGCCTGCTTCTTCTCGTAACTTTTCGCGACTTCCTGCATTGTGTCGTTAAAAATAGGCATGATAACTTCCTTTCAAATGTTAAAGCCCTTGATCGTTTCTGTTGCGTTTGCTCATCAGGTAATCAACCATCGAATCGCTGTCCCTGTCGCTTGCGCCGCCGGAATTGCCGCCGGAAACACCGTCAGCATTCTGCCGTCCCAAGCTCAACAGGATTGACGTTGCTTTGTCAAACCCAAGAACTTCCGCAATTTCCTGATGTTGTCTGTCGGTCAGACCGTAGGCGTTTTTAGCCCGCTGTAACAAATCGGCATTCGCCGCCGCTTTGTCGCCCCAAGCTTCTTTCGCCGCTTCGACGTTCTTCTTGAATCTCTCCGCTTCAAGCTGATCTCCGGCTAAAAGACCGTCTTCGCTGATCTTCAAAAACTGTTCGGCCTGCCGCTTCGTCAGATGAATCTTGTGCGCGACCTGTAATAAGTCGTTCGCAAATTCAGACGCGGGCTTTATGCCGTAACCTTCGACGTTTTCAGGAACACCCGTCTTCTTGTAAAATTCGGACCAAGCGGACTCATCGTCCGTGTCTTTCGGCAGAGCGACGCGCCCGCCCATTGATTTTTCAAGATTGCGATATGATTCAATTAACGCCGGAACGTCTTTATAGCCCTTCGTTTTCAAAAATTCCCGCTGTTCAGCCGAATAAGCGGATAAATCCTGAAAGTCCGGACTCCGACTTGTCGATCCGCTGTTTGCTTGTTCCTGTGCAGGAGGCGCGCTTGGATCTGTTTGTGCCGCGTTCCCCGGATTTCCGGACGCGGGATTCGTTTCATCACTCATTTATAAAACTCCGTTCTTTAGAGGTTGTAAAGTTTAAAAATTGATTGAAGCGGCGTGTCTTTAAAGCGCTCTATCCTGTCGATCACATCTCTGCGGCCGACAAGGACGGCCAATTTCAAAGGATCGGTCGAATTGTCCGCCGTCAACGCTTCGGAAGGATTGACGCGGCAATACGTTTTAAGATCGGCTAAAACGCGCCGCCCTTCTTCCGTTTCAAAAACCCTTCTGTAATCGTTCGTCAACGCTATCAAATTATTCTTCGCGTCTGTGATTTCTTGTTCAGTAGCCATTATTGCCCCATTGATTGAGATAAATACATTCCCGCCGACCGCCGCGCCTGATCCGCCGTTTTGGCTAACGCCCGCATTTGTTCAGCCCTCATCATTTCAGCCTGTTCTTCCTGAACCGCCTTCTCGTATTCTTCCTCCGTTCTGATCAAATCAAGCGGCATATCGTTCGTCATCGCCAAACTCTTGATTGCCTCCGCCCATTTGACCGCGTGCTTGACATTCGGATCAAACTGCGCGACAGACCCCAACACTTCAACCGTCTGCATAATTCCCGCCGCTTGCTGTAACAACTGCGCCCGCTTGACTTCGCCCTCATATTCGACGGCAAACGTCGGCTCTCCGTTTTCAAACAGAGTGCGGACTTTTTCGGGAATGTCCTTCGGGAATTTTCCCTGCCGCCACAAAATATCAAGTTCGCGCTCGATCATCGGATAAATCAAATGACGCTCAACCGGACAGCTTAAAACGCTCATCATCTTAGACCGTTCCATCGCCAACTGATTGATCTCCGTCGCCGTCTTTGGCTGATTGGTTCCGTAAAACAGGAAGAATAACGGTTTCAAGAAGTATTCGCCGATCTCGTTTTCAATTAGGTTTTCCATTTCAAACGCGATATTCATATTGCCGGACAAGTCCAATGCCTGCATAGCCGGAGCGGGCTTGCCGTTCGCGTCCCTCACCATGCCGCCGCCGACCATTGCGCCGGGGCGAGGTTTATTGATACTCAACGTCGCGTCCTGCATAGTTAAAATCGTGGGATCGGCGGCCCGTTCCGCGCCGGTGATATTCGATTTGCGGATTCTGCTCTTCATCTTCAAGTCGGCCAGACAGGCGATTGTCGGCGAAACGCTGAACGGCGAGCCGTTCAACATATCGTAAGGCGCGACGATGAACGGAAAAGATCGAGAATAAGAGCTATTCAAAACGTGCGCATCGTTGCCTTCAAAGTAAATCAGCTCAACGGCGTAACGCGGATAGCTCCTTACTTCCTTTCCGTCTTCCGTAATACTTATCTTGACGTTCGCCGCCGACTCTTCATTGCTGATTTTATAGGCGCAAAGCGTAACTTCGATCTCGGAATCTATATCACGGTTGAAAGTGTCAACCACTTTAGGAGGCAAGACTGTCTTCGCTTTATCTTCTCCGACTTCCGCATAAATATCCGCCCCGGACATTTTATAACGCCAGAAAGCCTCCGTCAGATTCTCTTTGTTGTCCCGCCGGAACAGAAAATCCTGAACCTGAATGTTTTTGTAATAAAGCCCGTGTCCTATAAAATCTTCAACGTAAGTGATTCCGTGACCAACCGCAGCATCAGACTTCCAATTCCTGACCATCGCGCCGTTAAAGTTCGCCTCCGGTTTATACCGCGCCTCAAACAGCATATTCGTCAACGACTGGTAAAACGCGCCAATAGAAGCGTCTTTTCTTAATTCTTCCGTAGGCGCGACAAGCTTATGCCATCTCTGATTGGCGGGCATAATAGCCGACTGCATAATGCCGACAAAAAACGGTAAAACACGCCGCGCGCTTGTCGCATATAACGTCCCGGACTTTAACAGCTCTGTCGAAAACTCTTTTGTTATTGTCGCGTTTTCGGGCGAAATGAACTCATACGCTTCCTGCCAGATGCTTTCAAAGGCCTGACGTTCTGCGGCAAGCTTCACTTGCAGTTTTTTTAACCGCTTGTATTTGTCCATCTTAAACCCCCAGAGTTTCAGAGCCGCCTAAGACGTTTGTCTTTTCGCGATCTTCCGCGTTCATAGACAGCTTTTCGCGCCGCCGCCGCTTCCAACGCAAATTCGCCTGATACAGATCAAGCCCTTCCGGCGTATCGTCAAACGTCGGCTTGATTTCCGGTTTTTCGACATCTCTGCCCTGTAAATTCGTCATCGCCGCCGCCTGCCTTTCCTGTTGCTTTTTTATGGGATTGTCGCCGTTCAATGTGTCAGTAACGGCGGTCGTCGCCATATACGGCGTGTTTAACGCCGTCAACGCGCCTTTCGCGATATTGTAGCCCTTTTCCCCCAAAACCTTCTGCACCCCGTCCGAAACGGAGCGTGTCACACTTTTTGCCGCCTTTTTTAATTTCTTTCCCAATCCCATTTTTTCACTCCCCGTAATCGATTATCTCAAACATCGACCGCCCGTTCGGATAAACAACGTCCGCATCCTTAATCCGCGCCAGATTGTCTATGCCGTCGTCGTGATCGACCGCCGGATAATTTTTGTATTCTTCTTCTACAAACTGCTCCGTCAGGTCAACCGTCCGCCCGTCCACCGTCATATAAGGAATACTGCGCGGCAAATATATGTTTCCGTTCTGAAAGTCCGGTTGAAGCCGCCTGATCCTGTCGTCCTTGCTCATTCGCCCGCCGAGCGGCGAAATGTCGAACCTGTAATGTTCTCGTCGCATCAGAAATTCCATAAACTCAATGTCCGCTTGTTGCCCGTATCGTTCATAAAATACGCCTATCGGCTGCCATTTACGGTGAAGCCTGAACAACGCCTCCGCCCGTTGCGTCAGGTTTAAGCGGTCGTGAACAATGTCGCAAACATACATCTTTCCGTCTTCGTTCAGCCCGACAACCTTCATGTCCGTAAAGTCGGAGCCTTTCTTTTGCGAACTTGCCGGATCGACAAGAAGATAAAGATTCATCTTCCGCGCCGCTTCCATTGTAACGTCCCAATACCTGATCCACTCCGTCCTGAACACTTGCCCGCTCTGAACCGACGGATCAAGCATCATCTGCGTTGAAAAAACGTCCGCGCCCATTGATCGCATTTTCTCCATAAGTTCTTCCGCCGACATAAACAGTCCTGTGTTAAAGTCGTTCTTGTCGCTCATTGCCGTGTGTATTCGCGGCTTGAATGTTCCGTCCTTTATAATTCGAGTGTACGGGTCGTTGTGCGCGTAAAACGTCCCGATCATTCGCTTTTTATTGTCGGTCGCCACAAGGTTCAGGCTCATCACAAACCTTGTATAACACTTCTTGATCTGATCCGGCGTTTGAACCGTGTCAATCGTTACTAAGTCATCATACGTCAACCTGTTAAAATGCCGCCCTGTCGGTTGCCGTTCGATAACGCCCCACGCTTCAACGGTCGCCTCTTTCGGGTTTCCGTTCCGCTTTATGACAATCCCCTCATCGTTCCATTGCGGCGATTGTTTCTCCGGCTTTGAATAAAGAACGTCCGGAAACAACAGCTTTAATAACTTGTTGTCTTCAAGTTCCCGCTTTATCTGCATAAGGAAGTCCTTTGCAATATCGCGGGTGTGGCTGAATATGCAATGCGTCAATTCCGGCTCCGTCAATATCTGCCGGATCGTATCGGCAAACGTTATAATCGACGACTTATAGTGTCCGCGCGCCCAGAGATCGATATATCCGAACGGCGCGGCCTGATATTCCCGGCATCTATCGAGAATGTATTGACTGTCTTCAACCTCCCGCCGCCGCAACACATAAACCAGTAAAAAGAATAAATCCGTTTGCGCCAGCCGCCGCCACACCTCAATCCGTTGACTTTGTGATAATTTCTTCGATAAGGCTATCAGCTTCTTTTCTTCTTCGATCTTCGTCACTAATGGCAACATTCACCTGATCCCCGTATCGTTTCGGTTTGCGGCGCGCCATAACCCATTTCAGATTGTCGCATTTCAAACGGCTTCGGGCGATCGCCTCGTGATCAATATCTCCGTCATCGGTAAAATCGTAAGCGGAGTTTTCCCCTTCCGTGATCAAATCGTCTTCCATCAAAGCCGTGCCGACTTCGCGCGCTTCGTCGTATTCCTCCCCGTATTCCTTTAAAAGCCACCTGACGACATCGCCCGCGTCAAGGTTCATCTTCAACGCTTCGGCACGATCCCTGACGGCTTGCCGCAAGCTCTGTCCGTTCGATATGCGCTTCAATAAAAATTCCTTTGTCGCTGTTGATTTCCAACGCGCCGCGTTCACCCGCTTTTTCTTTCGCGCCCGCGCGGGCGTGCGTATTGTTGGTTGTTTTGCGTTTGTCATAACACCGTTCCGAAAGCAGAAGCGCAAAGAGAGCCGCACGACAAGAAGCGTTTTGCGGAGGTAATGGGTTTGTTACCGATGGTTTTATGTCGTGTCTTTCCGCGTCTTGCCAATCAACACGGCCCGTCTTTGCGTTTTTCTTTAAAAGGAAAGGGCGGCCTTTCGACCGCCCAAATGAACACAAAAATTAATCACAGCTTCGTCATGATTATAATTCAAATATACTGCAATTCGAGAAAAAATGCACAATGCTATTTTGCACAAAAATGCACTATTTTGCACAATTTTGCACAATCATGCACAATTTAGGCTCTGAACATACGAAAAAATCTCTTTTATAGCCATATCCCATTTGTATTTTGCCGTGTTCCGGTGGCAATGGAACGAGTACGCAACATCTTTCCATTTTCTCACGCCGGACCAATGCGTCATTTTGCCGTCAATCATTGTCGGCGCGCCGCACCGGTAGGCGATCAATCGTTTGTCATCGGGATCAAGCGGCAGTTTCGGCCACCATTCGATCGCAAATTCTTCGGCCAACCTGTAATCCCGCGAAACAAAACGCTCCCGCATTCGCTTCGGTTCGACTTCGTCAACGGGGTATTCTTCGGGAATCCAGAATCCCAACGCCGAAGCAAAGCCCTTCGGCCCCGGATCAGGAAAAGTCCGCATCACTTTGAAGGCGTGATAGACGCGAGTTTCAACGTCTTCGATTGTTTTAATATCTGCCGTTTCTTTCGGCTCATATCTCATGCGCACCGCCTTTTCTCGTTGTTCAAATCAAATTCGGACGGAACGGAATAAACATCACCGGTTCCGCCGAAATGCTGATAATACGGACGGTCGGCGGTGATTCTGCGCAAATGCGCTTCAAGCCCCGACCAAAAAACGCCGTTCTTTATCGCCAGATTTACCAAATCGGACGCCGATCTTTTTTCCCAATGTTTCTCCGGCGGATAATCCGCTTCAGCGTCGGCATAAACGCGCCGTAAGGCCTCTTGAACGTCGGAATAAAAGCAAATACGCCCCTCAAAGCCTTCTGCAAGCCACCGACTCCGCAACCTTTCTAATTCGTCCATAACTTCGCTATGCCCGTATTCCGGTCTTTCAGGTTCTGAATAGACCTTTTCAACGTCAGACAACATCGCCAAAATATGACCTAAGCGCGGGAACGTGCTTGTTTTGGCGTACTTCCACAGCTTCCGGCAAACAGTTTTGACCTGTTCCTCCGTGTAATCCTTTAAGGCTTTGTCCCATTCGGCAAAAACCTTTTCAATGTCCATTCCCTTTTTCGGCTCTGACAACCACGTCGGCTCCCCGTAAAGCTCCGTAAGCACATCGAAAGCCGCCTGCGTTTGAATACTCGGCATTGCTTTTCCCCTTTAAACGTTTACCCCTTGCTCCCGCGCCATTTCTCGCCACGTTTTTTTCGGAGCTATGCTGTTTTGATTAACCGGAGCTGCTTTTCCGTCTTTTGGCTCCCACGTCCTTACAGCCGCTTTCCAATCCTTCATAGGCGATTTTCCGATAGCCCAGCCTTTGGCTTCGTAAAAATCGAAAAACTTTTCAGCGTCAACGCCGTTGTTTCTTTCTCGGCAATATGACCTGATTTCTTCAACGGAAGGTTTGAAAAATCGTTTTGCGCTTTCTTTGGATATATCTGAACGTAGTGAAGATATATCTTTCTTTCTATTTCTTCTTCTTTATTCTGAAAGAATTGATTTTCGTTTTTTTTCAAAAATTCGTTTTGATTATTTTTGATTTCGTTTGATTTTTCAGAATAAATCAAATTGGAGTTTTGATTATTTTTGATTTCCGTTTGATTTTCGTTTGATTTAGGGCGACCGGAACCAACACGGAATCCGCCGCGAGATTCCTCTCTGTTAAGAGCCGGCTTTAAGGCTGTAATCAACGCTCCGACAATCGGATCGTCCGGCTCATCGCCTTCAAAGACATAGCTCATTAAAGCGTCGTAAAACTTCAAACGTAAATCATCGGGCAGCTTGTCCGCTGTGTTTTTAAAATTTTCAAAAAAAGTAAATTTATCAGTCATTTTCTTTGTTGCTCCTAAATTGCAAAAAGGCTTCCTTGTTTGGTTTCTGTCGGCAAGTGCCAGATAATTTTGCTCTCTTTATCCAAATAGCGATCCCAGATAAACCAACAGAATTCTATTTTGGCATTTCCAGCCCCGGTAAAATCGACCTTACCAGGTATTACTATTATTCTGTTCGGGGGATATTCTTTAAAAAATCCAGAACGTCTTTTACCTGCCAGATAGCGCAGAGGAAACAACAGAGCAAAACCCCTTTTGGCCAATTTTTGGGCACGTTGCATAAACTCAAAGCCCATCTCAAAAGGCGGGTTTGTAATGATCCAATCGGCTGTTCTCCGGCTTGTCAGAAAATCAATACCGCTTTCACCGTAACCGCGATCATAAAGATCGGAAGCGTAAACCTTCGCCAACGGACATTTCTGCTTTATGCGTTCTGCCAGATCGCCTTTGCCGCAAGCGCATTCCCACACGTCGCCGACAAAGCGATAATCATTTCTGCAATTATCAAGCAGAGCATCTGAAACCCAATCAGGCGTCGGGTAAAAATCTCCCTCGCGGCGTTCTGAAACGCTGTTGTAATTATATAATCCTTTAGAACTTCTCATTCCGCCGTCTCCGTGTAAACGTCAATTTCAAGGCGCGGCATTTCCCCGTAACGCTTTCTTATTGACAGACCGACAATCAGAGCGTCATCACGCCATACTATGCCATTCATTCCGCGCCTCTCGTTTTTTCTAAAAACTTTTGGCAGTCGCTCACGGAACGCCAAACAAGATATGCCTGCCCCTGCGCTTCGATCTGCCGCTGTATTTCCTTTTGCTCCGGCGACTGCCGCCCTGCCGCCGTCTTCATCTCGACGAAATAAACACGTCCGGAAAAAATGAAAATCAAATCCGGCTGTCCCTTCGTATATCCCATTTCCTTGTGGTGTTGGATAAACTGGAAGCGGCGGTTGTCGGCGTTCGTGAAAAACTTTAACCCGTCCATTACGTCGGCCCCGATAATGACCGCGCCGCGCAAGCGCAGGAGGCTTACAACCGCCTTCTGCGCCGCGTGTTCCGTCGGTGATATTCTGGAACGCCGGATCATCTTTTAAGCCATGCCGAGCGCGCGTTTGTATTCTTCAATGATGAAGTCGGTTTGCGCCTGTTCTTCCGGATCGTTCTTGCGGATTTTCAAAATCTCTTTTAACGCTTTAATATCAAAATTCGCCGACTTCGCTTCGTCAAAAACGTACTTAATATCATACTGAAGCACTTTTTTTTGCTCTTCGATATGTTCTATCCGTTCGATGTAGGAAAGCAAACGTCCCCCGTCAATTCCGTTTATGTCTTTAACTTCTTTCTCTGTATTCATTGTTTTTCCTTTCAGTTGTTAAATAAATATCTTCGACAATCTCAAAAATGGCCGCGAAAAATTCAGCGTCATCTTTTGCCGATTTGTACTCGCGCAATGAAACGACTTTTCTGCGCTTGAGTTCGCGCAACAATTTTTGATTACGTTCGTATTCAGCATAAAGCGTTAAATTCATCGTTTTCCTTGCCCGCTGGTGGCGGGGGCAGGAATCGAACCTGCTGTCTCCGACTGATGAGGCCGGCGAGATGCCATTTCTCTACCCCGCTATAAAATTTTTATTCGTCCAATTTATCGGCGGCCCTTTTTACCGTTTCGCCGATACCTTTAACCGCGCTTGACGTTCCCAACGTCGCAATGCTCAACATCGCGTCGGCTTCATCTCCTTCGGTCAAATCTTTTCTGACAGCGTCCGCAATACAAATAGGCGCGGAAGCAATCTCCGTTAATGCGTCAAAAAGACCCATTTTTACCCCCCTGCATTTTCAAAAACAGCGACAACTAAAAAAGCCGCCATCACCCCGGCGCACAGCCCGACGATTCCGATAAATACCGTCATTTCGATCTGCCCTCTCGCCAAATTAACCACACGAAAAAACCGATCCAAAATACCGGCCAAGACAAATCTATCGCTTCCGAGCACACACACATCACGCCGCCCCCGTTCCGTCCGGTTCGTTGTCGCTGATCCCGTTATCGTTCGCTGCAAAAAAATCAAACTGCGGCAAACGCCAAACAGGTATTTTTCTTTTTCGTCTCCAAGCGTAGACGGTCTGTTCCGGCGTTCCCGTTCTTCGAGCAAACGCGCGAACAAAACCGTTCTTTTTCAACATCTTCAAAGCTTCTTCAATTTCCATCGAAAACTCCTTCCGTGAAATTATGTTAATCATAATTAATTTGAATGTAAAGCAAAAATAATTGTGTTTTTCAAAATATATTTTTAACCTTTCTTGATTTATGATTATCATAACGAGGTGAAGAATGACCAAATACGCATTTATAAAAGAGCTATTGAAGAAACAGGGAAAAACACAAAGGGAGTTAGCGGCTTATCTTGGTATTGAACCGGAAAAGGTAAATCTTTCTCTGACCTCCGGCAAACGTGAATTTCAGCAAAATGAAATATTCCCGGTTGCAGATTTTCTTGATTTAGATCGTGAGGCTTTTATGCTTTATGTTTCCGGTGATACAACCGAAATTCCGCATAAAAAGGAAGAAAAAAAACAAGGAAGCGATTCGAAGAAGAAAGACGTTATTGAAATTGATGTTTTGAATGCTAGAGCGTGCTGCGGAAACGGCGTTGAGGCCTTCAAAGAGGTGGTTATTGGAACATATTCCATGCTTCCGGGCGATTTAAAGGCTTTGACAAGCACGAATCCGACCCAATTAAAAATCATCAAAACAATCGGCGAAAGCATGTTGCCGACAATAAAGCCAGACGAATTTGTTCTTGTGGATTTAAGCTATAAAACCCCTTCTTCGGACGGACTTTATGTCCTTTGCATTGGAAACGATCTTATGGTTAAACGAATTCAAATTAACCCTATTGATAATTCCGTAGAAATAATAAGCGACAATCCCGCTTACAGAAGTTCTTTTGCAAAGAATTATACAGAGGTTCGCGTTGTCGGACGTGTTATTTACCATTTGAAAATTGATAAAATAGCTTAAAAAATGAAAAACAATATTTTGAAAATTCGCAAAGAAAAGTGTCTTTCTCAAAAAGAACTCGCAGAAAGAGCCGGAACGACATATCAGCAAATCGGAAAATTAGAAAAAGGAGAGCGGAAGCTTTCTCCCGAATGGCAGATCAGATTGGCTAAGGCTTTGGATTGCAAGCCGATAGATTTAATACCGGAGGAATTTCAAGCCTCCCTTACGCTCACCAAAAGAGAAGAGGCCTTGATTGATAACTTCCGACATTTAACGCCGGAACAGCAAGACGCTTTGTGCGCGTTGGGCGTTTCTATGGCGCAACCGGTAAAGAAAGATGAGGCAGTGTAATGGATAAACCAAAAAAGATAATAATTATTTTCAATGCGGCATACACTCTTTTTTCAATAGCATACGTAAATGAGGATCGTGTCTTTCATTTTAGCCGCATAACATCTTTCATAATTCTTATGATACCCGTTTTCTTGTATTGGTCGGGCGTTTGGATTTTTGGCTTCGGTTATATATTTTCCTTCATGAAAAAGCATAAACGCTTTTTTAGGAACATATTTCTTTTATCTATTCTTTTCTGTTTAATTTTTAAAATTGCCTCTGGTTACAAACTCCCTACAAAACTTGAACGGAAACAAGGTTGTTTTGTCTTACATAACACAGATAACGCCACTTGTTTTAATGGTAAAGAATATGAAAACTCCTTATTAAAGCGCATAATAAACAAGGAAAATTTTATGCTTCATACAAAAGATTGTTCTGTTGGATATGCAACGAAGAAACGTTGGGGCATAGAATCTTTTACAATAGACTATTATGATGAAATTATACGCCTTTCTAAAGAGTTAGAAAGCAAAGGATATACAGAAGCCGCCGACGTTTTATCTCTTAAAGATGAGAAAAAAGTGCGCGTTAAAGAAAATCGAAACAGTATTCGTTTCGGCAGATATTCCAATCCCTGCGAGATTTCAGAATAACCATTCATCTCTTAAAATTTTGATACGGAAAAGCATTCTTTTCCGCCGGTTTCCGTTCGTGTCCAAAAATAAATACCGTTTTGTTGTTTCTAATTCTTATAGTGCTTTGCGAATTAAGAATCATATAGAAAAAGCTGCATCAGGGCTTTCTAATTTTATAACAGCTCTTTTAAACCGTAGATGTTTCCTATATCTCTATCAAACCGCGGTTCTATATCCTTAAAAAATATATCATTTCCGCGCTCATATTTCTGAAAAACTCCGTATGCGATTAAATCAGCCAACTGTATCATACGGGAGGCTTTGGAATCTAAAAACAAAGGAACTTCAGCAAAATTACGCAATGCGCCCCAAGAATGCCCTTTTTCAATATAGGTATGCGTTACCGCTTGCAACGTTTCCTCACTCGTAGCCTTGTCGCAAATCATCAATCCTCTATACGGCTTTTTATCTTTACGAAATTGGCGCATCAAATACTGATCAAAGCGTGAAGAAACCTGTTCAAACGCCGTAATAACGGGATTTTTTGTGTAATACTTTTCCTTATCGACGACAGCGGCAAAAACGCGGAATCTTGCATCTGTCAAGGAACGAAGACACTCATGAATGCAATCTATTCGCGTTTGTTTCAGAATACTCCGCCAAACACCGGAACCGGTAACCATAGGACTGCCGTGCAGCTCTGCATCGGCCGGTAATTTAAACTTTTCCATAATTTCTTCTATTCGGCGGGACAACATATATGTTTCCGTTTCAAAGATCGAAAATCCCGCCAAAACAAAATGCTTTTGAAGCCTGTCTTTAACCGTGCCAGAATCGTCTATGTAGAGCAAATGCACCGTTGTTTCTCCTTTACAAAAAAAAGGTGGTCGAGGAAGCTGTTCGCTCCCGGCTCACAAAGGGTGAACCATTCCCAACCACAATATAAAAATAACCTCCTTCTTCTCTTCTGTCAAGTTATGTTTTCCGTCGTTTTTCATTCCTGACAAAAGAAAATATGAAAATCATAATTTTTATATTGACATTGAATTATGTTTATCATAACTTTATAGCAACAGCCGCAAAACAGGGGGAAACGAAATGCTTAATGCTGTCGAATTAGCACACGCACAGAAGAACGCCTTTTCATTGATCGGCGCCGCGTGTCTTGAACTGAAAGAAAAGACCGGCGTTGTATCGGTCGAAGAATTGTTGAAAACGGACGCGGTTCGCGCTGCCGTTCGGATTGCCGCTGAAGCGTATTGCACGCTGGGCGTCACAGAAAAAAACTGAATAAGATTTTTTTGAACGCCCGCCAAGAACAGCAGAGAAGAAAGGTGCAGGCATAATGGAACGGAAAGAATGGCTCAGAAAACGCGGCTTTGGTATAGGCGGCTCTGATGCCGCCGCCGTGATCGGGCGCAATCCGTGGATGTCGAACGTCGATTTATGGCAAATCAAGACGGGACGGAAAAAACAGGAAGACATCTCCGATAAAGAAGTTGTCAAATACGGCATAGCTGCGGAAGGTTATCTTATCTCTCTGTTCGCTTTGGACAACCCGCAGTATGACGTTAAACACGTTGATTTTGACATACTCCGCCACAACAAACACCCGTTCCTGCTTGCGTCGTTGGACGGTCGCCTGATTGAGCGGGAAACGGGGCGGAAAGGCGTTCTGGAAATCAAGACGACGGAAATCCGCCGCGCCACCGATTGGGACAAATGGGACAATCAAGTACCGGATAATTATTATTGCCAAGTCATACACTATTTGTCTGTGACCGGTTGGGACTTTGCGATCCTGAAAGCGCAAATCAAGCACTATAAGGACGACGTGCCGACGCTGACGACGCGGCAATATTTCTTTGACGCAAAGCGATGCGCCGAAGACATCTCTTTCTTACGGCAGAAAGAAATCGAATTTTGGCAGGAATACGTTGAAAAAGACGTTTGCCCGCCGCTGATCTTACCCCAAATTTAAGGAGAAAACACAATGGGAAACTCACTTGTTCAAAATCAAAAAAAGACTTTTTCAACTTATATGACCGCGCCGAACATCAAAGCCCGCATCAACGAAGTGGTCGGAAGGAACGCGCAAAGCTTTATGACTTCCATTGTTTCGGCTGTGTCCGCTAATCCGGCTTTGCAGGAATGCGAACCGGCGACAATTCTTTCCGCCGCGTTTTTGGGCGAAGGGCTGAAGCTGTCGCCGTCCCCACAACTGGGGCAGTATTATATGGTCCCGTATGAAAGAAAAGTTGGCGACATTAAAGTTAAGCAGGCTCAGTTCCAACTTGGCTATAAAGGTTATATTCAGCTTGCTATTCGTTCCGGTTATTACCGCAAAATAAACGTGATCGCGATCAAGGACGGAGAGCTTGTCCGTTTTGACCCGTTGAACGAAGACATTGAAGTCAATCTGATCGACGACTTTGAAGAACGGGAAGCCAAAGAAACAATCGGCTACTACGCGATGTTCGAATATACTTCCGGCTTCCGCAAGGCTATTTATTGGCCGAAATCTAAAATGCTATGCCATGCCGACAGATTTTCCAAAGCGTTCTCAAAGGAAAAATACAAAGAACTTCTCGCCGGTCGGATCCCGGAAAAGGATATGTGGAAGTATTCCTCTTTCTGGTATAAGGACTTTGACGCTATGGCATACAAGACAATGCTCCGGCAACTGATCAGCAAATGGGGCGTTATGTCGGTTGATCTGCAAAAGGCGTATGAGGCTGACGAAGCTTTGATTAAAGAAGACGGAACGGCGGAATATATCGACGTTGAAGAAGCCCCGGCAACCGTTCCCGCGCCCGAAAAATCACAAATAAAAGAACCCGAACAAACACCGGCGAACGACGCAGACGACGACGATCCGTTTGACGCCGCTGTTGCCTGATAAGGAGAATAGATTATGGCGATGGAATTGATTGTAAAAGAACCGGAGATGCAGTCGATCACTTTTAATTTTGACGAATTGAAAGCTGAAATCGGAGAAGCTCTGGAAAAGTATCGCGGACTTGTCTATACGGACGCGACGATCAAGGACGCGAAAGCAGACCGCGCCGCGCTTAATAAGTTCCGGGACGCTTTGGAAACAAAGAGGAAGGAAATCAAAAAGCGCGCAATGATTCCCTATGAAGCCTTTGCCGAACAGGTCAAAGTCTTAACGGGCCTGATTGACTTCCCGCTGAACGAAATAGACAAGCAGGTCAAAGCATACGAAGAAAGGAAAAAGGAAGAACGTCTTGCGGCTCTGCGGAAATTTTACGATTTCTTGTGGAACGGCTATGATTTTTATATTTCCGTTCTTCCTTTTGAAAAAGCGATCTTGCTCAAAAAAGAAATGCTGAACGCTTCCGTCAACGAAAAAGCGGCGGAAGGGCTTTTGCAAGACGTTCTGGAAAAAATAAAGAAAGACTTGAACTCCATAGCCGCACTTGAACTCGGCGCGAACGAACCGGCTGTCATTGATTTTTATAAATCCCGCTACGACATCAACGCCGCTATTGCGAAAGCGAAAGAAATTAAAGCCACAGCGGAAGCAAAGAAGCGGCAGGAGGAAAAGGCGGCCCCGGCAATCGTTCAAAGTCCGATTTATAAACCGGAAGATGAACCGGCTCAAATTCCGGTCTCGGAAACGGCGGAAGAAACGCCGGTCATTCAGGTTGACTTCCGTGTTTGGGGAACGAAAGAACAGCTCTTGAAGCTGCAAGCGTTCCTGAAAGAAAACAGCATGAAATATGGAAAGGTAAAATAATAAAGGAGGAAACATGGCAGCGTTACTTTTAACGGCATTGACTATTTTCGTTTATCTGTTCGGCGTCGCGAATGGTGGCAGAGTTCAGGCAAAAGCCTTTAACGCTTATCTGGAAAACCGCCGGCTGAAACAGGATTATTTGAACTTTTTAAACAATACGGCAGGCAAGGTTTAGACAATGGCGGGAAGCATAAACAAGGTGATTCTGCTGGGAAACGTCGGAAAGGATCCGGAAGTCCGGCAGTCCGCCGACGGCAGGAAAATCGTCAATTTATCCCTTGCCACCTCTGAAACGTGGAAGGACAAAGACGGAGAACGGCAGGAGAAAACGGAATGGCACCGCGTTGTCATTTTCAACCAGAACCTTGTCGGCATCGTCGAACAATACGTTAAAAAAGGCTCGAAGCTGTATTTGTCCGGCCAGATGAAAACACGGAAATACACGAACAGCGACGGGGCGGAACGCTACACAACGGAGGTTGTGTTGGGCGCATATAACGGAGAACTCGTCCTGCTTGACAGCAGAGATAAAGCGGACTCTTTCCCGCCACCGGCAACGGCTGACGATTACGACGACAAGACAACAGGCTTTACGACAGCCGATTACCAACGCGCCAAAGACGGCGACTTAAACGACGAAATCCCGTTTTGATAGGGCGGAAAGATGATTGATTGCTCTTTTGGAATGGGATATTTCGCCGCCAGATTTGAACCTAAAAGCGGTTGGGATAAAGAAATCAAAAACCTTATCGAATTAAACCGGCGGTTGCTCTCCCAACACAACAAGAGATTTAAACCGCGCTTGAAACTGTCCGACTTGGACTTTAAGCGGAAAACAAAAGATCAGACGGCCTTACGCCTGGCCCAAATCAACGGAGAAATTTGGGTGAAAATCAAAGAAAGGAAAAAACACAATGGCAAACGAAAGATTGAGTTTCAGAGCCTTTTTGAAGGACGCTGTATTCTATGACGAAGACGGGAACGAATACAATAAATCGTTTTATCTGTATGACGTTTCGCTTTATAAAGACCTTGATTGCGGCATAGGCCGAGATGATTTAGAAAAGCAGCTTCGCGAACAGTGCTTTTCGGAAAAAGAGATCAGAAGGATTGAAGAAGACGAGTTCAACAGTTGGGAGGACGACTGGTATTTATTCGTCCCCTCTGTTATCGAACAATGCACAGGACTGAAAGACGAAAACGGAAAGTTGATTTTTGAAGGGGATATTTTAGAAGCTCCTTTTGAACATTACGACGGGAACAGTTTTTCTCTTGATATAATTCGCTGTTGGGTTGTTTTTTATTGCGGCACTTTAAGGTTCAAGACGATCGAAGGTGAATATCGCGATTTTACCGATCCGAATTTTTGCATGGAAAACAGTTTTATGGCAGTTAATGTGATCGGAAACATACACGAAAACGCGGCGTTTATAAAACGGCGGAAGATTACTACAAGGCATTGAAAGGCGGTGAAGAATGTTAAGCCGTCAGTTTTACTTCAACCTGAACGATGACCTGATTGTTGACCTTTTTGCCGGTGGCGGAGGCGCATCAACCGGAATAGAACAAGCTACCGGTCGATATGTCGATATTGCCGTCAATCACGATCCGGAGGCCGTCTCGATGCACGAAATGAATCACCCGCAAACACGGCATTACGGCATTGAAGAAAATATTAAAATTGCATAGGAGAAAAGACGTAATGCCGATCATCAACAAATCACGTTATCCGGCGAACTGGCGCGAAATCAGCCGCGAACGGAAAGAGGCCGTCGGGTGGAAATGCGAACTTTGCGACGCGGAACACGGAAAACCGAATCCGCGCACCGGATCAAAAGTCGTTTTAACCGTTCATCATATCGAACATTTAGAGGGAACGCCGGAGGACAATCAATATCCAAATCTGATTGTCTTATGTCAAAAGTGCCATCTAAGGCTTGATCTCGGAAAACATATCAGAAACGCAAAAAAAACACGGAGGAAACAAAATGACGGAAAGAAAACTGCTCAGCAAATCCGCGGCGATACGTTACCTCGGCTGCGGAAAGAAGCTTTTTGAAAAAGCATTAAAGGAAAAAGAAATCGGTTTTAAGGAAATAGACGGCCGAAAATATTTCACGGTTCAGGAGTTGGAAAGATGGTTAAACACGCTGACGCACCATACAGACTTTACCTCAGAGGCAAGACCTACCACGCATATTTCTCGTTCCGAACTGTCGGCGGGCAAAGAATACAGCTTAGAGAAACTACTGGCGCAACGGACAGAAGAAAAGCGGAGCAGTATTGCCTTAAACGAATCAGTGAATTGCAACAGAAGGCGGAACGCAAAGAAAAAGGCGAGTTAGAAGATATGACCGTTGATGCCGCTTTCGGACGGTATTTTGAAGAAAGCGGGCGGTATCAATCAAAACCGAACAATCTTTTGACTCGACTTTCTCAAATTTCCTCCGTTTTGGGTTGTAATTATCTTTCTGAAATAACGGAAGAACGGCTTTCAGATTACGTTAATATGCGAAGCAAAACCGTCAAAGCCGGAACGCTTAACCGTGAACTGGCGATCATCTCCGCCGTTGTCAATATGGCGCGGGACAAATGGAAAGTAAAAACGGTTTATGTAAAAATCCGTAAATTTATGATGCGTGAACCGTCGGAAAACGTGAAGTATCTTAAAACGTGGAACGATGCGCAAAATATTATCAATGCCGCGCCCGATCATATCAAACCGATCATTTATACCGCGCTTTATACCGGCTTGCGGCTTGGAAACATACTAAATCTGAAATGGTCCGATATCGACTTCGGGAACTCTTGTATTACCGTTCTTGTTAAAGACAGAGGAACGCTCGGCGGAAAAGTTTTTACCGTTCCGATGATTGACTCGCTACGCCGGATTATAGAAGTTCAACCTAAAACAAATGAATTTGTCTTTACATATAAAGGTCGTCCTATTCAATCGATAAAGACGGCATGGCGAAACTTGTTTAAACGCTCCGGTTTGCCGTATATCAATTTTCACACGCTCAGACACACAGCGGCAACGTGGATTTTAAAGAAGACGAAAAACCTTAAAATAACAAAAGAAATTCTCGGTCACGCCAACATAGCGACAACACTTAAATATGCTCATATCCTTGACGACGAAAAACGACAAGCCTTAAAAGACGTCTTTGAAGAAACAAAATAGCCCTGAAAATCGGGGCTTTTTTCTTAATGATTCGTCATTTTCTAAACACAAGAACAAAAAATGAATCTTGTGCAAATTTTGTGCAAAAAACAGGAAAAACACCTACAAAAAAGAGTCAAAAAGAGCAAGTTGGGACATCTCAAAATCGGACGCTAAAAAAGCCTTGTATCCGGCGTGATACAAGGCTTTTGAATTGGTGGAGATGAGGAGGATCGAACTCCTGACCTACGCATTGCGAACGCGTCGCTCTCCCAGCTGAGCTACACCCCCATAACTGGCTGTAATATGCTTTTTTTATATCAATGAGTCAATAAAAAAAATCAAAAATAAAAAAAATTATCGATTTTATTCTAAACATAAAAACGCTTTTCACATAACGACTCAGGAGACTTTATGCCGGCATTTTTTTATATCGTGCTTAAATTGCATAAAAACGAAAAATACAGGATTGGTATTGTAAGACAAATTTAAAACTTATTAAATTTTTTTCATCTTTTTCAAAGAAGTTGGATTGGGATCAAGGAGTATATAGGCAAAGAGGAGAGAGCATATTAATCTTTTAGTGTTTCAATATTGATTAACACACTTTTTAGATGCATTTTAAAGGATCCAATTGAAAGAAGAAAAAATATCAAATAAAAAATTATATCCCATAATGCCGCAGCAAATGAATGCTTTGAATCTTCTGACACAAGAATTGAGGAATAAAGAGACAACGTATCAAATGCATAAAATTCGTATCCACGATCAAACAGCACATTTTCGGCATGATGCTGCGTTTAGGAGTAAACACCGGAACGATGATTGTTGTTAAAGGCGATAGAACCGGGATTGATTGATAAAGAATAACCCTATTTACGTTCAGCATGAACAGGCATTTTCCACAACCGGAACTGCCCGTAGACAGTCCAGTTTTCATCTTTGAGAGCGAAGTGCGGCAATCCAGAGGGTGGAAAACTCAAAAACAGGATTTCAATTATTTATCCGACTTGATGCCGTTGCTCCTGCAGCCGAGTATTTGCCAGCCATCTGCCCTTGCTATATGTTCCTTTCCAATATAAATGCGATATAATTCTAAGAAGTTCTGATTAAACACAGGACGAGTTATCGCTTCCTTTCCAATATAAATGCGATATAATTGACTTCGGAATTGCAGCGCCCTGAAAGATGTTATCGCTTCCTTTCCAATATAAATGCGATATAATTCTAAGAAGTTCTGATTAAACACAGGACGAGTTATCGCTTCCTTTCCAATATAAATGCGATATAATCGACTTCGGAATTGCAGCGCCCTGAAAGATGTTATCGCTTCCTTTCCAATATAAATGCGATATAATTTTGACTTGTTTTAACTGAATCACCTTCGAGTTATCGCTTCCTTTCCAATATAAATGCGATATAATTTTTTTCAAACTCTCCAGCACTTCGGTGTGGTTATCGCTTCCTTTCAAATATAAATGCGATATAATATTGTTAAG
>JAFVAT010000026.1 GCA_017480385.1 Alphaproteobacteria bacterium | reverse complement strand
TTAATTAAAATAAATATAAGGACGGATAAACAAAAAACTCTGCCATGTTTTATTGGCAGAGTTTCCTTTTGAATGAAGAAGTAACGCCTCTTTATAATTCGTTTTGTTTTTCCGCCATGGCTTTGGCCTGGTCTAAAACGGTGCGGAAAGGAAGTCCGGCTGCTTCAGAAACTTTTTTTACACTGTCATATTCCGGATAAAAGCGAACGATGTTTCCCTGAAAACATTTTTTAATCAGAACGTCGCCATAGGGCAGGGAAACGGTAAAAAATTCCCGCTGCATGCATGTCCGGTCCACCGGATATTTGCGCAGTCCGATCGTGCTGGTGTGACGGAAAACAAGCTCCTCCATTTCCGGCAGCTTTTGAGAATCCGTGATAATCTTTAAAATATAAGCCGGTCGGCCTTTTTTCATAAAACACGGGATAAAGTGAACGTCTTTAGCGCCGGCGTCCATTAATTTTTCCATGGCTGATCCCAGTTCTTCCCCGGTTGCGTCATCAATGTTGCATTCAATTACGTAAACCTGATTTTCGGGAAGGGTTTCTTCAATGATCATTGCTCTGAGGAAATTAGCACGACCGAAGTCACGTTTGCCTAATCCGATTCCGCTGCGAATGATTTTAAATTGAGCGGGCAGCGTTTCTTTTGTTCTGAGGGCTGCAGCGATCGCAATGCCGGTCGGTGTCACCATTTCCGAACGAACTTCACCGGGGCGTAGAGGGATACCGCTTGCTTCGGCTATGTTTAAAACAGCCGGAACGGGAACGGGCAATTCTCCGTGCTGGCAGGTGACCGTTCCGTAGCCCTCTGTTAAGCTGGTCACAACGCAGTCGGTAATTTGCAGATCGTCAATTAAAACCGCGGCGGAAAGAATGTCCACTATGGAATCTATCGCGCCGACCTCGTGAAAATGGACTTCCTCCAAAGAGCAGCCGTGCGCTTTGCTTTCGGCCTGTGCGACAATCAGAAAGATTTTCTTGGCCAGATCTTTGACGTTTTGTGTCGTTTCGGCATGGTCAATAATTTCGTATACGTCATGCAAATGACGGTGTTCATGCGGGTGATGAGGCCCGTGTTCGTGTTCATGGGAATGTTCATGTCCATGAGAATGTGCATGCTCATGAGAATGTTCATGAGAAGAATGTTCGTGAGTCAGCAGCACATCAAAATCACAGCCGCGGATACCGTAAGACGTTTTAGAAGAAATGCGGTATTCGAACTCGTTTAAATGAAGGCTGTTTAAAACCCGTTCCAATTTTTTTTGATCCGCCCCCAAATCCAGCAAAGCCGCAACGGTCATATCGCCGCTGATTCCGCAGGCGCCTTCCAAATAAAGCGTTTTTGTCATTTTTGCAGTCCTTTTATTTTTCTGATAATGCGGCAGGCCAAAACGCCCGCGCCGAATCCGTTGTCGATATTGACGACGGACACGCCTTCCGCACAAGAATTAAGCATGGTCAAAAGCGGGGCCAATCCCTGAAAAGAAGCGCCGTATCCGACGGAAGTGGGCACAGCGATAACAGGGCTTTCCACCAATCCGGCAATGACGCCGGCCAAAGCGCCTTCCATGCCTGCTATGGCGATAACGACATCGGCTTGGTGGATCAGGTCGAGTTTAGAAATCAGGCGGTGAATGCCGGCAATGCCGACATCGAAAATCCGCAGGGCTTCCGCTCCGAAAAAGTCAACGGTTTGAGCAGCTTCTTCCGCAATGGGCAAATCAGCCGTTCCGCCGGTGCAAATGGCGATTTTTCCCGGCAGCCGGGGACGCGGGCCGTTTTCCATGCGCAAAATTTTAGACGCCGCTTCATAGGAAACCTCGGGCAGTGTTTGGCGGATAAAATGAAACTGTTCTTCCGAGCACTTTGTCCCCAAAACGGATTGCTTGTGTTCTTTAAATGTTTTTAAAATGGACAGCAGCTGGTCTTTTGTTTTCCCCGGACAATAAATCGTTTCGTTCATGCCCGTCCTGCCGGCACGGCTGATGTCCAGCTTTGCAAAGTCCAAATCTGTAAAAGAATCGGTCATTGAAGTATTCCTCTTTTTTCATGCCGGATCAGGATAACATTTTAAGCTGACTTTAAGTCAATATGTTTTTTGCAGATAAAACAAAGAAGGATCCTTAGATTGAGATTAAACGATGACGAACCAAGCGTTTAAAATGACTAATATCAACAAAAGACAGTAGGAGGGCAGAAGCAGATAAGAGATTGTCTTTTTTATGGCCCTGAAAAAATAGAAGGCGGCGGACAGGATTAAAAGGACGCTCAAAAGTTCAAAAAAGGCCAATCCGAACAATTTTAGTCCGAAAAACAATCCCAGCCATAAAACGCTTAAAATAAATTGGGCCCAGAACAGCAGGAAGGCCGTTTCATAGAAGGCTCTTTTGGAATGTGCGGACAGAAAGAGAAAGGCTAATCCCTGCATTAAATAGGCTGAAATGCAAAAAATATAAAAAACGGCGGAGGAAATGGGAAATTTCAGCGTCATTCGATCGGCCTGAATTTTGGGCCAATACTGTTCTAAGATAAAAGCGAAAAACACGCCCGTACAAGCGCATAAAAGCAAAAGAGGGGCAGAGCGGATTTTAAAATTTGACAGTGTTTCAGGCATGCTTTCTCTCCGGATCACAAAGCATATACGCGTTTGACCGGAATGAAAAGATAGGCAAGATGTTATATCAGGGCAGAAATTTTTATCGCTAATTAAATGGTTTTGAGGTACATTAAAAATGTCGTTTGCCGAAACGGGAGAGGTTCAGATGCTGGTTTTAAAAGTTTTTCTTTGTTTTATCTGTTTAATGCTTGGCGTGCCGCAGGCCTCGGCTGAAAGCATTTCCGAAGCTGCTACAAGGATTTCGAACGCGCGGGACAAAAAAGCGGAACTGGAAAAAAATCAGGTTAAAATCGGCGAAACAATTCAAGATGTCGGCAATCTGACGATTGAGGATTTTTTGGAATTGGAAGCTGTTCCCGACGGTATGGACGCGGTTTCGGCTCAGGCATTGAACGGCGCGCCGGACAGCTTTGACTTTATGACGACGCAGCAGGCGCTAAAATCCATTGCCGCCATGCGCAGGCAGGGAATCCTTTTGCCGGACGATTTAGAGGAAAAAATCAAGAAAAACCCTGAACAGGCTTCACAGCTGATGTATGAAGCTTTTGAAACGATTCCCGCGGCAAAGGTGGAAAATAAAGATGATATTGCTCAGCAGCGCAAGGCTGTTATCAAGGACGCTGAAAATAACCTTGGCATTAAATTTAAAGATGTTTTGGAGCTGCAGAAACAGATGATGAATGCTCCCGCCTCCAAGGGCAGAAAAAGAGGCAGAAGATAAGAATGGCTTCAGATAACAAAACGGACTGCGGAACGATTGTTTCGGCGCCGGTATTTATTTTGGTGCGTCCTCAGCTGGCGGAAAATGTTGGAACAGCCGCGCGGGCGATGATGAATTGCGCCGTGGAAGAGATGCGTCTGATCGATCCGGACGAAGATCATTTGTGTTCCAGAGCAATTGCGGCTTCTTCCGGCGCAGAGGAAATTTTGTACCATGCCCGTGTTTTTAAAACGGTTGCGGAGGCCGTGGCCGATCTGCAAAAGGTATATGCAACCACAGGCCGTCCCAGGGATATGATCAAGCCGGTTTTTACCGGACAGGGCATGGCAAAAGATATTTTGGAGCATCATCAGAAGGGAATCCGATGCGGCGTCTTGTTCGGTCCGGAGCGTACCGGTTTGGAAAATGAAGATTTGGCTTATGCCGATGCGCTCGTCAATATTCCTCTGAACCCGAAACATTGTTCTCTTAATTTGGCGCAGGCTGTTTTATTGACCGGTTATGAGGTGTTCAGACTGTCCGATACGACACAGGAACATTTCTTGTCCATGCCGAATACGGAACCGGCTAACAAAGCGGAAACAGAACATTTGTTTGATCATTTGGAACAGGAACTTGAAAAGGCAGGATACTTTAAGTCGCCTGAAAAGCGACCGCGCATGATGCGCAATCTGCGCAATATTTTCATGCGTGCGGCTCTGACGTCGCAGGACGTGCGTACGCTGCATGGCGTCATCGCAGATCTGGCCCGCCGGTAAAATTATTTCTTTTTTGTTGGAACGGCGGTCTTTTTGGTCGCGGCAGCCTTTGCCGGCGCTTTTTTAGCAGCCTTTTTTACAGCGGCTTTCGCAGGGGCTTTTTTAGCGGCGGGCGCTTTTTTCTTGGGCTGGGGAGGGGCTTCCGAGGCACAAACCAAAGTGCCGGACTCCAAGGCGATCATTTCTTCACCGTAGGGGCAATTAAAGCAGCCGCCCTGCTTGTTTTTATAGGGCGCATTCTTCGGACACGCGCGGCAGGTCCATTTTCCTTCGGCATTTTTTTCCACATAAGGGCACAAAAAATCGTTTTGACTGACTAAACGCCGGCAGATGTCGATTTGTTTTTGCGCCGTATCGTCCTCCGGATAAGAAGAGGGACAGACGTTTGTCAATTTTTCCTTATTATTGAAAGTTTTTTCCGCTTCTTTGGGGCGTGCCGGCAAATTGGTTTTGTAATCCGCGCTTAACCGCAGAGCCATACGTTCCAGTTCTTCCGGATCAATCGAGTCTCCGTTGGGCTTTTGCGCTTTTCCGTTGATAACGGGATACATGCTCAGGCACATGGGATAATCGTTGCGTTTGACAAGCAATGTGCCTTCAGGACATTTAAAGCATAAAGCTTTGCTTTGCGCTTCATCAATCATATAAACCGTGCTTTCCGGACAAGCGGCGCAAACGCCGATCTTTTTCGGATACTCTTTTTTCTCTCCGACGGCGCACTTTTCACGTTTTTGATACAGAAAATTATAAATCGTCGGGGAAGACGTCTTGGGAATATAGGAATAAGCCCACGCCCAAGCCTGACCGGGAAGGACAAAGAACAGCAAAAACATCAGCTTTTTCATTGATCCTCCTCGCTTTCTTGTTCCTGCCATGACAGGTTCAGGTCGCAAATATCGGTCATTTCGGACCCTAAGCAGGCATTTGTATACCGGCTGATTTTAATGACGTCCTTGCTTTTCAGGGCTTTGTTGAACAGCCTTTTATGTTCCAGAGTTGTATAAAAAGTAATGCCGCAGACTTCAAATGTTTGGTCTCCGATTCCGGCCTTTTCAATATAACCGTCGTGCACGTCAAAGCTGCGGTAAAAATCCTGATCAAAAATTTTGACGGCATAAGCTGAAATTTTTGGATTTTTGCGTCCCGTCGCCTGAATGGCATTGTTTTTTAAACAGTCCTCCGGAATCAGTTGGTCCCGAATGGTTTTCTTGCCGACGGAAGGACGGGACTGACCGTTTAAATCATTCCAATCGGCCAGCGTTTCCTGCAAATCGGTTCTGATCAATATCTCCTTTGCTTTTTCTTTGTCTTTCGGAACGCCATGACCGTAAAAGGACATCAGCGCCTGCACCAAAGGATTGTCGCACAGGCCGAGCCAGTATTTGGTATCTTTGATGCTGCGGCGCATGCCGATGCCGAAATAAGACATTTCCACCAAAGCGCATCTGGCCGGTTTGCTGGGAGCTTTGCGGGCATGGGCCGCTTTGCGCATCCATTTAAGAGCTTTTTCGTAATCGGCATGCAGGCCTCTGCCGTCCATATATAACCGCCCCAGCCAATATTGTCCGTCCGGATCATTGCCGAGGGCGGCTTTTTTGTAATAAGCAAGCGCGCTGTCATAATCGCCCATGCGGTAATAAATGCGGCCAAGCTCTTTATGGCAAAAAAAGTTTTTTTCTTTATCGGCGCATTTTTGGTACCACTCTATACCCGTCTTTGTTTCCTGCGGTATGCCGTAGCGCCCGGAATAATAGCCAAATCCCAGCAGAGAGCAGGCGCGCAAATAATTTTTGCCGCATAAACGGACCAGTTCCGGCAGAGCCTCTTTTGTCTGTTGACGATAGAGCAGGGCTTCCGCCGTTTGAAAATCCTTTTCGTCTTTTTTCTTTTCAATCTCTGCCGCAGTCGGTTTTTTTTCCGTGTTTTTCTTGGGAGCGGGAGCCGCTTCGGCAGAAACGCCAAAGACTATAAAAAGCAAAATTGCAGCAATATATTTCATTTAATTTCTCCGCACTCTTCTTTGCCATTATATATAACCTCATTAAATTGACAAAAGATAAAAAAAGATTTCTAATGAGCCGTCTCATATTTGTTGAAAGGAATTTTCTTCGTGAAGCGCATTTTCATTTGTCTGTTGGCTTTTTTAATGTTCGGGTGTTCTGAGGGGCAGGAAAGCGAAGGTGCCAAGCGTCATGCGGAATTTAAGCCGGAACAGTACAAGCCCTATGCGGTTAAGGGAAAAGGGCGTATTAAAGGAAGCTTTTGCATCGAATTGGACAATGGGCAGGAGCGCTGTTTGGCTCAGCAGCTGGTTTTGTTAAATCCGGTAACGGACTATTCGACAGAATGGTACGAACGGTATTGGAAAAACGGCGAAATTTTAGAAAGCCCTCATAATGCCGCCGCTGCGCGCAGCCGTTTGGTGCGCACAATGTCAAATGGAGATTTCGTTTTTTACTCTCTGCCGCCGGGAGAATATTATGTCGCGGCAGTTGCCTGCCCTTATGCCGGAAATGGCGATAAACGGCAGCCCTTCAATTATCAGCGCTGGGGTGCCAAAGTAACGCTTGCTCCGGGCGTGAAAAGCGTTAAGGCTGTTTTGGAAAAAGTGCTGGAATATGAAGATGAAGAAGCGGTTGAGGACGAAGAAGAGGCCGAACAGGACGGCGCTGAGCAAGAAGAAGATGATGAATAAATAAAGTTTAGGCAGATTGTTTTTATTTTTTGGATCCATGGCATGTTGACTCTTTCCTCTTTGTTCGTTTGCAGCGTCAGTCTGTTGGCTGTCGCTTTGGTCTTCCTGTTTTTTATTTCCAGAAAAACGGCTCGTTTAAATAGAGAAAAAAATGATTTGATTTCAAAGTCGGGACAGGCTTTGTTCTTGCAGGTCCAGTTGGAAGAACTGAAGAAAGAAAATGCCCGCCTGAATAATGAAAACATGCGGCTGACGGCTAAGGCGGCTTCTTTGGAAACACAGATGCGGGAAGAAAGCCGGCATCTGAACGATAAAATAGAAGAACTGAAAAAGGCTCGCGAGGAATTATCCGTACAATTTAAAGCTGTTTCTGCCGATATCTTAAAAACGCAGTCAGCTGATTTTAAAAAAGATCAGCAGGATTCTCTGGGGCAAATTTTAACGCCGTTAAAAGAACAGCTGGATACCTTTAAAAAGCGCATGGAGGAAATCAATCAAATTAATGCGAGCGACAAGGGAAAAATGGACGAACAGCTGCGTCATCTGTTGGAAATGAACCAAAACTTGTCCGAAGATGCCAAAAATCTGACGAACGCTTTAAAAGGCAACACAAAACATCAGGGGGATTGGGGAGAAACGCAGCTGGAACGCGTGTTTGAAGTCGCCGGTTTTGAAAAGGGAATTAACTACTCCACACAAGAAAACTTTAAGGATGAAGACGGCAATAACAAGCGGCCTGACTATATTGTCAATCTGCCGAATAACCGTCGACTGATCGTAGACTGCAAGGTATCTTTGAACGCGTATATGCGTTATATCAAAGCCGAAACGCCGGAGGACAAAAAGAAATATCTGGGCGAACATGTGCAGGCGCTGCGAAATCATATCAAGGGATTGGCGTCTAAAAATTACCAATCGGAAATCAAGGAAATGGGGCTGGATTATGTGTTTATGTTCATTCCGGTCGAACAGGCCTATATCGAAGCGCTGAGCGCTGATCCCGAAATTTATGAAGCGGCTTATCAGAACAATATCGCCGTGACGACCGCCTCTTCTTTATTGCCCGTTCTGCGCACGATCGAAAATTTGTGGCGGATTGAAAAACAGAACAAAAACGTTCAACAAATTGCGGAAATCGGCGGAAAACTGCATGATAAACTGGTCGGCTTTGTAGAAGACATGCAGGCGATCGACCGTTCTTTAACCGCGGCAAAGACAAACTATGACAAGGCCTTTAAAAAACTGTCGGAGGGCAAGGGCAATGCAATCGGCTGGGCCGAAAAGCTGAAACGGCAAGGGGCTCGGGTTACTAAAGAATTTCAAATCGAATATGATGATCAGGATTTGCTTCCGGTTGAGGAAGACTGATTGTTTCGCTTGGAAAACGGACAGCCGCAATAATCCTGCGCATACATTCCCGTTTCTTTAACCAGCTGTTGGCGCAATTGTTCCAAGCCGCCTTTGCGCCAGTTCGTTTCATCATAAAAAACACCCGTTTTCAAAGAGGCTTGTCTTGCCGCACGGTTGACCTGATTCATGTCTTTCCACCGGGAAATGCCCAAAACGGAACTGACCGTTTCAAATCCGTTTTCTTGAGCGTATTCCATGGCCCGCTTTAACCGTAAATGAAAACAAACTGAACAGCGTTTTCCCCTTTCCGGTTCGTTTTCCAATCCTTTTACGGCATTCAACCAGTTTTTCGGATCGTATTCCAAAGCAATAAAGGGAACGTTCCGTTCTTGGCAAAAACGTTCGTTTTCCATGCGCCTTTTTTCATATTCTTCCGCCGGCTGAATATTCGGATTATAAAACAAAACAGTGAAATCTTTCCTTTCCCGCGCCAGCTTATCAATTACGGCGCAGGAGCAAGGGGCACAACAAGATAAAAGTAGTAGCGCAGGCACAATTTAAATCCGAAAAACAAAAAAACGGCTGAAAGAAAAACTTCCGGCCGTTCTTTGGTAAAATAAGATTTATTTCTTTGCTGCGGCTTTTTTTGCAGGAGCCTTCTTTGCAGCAGGCTTCTTTTCTGCCTTTTCGGCAGAAGCGGCGGTTGTTTTCTTTGCAGCCGCCTTCTTTGCAGGCTTCTTTTCTTCTGCAGCAACTTCTTTTTCGCAGCAGCAGCATTCGCATTCTTCACTGCTCTGAGCTTCCGCTTCCAGCCAGCAATCAATTTCAACGCCTTCAGGACAGCCGTTGTTGATCCATACAAAGTATGCCGCTTCGCGGATTTCATCTTCTTTAGCCATTTACATTCTCCCAAAATATAAAAACGACAAATTTTTTATTCGGCCTGATTATTTTCTCATGCTCCCTTTACTTTTAGCTGATTTTTTTTAAAAACTCAACGTTTTTTAATAAAAACAAGAGGAGAGCTTTCTGTTTATTGCGTTTTAAAACGTTTTTTTATTTTTATTGTTTCAGGATTCTTTCCATGGCGGTAAAATACTGAAATATGTGGCGGTTTTTTCAAAAGAGGGCAGCAGCTCTTGTAAAATAGAGGCTCGTTCCCGCGTGCGTTCGGCAGGAAAATAACGTTCCCTTTTTTCCAATCTGGGTAAAACCAGAGCCGGACCGGCATTAATATAACGAATATCCACAGTATAGCCGGTTTGTTTTATTTTCTCGTACAAGTCAATGTGGTAAGGCGTTGCGTTGGAATGTTCAAACAAAATGGGCAGCTTGTTCTTAACGGCCTGTTTTAACAGCTGGTATCCGACAAAACGGGCAGGTATCTCCCAGCGTTCAAAAGATTTTTTACGGTCTTTCAAATGATCTTTTAAATATGTCGGCAAATCTTCCATTAAAGCGTCAAAAGAAATATACAGCATTTCAGTATGCGCATTTTTAAATCTTTTGCACAGGTATGTCTTTCCCGAAGCCGGCAGGCCGCAGACGTTGATTAAATAAGGATTGTCAACCGCGGCCACGCCTTTTAAAGTGTGCCGAAGAACTTCCCGGATTTCTTGCTTAATGGCGGCAAGATTAACGTCAGGCGGAAAAATTTTGCTTAACGTTGTATAGGGGGCCAAAATTTTATTGATGACAGACTGCATAAAATAGAACCGACAGACATAACTTCATGCAGGTTATCGCATAATGACGGAAAAAATCAATGAAAAAGGAAAATAAATAACCAGTTAAAAATGTAGAAAAAGGCTGATGAATTGTATATACTGGCTGAAATTTTTGCTGAGGAGACTTCTGAATGGGACAGGAACGAAAAATTAAACCAAAAAAAACGCCGACAATCAGTGGATCTGATGTATCGGATATGAGCAAACGCGGCTGGGTAATCAAAGAAAAGAAAAATCATTTATTGGATCTCGCCGCCAGTTCGCCGATTACGATTGAACATGTCAGTCCTCAAATCAGCGCCGGTCGTTTTGCTGTTAAGCGCGAGGTCGGCGATACTATGGAAGTATGGGCGAATATTTTCAAAGACGGCCATGACCTTTTAAAGGCCGTTATTCTCTGCCGCCATGCAGACTCTGATGAATGGTGGGAAGCGCCGATGTATGAAATTAACCACGGGCTGGCCTTGTGGGGCGGCGATTTATGGTTCGGCGACAATACCCGCTATATTTATACGATTGAAGCTTGGGTCGATGAATTCGGCACATGGCGCGACGGAACGGTTAAAAAGCTTGAAGCCGGCCATAATGTCGCTTTGGAATTGGTGGAAGGCGCGAATATTATCCGCAAAACGGTGGATCGGCTGAAAAAGACGACGGAAGTTCGGGACATGGAAGCCCGCGAATATGATATCGCTTTTCTGTCCGATATTTTAAATGCTTTTGACGCCAGCAATGACGAATATGAATGCGCAAACATGCTGATGAGAGAAGAAGTGTTGGAAGCCATGGACCGTTGGCCAGACCGCGAACAGGCTACACGCTATGATCGTGAATTGGAGGTCTTTGTTGACCGCGAGCGGGCGCGTTTCGGCGCGTGGTATGAAATGGACGTGCGTTCTCAGAGCACGCAGCCGGGGGTTCATGGAACGTTCAAAGATGCCGAGGCCCGTTTGCCTGAAATTCAGGCCATGGGGTTTGATGTGGTCTATTTGCTGCCGATTCACCCGATCGGACACACGCACCGCAAAGGCAGAAACAATTCTTTGGTTTGTGAACCGTGGGACGTGGGATCGCCCTATGCGATCGGATCGGAAGAGGGCGGACATAAAGCTATTCACCCGCAATTGGGAACAATGGACGACTTCAGATCGTTTGTTCGCCGGGCTCAGGAATTGGAAATGGAGGTCGCCTTAGACTTCGCGATTCAGTGTTCGCCGGATCACCCATGGATTAAAGAGCACCCCGAATGGTTCACTTTCCGTCCTGACGGTACAATCAAATATGCTGAAAATCCGCCGAAAAAGTATCAGGATATTGTCAATGTGGACTTTTACGGACCGCAGGGCGATTCTTTGTGGCTGGAACTGCGCGATACGTTCATGTTCTGGGCAAATGAGGGAATCCGGATCTTCCGTATCGACAATCCGCATACAAAATCCGTTCCGTTTTGGGAATGGGTGATTCGCGAAGTGCAGACCGTTTATCCCGATACGATCTTTTTGGCCGAGGCTTTTACGCGTCCATCAATGATGCAAATGCTGGCCAAGATCGGATTTTCTCAGTCGTATTCTTACTTTACATGGCGCGAATCCCGACATGATTTGGAAGAATACTTTACGGAACTGACACAGTCGGAAATGAAGGAATATTACCGTCCCAATCTGTTCCCGACAACACCGGACATTATGCCGTTCTATCTGCATGATGCGCCGCGTTCCGCCTTTATTATCCGCTTTATTTTGGCGGCGACGCTGTCCCCGTCTTACGGATTGCTGAACGGATATGAGCTGTGCGAAAACGACGGGATTTACGGAAAAGAGGAATTTAACAATTCCGAAAAATACGAAATTAAAACGCGCGACTGGAATGCTGAGGGCAATATCAAAGATTTAATTGCCCAAGTCAACTGGATACGCGGTGAAAACTACGCTCTGCAGCTCTATGAAAATCTTCGTTTTTACGGTTCTGAAAACGAAAACATCATGTTCTACGGCAAGATGACGGAAAACCGCGACAACATGATTTTTGTCGCGATCAGTTTGGATCCGTACCATGGGCAGGCCGGTCGTATCTGGTTCCCGACAGAGGAAATGGGAGTCGCTTTCGGCGGGCGGTTCTGGGTGGAAGAATTGCTGAGCGGTCGCGAATTTGAAGTGCGCGGCAATGAATTATGGGTCAATTTGTACCCTGCTGGCAATCAGGCTGAAATTTATCGGGTCACGCCGATTGATCGGCCTTGGTGATAAGGATTTAAAAAGTGACAGCTGAAAAAAAACAGTTGTCACTTTTGACTTAATGGGATCATACTTATTTTCAACTTTAACAAAACAGGTTATTTCAGATGCTTTCCAGTTTTAAAGATCAGGATTTTTTGTTAACCGATAAAGAAAATCTGAGTGAAATTTTTAAGGATTTGGTTTTTCAGGATTCTTTTTGCCGAAAATTAGAAGCCTTTTTGCCGTCTAAACGTTGGTACAGCGCTAAAGACGATACAATCGCCGCTGTTTCCTTCCAAGCTTTGATGCCGTTGGAAAAGGTGTTTCTGGCGGTTGTGCTGGTTGCCTTAAAGGGCGGGGAAAAGCCGACGTTTCTAATTCCTCTGAGAGCAGCTTTTGGTGAAGCGGCAGATAATGTGCCGGAAACTGCAGTGATTTCCGGTATTGAAACGCCGAAGAAAAAGGGTGTGATTTACGATGCTGCCGGCGATGATGATTTCGCGGGGTGCTTGCTGCCGTTATTGGAAAAGGACGAGACTGTTGAAATCGGCGACGGCATGTCTTTAGCGGGGACTTCGACCGCCGCGGGCAAGGCGCTGATCTGTGATGTGGACGGTTTGCCGCAGAAAATGCTGGGTGTGGAACAAAGCAACACCTCTTTGATCATCGGCAAAAAAATCATGCTGAAAATGTATCGCCGCACGGCATTCGGGTCCCACCCCGAAGTGGCAACAACCAGCTTTCTGACACAAGAGGCTAAATTCAAAAATACGCCGGCGTATTTGGGATCGTTGGAATTAAAGTATGCCGACGGCAAAACAATGGCTTTAGGCATTTTGCAGTCTTTTGTTCCGAATATAGGGGACGGCTGGTCATACACAATGGATTATTTGAAATCCTATTTTGCGGAGGCTTTGTCCGGACAAACGGGGTTACGGCATACGGCCTATTTAAAGGAAGCGCGTTTGCTGGGGCAAAGAACGGCTGAAATGCACAAAGCTTTTGCGAAAGGAACCGACGAGGTTTTCAGGCCTGTTCCCGTGACGGCGGAGGATTTGGCGGCTTGGCGGAATCAGGTTATGGCTCAGGCGGATAAAACATTGGCGGCGGCGAAGGCTAATGTGGATCATTTATCCGGCGATGTGAAAAAACGTGTGGAAAACTTAATTAACAGCCGCGATCGTATTGCCGCTCGGGCATCAGAGCTGTTGCCTGTTGTTGCCGACGGTCAAAAAACGCGCTTTCACGGCGATTATCATTTAGGGCAGGTCGTTTTGGACGACAAAGGGGATTTTTATATTTTGGATTTTGAAGGCGAGCCGCTGCGCCCGATTACGGAACGGCAGATTAAACAGTCTGTTTTAAAAGATGTGGCCGGTATGGTGCGCTCTTTTGATTATGCGGCGTTTGGTGCGGTCCTGCTGTATGTTTTGCCTGAAAACCGCGAAAAGGCTTTGAAGTTGGCGGCCAAGTGGCAGCAAAAGGCAACGGAAGCTTTTTTGGAAGGGTATTTTGACAATATGGATGGGTGCGATTCTTTGCCGGCGGATAAGGAAATTACCTTGAAGCTGTTGGATCTGTTCGTGTTGGAAAAAGCACTGTATGAAGTGATTTATGAAGTGGCTAATCGTCCGGATTGGCTGGCCATTCCAATGAACGGACTGGCCCGTTTGGTTAACCTCGATGGAGAATAAAGCATGAAGAATTATTTAGATGAAAGTATTGTAGAAGCTCTGGTCACATCGGGGTACGGCGACCCGTTCTCTGTTTTAGGCCTGCATCGTGAAGGTCAGGACGGAGATCTGGTGTTGCGGACTTTTCAGCCTCAGGCGCAGAATGTGTATGTGCTGGAATATGAAACGGGCAAGATTATGGCGCAAATGGAACGCGTGCATGGCTCTGGTTTGTTTCAGTTTGAATTTCCGGCAGATTGGGATTTCTTTAAATATCGCCTGCGCATAGATTTGTGGGTGGGAGAATCCTACGATACGGAAGATCCTTATCGTTTCCCGCCGGTGTTGGGCGAAATGGATTTGTATTTCCTTTCTGAGGGTTCCCACTTGGACGAATATGACCGTTTGGGCGCACACCCGATTAAACATGACGGCGTTGACGGTGTTTCTTTCGCGCTGTGGGCTCCGAATGCCCGCCGCGTTTCCGTTGTCGGTACCTTTAATGAATGGGACGGTCGCCGTCACATGATGCGTCCGCGCGGTTCAACCGGTGTGTGGGAAATCTTTATTCCTCATATTTCCGCCGGCGTTTTGTATAAGTATGAATTGATCGGTCCGGACGGCAACATTCTGCCGTTAAAGGCTGATCCGGTGGCCTTTTATGCCGAAAAGCGTCCTTCCACCGCTTCTGTTGTATATGATTTGGAAAAATATGAATGGAAGGCTAAGGGCTGGGAAAAGAAGCGTGAAAACATTAATGCTCTGAACGCGCCGGTTTCCATTTATGAAGTCCATTTGGGATCGTGGAAGCGCCACTTTGACGACAACAGCTATTTGTCCTATCAGGAAATGGCGGAAGAGCTGGTTAATTATGTCAAAGATATGGGCTATACGCATGTGGAGCTGCTGCCGGTCAACGAACACCCGTTTGACGGGTCTTGGGGGTATCAGGCGACAGGGCTTTATGCGCCGACCAGCCGTTTCGGAAAGCCAGATGATTTCCGTGCGTTGATCGACGCTTTTCATAAAGCGGGCATCGCCGTGATTATGGACTGGGTTCCGGGACATTTTCCCAAGGATTCTTTCGGCTTGGCTGATTTTGACGGAACGGCTTTGTATGAACATGCCGATCCGCGCCGCGGCGAACATAAAGATTGGGGAACCAAAATTTATAACTATGGCCGTCGTGAGGTGAATAACTTCCTGACGTCCAATGCGATGTTTTGGAACAAAAAATACCAGATTGACGGTCTGCGCGTAGACGCGGTGGCCTCTATGCTCTATCTGGATTACAGCCGCAAAGCCGGAGAGTGGATCCCGAACGAGTTCGGCGGTCACGAGGACTTGGAGGCCGTCGCATTCTTAAAGCGCACAAACGAACTGATGTATGCCAACTGTCCGGGAACAGCGACATTTGCTGAAGAATCAACTGCATGGCCGATGGTATCCCGTCCGACCTATATGGGCGGTTTGGGCTTCGGTTATAAATGGAATATGGGGTGGATGCACGATACTTTGGACTATATGGCAAAAGATCCGATTTATCGCCGTTATCACCACAACAAGATGACGTTCGGCATGCTATATGCCTATAACGAAAACTTTGTCCTACCCTTGAGCCATGACGAAGTTGTGCACGGCAAATGTTCTTTGTTGAACAAAATGTCCGGCGATCGTTGGCAGAAATTCGCGAATTTAAGAGCGTATTTCGGCTTTATGTACGCTTTCCCCGGCAAGAAGCTTTTGTTCATGGGCGGAGAGTTCGCTCAGGACCGCGAATGGGATTATAACGGCTCGTTGAGCTGGCATTTGCTGAACGATCCGATGCATCGCGGCGTGCAAAGCTCCGTGCGCGACTTGAATCGCATTTATCGCGAAACGGCGGCCTTGTATGAACAGGACTACGATCCCGCGGGCTTTGAATGGATTGATGCCGATAATGCGGACGAAAGTATTTTTACGTTTATCCGTTATGCCAAAGACCGCGATGCTATGGTGGTGGCAGTTTCGAACTTTACGCCGGTGCCGCGCGAAAATTACCGGATCGGCGTGCCTAAGCTTGGCCGTTATATGGAGGTCTTTAACTCTGATGCCGAAATTTACGGCGGCAGCGGTATGGGCAATATGGGCGGCGTTGATGCCGTGGAAGAAGAGTGCAACGGGCGACCGTATTCTGTTTCCGTGACCGTTCCGCCGTTATCCACAATGCTGTTTGTGCTACAGCGTTAATTTCGGGGGAAATATGCCTACGGGAATACGTGTTTTTCCGGGCCGTCCTTATCCGTTAGGGGCGACTTGGGACGGCAGAGGGGTGAATTTTGCTCTGTTTTCCGCCAATGCCGAAAAAGTCTTGTTGTGCCTGTTTGATGAAACTGGGACGCGGGAAATCCAAAGGATTGCCCTGCCGGAAAGAACGGACGAAGTCTGGCATGTTTATTTGCCGGATATCAAGCCGGGACAACTGTATGGCTATCGTGTGTTCGGGCCGTATGATCCGGAACGGGGCCACCGGTTTAATCATAACAAGCTGCTGCTGGATCCTTATGCAAAATCAATCAGCGGAAATTTGATTTTTCACGAATCCATGCAGGGATACAGATCTGAATCTCCGAAAGAGGATATGTCTTTTGACCGGCGGGACAGCGCGCCGTATGTACCGAAGTGCCGCGTCGTTGATGATGCATACAATTGGGGAGGGGATAAATCGCCTGCAACACCTTGGACGGATACGGTGATTTATGAAACGCATCTGAAAGGGTTTACATTTCAAAATCCTGAAATTGATGAGAAAATCCGCGGTACGTTTGCCGGCATGGCGGCTCCTCAGGCCGTAGAGTATCTGAAAGATTTAGGCGTAACGTCGGTTGAATTTTTGCCGATTCAGGCTTTTTTTACGGGCAATCATCTGCTGAAGGCGAAACTGCATAATTATTGGGGGTACGATCCGATTTGTTATTTTACGCCTCAGCCGTCTTATCTGTCGGGAATGGACATCAGTGAAGTCAAAAATATGATTCATATGTTCCATGAGGCCGGAATCGAAGTAATTATGGACGTTGTGTATAACCATACGGGCGAAGGCAACCAAATGGGGGTGACGCTTTCTTTCCGCGGCATAGATAATGCGGTTTATTACAGATTAAAACCGGATAACCTTCGCTATTATGAGGATACGACCGGCTGCGGCGCTTCGTTTAATGTGGAACACCCCAGAGTGATTCAGCTGGTCATGGATTCACTGCGGTATTGGGTGGAACAAATGCATGTGGACGGTTTCCGGTTTGATTTGGCGCCGACTCTGGCCAGAACGGGAGCGGGCTTTACAAACAAAGCCGGTTTTTTGACAGCCGTACAGCAGGATCCCGTATTGCAGCGCGTTAAAATGATTGCCGAGCCGTGGGACGTCGGTTTAGGCGGTTATCAAGTCGGCGCTTTTCCGCCGGGGTGGTCAGAATGGAATGATCGGTTCCGTGATACCGTGCGTTCTTTTTGGAAAGGAGACAAAGGACAGATCGGCAATATGGCTTCCCGTTTAACCGGATCAAGCGAAATATTCGGATACAGGGGACGCCATCCTTGGACCAGCGTGAATTTTGTGACGGCTCACGACGGCTTTACGTTGAAAGACGTTGTCAGCTATAACGAAAAGCACAACGAGGCAAACGGCGAACACAACCGCGACGGTACGAATGACAATAAAACATGGAACAGCGGCGTGGAGGGGGAAACGAACGATCCCGCCGTTTTGGCGCTGAGACGGAAAAGAATGCGCGCTATGGCGGCAACGCTGATGTTGTCTTTGGGCGTGCCGATGTTTACAGCCGGCGATGAGTTTTGCCGTACGCAAAAAGGCAATAACAACGCTTATTGTCAGGACAGTCCGATCAGCTGGCTGAATTGGTCGGAAATCGGTGAAGACGATGCGGCTTTTCGGGAATTTGTGCGCTATTTGATCAAGCTGCGCCAGTCTCATCGTATTTTTCGGCGCAAACGGTATTATGTCGGCAGAAAGGCGGGCGATTCTCCGATTAAAGATATTACCTGGATTACGCCGGAAGGTTTGGAAATGGCGCCGACCGATTGGAACAAACCGTATGCGCAAAGTCTGTCCGCGTTGATTTCAGGATCCTTGAGCGTTGCTTTTTGCAATGATGAAGGGCGGTTCTATTCGGACAATCATTTCTTTATCGTTCTGAACGCTTTTGACGGCAGCATAGAATGGCTGTTGCCGGAGGTTGAAAAGGAAACCGTCTGGAATTTGATATTGGACACGTCGCGCGACTCGCCGGTCGTGTCGGGGGAAACCTATGCCCCCGGTGATTCTTTTAATGTGCCGGCATGGTCGGTGTTGCTGTTTGAGGCTCCCCTGACCGATAATGAAAAGGCTGTTCTGCATTCCCGTGCAGGCATGACAGGCATTTTGGGAAATGTTTATCAAAGCATTCAAAGCAGCCGATTGGTTGCGTCAATAAAGGATCTGGACAATCTGGACTTTATGACATATGGTCCTATGGGGCCTGTGGCAACATTGGCAGATCTTGAAAAAGAGGAAGAAAAGGACGGCTTTACCCGTTTGGTATAAGGATTACGGTTCGTGGTTTTAGAGTATGCACAAACAGTTGACCTGCTTGCTGAAAAAGCAGGAATTCTGCCGGAATTTGAAGCTGACGGCGGTGTGTATCCCACTTCTTTTGAAACAAAAAAGGCTTTGCTGAAAGCATTGGAGCTGCCGGCGGATACGCCTGCAGAGGCGGCCCTGTCTTTAAAAACGTTAAAGGAAAAGCCGTTTAAGCGCGCTCTGCCGCCGGTTATGATCGTGCGGCGCGAACAGAAAACGGCCAAAATTCCCGTAACGGTAACTGCCGGAACGAAAGAGGGGATTCTGCGCTATGAAATCGTTCTGGAAAACGGTGAAAAACTGACGGGGCAGGAAAGTATTGCCGATCTGTCTGTTTTGGAAACAATGACTGTTGGCGGGCGTGATTATGAACAGCGCAAGTTAAAAATTGCCGTGCCGGATCAGCTGGGATATCACATGATACGTATTTCCGGCGGCTCTGTTTTAAAGGCAGGGCGGGAAATGCCGTTTATTGTTGTGCCCGAAAAATGCTATATGCCGGAAATGATGCGGCAGGGCGGGAAGCCATGGGGCTTTCCGGTGCAGCTGTATGCGCTGCGTTCCGAACGCAATTGGGGTATCGGCGATTTTTCCGATTTAAAGGAGATGAATGCCGTCGCCAAAGCTTTCGGCGCCGATATTGTCGGGATCAATCCGATCAATGTCGCTTTTGCGGCCAATTGGGAAACGGCCAGCCCTTATTATTCGTCCTCCCGTTTGTTTTTAAATCCGCTGTATATTGATGTGGAAGCCGTTGCCGGTGCAAAAACGGTTTTGAAAAAATGGAGAGCTTCCGCCGATGTTAAGGCAAGGCTTAAGCGGGCAAGAGAATCCGCCCTGGTTGATTATGCGGCTGTCGGTTCGCTGAAAATGGAAGCGCTGCGCCTGCTTTTCGCCGCGTTTAAAGGGGACAAGGACTTTGACGCTTTTTGTGCCGAGGGCGGAAAGGATTTGGAAAGCGCCGCGCTCTATCAGGTTTTGTCGGTGTTTTTTGCAAATGATCGCGGTCGGCATGCTTCTATAGAAGATTTGGAACAGGCCCTGAATCCCATAGCGGTCAGGCAAGACTTGCTTTTGCGCAGAGGAACCGGCTTTAAATCATGGGGCAAGGCATATGCGTCGCCTGACACGGAGCAATCCCGTCGTTTTGCCGATCAAAATGCTGATGAGGTGCGTTTTTATAAGTTTATATTCTGGATTGCCGACCGGCAGTTCCAGGCGGCTTCTCAGGAAAGTCAAAAGCAGGGACTGGCTGTCGGGTTATATCAGGATCTGGCGGTCGGCGTTGCTTCGGAAAGTGCGGAAACATGGGGGGCGCAGCAGCTTTTCGCTACACAATTAAGCATAGGTTCTCCGCCGGATATGTTTAATGCAAACGGTCAGGAATGGGGTGTTGCTCCGATGCGTCCCGATGTGATGCGCGATGAAGCTTATATTTCCTATCGCCGTATGTTGTCTGCAAATATGAAGCGGGCGGGAGCCGTACGCATTGACCATGTTATGGGACTGGTTCGGCTGTTTTGTATTCCTCACAAGGAAAAGGGCGCCTATATTCGCTATCATGTGGAAGATATGATCGGCATCGTTGCGCTGGAAAGCCACCGCAATCAGTGTTTGGTCGTCGGAGAAGATTTAGGCGTTGTACCGGGCTTTTTCCGTGAAATGTTGGAAAAGGCGGGGATTTTGTCTTTCCGCGTGTTCCGTTATGAACAAATGCATGACGGACGTTATAAGCCGCTGAACGTTTATCCGGAAACAGCTTTGATTGCCGCCGGAACGCATGATATGCCGACTTTGGCCGGATATTGGATGGGGGCGGATATTGAAACGGCTCGAAAAATCGGATTGATGGACGAAGAACGGTGCGCTTATGCGAAATCCCTGCGTCGTCAAGATCGTTTGGCCGTGATAGAATCTTTAGCGCAAACTGGCCGTTGGTTCGTTGATCCGTCATCATTCGATGCCGAAATTAACGGGCAAAAGCTGCCGGATCGGTTTATTGAAGTGCTTTATTCTTATTTGGCAACGGCTCCATGCTGTTTGTTGTTGGTTCAGCTGGAGGATTTGCTGGAACAAAAAGAACAGATGAATATGCCCGGCACCAGTGATGAATATCCGAATTGGCGCCATAAACTGCCTAAAACGGTATCCGAATTGTATGACTGCGAAGAAATGAAACGCCTCTGCGCGGCAATCCGACAGAGCCGACAATAAGCCGTTTTGCCGGCTAAAGGGAGGGGAAAGAAGATGTTCTTTGTTCTGTCTTTTATTTTTAGTTTGGCGGCCATTATCATTACCTTGCAAATAATGATTGGTTACAATCCTGAATTTTCTTTGCGCAAAAAGCTGGCGGTTTCCTTTGTTGTGGTGCTGGCGTGGTTCAGCCCGACGATTGCGGGAATGATCCGGTGGTTAAAGCTGTTGCCCGAAAAGGCAGGTATTTATGTGACGCAAGGATTGTATACACTTTTCGTAACGGCTTTTTTTCTGTTGGGAATTTTACTGATACGCGATCTTTTTTGGATACACGGATATCAAATTGCCAGAAAATTGGGCAAAGCTTCGCCCGAATACGATCCGATGAAGTCTGCTGCGATTAAAAGAGCTAATTTAATGGCCGTTTTCGCCGCTGTTTTGCTGTCGGGATATTCTTTGTATGAAGGAATTAAGTTTCCTGCGGTCAAAGAAACGATCATTCAAACGGACAAGGTCGCTTATCCGTTTAAAATCGTTGCTTTGACGGATACGCATATCACGCCGGTTACCTCTGTTTCTTTTGTTGAAAAGTTGGTTCGAACTGTTAACGGATTAAAACCGGATATTACGGTTTTGGTCGGGGATATTGTGGACGCCAAGCCCGCTTCTTTGGGACCGCAGATGCAGGCTTTGTCCGGGCTTGATGCCAAATACGGCGTTTTTGTCACTTTGGGCAATCATGAATTTTATCATGGCAGTTTAGAGTGGGAAATGAAATTCAAACAAATGGGGCTGTTTTATTTGGCGAACGAAGGGCTGACTTTGAACGGAGCCAACGTTTATTTGTCCGGATTGCCCGATCCGCAGCTGCTGATGATTACGGATCAGACAATGGAGGGGATTAAGGAAACGCTGAATGGAGCCGCTGCCGGTGCGTATCGTGTCTTTTTGTCTCATTCTCCGCGGTTTATCAAGCGGCTGAACAAGGATCTGATTGATTTTCAGATCTCCGGCCATACTCACGGCGGTCAAATCTTTCCGTTTCATTTTTTGGTAAAACGTTTCAACGATTTCCTCGCCGGACTATATGATGTCGACGGCATGAAACTGTACGTTTCCAGAGGGGCCGGAGGTTGGGGACCGCCGATGCGGCTGTTTGCTCCGTCCGAGATTTCCGTGATTACATTGATGCCGCCTGAAAAAAAGCTGATGCGACTGATTGAAATTTAGGATTTCAGTCTTTGAAAGAATGCGCGGAAAGGACAAATAAGCGTATAATGCGCCAAAAATTTTCTTTAAGACTTAACGGCCTTAGAGATGAGAAAAATCTTTTTTGGCAAAAAACTAAGAAGGCTGTTTAGCTTTTTCTTCGTCTTCCGTTTCTGCGGCAGAAGCAGAAACCGGGGTAAAACTGGTCTTGAAAATATTTTCCAAAATTCCTTCGCGGTCTTCGTCCTTCGCTTTTCCTTCCGTTTCCAAAGCGGCTAAAGTTTCCAACATGGATACTTTTTCCTGCGCTTGTGCCGCCGCTTTTTCATAGCGAAGGCGCGTCTGGATCAGCATGAACATCAAACCGCAGGCAATCAGGACAGGCAAGCCCAACGTGATAATCGTCATAAAAGTGGAAATGTTGGCCATTTTAAAGGAAATGCCGGCGACAATTGCTAAAACGGTTGTAATGGTAAACAGTCCCGAAATAACATACCAGCCCGTCATTTGATTTGTTTTAGTTTGATTTTGCAGTAATTGGTCATTCCAATAATCTAAGGCCGTGCCATAACGAATGCGGCTGGCAACGCTTTGACGCAAAGCCGCCAGCTGACGTTCATGATCGTTCTGAATTAAATTGAGCTGATCCCACATCGCATTGACCGCGCTGTCCGAAGTTTGTTTGATTTCGGCAACCAGACGCGATACATACTCGGCAACGTCATTTCTGTAGCTCTGCAGCTGATGAGACGCTTCCTCGATTCCTTTTTGCAGGGCAAAATGTTCGTTTTCCAAGGGCTTGATCTGCTTGTCGGCCAGCTCAACACGACGGATAATGCTGTTGATTTTACGCAGTGTTTCCGAAACTTTGCCGTCCAGCATGTCCGGCTGTACATTTGTCCGAAACTGTAATGTAAAAGCATAGCCAAAAGTAAAGCTTTCCGCATCGGAAGACGTGCTGAACCCTGCCGCTTCGGCCAGATCGGCAGCCCCTGTCGCACCGGCCAACAGCCCCATAAGCATCGGTTCATAACGGTACATAATCGTAGCCATTTGACCCAGAACACCTTGAGAATGAATGCATTTAAAAGCCAGATAGGCATTTAAATCCTTGCGGATAATGGAAAAGCCCTCCGCCGGAGTCATTTCTCCGCCCAAAACGGATTGGACCGCCGCAAAAATAGAGCGGGGCGTCTGCAGCTGAAAATCAATAATTTTCTGAATAAAAGGCTTGTCCGATTCTTCCGTTCCGATAATGTCATGCCACGCCTTTAATTCCGCCGCAGCGAACAAACCGGCCTCGTAAAACGAACGCAGCTCCACAATGCCGCCGTTGTCGTCCAGTTCAATATGAATGGGGATACTGAAAGGAATGTCCTTTTCTTTTTCAAAAGGAACCGTGATGTCTGCCGGAATGTTGTTTTCAATAGTCATGGTCAAACTATGTCTTATCTCGCTTTAAAAATCAACAGTTATCATCAGTGTCGGCAAACGGATAAGACAAATAGGCCAGCCGGATACTTTCCCGTTGATTTTTGATTTGTCCGTTCGCGAAAACACCACATAAAAGGAAGAACCAAAAACCGATGAACGCATAAAAAACAAAGGGAAAATCAAAGCTGTCATAGACGTCCAAAATTGCGAACAAAAATGTTGCCGCTGCACAGAATAAAGCCAATAAAGAGTAAAACGCCAAAGGACGTTCTGTGCGAAACAAACGAAGTATCATAAATAAAATCTTAAAGCCGTCCTTTATGGTTGATAGTTTGCTGAACGATCCTTCCGGACGAGCGAAATAATTCGTTTCAACTTCGGCATAGGGCAGTTTGTTCATGCTGGTAAAAACATTCAGCTCTGTTTCGATTTCAAAGCCCTTGGAGCGTGCTGAGAAAGTCTTAACAAACCGTTTTGAAAAAACGCGCAGGCCGGACAGCATATCCGTTTGTTTGATTCCAAACAGGATACGGACAAGAAAAGTCAAAAGCCAGTTCCCGAATCGATGCCCGAAACGATAAGCTTCCTGCTGCTGTTCTTTGCGTGTGCCGACAACTATATCTTTTTGTTTCGAGATCAAAGTGTCAATCAAGCCCGGAACAGCGTCCAGATCGTACGTCATGTCACCGTCCGTCATGACATAAACATCGGCTTCGATATCGGCAAACATGCGGCGCACAACGTTTCCTTTTCCCTGCAGCCCGACAAATCGGACAATCGCGCCGGCCCGAGCCGCAATTTCAGCGGTGTTGTCTTTGGAATTGTTGTCATAGACGTAAATTTTGGCATCAGGCAAAACCTCTTTTGCCTTTTGGACAACGGCGCCGATTGCAGCGGCTTCATTATAACAGGGAATTAAGACGGCAACTTGAATGGGCATTGAACTCTCCTTGCTTTTTTCAATAGATTTCAGTATACGCAATCGGACTGGGGAAAGAAACGATTTTTAATTTTTAATCGTGTTTATCTTTTAAAACGGCTGTTTTTGCGGCCCGGAAAGTAGGTAATATAATACCAACATTATAACATGTTGATTTTATTGTATTTTATTTTAATAAAAAATATTGACATGTTTGCCGGAGCCAGATACTTTAAATACCGGTTTTTAACTGTAACTCTTTTAAGGAATAAAACTAAATGCAGACCTTATCCGTTAAGCCGTCTGAAGTCAAAAAGAAGTGGTATCTGATCGATGCCGAAGATTTGGTCTTGGGACGTCTGGCCAGCATTGTCGCCAAAATTTTGCGCGGCAAGCATAAAACCTGTTTTACGCCGCATGTTGACTGCGGTGATTATGTCGTGATCATTAATGCGGAAAAAGTACATCTGACCGGCAAAAAACTGGAAGATAAAGTGTACTACCGCCACACCGGTCACCCCGGCGGCATCAAAGGCATTACCGCCGGTAAAGTGATTGAGGGCGCTCACCCGGAACGCGTGATTATTAAAGCCGTTGAACGCATGATTACGCGCAATCCCTTGGGCCGCAAGCAAATGACAAATCTGCGCGTTTATGCCGGTCCCGAACACCCGCATGCCGCTCAGAACCCGGAAGTGTTAGATGTTGCTGCTTTGAACCCGAAGAATAAGAGGAATTAATCATGGCTGGTTTAGAAGATCTGAAAAAAGAAATGGTTGCTCCCGTGGCTGCCGAACCGGCGGTCGTTCGCGAACCTAAAAAAGATAAACTTGGCCGTGCTTATGCAACCGGTCGCCGTAAAGATGCCAGCGCCCGCGTTTGGATCAAGCTGGGATCAGGCAAGATGACGGTCAATGGCATTGATATTGAAAAATATTTTACGCGCCCTGTGCTGCGCATGATTATCAATCAGCCGTTTGAAGTCACCAACCGCGTGGGTCAGTTCGATGTTGTCGTTACTGTTTCCGGCGGCGGTTTGTCCGGTCAGGCCGGTGCCGTTCGTCATGGCGTCAGCCGCTGTTTGGATAACTTTGAACCGGAACTGCACACGGCATTAAAGCGCGCCGGTTTCTTAACGCGTGATCCGCGTGTCGTGGAACGTAAGAAATACGGTAAAGCTAAGGCTCGCCGCAGCTATCAGTTCAGTAAGCGTTAATCTGCCTGCCAATAATTTTCAAAGGGGCTGTATTTTTCAATGCAGCCTCTTTTTTCTACTCCGAAAACTCTGTGCCGGGCGCATGGTTATGGAGGGCGTATACTTCTATGCGGAAAGGACTGACATGAAACTTGTCTGTTCCGTTTGTTAAAGAGGATAATGAGAAGCCTTTTTTGTCGGTGCTCGCCATTTTAATCTGAAGGGGCATATAAAGGACTGCAGTCTGAAAAAACGTCCGCCGGATCGAGGAGCTGCTTTTAACCGCGTAAAAACAGGATAGAGGAGGAAAGGGGACTGAAGATCAGGACTGTACAAAGACGGGGACGTTCTTGTATAGTTATTTCAGAGGAAATAAAATGCCGTTTTGGATAACAAAGGATACACCTGATAAAGAACGTATAATTCGGGAAGTTTTATTATTTTGGAATCCTTCCCTTGAATTGACAGAAATAACTTTTTTGCCGGCGGGAAGCAATTCTGCCGTGTTTAGGGGAAATTCCTTTATTTTCCGGTTTCCTTTAACGCAATCTTCGTTTCATGCCATGAAACGGGATTCTCTTATCTCAGAACTTTTGCATACTCATGGGTCTTTGGAGGTGCGATCCAAAACTGCACCGGTTTTTATTGTTGATTCTGAAGAGAAACGGTTTCCGTATTTTATTAAATTTTCTTATCACAAATATATCAATGGCAAAATAATGGACAATAGGCGCGGCAAGACTGATTTTAGCGTCTGTTATTTTCATTTAAGCCGGAAACAGCAAGAACGGCTGGCAGAAAAGATAGCTCAATTTTTGGCGGATCTTCACTCGATTCCTCAAAATGTTTTTCAAACGGTTCTGCCGGCGTTAACAGATCAAAATTGGGACTTCACGAAACGTATTGATGAAAAATTAAGCCGTAGGCTATTGTTGGAAGCAACTAGCGGGCAACTGGATTTAAAAGAATTTAAAACAGAATGCGCACAGGATTTTGTTTTTTGCCATAATGATTTAAGCGGCAGCAATCTGTTAATAGATCTCAAAAAAAAAGATATTTTACAAGGTATTATAGATTTTGGAGCGGCAGGCATTTTTCCCAAAACAAATGAATTTGTACCGTTTTATAAAGTCGGCAGACATTTCGCCCGTCAAATCGTTAAGGCGTATAATACTGTTTCACAAATGCCTGTTCGCATTCGGGAAATTGATTATAAGTTTTTATGTTTTATAGGATTTCTTTTGGAACAACAAAAAAAGCCGTCTGATTTTATAACGGCTTTAATCAAAAATTTTATAGAAGACTATTTTGAAACACAGCGGACATAGGCACCAAAGCCGCTTTTTATCCAAAAGGGCCTGTACTGTTCCTCACCCTGTTCGCCGAATTTTTTGACATAAGCATCAGCGGATACCCGTTCGTAATTTTCGGCGCCGTTTCCAAAAATAATGCGATAACCGTAGTCTTTTCCACCTTCGTTGTGGGTAACCCGCTGTGACCAATAGGGCCAGCCGCCCGCATCAAAACCCTCAGTGAACCCGCCGATTTCATTTCTGTGATGATACATTTCCCGCAATTCTTCAAGGGTTGGCAGACGTTTTCCTTCTTCCTGGCACCATTTTTCCGCTGCTGCGCCATTTCCGCTTTGTCGGGGGGAGGGCAGGTTAGTTCTGTCAACAACCGCTCCCGTGCTGAGGGTATAAGCCTTTCCTTCCGAGGTATAAAACAGCAGAAGGAAAGTACAGACGGTATTGGTCAAAAAACTAGCGCGCAAAATCTTTCCGCCTTTTGATTTGTGCCAAAGTCATCGGATCCATTTTTTCCTGTGGCTGAGGTTTTTTGGGAGGATTCTGTCTGGCATGAGATGTAACTTTTTCCTGTAATGTCTTGGCCTTTCCTTTTTTAGGAGCAGACGGCTGTTGCTCATGCCGAGCGTATATCTGTTCCATTTTATTCGATACGCGCCCAACTTCGGCGGCAACAGTTTTAGGCGCAGGATTATCTTTGCCGGCGACAGGAGTTTCAACCGTTTTTTCTTTTAAAGTTTCAGTTCCATTATGTAACTGCTTGAAGATTTTTTCTGCTTGGAAAATCTTTTTTAATGCCACAGCGTCGTTTTTCAGATCCTCCATTTTTAAATTCGGATTATTTTGTGTATTGTGACGAACCAGTTTTAATAACTTTTGCTCTTGGGCAGAGAGAGTTTCCGGCTTTTTAGCAAGCACAGAAGCCACCATTTCAAGCTTCATATCCGGAGTTATAGATATTTTTGTATGGGAGGAGACCGCTGCTGAACGGGACCGATTGCGACCGTCATTTGTCTCTTTTAGTTCAAAAGGTCTATTTGCCGCTACAATCTGTTGTAATGACTTACTTTGCTCTAAAAAGCGTTTGTCTATATGTTCCGGTTTTAAGGAGGGATCATTACGGAATTGTTCATGAATAAATTGCGCCAATTTTTGTTCTTTTGCAGTTAAAGGCTTTCCGCTTAATTCCTTTTCCAGAACGGATCGGGCTAAATTCAATTTTTTATCTACGGATAGGGCCTGACCTTTCCTATCCGCTTTTCTTTCCGCTTTAAGCTTGTTAAACGCACCGTTATTTCTCAGTACTTCATTTAATATTTTTTCATGCTTGCCAAAAGAAATATCTTCGATTTTAAAGTCGGGAATCTTTTTGTATTTTTCACGGACAAAATTATAAAGAGCCGTTTCGGCGGCGGTTAAAGGATTGCCCGCTTCATTTTTTCTGAAAACATCTTGTATTGCTTTCAGTCTTTCTTTTGATTCTTTGTTGTTAGGATCTAATCGTTCTTTTCTATCCGTTTTGCTCTTTTGGGACTGCCGACGACATTGTTCTTTCGACGGTTTTTCCTTTGCTTTTTTCTCATTGCCTGAAGGTGTTTTACCGATCTCAATTCTTTTTTGTTCCGTTGTTTTGGATTTATCGTTTACAATTTTCCATATTTCGCTGAGAGAAGCTTTTCTGCTCATCAATTCTTCAGCCGCCTTTAATACATTTTCATCTACGGTATCCGTGCCGTACATTCTCATCGCAGCATTGATATATTGCTGTTTTATTTTATCTTCTTTAGATTCCGTTCCATTTTTACGATGTTCTCTGGCATCTTTGTTGATATCATTAATTGATCTTCCAATTGTCAAATCTAAAGGAATTGAAGGAAGTTTCGGCTTTTCTCCGGGGAAATGCGGTATTCTGGGCGAGGCTGCAAGTTTTAATCCGGCAGCACCCTTAAATGCGCTGTCTGCCGCTTTGGCCGCGTTATTTGAAAACTGTTTAGCTGCGGCAGCTTCCGCCTTAGCCCCTTTATACGAAGTAGAAATGTTGGCTTTTGCCATTCCCTTTAAGACGGCTTCTCTTAATTCAGGAGGAATTTCCCCTTCAACAGCGGCAAAACCGTATTCGCGAATTTTCTTTAACAGCTCTGCAACCTTTGCGCGGGCATATGAACGGCGAGACTGCGCTTTGAAGGTTTCCAGCGCTTTTTCCTGCCCGTTGTCCATAATGGAGTGACCATTGCGCATATTTACCTGAACGGCTACTTTTCCGTGGTGGTCCTTTGTAAAGGTAATAGAAGTGATTCTGCGGCTGGAACGTACTTTTGCACCGGCAGAACGCTGACGTTTGGCCAATTCCTCCCATTGCCGTTTGATTTTATCGGCTATTTGACGGGATATTTTAATTTCCTTGGCTTGTTTTGCGGAAATTTTTAAAGTTTTTTGAGCCTCTTTCTGCTGTGCCGTTTGTTCCATGGGAGTACTCCTTAAGTTAATGATTCTTAATTTATAACATGTTTTAAAAGGGAGTGTCAAGGAATAGTCAAAATTTTCCAAAAAATGTGAAAAAATTGACAAAAAAGTTTTTTTATTTTTTTATGGGCAGACCCATTTTTTCTGCGGCAATGATTCCGCCGCGGATAACGGCTACTTTTTTTAATCCAGCCTGCTTAAATTTTTGCGCGGCGATTTCTGCTCGTTTCCCCGAACGACAAAGAATGTACAGCGGTTTCGATCCGTCCAGATGATGTTCACGAATAAAGGAGGTGGGCTCTAATTGATCCAGAGGAACGAACCAATGCTCCTGTATCAATGCCAATTCTTCGTGTTCAGCCGGTGTGCGAACATCTAAAATCAGATTGTTTTTCTTGATTTCAGCCGGTGAAATTTCTGCGGGAAACATATCCGAACAGGCTCCTAATAACAAGAACAGAAAGAAAAGATTCTTCATAATATTCCTTTAAAGGTACAAATAATTCTTAGAAAGAGAATATCAAATGGAAAATTCATGTATAGCTTTTTTTACAAGCGTCGTTTTTATTTTTATAGAACGGGACACGTTTAAATCATGCTGTGTATGGTTTTATGCCGGTAAGGCATGAAAGGCATTGGTTGATGATTCCTTTTTTTCATTGCAATGCTCGTCGGTTGGGCAAATCTTTTGTATTGTGGCGGAGAGAAAAATGAACTTTGAAGACATCAGAAAATCCGCCTGACAGACATTTTTGGCAGAAGAAAGAAGGGTAAAAAGTCATGCATAAAAATCACGATTCTTTGCCTGACGGCCATAATTCTCATATTCCGGCGATACTTTGTGGAATTATTATAAAGAGAAAAACATGCGCCTGTTACGCAGTTTTTTTCTTACAAAAAAAGCGGAAGAATAGAACTCTTCCGCCTTTTATTTTGTCAATCAGCCTAGAACCCGTCGCGTTCCAAACGTTTGCGTTCCAGCTTGCGGGCACGGCGAATAGCTTCCGCCTTTTCACGCGCTTTTTTTTCAGAGGGCTTTTCAAAATTGCGGCGCAGCTTCATTTCACGGAAAACGCCTTCGCGCTGCATTTTCTTTTTTAAAGCCTTTAAAGCTTGATCAACATTATTATCACGTACAATAACCTGTACCATAAAATCACGTCCTTTTGTAAAAGGGAGAATTTTTTTCTCCGGTAAAAACAAAATCATCTGATCGGCGCTAACATACCTAAGATCAGGTGAAAACTCAAGAATAAAAAACTCTTTTCTGGCAAAAAGAGAAAAAATCCCCTCCTTTACGGAAAAAATACTCTAACCTAATGAAGCATACGCCTGAATGATTTATTTTTCAAGCGCGCCTTTTCGTTTGGCGGCAACGACCGCTTTCAGTTTCGAATCGTTCAGACTTTTCTTTCTGTATTCGGATATTTTTGCCGCAGCACCAAGCTGCCTCTGCAGCAAAGGACGCTTGACCTCGTAAAAATCTGACGATTCGCGAATGGTATAATTGCCTTCTTTTTTCATCACTTCTTTTGCATCGCAAAGGAAACCAAAATCCTTGACATCGCGCAGGTTTCTGTAAATCGCCCAGAATGTGTTTTCAGTGACGCTGGTCATTTCGGGACGATCAAAAAACTCTTTCACTTCCTGTTCAGATACATAGGACTGACCATTAAGTTTACAGACTTTTGCCGCGTTTTCGGTTACCGGTACCTCGCGCTGTAAGGCTGTTTTCCGTTCGGCAAAAGAAGCGTTGCGTTTCAAACATTCAAAATTGCGCAGATAGTTCCTTTCATACGCATTTCTGATGTACATGTTGTTAAACCAGCCGAAAAAGGCCTCTTTGGGCGCTTGTCCCGTTTCAACGCCGCCTTTTTCAGCCGCCTGCAAAAAGGGAGTGGCTATTTCAGGGTGTTCTTTTGCAAATTCTTCCATAGGCTTTGAGTTCCCCTGCTGCTTTAAATCCCATGCGACAACGCAGGAGGCAGCATTTGCATCAGCCTCAATTAATCCCTGAGAGTGCAGATAATCTTTCGGCACATCAGTAAAGGCGTTCAGCTGAACCCCGTTTTTAAATTGCTGAGCATGCCGCAGTTCGTGCGCCAATGTAACAATCTGGCGGTCGGCAGAGCCGGATAAATCCATGGTAACGATTTTTCCGTCTTCCCTGTAAGAACCGTGGGCCCCGTTCAGTTTTGCCGTCGTAATGGTGACTCCCGCTTCGGCGGCATCATTCAGTAACTCCGATCCCAATTTTGTTGTACGCAGGACCGAGATCAATCCCTCTAACGCGGCAGTATCTCCGGATAAAAAGGGATACGGTTTCGCCGGTGAAGACTGTTCGGCTGAAAAAAGTTTTTTTTCTGTCATAAAAGCACCTGAAACAATAAGGTATATTTTTTCCTATTCTATTTATTTTTTTGTCAAATGTCCAGCGCAAATATCAGCAGTGCCGCCTTTGATAAGTTCCGGAGTACAAAAAGAAAATTTGAAAAATTTGTTTACTTTTTGTCAATAAGCTTTTATAGTCTAAAATAATTTTTAATCTGTTCGAAGGAGCGCGGACAATGGATCAGCAGATTTTAAAGCTTGAGGAAATTTTCAGTCAGTCCAAAAACGGGGCTGTTTCTGATTCTAAGAGTCAAACAATTTTGGCGGGAAAGGTGTTTGTTCCCGAAAAAAACAAGGCTTACTCTGACGAAGCGCCGGAAATCGATATTCAGATTAAGGGGCGCAAGGGCAAAAAGAAAGAGGCTGATGAAAAGCGCCTGGTTCATTTTGTCAATACGATTGCGCATAATTCTCCTTTCGGGCGCGCGGTGTTGGAAGATGCGGCCAAAGACGGCTATACGCTGGTTATGGAAAATCAGAAAGATTCCTGCGGTTTTTGTGATAAAAGCAGCAAGATTATAGCCTTGAACCCGATGTTGTCCGATTCTCTGCTGATTGCGACATTGGCGCATGAAAGCCGCCATGCGCAGCAGTTTTCACGCGGCGCGGAAGATAATTTCGGCGTGTTCAACCTCAAGGGCGAAATCATGTATACGCGCGCAATGGAGGCTGATGCTGAAACGGCTGCTGCCGCAACCTGTCATGAAATTCGCATTAATTCCGGCAATGACGGTCCGTGGAAAGAATTTTCTGAAGACTCGGTTGAAATTGCGACGGGCTTTATTACTGCGGCACCGTCTAAAAATGCGCCGATTAATGACAAGATGCTGCAGGGGGCCTTTAACGGCTGGTATCAGGATATCCCGATGATGGAGGCTTATGAAGAGGGCTACATTATTGATGTTATGCATGATGCGATGAGGGGGCCGAAAAGAGCTATGCCCGCTTATGATAAAGAGGTGAAGTCATCTGAGGTTGTCAATTTGTTTTGCTGCAATGCGGAAGGAAAATGTTATTGGGCTGATAAGCCTGAAGTATTGGAAGAGCGCAATAAATTGTCCATTTCTGCTGAAACGTATAATACGGCGAAAACATTCTTTGATGTTCGGAAAATGAGAACGGGAAAAGCGCCGGATTCCTCTTTGGAAGAAGTTGATATTCGTTTGGATTTGCTGCAGCAGCGCAAAAGGGCGGAAAGTGAACGGGCCTTTTCAATTAAGGGGCCGAAGAAAGGTCAGATCGCGGCTCAAATTGCGGCTCTTCAGAAAAAGCAAAGGTAAATATTTCTTTGCAGCATTTAAAAGCTCTCAATTTTTTTTGAGGGCTTTTTTGTATTCCGGAAATCGTCTGTCGGGCGCGGCATTTTAGCGAATTTATATCTGTGCGAACATGCGGGAGGGCGTCTCTGCAGTGAAAACGGGTTTGATTTTTAAATTATGCGGTTAAAACAGATTCGGTTGATGTATTGAAAAATGAAAAAGAAGCTGCTGAAAAAAAGAAAAATTAAGAAAAAATAAAAATTTCCGTCCAAAAATTAAAAAACTTTTAAGTTTGCCTCATAAAAGAATGTTTTGTAACATATTGATGAATATAAATTTTTTCGTCTTCTCAAAAAGAGGGGAGGGTTTTGGTAAATTGAAAAAAAATGTTGCAGAAAAGATCAAAATTTTCTATTATACATGATCATTTACAAAGAGGTTTCAAATGTCATTAAAACAAGCTTTCGATACAAATGTTGCTCCAGTACAGTATGATGAGGCCGTCAAGCCTGTCGTTAACATTAATATGACGGAATGCAAAAAAGAAGATCAGCCGCGTATGGTCGCGTTGGTGAACCGTCTGGCAAAATCTTCCTGCGGGTTGGAAACTTTGCAGATCGCCGCGGAAAACGGATTTAAGTTCAGTTTCTTTGAACCGGGTGTTCGCTGCTGCGGTGCTTGTGATGAAGCGGGGCATTGGGTGCGTTTAAACCCGACGGAAACAGATGATAAGCTGGTGGGAACTTTGGCGCATGAATGTCGTCACGCCGGCCAGTTCGTCCGCGGCGCGCATGAGGCTTTCGGCGTTTTGGACGTTCGTTCCGAACTGATTGCTTTCCGTGCAATGGAGGCTGATGCGCAGACATATGCGGTAACCTCCTGTAAAGAACTGGCGCTGCAGGGCGAGACGGGACCGTACGATATTTTTAAAAAGCGTTATCCTGAAATTGAAAAGGCTTTTGATACGGCTTATAAAGCGGCGGGCAACAGAATTACGCACGACGTGATGACGGAAACTTTTGAGGGCTGGTATGATCAGCTGAGAACAAAAACGGTTTATGAAGAAGCTTATCAGATTGAACCGATGACAAAAGAAATCTATGAAATGAAGCAAGGTAAGGAACCGACTCTGTTTTATAATAAGCAAACGATGACGGGACCTGAAGCGATCGCTTTGGCCGGTTGGACCAAAGACGGAAATTACTATACCAAAGATCCGCACCGTTTGGAAGGCGGCAAATTCTTGGACGTAGCGGAAGCAAGTATGCAGGATATGCAGGATTTCTTCAGACTGCGTAAAGAAATGACCGGTATGGAACCCGATCCGTCATTGACGGCGATTCCGACGCGTCCGGATACGATGAAGCGCGATCGGCCGAAAATGGGCGAAAAACCTATGGCCGGTATGTTTGAAACAAAGGACCGCATTTTGGCGAACAAGAAGCTCTATGCTTCGGAGCAGAAAGTGGTAAAACAGGCTGTTTTGGCAAAAGCGGCTGCTATGAAAAATGCCAGATAAGGGATTAAGATAATGGAATTAATGAATTCTGCCGCGTTGAAAAACGTTTTTGAGACTCCCGCTGTTAAGCAGAAATATGATCCGAATGCCAAATTGGCCGTAGACGTTGATATCTCTCTTTGTACGGAAGAAGAACGTCCCCGCATGATTTCGATCGTGAACCGTTTGGCTAAATCCGAAGCCGGGAAAGAAACGCTGGAAATCGCTGCTAAAGCCGGCTATAAATTCGGCTTTTTAGATGCCGCAACGAATTGCTTCGGGTGCTGTTTTGGCGGAATGAACTGCATCGGATTAGGACCTATGGCTTCTGATGACAAGCTTGTCAGCACTTTGTGCCATGAATCCCGTCATGCCGGGCAGGGTGTCCGTATGGAAAATATTCCTGACCGCGATCAGTTGAACGTTGCTTCCATTATTCGCGCTTCCCGCGCAAAAGAAGCTGATGCGCAAGCCTATGCCGTCAAAGCGTGCAAGGAATTGGAAATGCAGGGCGATACCGGACCTTTGGCTACGTTTGCGAAATTCTATCCACCGATCTATGCCGCTTATGAAAAAGCTTTGGCCGAACAGAACGGCGTCATGAATGATCAGGTTGTCGCCGGCACTTTCAAGGGGTGGTACGATCAAACCGGAACGAAGCAGAATTACGAAGAGGGCTATATCATCGATCCGATGCATGATGCGATTGAGCAGTTCAATAAAGGAACAACAGAAGATACCTACACTTTCGAAAAGAGTGTAACTTCTGAAGAAGTCGTGGAAAAGATCGGTTGGACAAAGAACGGCAACTATCTGGCCGATGAAGATCCGAAATTCTTGGACGGCGAACGTTTTATCAGCATCGGCGAACGCACCAAAAAAGATGCGCAGGACTTCTTTGCCATTCGTAAAGAAAAAACGGGAATTGAAGTCGATGCGTCCGTTGATGCCATGCCGACACACGTTGATGCGTTTGCCCGTCGTTTGCCGGAAATGGGCAAACCGCGCGGTGATGTCGGGGAAACAATGTCCATGGGCGGAACGATCGATAAATGGAACAAGATCTTGGCCGCAAAAGAGGAATACAATAAAAAAGGCGAACAGAAAAAAGAAGCTAAGCCTGCGATTTTAGCTAAGATAGCTCAAAAAGGACGCTATTTCTAAGGTCGAAGGGTAGGAAAATGGCCGCGATTTCGCAAAATTTGCTTTCGCTTCAGCAAAAATTTGAAGTCCCTGTTGTTCGGCAGGAATATGATCCGAAAGCCAGACTGGCCGTAGATGTTGATATCTCCATTTGTACGGAAGAGGAACGTCCTCGCATGATTTCGATCGTGAACCGTTTGGCTAAATCCGAAGCCGGGCGCGAAACTTTGGAAATCGCTGCGAAGGCCGGCTGTAAATTCGGTTTTCTGGATTCTTCCAAGCAAAGCTTCGGAACCTATTTCAGCAATGGTTTTATCGGTTTGGGGCCTAACGCCTCCGATGATAAGTTGGTCAGTACGTTATGCCATGAATCCCGTCATGCGGGGCAGGCTGTTCGTATGGGGCATATTCCGGGCAGAAGCGATTTGAACGTTGCTTCCATTATTCGTTATTCCTGCGCGAAAGAAGCGGACGCTCAAGCGTATGCCGTCAAAGCGTGTAAGGAATTGGAAATGCAGGGCGATACCGGACCTTTGGCCACGTTTGCGAAATTCTATCCGCCGATTTATGCCGCGTATGAAAAAGCTTTGGCAGAACAAAACGGCGTGATGAATGATAAGGTCGTTGCCGGCACGTTCAAAGGTTGGTACGATCAAAACGAGACAAAGCAAAAGTATGAAGAAAATTATATTCTTACTTCAATGCACAGAGCTCTGAAGGCTTTTGATCAGGGAATGCCCGGGGTTGCTTATTCTTTTAAAGAAAATGTAACGTCAGAGGAGATAGTTTCTCTGGTTGGGTGGACGAAAAACGGCAGTTACTTGGCCGGAGAAGATCCGAAGTTCTTAGATCAGGATCATTTTCTCAGCATCGGAGAAAGAACAAAGAAAGACGCTGAGGATTTCTTTAAAATGCGCGAGGAAAAAACAGGCATTCCAAAAGATTCGTCTTTAGAAAATATGCCTACGCGTAAGGACGCTTTTGCGCGCCGTTTGCCGGAAATGGGCAAACCGCTTGATGATCAAAAGGCCGCGGCTAATGATAAAACCATGGAAAAATGGAGGGCAGCTTTAGCGGGGCAACAGGAGAAAAAGCCGAATAATTCAACTAAACAAGCTGTTTTAATGAAAAGATTGGCTTCAAAAGGGCGCTAATTGATAAGAATTTCTGCCGGTTATAAAAAAGTCCTTTTAAAACTGTGTGTAACGGACGTTTTTTTTATACTGATTTTTATCGGTTTTGGGCAAATATTCCTTCCGCACGGTCTTTTTACAAAAGGGACTTTGGTTTGTGACGGTCGCGTTTGCACGACGGAGGAAGAAACATTTGCGGGAAATGTTTTTAAAACGTTTTCTTTCGAACAAAAAGCGGCGCGGGAAGTCTTTATTGACAAAGGCACGCGCGGATACAGGCTTTGGATCGGAAAAGATTCCGTTTCTTCCTGTGCCGATTGCGCTTTGTGGAACAGGGCGTCCTTTCCGTTTTTATGGTATCGCCGTATTTTTGCTGAAAAATTAAGAGCTCAAATAATTTCCGGACAAAGCTTTTTCTATAGCCAGTATAATCGTCAGCTCTTGTGGTTGGGATATGTTATCGCCGGCACTTTTATTGTTGTAAGCGGCTTATATAAAATTGGCGCGATAAAACGGAATTGAGGTCATTTTTTTAATCAAACAGACGATAAAGGATATTTTCTTCTTTTTCTTCTTGCAGGCAATCATCATCTTTTTCTTCGGAAGAAGGGATATTTTTATCTGTTTCGGGCGTGATTGTATAAACTACAGCGCCCAACCGTTCTCCGTCTGATCCGAATAAAGGCAGCGTGCCGCTGGGCAATTCTACTTCCGGTAAAATAAATTCATTTGTGTGATCAGAAAAGGATAACAGCTTCTTTTGCTGTTTTTTTGTTAAAATTCGTCCCGAACCGATTGCGGACAGAAAAGCCAGTTTGTTCGCCGTACACCAACCCGAATGCTTTGGTTTGTTCGGTTCTCTGCGGCGCATTTTGAACCAAGCCATTTTTTTCAGGCCAGTCTTGTCCAAAGCGGTATAAATACGCCCTTTGCCATAAGGAGACAAAATATCGGGCATGTTAAGAACCATGCGCGTCAGGTTTTTAGATATTTTTAAATAACCGGTTTTATCACCGTCAATTTTGATCAGCATACTGTATACAAGATGCTGAGAGGGCAGGCGTTCCCAAAAACAAGACGATGAAGAACGGGCTGTTTCAGGCGGCAGTCTCATTCTGCCGCGGTAGGCCGGGTCATTCACGCGAATAAAAAAGCGCGTGTTCGGGTGATAAAAAACGAAATCCGCATCGTAATCTTTAGCAAGAATTTCCGCATATTTTGAGGTGGCGCGTGCAACCGCGCGCGTATTGCGGTTTTCAGCGGCGGCCATGAAGTTTGAATCGGCGAAAATTGTCTCTCTGGCAAAAGTACGCAAGTCGGTACAGACACGCGCTTCTTCCGCTCTTAGAAAATTTTCCAGTGCTTCATGGTGAGTAGGTTCTGCCGGAGAAGCCGCACTGATCGTTTCAACTTTTATGACTTCCTGAGCTCTCGAAGAGGGCAAAACGGAAAATGTCAAAGCAATCGATAAAAGAAAAGTTTTTTTCATGCGGCTTCTCCATAGTCACTTATAACGCGCTTAAACGGGCTAAAGCGGCATTGACGTTGTCCAAAGCCGTCTGCGCTTCGGCCAAACGCGTTTTTTGTTCTTCAATAACCTTGGCCGGAGCTTTGGCAATGAAGGAATCGTTGCTTAAACGTCCCTGTATGCCGGCAATCGATTTTTCCAGATTCGCCTTTTCTTTGTTCAGACGTTCCGTTTCTTTCGCCACATCAATCACGCCGGCCAAAGGCAGCAGGATTTCCGCCGTTCCGAAAACCGCCTGAGCCGATCCCTTGGCATCATCGGCAGAAACAGACACCTCAGCTTTTTCTAAACGGGCTAGCGTCTTTATTAATGTTTCAAATGTTTTTAAACGGCCTTTTTCCGCATCGGAAGCATTGCCCAGCAGCATCGTGATTTTGGCTGAAGGGGCGATGTTCATTTCAGAACGCAGAGAACGGATTGCAGCCACTAATCCGACGACCCAATCCAAATCTTCTTCAGCTTTTGTGTCAATCAGATTCGTCAAATTGCCCCACGGCGTCACGATCAGCATCTGATCGCGGTTGGTCTTGCCCCACAATTCTTCTGTGACGAAAGGCATGATCGGGTGCAGCATGATCAGAATACGGTCAAGCACCCAGGCGGCTGTCGCGCGCGTTTCTGTCTTCGCCGCTTCGTTGTTGCCGTAGAACAGCGGTTTTGCAAATTCCAGGTACCAGTCGCAGAATGTTCCCCAAGCGAACTGATACGCCGCGTTTGCCGCTTCGTTGAATTTGTATTCATCAAAAGCGGTCGTCACTTTCGCATGCGCCTGCGCCGTCTTGGAAACAATCCATTTGTTCAGCGAATCCTTGACCGATTTCGGGTCAAAATTTTCGACGGGCGAGCATTCGTTCATTTCACAGAAACGCGCGGCATTCCACAGCTTTGTGACAAAGTTGCGGTAGCCTTCAACACGGCTTTCGCTCATTAAAACGTCGCGTCCCTGCGCCGCCATGGCCGCCAGAGTAAAGCGCATTGCATCGACGCCGTACTTGTCCGCCAAAATCAGCGGGTCGATCACGTTGCCCTTGGATTTAGACATTTTGCGGCCTTGTTCGTCACGCACTAAAGCGTGAATGTAAACGGTTTTGAACGGCACGTCTTTCATAAAATGCATGCCCAGCATCACCATACGGGCAACCCAGAAGAAAATAATATCAAAGCCGGTGACTAAAACGTTTGTCGGATAATAGCGCTTCAGTTCAACGGTCTGATCGGGCCAGCCCAGTGTCGAAAACGGCCAGATGCCTGAAGAAAACCATGTGTCGAACACGTCTTCGTCCTGCGTCAGGTCTTCATGATGACCGTAGTAGGCATCTGCTTCCTTTTGAGCGTCTTCGGCGTTTTCCTGAACAAAGAAATGGCCGTCGGGGCCGTACCAGACCGGAATTTGATGTCCCCACCATAACTGACGGGAAACACACCACGGCTGAATATTGCGCATCCATTCAAAGTATGTCTTTTCCCAAGCCTTGGGCACAAACTCCATGCGGCCGTCTTCAACAACTTTAATCGCTTCTTCGGCCAATTTCGGCGCGTCAACAAACCACTGATCGGTCAGCCACGGTTCAATCACGACGCCGGAACGATCACCGTAGGGAATTGTCATCGGATTGTCTTCTTCTTTGACAAACAGTCCCAAAGCTTTAACGTCTTCCAAAACTTTAATGCGGGCTTCGGCTGTGGAAAGTCCCTGATAAGCTTCCGGCACGTTTTCATTCAGATGCGCTGTCGAATCCAGGATATTGATCATCGGCAGATTATGCCGTTTGCCGACTTCAAAGTCGTTAAAGTCGTGCGCCGGCGTGATTTTGACCGCTCCGGTTCCTTTTTCAGGGTCGGCGTGTTCGTCGGCAACAACCGGAATGGCGCGGTTACAGATCGGAATAATGACGTTTTTGCCGATAATGTCTTTATAGCGTTCATCTTCGTCGGAAACGGCAACGGCAGTATCTCCGAACAATGTTTCGGGACGTGTCGTCGCAATGGTGATAAAGCGTCCTTCCTCATTTTCGACGGGGTAGTTAAAGTACCACATCTTGCCGACGGTTTCGCGCTGTTCGACTTCCAGATCGGAAATGGCGGTTTGCAGCTGCGGGTCCCAGTTGACCAGACGCTTGTCACGATAAACCAGACCGTCACGGTACAGCTGGACAAATTCCTGACGTACGGCGCGGCACAAACCTTCGTCCATTGTGAAACGTTCGCGCGGCCAGTCCAAAGAAGCTCCCAAACGGCGCAGCTGATTGGTAATTTGTCCGCCGGATTTGGCTTTCCATTCCCAAACTTTTTCAATGAATTTTTCACGTCCGAGATCATGGCGGGAAATGCCTTCTTTTGCCAACAGGCGTTCAACCACCATTTGCGTTGCAATGCCGGCATGATCCGTTCCCGGCTGCCACAGGACATCTTTGCCCTTCATACGCTGATAACGGATCAGGGAATCTTGAAGCGTGAAGGTCAGAGCATGGCCGATATGCAGGTTTCCGGTAACGTTCGGCGGCGGGATCATAATACAGTAAGGTTCTTTGTCCGAAGCGGGGTGACAGGCAAAAGCGCCCGATTGTTCCCATTTTTCGTAACAAGCCGTTTCAGCTTCGGCCGGATTATAAGTTTTATCCAACATGTTCGTTCCTTCTTTAAATATTCCTTGCGATTTATTTTATGGTGAAAAAAATATTCCTCAAGTTTTCAGGCTTGAGGAAATAAAAGGGGATAACGGATTATTTCAAATCAAGCCTGTCCATAATATGGGCCACTTCTTTTCTGACAACCCGTTCTACGATTTCGGGCAAATGTGCGTCCAGCCATTCTTTTAAATAAGGTTTGAGCGTTTCACGGACTATTGCTTCAATCGTTAAGGCACCGTTGCCCAAGCTTAATTGCTTTTCGGCAGCAATATCACGCAGATGAGCCAGCGATTCCGTTGCCGCCATAACTGTCGGCTCCGCTAACAGCAAATCATCATCAAACTGCCGGCCTGCGGTTTCTTTGATCAGATCCGTCAGTGTTTCTTCTTTCATCGGTTCCTGAGGAATAACCGGTTCAGGCGTAAAATCATCTTCTTCAATTTCGTCCTGTTCAGGAACAAAATTATCTGCGTTCATATTTTCCGGTTCAGAAACCTGCTGCGGTTCATCGACAATCATTTCAGCCGTTAAATCCAACACTTCTTCCATCGGCTCTGAATCCTGAACAGGCGCAAAAGAAACGTCCTCTTTTGTTTCATCAACAGGTGCCGCAGCCATTGGTTCTTCAAGGGCTTCAGAAAAAGCGGGTGCATTGTCCGATGCGGCTGGTTTATTATCAGGGCGTGCTTCAGGTTCAGGCGGCATTTCGATTCTTTCGGAAGAATTTTCCGAAATGTCTTCCTCATCCTCGGCGAGAATATTACGAATAGAAGCAAGAATAGCTTCCATCGATGGTTCATTCTGTTCTGTCATTTTGTGTCCATATAACTTTGTTATCAACTTAATATAGCACCTCGTTAAAAAGGAGCAAGTTGATATTTTTATTTTGCGTCAGACGCTTGTTTCTTCCTGCCTCTCATTTGTGTTTTGCGTTTCGTCCTGATCCTGATCCGGTAATTCATTCGATTCAGCCGCCGCTTTACGGTAACGGGCAACGTCTAATCCCAAATCGGACGGCGTCATCATGCCCATGGCTGAAATCAATTGATAAGACGCATCAATCAAATTCTTTTTAGCGGTAACAACACTGACGCGCGCATCTAACAGTTCCTGCTCGGCGTTAAGCACATCAAGAATCGTTCTTTCGCCGGCCTGTTCTTCATAGCGGACGCCTTCCAATGCCAATGCGGAAGCTCTGACCTGTTCCTCCAAAGAGGTTAAAGAGGCCAGAATGGATTGGTAATTTTCCCAGGCCTGGGTCGTCGTGCGGATAACAGAACGCTTGACTGTGTTGATATTGATGCGTGCCTGTCCGGCGGTATATTTTGTTTCCCGTACCTTAGAGGAAGTGACGCCCGCACTGTAGAACGGTACGTCTAATACCAGCTTGACAGTCGTATCTTCTTCACGGGCTCGCCCTGTTTCAACAGGGCCAAATCCCAAATCTGCGGTTCCGTGAGCTCCGGCGCGCATATTTAAATAAGCCGCTTGCAGTTCCAACGTCGGGTAATGACCGGATTCAGCGGCCTCAATAGAGCTTTGAGCGCTCTGAGCCTGCTTTTCGGCAGCCTGAACAGCCGGATTATTTTTTAAAGCGATCTCTAAAGCATCATCAAGGGTCTGCGGCAATTTGGCAGCCGGAACTTCCGGTTCAAAAATTTTGTCGGGCAACTTGCCGATGACCTTGCGATAAGCCGAGTAAGCGATTTTTAAATCACCCTGAGCCGATATTTTTGCGGCCACTGCTCCCGCATGACGCGCTTCGGCCTGAGCAACGTCCGTTTTGGTTAATTCGCCGACACGAAAACGATCTTGTGTGTATTCCAGCTGACGCTGCAAAACGGTTTCGTTGTTTTGGTTTAATTTCAAAACGGCCAAAGCCCGGATCACGTCTGTATACGCAATAACGGCATTCATCAGCGCACTTTGTTCCGTGTTTTTCAGATTGGCGCTTTCCGCTTCAAACAAAGATTTTGCCGCTTTAACGGAGGCTGAGGTGTTAAAACCCGAGAAAATCGGCTGGATGGCGGTGACGCCAAAAGTGACGGGTTTGCTTTCGTTTTCTTGGAAAATCGGAGAAGTCTTGGTGCGGGCATAGGAATATCCGTAAGACGCTTCCCCTGCAATGGTCGGCTTATAGCCTGACTGACTTTGCGTAATTTTTTCCTGAACGGACCGCAGATACGCTCTTTGAGCAAGAATTTCCGGGTTGGCGACATAGGTGTACGTTAATGCTTCTTCTAAGGTTTCAGCTTGGGCTGTTCCTGCAATCAGCATGGCGGATAAAGATATTCCGGATAAGATTCTTTTTAAATTCACGGTGCACCCCTTCACAACACAGAAAGCTTATGTTCTTTTTTAACGTTAATTATGACCTAATATCAACAACTATTTAAGAAACTGTTTCAAAAACAAATCTTTTGTAAAAGCGATTCCGCGGAAGACCACTTAAGTCAAGATCAAACAGAACGCTGTGCGTCAGAGCGCCGCAGCGCTTGACGACTTTGGTCACACGACCGGCGTCTTCCGGATTTTGTGCCGTAATACAGATCAGGCGGCCATTTTCGGCTAATTGGAACAATAAATTTTCGGGAATATGAGGAATAATGCCTTCTATAAAAATGACATCGAAAGGGGCTTGAGAGGGAAAGCCTTCGTCCGGATTTTGATTCAAAATGGCAACATTATCTATTTCAGCGCTGATCAGAATTTGCTGGGCCATTTCGCATAAAACCGAATCGCTTTCCAAAGCAACAACGGCTTTAGCCATGCCGGCCATTACGGCGGCGGAATATCCGGAGCCCGATTTGACATTCAGGACAAAATCATCGGGGGTTAATTCAGCCGCAAGTAGCAAAGAGGCGAAAATTCTGGGGGAAAACATTAATGTATGGGCATCAATACAAATTGTTTCATCGGCATATGCGCGGCTTCTTAACCGTTCCGGCAAAAACAGTTCCCGTGCCGCGCTTCCCATGGCATTCAGCACGCGCAAATCGTGGATCCGATTGGGAATGAGCTGTCCCAACAGCATATTCTGTCTGGCCGTTTTATATGAATTTTCCGTTGAAATGCCGGGCATAATTACCTTCCTGCAAGAGTTTCTTTTATAGCATAGCTTGTCTTTTTTTAAAAAGAAGAAAAAAAGTTTCATTTTTTTATTGACGCACAAAGAAACAAAGGATATAAGAAATCTGTTTTTAAAGCAAACCGCTTGAGGGCCGAATGGCAGAATGGTTATGCAGAGGACTGCAAATCCTTTGATATCGGTTCGATTCCGGTTTCGGCCTCCAAAGATTTTTCCGCGATAGCTCAGCGGTAGAGCAATCGGCTGTTAACCGATTGGCCGTAGGTTCGAATCCTACTCGCGGAGCCAACAATAAGCCTCGTTCTTAGTTTTTAAGAACGGGGTTTTTTGCGTTTAAAGCGAAGTATAGCTTAAAACAGCATATGAGTAAGTGCCGCAGCTGCCGTTTTTTGATAAGTTTTCCTGAGCCGGTCAAGCAGCCGTATGCGATTTCAGACTGTTTTATTTTTTTTGTGGATCGGGAGGCCGGCCTGTGCATAAAATTTTTCTTATCAAGGCGGAGAGTCGTCAATAAAGTGTTCCCTGATCAACAAACAAAGGATTGCCCGATGTCAAAAGGGATTATTTATATTTTTACAAATGATGCGCTGCCCAATATGGTTAAAATCGGCGTTACGCAAAATTTGGAACGCAGATTAAGAAAGCTTGACACAACAGGGTTCCGCTTCCTTTTCGTTGCCACTATGCCATAGAAATTGACGAGTATGATGTCAAAGAACGATTTATTCATGATGCTTTTGCGGATCATAGGGTCAGATCAAACCGCGAGTCCTTTACGCTTTCAGCGGAACGTGCGGTATCCTTGTTGAAGGCGATCGGTGGAAAAGAAGTTCAGTTCGGCAACAATGAAATGATTGATGAGCAGGGAAAAGTGCTTGAAAATGCAAAAGTGGAAAGAAGTTTGCGGGCACCGTTTACCTTTTCAAGCGCCAGAATCCCCATAGGGGCTGAAATTTCATTTACAAGAGATGAAAGTAAAAAAGCAAAAGTCGTTTCCGATAAAAAAGCGGAATATATGGGAAAGAAATATTCCTTGTCCGCTCTGGCTTTGATGTTCCTGAATGAATTGGGCTATAATATGGAAAGCCGCGCAGGAGCCGGTTTATTTCAAATATGAAAATGAAATTTTATCCGATCGCAAGGAAAGACTTGAAACAGAAGCGGACGAGGAAGAATAAAAAAAGGCCGTTTTAATACAAACTGCTGAAAATTAACGATATTCCGCGGCTGTTGCGGAAAACAGCGACAAAACGCGAATCTGATCCGGAGTCAGAACAAAAGAGTACTCTGAAAAAGGATTAAGAATGACGCCTTCGCTTTTTGTTGTACGAAAAACTTTAATCCAATCGGAACAGTGCATGAAAACGGTTTTCGAGGACGCATAATCAGACGGTATTTTGTTTTGATCAGAAAAAACGGGCATCAGCCTTTTGTTCAAAGAAGCAACGTAAAGTACATCGGGAATAAAGAGGGAGGGGGCTAAAATCCCTCTATTGCCAAGCGGCAGTTCCCTTGATGCCGGAACGGAGGGCACTAAAACATCCATTATCCGAAAAGCTTCCAGCAGCCGAACATATTTTTCTTTGCTTTTATCATATGAAAATTCAACTAAACGTCTTTCCAGCAAATGATCAGCTGGCTTCTTCCGCCGTGTCGTCATTTTCTTCGTTTTCCAGTTTTTTTAAAAAAGCTTTGACTTTTTTCACGCGGAAGCCATCAATTTCCAGAATTTCAAAGCTGCATAACGGGCAGTCTACAACATCGCCGACCTTAGGCTTGCGGGCCAATAATCCGAATACATAGCCGCCGATCGTGTCTTCTTCGTGTTCTTCCAAAGGACGCAGTCCCATGTACTCCATGGCTTCGTCCAGCAGCGTCATGCCTAAAAATTCAAAAGTGCCGTCGTCCAAACGTTTTTCATAGACCTCATTCGTTGTGTCATGTTCGTCCTGAATATCACCGACGAGCTCTTCCAAAACGTCTTCCATTGAAATTAACCCCGATGTGCCGCCGTATTCGTCAATTACGATCGCCATATGAATCCGTCGCCGTTTCATTGTATGCAGAATTTCCGAAACGGATAAGCTTTCAGGGACAAAAAGAACTTCACGCAGCATTTTGGAAATGTCTTTTTCGCCTTCTTTCATCAGGATATCGCGCAGATGCACCATGCCGATGATGTTGTCTTTGTCTTCATCGCAAACCGGATATCGTGTGTGATTGCTGGTTTTAACAATGTCAAAGTTTTCTTCATACGAACTTTCCAGATAAAGGCATTCCATATCTTGGCGCGGCACCATGATTTCGCGGGCAATTTTGTCGGAAAAGTCAACCGCGTTTTTGATGATTTCACTTTCTGTTTTGTCAATGATTCCACCGCGTTGAGACGCCCCGGCGATCAGTTTTATTTCTTCTTCCGAATGAACCAGATCGCTGTTGTGCGCGGGCTGAATGCCAATTAATTTCAAAGCAAAAGCGGCTAAATTGTCAAAGACGTAAATCACCGGACGGAAAAGTTGCGCAAATAAGTAGAGCGGACGGGACACCAGCATAACTGCCGTTTCCGTTTTTTGAATGGCGATAGATTTGGGAACCAGTTCGCCGAAAACAACATGGAACAAAGTAATAATCGTAAAAGCAACGGCGATACTGATTGAGTGCATCAGAATCGGATCATCTTTTAGCCAGCTGCCGAAAAGAGGATCCATAATGACCGCCAGAGCCGGTTCACCGATCCAGCCTAAAGCCAGAGAAGCCAAAGTAATGCCTAATTGTGTCGCGCTGAGATATGAATCCAGAGAAGAGGTGATTTTGATCGCCAATTTTGCTCTTTTGCTGCCATGCGCTTCAATTTCTTCCAATCTGGAGCGTCTGATCTTGACGATTGAAAATTCTGCGGCGACGAAAAAAGCGTTAACAGCCACAAAAACAAGAGCCGCAAAAAGTTTTAGAAAAGTGTAAGACGAAGGAGAATCCATGTTTTCCTCTGGTTATTGTAAAGATAAATCACATCTGACCGGCGCGTGATCGGAGGCCTTTTCTCCTCCTCTTGTTCCCGAATCAATCGCTGCGGCGGACAGCGTATCCGCCCATGTCGGCGATAAAAACAGATGATCCAGCAAAATTCCGTTATTTTTTTCCCAAGCGCCTGCACGGTAATCCCAATAGGAATAAACGGGCGCCTCTTTTTTCATGCGGCGCAAAGCGTTGGTCAAACCGGTGTAATAAAAGGAACGGAAACGCTGTCTGACGGGCAAAATGGTGAAAGCGCTGCCCTTGAAAACGGAGGGATCATAAACATCATCATCGTATTCGATAACGTTAAAATCTCCGCCGATAATAAAGGGATCGTCCTGATTCATTAACCGATGCGCATAAGCGATCAGCGCGTCCAGCCAAGCCAATTTGTATTCCAGCCGATAAGAACTGTCCGGATCAGTCGCGGGCGGTTCGCCGTTGGGAACATAAACGCTGATCAGGCGGGTTTTTAAAGCAGGGCAGTAAGCTTCAATAAAACGAGCCTGTTCTCCATTGTCCGGAGCACCGGGCAGCGTATCGGCGATCAGTTCTATTTTATGTTTGGATAACAAAGCGACGCCGTTATAGCTTTTTTGTCCTTGGGCCAAGGAATAATATCCCAAACCGTTTAGTTCAAAAGCAGGAAAAGAAGCCGTTTCGGTTTTGATTTCCTGCAACATCATGAAATCGGGATTTTTGTCCTGCAGGTATGCTGTTAATGCGGGCAAGCGGACCTTAACGGAATTGACATTCCATGTACACACACGAATATGCCCGTCTTCTGCCGCATTCGCAGAGGGCGGAGGCTTTAAAGAATTTTGAGAACCATCGTCCATCGTTAATAAAACAGCCTTTATCGCTTTTTCGTACGTAATCTTATTTTATACAGGAAAAAAAACAGGGAATCTACAGGAAAATATATCGATATAAAGATTGTCTTTTTATAGCCGCTTTGTTTAAAATATAAATAAAGTGACAAAGAAAGCTTGTTCTGATGAGACATTTTTCACGTGTTGTTTTCTTCATAGCCTGTCTTTTTCCCTTATTTTCCGTCCGTGCTGCGGGAAACCGTATGAAGTCTGCGCAAATAAAACCGGAAACAGTGCTTCAGATTGATGAAGGCGTACCGAAATATATTTATAAAAACGACAAAGTAGCCTGCAGCGGTTCCGCCGGACATACATTAGGCTGTACGAGGGTTGAGTTTTACGCGAACATAACGGGCTCGGAATTTACTCCGGAGGGGGCTTTAAAGAAAATGACTCTGCAAATCGGGTTAAGGAATATCGAGATAGAGCTTTTGGCTGATCTGAAAAAGGGATCCTGTTTGTTTGATGTTGTTTTAAAACATGAATTGACGCATTTGGCTTTGCACCGGCGCATTTTAAACCGTTTTGCGCCTGAAATTGCAAAGGCCGTTTTAGTCGAAGCGGAAAAACAGCTCCCTCCCATGACGCAGGCTCAGTTTAATCGAATAAGCAGGAGTCTGGTCCGTTTTCTTGATCGTATGGCGGCGGAAGACGATCGGCAGAATGCTCTTATGGATTCAACGGACGCTTACCTGTATCAGCAAAGACAATGTGAGGAATAAATGAAGATTTATCAGATTTTGCCCGCTTTGCTGCTGAGCTTCCCGGCTTTTGCTGTGCCGGACAGGACATTGATCAAAGTCAATTATCACCCCGATGAAATTCATTACATACACAAAAATAAGACAGTAAAATGTTCTCAGAACAAGCAGGGCGGCGTTGTTTTGGGGTGCGCACGGGACAAAAAGAGGCTCACGCTGCAGATAGACTGCGCCAACCGGCTAATTTTGGTTGATGTTTTCAGTACGGACCGTGAAATTGAAATCCATGGTGATCTGAAAAAGGATTCCTGCGAATACCAAGAAGTGTTGGATCATGAACTGACCCATATGGATTTGCATGCCGATGCCTTGGAAAGCGTGCTGAATCAGGGCATGTCTGATATTTTGGACGCCTTCAACGCTCAATTTAAAAAGGGAAAGGGGTGTCAGGCGTCAACCGAAGCGGCAAGTCGCGCTTTTGATCGGTTCGTTCAGAAATATCAAAAAGAGGACAAGCGCATCAATCAGGAATTTGATCGGGACGATGTCGATTCTGTTTTACAGAATTGCAAAACACCGCCCAAGGTGAATGTCTCTTATACTCCCGTTGATGTGAAATATGTTTCCGTCAATCGGGCGGAATGTTTGCGCAAGAAAATGCAATGCTTTGAAAAGAAAGGTAAAAAACAATGCGAGCCGATCAAAATGCTCAGCTGTACGGATATGCCGATCAGCTTTAAATCGGAAATACGGACCTATTTAGGACAGGTTAATATTGTGATTTCGGCGCCGGAAATTAAGACTAAAGTTTTATCGCGCTATCAGCCGCGTTCCTGTGAATATGAAATGTTGAAAGATTTTGAACTCGAATGGGTTGATGAAATAGAAGAAGCTCTTTACGATTTTGCGGACGGTGTTGAACCCGCTGTCAAGCAGGTTTATAATCAGGCTCTGCAGCAGGAATATTCGGGACAGAAATTAAACAAGGCGGTAAATGATGTTGTGCAAAAGTATATCCGGCGGGCAAACAAGCAGATTGATCATATTGAGTCTTTATTTAGGCCTTTGATGGAACAAGAGCTGAAAAATAAATGCGAAAGAAAATAATTTCAACATTGTGTTTGTGCGGCTGTGCGGCGGCTGCCCTATTGTTTTTCAAACCGGCAGAGGCAGCCAAACAGAAATATACCCGCCATTATCAAAAGAAAGAGGCGTTTTTTCAAAAAAAGGATCCGTATTTTCAAAAAAAGGATTTGCCGAATGCTGCAGCTTATCTGGAAGTCAGCCGAAAAATGCCGCAGGTCAGCGTGAAATATCAATCGCAGGAAACGGCTTTTAAGTCAGATCAGTCGGAAATTGTTTGTCAGGAAAGGAACACCTTAAGCTGCACCCGTTTTGCAGTTGCTTTTTCCGCGGCGGCGAACTGTGATGATTCCCGAATTGTTTTAACGGTGACGGAAACACAAAAGATGACGGCGGAACTGTCTTCTTTATACGAAAAGGGTTCCTGTCCGTTTGATTTAATCCTAAAACATGAGTTGCAGCATGTTGACGCATACAAAAGGACGCTGAACAATTTTATAAAACAGACGGAACAAAATCTGATCACGACATATACAATCGGACAGCGGGAATCAAAGGGCTGTAAAGAAATACAGCAAAGAATAGCCGATTTAACCGCCGGATTATCGCAGCGGTATGCTGAAGCGGCGCGTGAGGAAAATGCCTTGCTGGATCAGGAAAACGGCGCGCATGCATATGGCCTTGAAACGTGTGCCGCACAACAAAAGAACGGGGCTTCTGATCCGGATAATCAGGAGCGGCAGAGGCTGAAAAATGAATAAATTGATCGCTTTTCTTGTTTTCTTTATTCTTTTGCTTCCATGCCGGACTGAAGCCGGCGTCCGCCCCGATGTCAAAGTGAACCGCATCAAGCCGGTAATCCGTTATGAAACGTCCTTGCCTGTTACAAGCTGCGGTCCGGACGCAGTAGGGTGTACGTCTGCCGGACTGCAGTACAGCGTATCGGTAGATTGTCAGAGAAAACAAATTGTTCTTTCCTTCGGTTATTCTCAAATTACGGTGCAGATCGTTAACCAATATAAAAAGGGCTCGATTGATTTTGATGCGACGCTGAAGCATGAATTAACGCATGTCGCGTTAAGGGAGGAAATAACCGAAAAATTTTATCGGCCCACGGCTTCGGCCTGTTTGATGCAGTATGAACGTTCCGCCGCCCGAACAAACAGCTGTGAAGAAATCGAAGCCAATGTCAAAACGATCTTTTTCAAGTATATGAAACGCTTGGAACAAGAAGTGGAAAAGCATGACCGGCTGATCGACGGAGATGAAAATTATGCCTATCAGTCAATGCAGATATTTAATAAAAAAATGGGGCAGGACGGCAAAAAATATAGGATTTCCCAGCCGCACCGGAAAACAGGAAAGAATGTTCGGTCAAAAGAGGAAAACCGTCGGTTCTCTTCTATGGCAAAAGCTTCATCGAACAAAAAACGCCTTTCATCAAAAAATAATCGTATGCCAGAGGAAGAGTTGACACAGGAAGAGACGGAATTAACTCTTGTAATGCCGCGACCGCAGCAGATGCCGTCCCTTTCTTTTAATGTGGAAAAGGCTTCTTTGCCCCTTCCTTCAAACAATGTGAAAGACACTGTTTCCGAAATAGGTAAAAGCGGTCTGTCAGGTTTGTTTTCCGGCCATTCTCTTCTTAATTCGGAAACACCGATCCGGCAGTCGAATGATTTGCAAAAGACCGTTCTTCCTGCGCAGGCGCAGGAAAATATGCAGTCTGCGCAAACACGGTCAAAACAAAATGACTTTAAAGCGGCTTCTGCAACGCCTCAATCGGTTGAAAATCAGGGAAACGAAGCCGCCGCGGGAAAAAAGCCCAAGAAACAGCATCCTCAAATGGGGGCCGCGGAACATTTGGCGCTGGACACGTTTAAAACATTTTTTGAAATAACTGTTGAAGAATTTAAGCTTAAGGAAAAATGGATTTCTTTTTTGAAAGCACTGCTGGGATCAGGGGAAAAAATGCTGTCCGGCGGCACGCGGAATCAATCGATGTCGTCAAAAGAAGCGCAGGAGTCAAAATGAAATAGCTTTTTGATTGACTTTTGCTATAATACGTTGAATTTTTTGAAGTGAAGGCAGGTATTTATGGCTTTAGCTGTTTATGCGACATGGGCGGAAAAAACACGCGGGAGGTTATATCCTGAAAAGGAAGCCCCTTATCGGACGTGCTTTCAGCGTGACAGAGACCGGATCATTCATTCCGAAGCCTTTCGCCGTTTGGAATCCAAAACGCAGGTGTTCGTCTATCACGAAGGCACTAGCCTGCGCACGCGCCTGACGCATTCGCTGGAAGTTTCTCAAATTACGCGTTCCTTGTGCCGTATGCTGGGGCTGAATAAAGATTTGGGGGAGGCTTTGGCCTTGGCCCATGATCTGGGGCATACGCCGTTCGGTCATGCCGGCGAAATGGCTCTGAACGAATGCATGCAGGCATACGGCGGTTTTGATCACAACGCTCATTCCCTGAAGTTGGTAACGAAACTGGAACAAAAATACCCGCGTTTTGACGGGATTAATTTGTCTTGGGAAACGTTGGAAGGATTGGTTAAGCATAACGGTCCTTTGATCGGAAAACAATGTGGACCTTTGCCGTTGGAAATATCGGAATATAATGCCGTTCAGGATTTGGAACTGGACGGATATCCGGGGGCGGAAGCGCAAGTTGCTTCTTTGGCAGACGACATCGCTTATTCAAACCATGATACAGATGACGGATTAAAAACGGGACTGATTACGGTGGAGGAGATTTCTTCCGTTGACTTTTTCAAACACCACTACGATCAGGTCAAACGGGAATACCCGAAGGTGGAACATACACGCATTGTTGCGGAAACGGTCCGGCGCATGATTAACGATATGATTTTGGACGTAGCGGAGGAATCGCGCAAAAATCTTGAAAAGCTGAAACCTCAAAGCGTGGAGGACATTCGGTCCTGCGGTCGTCCCGTTATCGCTTTTTCGGAAAATATGAAAAAGCAGATGCTTGATTTAAAAGGATTTTTGTTCCCGAACATGTACCGTCATTACAAGATCAATCAAATGACAAGCAAGGGGAAAAGAATAGTGAAGGATCTGTTTTCCCTGTTGTTTGCCGAAAACAACATTTTGCCGCCGAAGTGGCAGTTCAGGGTGCGCCAATATCCTGATACGGAAGAGGGCCGAAAGCAAAAAGCTCGCGCAGTGGCCGATTTCGTTGCCGGACTGACGGACGCTTCCGCGATAGAACTCCATATGCGGCTTTTTGATCCTCAAGTGAGATTATAAGATGAACATTTTTACCCTTATCAGAAACAATATCGTTGAAACTCTGGACAATCTGGCCGAACAGGGCAAACTGCCGGCCAATCTGAATGCGGACCGTATGGTGGCCGAACCGCCGCGGGATCCGGCGCATGGAGACGCGGCGACAAATGCCGCTTTGGTCATGGCGAATCAGGCCGGTATGAAACCTCGTCAGTTTGCTGAAATTCTGGCTGAAGGCTTAAAGGATTTGCCGATTGTCGACAGTGTTGAAATCGCCGGTCCGGGGTTTGTCAATCTGCGGTTGTCCAAGTCGTTTTGGGAGTCCTGCCTGCGTGAAATTTTGGAACAGGGGGACCGTTTCGGTTCCTCTGATATGGGCAAAGGGCAAAAGAAAAACGTGGAGTTTGTTTCCGCTAATCCGACCGGTCCGATGCATGTGGGACACAGTCGCGGGGCCGTTTTCGGTGATGCTCTGGCGTCTCTTTTGGAAAAAGCCGGCTACGATGTGACGCGCGAATATTATGTTAATGATGCGGGGGCTCAGGTGGACGTGCTGGCGCGGTCGGCGTATCTGCGTTATAAAGAAGCTTTGGGCGAAAAAATCGGGGAAATTCCCGAAGGTTTATATCCCGGTGAATATCTGATTCCTGTCGGCAGAGAGCTGGCTGAAAAAGAGGGTGCAAAGTGGCTGGATAAGCCGGAAAGCGAATGGTTGGCATATTTCAGAACATTTTCAATCAATAAAATGATGGATATGATCCGGGACGACCTGGCGGCTTTGGGGATTAAGTTTGATGTGTTTTCCTCTGAGCGCGCTTTGGTCGAAGTCGGCAAAATCGAAGAGGTCATAGAATTTCTGCGTGCCAAAGGGCTGATTTATGAAGGCGTTTTGGAACCGCCGAAAGGCAAGCTGCCCGATGATTGGGAACCGCGGCCACAGACATTGTTTAAAGCGACTGAATTTGGCGATGATGTTGATCGGGCTTTGAAAAAATCAAATGGTTTCCAGACCTATTTTGCTTCTGATATGGCGTATCATTTGGATAAATATCGCCGCGGTTTTGATGACATGATCAATGTTTGGGGAGCAGACCATGCCGGTTATGTCAAACGGCTGCAGGCCGCTGTTAAAGCGTTGACTGACGGAAAGGCCAAACTGGACGTCAAGCTGTGTCAAATGGTCAATTTGATGTGCAACGGCGAACCGATGAAAATGTCCAAGCGGGCAGGGCGCTTTGTGACTTTGCGCGATATGGTGGACGCCGTCGGCAAAGATGTGATGCGCTTTATCATGCTGACGCGAAAAAACGATGCTCATTTGGATTTTGATGTGGAAAAAGTCAAGGAGCAATCCAAAGACAATCCAGTTTTTTATGTGAATTATGCCTTCGCCCGTGCGCGGTCCGTGCGGCGGCGCGCGGCTGAAATGTTTCCGCAGCAGGATTTGGGATTGTCTGAACTGTCCAAAGCCGACTTTACCCTGTTGACAGATGAAGCGGAAATCGCTTTAATTCGATTGTTGGCTGAATTTCCGCGCCAGATAGAAACTGCCGCTGCGGCGCACGAACCGCATCGCATCGCATACTATCTAAACGATGTGGCCGCGGCTTTCCACGGTTTGTGGAATAAAGGCAGAGACAATGCCGAATTACGCTTTTTAGAACAGGAAAAACCGGCGTTGTCTTTAGCTCGTTTGGCGTTGGTAGAGGCTGTCGCTGTTGTCATTCAGTCGGGATTGGACGTTTTCGGCGTTGTTCCCGCAGAGGAGATGTAGTTTATGCAGGATTTGGATACGTCTCAGGACGATGTTCTGGCTTCTTTCCGGGAAGAACGGATAGAACAGCGCAAAAAAAAGCCGGCGATTTTGATCGGCATCGTCATTGGTATTGTGGCCGCCATTGCAATAGGGTGGCTGACCTTTGGCCGGTATGTCTCTGTTTATTACGGCGCAGACAGCGGGACATTGCCGGTAATTCATGCCGATCTTTCTGTTGACGGCATGAGGCCTGAAACTCCGGGGGGCATGGACGTTCCCAACCGCGATAAACTAGTGTATGAACGCCTGCGCAAAAGCAATACGGAATTGCCGGTCGAACGATTGCTGCCGTCTATGGAAAAGCCGGTAAAGCCGACAGTCTCCAAAAAAGAAACGGTTAAAGAACCGGAGGATATTATCGCTGCTTTGGCGGCGGATATTATTGAACAGGAACAACAGCAGGCAACAGCCGTTTTATACGAAGAGGACGGCACACCTGTTGAGGTAATGTTTAAAGAAACGGTATCTGTCGAAGCCGCGGTTCCTGCCAAGACGGTACAAAAAACCGAAGCAATTCCCGCTCAGTTGCAGAATCCTGCAAAGCAGTCGTCGGTTCAGCCCGCCGAACAAACCGAAAAGTATATGGTTCAGCTGGTGTCGACCCGTTCTCAAAGTGCTGCAGAAAGCGAATGGAAACGCTTATCCAAAAAATTTAAAGAAATTATTGCTGATCAACCATATTTAATCTCTAAGACGGTCGTTGCAAGCGGAACGTTTTATCGTCTGCGTGTCGGACAATTTGAAACGCGCGATGAAGCGGGAGCTTTGTGCGATCAATTAAAATCGAAAAAACAGGAGTGTTTCGTTGTCAAATGAATATCCATCAGCCGTTGTGTTCGGCTGCTCCGGTCTGGCTCTGACCGATGAAGAAAAGTCTTTTTTTGAACGTGTTAATCCGCTGGGATTTATATTGTTTTCGCGTAATATTGCGACTCCGGAACAATTAAAAACATTAGTTCAGTCTTTGCGTGAAACGGTAGATAGGGCTGATGCTCCTATTTTAATTGATCAGGAGGGTGGACGCGTTTCCCGTTTAAAGCCGTCGCATTGGCCCAAGTATCCCCCGGCCCGGACTTTCGGTGATATGCCGGAACAAGCGGCAGGACTCCGGCTGACGTATGGAACAGCTCGGTTAATCGGACGTGATTTGCGCGAATTGGGCATTACAGTCGATTGTGCGCCGGTTTTGGACGTTCCTGTTGAAGGATCAAACGAAACCGTATTGGGAGACCGAACTTTTTCTTTAAATCCGCAGGCAACGGGACCTTTAGGCAAAGCCGTCTGCGATGGTTTGTTGGACGAAGGCGTTCTGCCGGTAATAAAGCATATGCCCGGACATGGCCGTGCCGTGGTCGACAGTCATTTTGAACTGCCGGAAGTAACGGCTGATTTGGAAACGCTGAAACAAACGGATTTTGTGCCGTTTAAATATTTGGCTGACGCTCCATGGGGCATGACGGCCCATGTCATGTATACGGCGATTGATGCTCATAAACCGGCTTCGTTATCAACAAAGGTCATTCAGGACATTATCCGTGATGAAATCGGATTTAAGGGCTTTTTGATTTGTGATGATTTGTCAATGAAAGCGCTGTCCGGTACATTGTCTGATCTGACTTCCGAAGCTTTGGCCGTCGGGTGCGATGCGGTTTTGCACTGCAACGGCGATATGGACGAAATGGAACTGATTGCTTCAGCGATTGAGCCGCTGTCTTCACGGGCAATGGAACGTTTTGTGCGCGGTCAGGAAATGGTTCAGGCAGCGCGGGAGCAGGCCGTTGCTTTTGATTATGACGCGGCGAGGGCACGCTTGCCGGAAATGACTGCCTGATATGACTGTGCTTGAAACGGTTCTGTCTGTTGCGGAATGGGCTGTTCCCGTTATTTTGGCGGTTGTTTTGCATGAAATAGCACATGGCTGTGCGGCGCTTTATTTCGGCGATACGACAGCACGAGACATGAAACGGCTGTCCTTAAATCCGCTGCGACATGTGGATTCCGTGGGAACAGTTTTATTTCCGTTAATTTTGATTTTATCAAAATCGCCGTTTGTCTTTGGCTGGGCCAAGCCCGTGCCGGTTCGTTTCAGCCGTTTAAGAAATCCGAAAAGAGATATGGTATGGGTTGCTTTGGCCGGCCCGGCAATGAATTTGTTTCAGACAATCTGCGCTTTTGCCGTATTAAGCCTATGCCAAAATGTGTTTCATGTCGCTTTGCCGCAGCCGGCAATGCGGATTTTGTTGAATATTATCGTTTTAAATTTGTCTGTGATGATGTTTAATCTGATCCCGATTTTGCCAATGGACGGGGGGCGGATTATGACGGGATTGCTGCCGCTGCCGTGGGCGGTCAAGTTTGCCAAAACAGAAAGATACGGCTTTGGCATAATAGCTTTTTTATTGATTTTACTGCCTGTTCTGGGCAATTATATAGGACGGGATTTTGACTTTGTTTCCCGTTTTTTGGCGTTCAGCGTTCAAAAGCTTGTTCTGTTTTTCGTTGTTTTTTTCGGTTTGGAGGAAGGGGAAAGTATTATGGGAATAGGTTTTTTCCAGCTTTTAGTTATCCTGTTGATCGTTTTAGTTTTATTTGGCCGGGGCAAATTGCCGGCTTTGGCTGAAGATCTGGGAAAAAGTGTCAGTTCGTTTAAAAAAGGACTGAACGAAGATAAAGAAAACGAAACCGTAAATAAAACCGAAGTCAAACAAAACGAAATGGATCAGGCCAAGAAAGAATAAATTCTGTGTTTGGGATCAGTTCAGCGGAATTTGCCGTTATTCTTGTGATTGCTTTGCTGATCGTCGGACCGAAGCAAATGCCGGACGTTTTGCGCGCTTTGGGACGTTTATACAGAAATTTAAACCAATTTATCAGAAAATCATCGCAACTTATTGATGATATTATGTATGATGCCGATAAAATTGCGGCAAAAGCAGAAAAGGCCCTGCTGTCGGAACAGAAAAAAACGTCCGATCTGAATAAGGAAAAACAGCCTGAAAAGAAGGAAGCGTCCGATGATAAATGAGTCCTTGCCTCCTGACGTGATTGAAAAAGAATTGGAAAATTCTGAAAACTTAATGACTTGGGCCGGGCATTTGACAGAACTGCGCAGCCGGCTTTTAAAGGTTTTGGCCTTTTTTGCCGCAGCCTTTGTGCTGTTGTATCCCTTTTCCGGGAAGATATTGGAAATTCTGATGCTGCCCTTGGCTCAGGCTATGGAAAAAACAGGCGGATCACAGCGCGTGATCTTTACAGGATTGGCGGAAGGGTTCGTTACGCATCTGAAATTAGCCGCTTTTGGGGCGGCAATCACAGGTTTTCCTTATTTTGCTTTTCAAGTTTGGCGTTTTGTTGTACCGGGGCTTTATCAAAATGAACGCCGTTTTGTCCGCCCGATTTTTATTGCTTCTCCGGTTCTGTTCGCTTTGGGGGCATTGTTTGTGTTTTTTGCATTGATGCCTGTCGCATTTCGGTTTTTGCTGTCTTTTCAACAGCTGACGGCTTCGGAAAACGTTTTGCCCGTCGTATTGGAAGCGCGGCTAAGCGAATATTTGTCCTTTTTAATGACTTTGATTCTGGCTTTTGGAATCAGCTTTCAGCTGCCGGTCGTATTGGTTGTTTTGGGGCGGTTGGGAATCATTACGGCGCAGAATTTGAAGGATTTTCGCCGCTATGCGGTTGTTTTTATTTTTGTTGCGGCCGCAGTTTTAACGCCGCCGGACGTTGTCAGTCAATTGGCATTGGCGGTTCCTCTGCTGTTTTTGTACGAAAGTGCGGTTTGGTGCATTCAATCCCTTGAAAAGAAAGCAGATCAGGGCTATAAATAAGTAAATTTTGTTTCGTGAGGAGTCACTATGTACGACATTAAATGGATCAGGGAGAATCCCGAACTGTTCGATCAAGGATTGGAACGCCGCGGAGTAAAGCCGCGTTCTGCTGAAGTTTTAGAGTTAGATAAGAAATACCGGGCGGCCCAAACGGATTTGCAGGAAATGCAGTCCCGCCGCAATGACTTGTCCCGTCAGGTTGCGGAAGTTAAAAGAAACGGCGGCGATGCAGATGTTTTGATGCACGAAGTCGGCGCTTTGAAACGCAGCATGGCCGATGCGGAAGAAGATGTGCGCTCTTTATACGAACAGATTGATGCTGTTCTGGAAACATTGCCGAACCGTCCTGCAGATGATATTCCCGACGGTTTAGATGAAACGACCAATCGTGAAATTCGCCGTTGGGGAGAACCGCGCACGTTTGATTTCAAGCCTTTGGAACATGATGAAATCGGCGCTAAGCTGGGCATGATGGACTTTGATCAGGCGGCAAAGGTCTCCGGCGCCCGCTTTGTTTATTTAATGGGTGATTTGGCGCGTTTGGAACGGGCTTTGGCGCAGTATATGCTGGATCTGCACCGTGAAAAGCACGGCTATACCGAAATGGACGTTCCGTTAATGGTGAACAGCAGCGCGGTTTACGGCACGGCTCAGCTGCCGAAATTTGCGGAAGATTTATATCGGACGACGGACGATTATTGGCTGATCCCGACAGCGGAAGTCAGCCTGACGAATTTTGCGGCGGGCAAGGCTTTGGACGAAGATATTTTGCCGCTGCGTTTGACGGCTTTAACGCCGTGCTTCAGGTCGGAGGCCGGTGCCGCCGGAAAGGATACGCGCGGCATGATCCGTCAGCATCAGTTCTACAAAGTGGAAATGGTCAGCATTACGACGCCTGAAAAGTCTTGGGAAGAACACGAACATATGACCAGTGCGGCTGAAGATGTTTTAAAAGGGTTGAACCTGCCGTATCGTGTCATGTGCCTGTCTGCCGGCGATATGGGCTTTTCATCGCGCAAAACGCACGATTTGGAAGTTTGGATGCCCGGTCAGAATAAGTACCGCGAGATTTCCAGCGTTTCCAACTGCTGGGATTTCCAAGCCCGCCGCATGGATGCGCGCTGCAAGAATAAGGCACAAAAAGGAACGCGTTTTGTGCATACGCTGAACGGGTCCGGCGTAGCGGTTGGCCGTGCGTTAATTGCTGTTATGGAAAATTATCAGCAGGCTGACGGCTCCATTCAGATTCCGGAAGCCTTGCAAAAATACATGGGCGGACAGACGGTTATTTCCGCTAAAAAGTAGTTAAGGTGAGGGCGGTTTGAAACAGTCCAGAATCCTGATTTGCAACGATGACGGCATCAATGCGGAAGGGATTCATGTGCTGGAACGAGCCGCCCTTCGTTTGTCCGAAGATGTTTGGGTTGTTGCGCCGGCTGCGGAACAAAGCGGCAGAGCCCATTCTTTTACGGCAAAAGGGGCTTTGGTTTTCAATAAAATTGATAACCATCACTTTACAGTTAATGGAACTCCGACCGACTGTATGCTTTTTGCGTGCAACGTGCTGTTTAGGGAACATAAACCTGATTTGATTTTTTCAGGCATTAATCACGGATCGAATTTAGGGTTTGATGTGATTTATTCTGGCACAACGGGGGCGGCAATTGAAGGAACGCTTCAAGGAATTAAATCATTTGCATTCAGCTTGTACGGTGCGAAGAATGGTTCCGCGTATTGGCCGGCGGTTGAGGAAATGCTGCCGAAAATTGTTGAAAAAACGGTCGGGATTGAATGGCCCCGACGGACTTTTTTAAATGTTAATTTCCCGCAACGTTCAGCTCTGGAAATTGCGGGTATTCGGCTTACATCTCTTAGTTCACGCAAGATCGGTGATGATCTTCATGTGATTGAACAAACGGACCAAAGCACGACCTTTCAGATCGGATATTTACGAAGGGGCAAAATCGAACAGGAATCGGATACTTACGCTGTTCAAAACGGCTTTATTTCCGTTACGCCGGTCAGTATTGAGATGACGGATCAGCCCTTTTTGTCAAGCAATCCCTTTGTTTTCTGATTTTTGTATTTTTATTAAGGGGTGGGCTGCATCTGTTCGGGAAATCCGCTGCGGAATATTTGAAATGCTGTCTGAAAAAGACAAAAAACGGATAAGACGTTTGAAGCATGAAGTCAAACGGCGGCAAAGCGAGGAATATGAAGGAAGCCGAATAATCTTTGAGCCGCTGTTGCACCTCTCCCCAGTTCGAGAGCGAAAAGCTCTGATGTCTGGCTGCAGATCAAAAAGAAACCGGTAGCCGTGCCGGTACGGCAGAAACGGCAAGATTTACTCTTATTTGTTCATGGCCAGCCAATGCTGCTGTGCCGCCAATAATGGATAGGACGCGCCGCCGTTTTGCAAAGCTTGAACGGTCAAGGAGTAGGCCTCGTCATATTTTCCTTCGGCAATGGCGACAGAAGCTCTGGAGGCTAAAGCTTCCCAGCTGTCGGGATCATTTTCAGACAAGGTCTCTGCCAGTTGACCGGCAATATCCGCCAATCCGGCATGCGCCAGCACGCGGATCATGCGATAATGGTTGACAGAGCGGCTGAAGAAGGGATCTTGTGCGAAATGAACAGACAAAGAATCAATAAGGCGTACGGCCTTGTCATGTTGCTTTTTTTCTGACAGCATTTCTGCCGCTAACATGAAGGTCTCCGCTGCGGAAAAGTTTTTTTGAATGTCCGCCAGAACGTTTTCCGCGGCGTTTTCTTTCCCCTCAGCCGTTAAGCAGGCGGCCAGATAAGCGCCGACGGATAAGTCTGTTTTTTGCGTTTCTTCAAAAGTTTTTTTGAAAAAAGGCTCGGCTTCTTCCGGTCGGCCCAATAACAGCAGACATAACCCCGCTTGGGCCGCCGCGATCAAACACGACGGATCAATTTCAAGGCATTCTTTCAAAACGGAAATGGTTTCGTTCAGCTTGAATTTTCTTTTCAAAATACGGGCCTGATTGAGTTTTTCGGTAACAATTTCCTGCATAATCAGTCCTCTAATTTTACTCTGAGAAAATCCATGAACCCCTTTTCTTCATACGGTGGGGCAAATCTGTCCAAAGCCTCATCAACAGCCTTGTTGATTTCACGTTCTGTTGTATTGTCGTACAGCATTTTCAGCTGTCTGATTAACCGTTCGCGCTGCTCTGTTTCATTCGGATCAAAAGTATCGGCAGCTGTTTCTTGTTTTTGTTTGATTTTTTGCTGAGCTTCTTCCAACCAAGACATTCCTTCCTCCTTACGGGGTTAATTCCATACCGGTATAATAGCATTCTCTGGTATCAATGTCGCGTGCTTTAATTTCATTGAGGGCAGCTTCACGAATATATTCATGACGCCAGTTTTTTGTCCCCTGACACAAATCTTTCAGCGGTGCTTTGGCCGCCCAGGCGCGCGCCTCTGTCGGCAAAGCGTAGGTTTTCTCATAAAAGGGTGCCTCTTCCTTATGAAATAATTCGGTGCAGGAAGCCGTGCAAAGCAGGCAAAGTATAAAACAGAATTTTTTCATCGATTTAATCCGAAAGGCTGAACAACGCGTTCTAAAACGCCTTGCATGGCGGATAACGCCATGCCGAAATTCGTGACAGGAACGCCATTGCGCGTACATTCATTCAGGCGGCGCAGTGTTTCCAGTCTTGACAGCATGCAACCGCCGCAATGAATGACGACTTTGAATTGATGCAGATCTGCTGGAAAATCGCTACCTGCGGCCCATTCAAAATGGATATCCTTGTTTAAAGCCTTTTTGATCAAGGCCGGCATTTTAACGCGGGCAATATCATCGTCCTGAACGTGGTGAGAACAGGCTTCGGCAATGAGGACACGATCATTTTTTTTCAGTTTGCTCAATTGAGCCGCCCCTTCGTAAAGCTGTTTCAAATCGCCTTTATAACGGGCAAACAATGTTGAAAAGGTTGTCAGGGCTATTTCGGGCGGTACTGCAGCATTGAGCTGATGGATCAATTGTGAATCCGTAATGACCAAGGCCGGAGGTGTTTTCAGATTCGGCAGAATTTTAAGAAAATCCCGATCGTTTTGAATGACGTATGCATAAGCATTCGCGTCCAATATGTCGCGAATGACTTGAACCTGCGGCAAAATCAAACGTCCCTTGGGGGCCGAGGCATCAATCGGTGTTACACAAACGATCGTTTGCTCTGGTTGAATTAAATCGCGCACTAATGCCGGCGCATTTTTCAAATGATCAGGCACGGTATCTTTAATCAGCAACTTCAGTGTTTCGATGTTTTTGCCGTTTGTGGCGCAAACGCATATGAAAGGGCATGTAAATGCCGCGGTGTCCGGCAAAGCGGAAGCCAGATCGCTTTTGTTGAAAACCAGAATAAAGGGAACTTTCAAATCGGCAAATGTTTTCATCAAAGCATTTTCGTATTCTCCGATCCCTTTTTCATCAGTGATCAGCAACGCGATATCCACTTTGTTAATGATTTTCCGTGTGGCAGCAATACGCAGCTTGCCGATGTCGCCGGTGTCGTCAATGCCCGCCGTATCAAAAAAAGTAACGGGGCCGACGGGGATCAATTCGTAAATTTTTGAAACGGCATCCGTTGTTGTTCCCGCCGTGTCTGATACGATAGAAATTTGCTGCCCGCATAAGGCATTTAAAAGTGATGATTTCCCGACGTTTCGTCTGCCAAACAGGCCGATATTCAGCCGTTCGCCTCTGGGGGCGGTTTCTGCCATAAAAAGCTCCTTTGCAAAAGAATCAAAATTCATTGTTCTTTATACCTTTTTTTAGCATTTATCTGAAAAAATATTTTCAGCTGAATGATTTTTTTTAAGGTGTTGTCCGGTTTGAATAAAAGGAAATGTACTCAAACGTTATGTTTGTCGGCAGCCGCTCTGCTTTTTTGTGTGATAGGGCAGGGAGAGGCTTCTGCCGATTCTTTTTTAAATCCGGCACGCAATGCATATTCTTTGGATAAAACAGCCGACCGTCCTTTTTTGCAAAACAATCCTGTTCCTCAAGTGTGGCAGATGGATTCGTCTTCCGAAGAGTTTCGGCGGGCACTGCTGGACGCTGTTCTGCCCGAAACGTTGGAGGAACGGCAGCTGAAAGCTGTTGAGCAATATGAGGCAGCTGATGAACAGTGGAATTTTCAAACAATTGTTATTGAAGACCAAAAGGCTGAAAATAGGATCGCAGCTGATCTGCTAAGTGATATCGTGCCGATTGTTGCGGAAGCGGACAATACGGCTTCTTTCGATCTTGAAAAGGCTGATGCCGATTATGCGAACCGGCAGCTTGATGCGGCACAGGGCGAAACGGATCGTTTAATCCGGCAGCTTTTGGAAACGCAGGCCTTTATTAATGCATTGCAGGAAACGGCTCTGATAGATTTGGATCTGTCCGTTTTGGAAGAATTTTTTGAAGGAACAGACCGTCAGGAACGGCGCATTATAACGGAAACAAAGGAAGCTTTTTTGCCGGATTCCGTTTTGGAAAAAGCGCAGGATATTTATGCTCCGGAAACAAAAAATATGCAGGGCGTGCGCGAAATTGATGAAATGCTTTGGTCTTTGCTGTTTAACGATATGCTGGATTTGTCTACGGGCGTTGATATGCTGATGTATGATGACGCCTATCCTAAAGGGGAAAAGGCCGAAAATACGCGCCGTTCCCTCTCTTTGCTTGACAGAGATGAAAAAACTGATCAAATTCAAGAAAATAGTCTTTCCGCGCAAAAGAAGGCTTTGATAAAAAGACTGCAAAAAAAACTGAAGGGCGATAAAACAAAGGGCGTCAAATGAAAAAAGAGTTTTTACTTCAAAAGAAAATTTGGAAAACAACGTCCTTTTTGACGATATCGGCTGCCAGCGTGCTAATTGCTGCCTGTTCGGTTGAACCGGAGCCTCTCAGCGATTGGGAGCGCGCTGTTCGGGTGGATCAGGATATTCAGGAAATGTTTCAGGATCAGCGCTCGAACAAGATTACAGCGCCGATTTCCTTGTATGATGCTATGGCGCGCGCTTTGAAGTATAACCTGAATGCGCGTTTGAAAATGATGGAGACGGCTCTGTCTGCAAAGCAATATGATCTGTCTTCCATAGACATGCTGCCGCAAGTGTCTGCCAGTGCCGGTTATTCGGCCCGCAGCAATTATGAAGCTGTCGTTTCAAAGTCGATGCAGACGGGCGTTATGTCCGAAGCAAAATCGTACAGCGCTAAATCTCACGGGGTTGCCAATGCTCAGATCAGCTGGAATATCTTGGATTTCGGCGCCAGCTATTATCAGGCAAAACAAGATGCTAATAAAATTTTAATTGCGAAAGAACAGCGGCGCAAACAGGTCCAATCGTTGTTGCAGGACGTGCGTGCGGCTTATTGGCGTGCCTTGGCCGCTGAACGACTGGCTCCGGAAATCGATGAATTGATGGAGGAAGCAACCTTTGTGCTTGAAAATTTGCGGGCATTGGGGAATGGAAAGAACGCAAATGCTTCCGTCCTGCTGAATTATCAAATGGGGCTGATGGAAACAATGCGCGATCTGAGCGAAATGAAAAAAGAATTGCTTCTGGCGCGCGAAAACTTGGCCGCGCTGATGAATCTAAAGCCCGGAACGCGGTACCGTTTGGTCGGATCGGAAAACGGTAATTTTGTTTTACCGGAAATTCGGTCGAATTTGGATCGGTTGGAATGGCTGGCTTTGATGAATCGGCCTGAACTGCGCGAAGAGGACTATAAGCTGCAGAATACGCGTTTAGCGGCTAAGAAGGCTTTGCTGAAACTGTTGCCCGGCATTAATGTTTCTGTTTCCGCAAATTATGACAGCGATGACTTTTTATCCAATAACTCATGGCTGCAGGCGGCGGCTCAATTGGGGTGGAATTTGTTAAATCCGGCCAGAATGCAAAGGACTTTGGCATATGGAGAGGTCAAGGAAGCCGTTGATAATTTGAACCGTCAGGTAATGGCTATGGCTGTTTTGACACAGACGCATATCGGTTGGGGACGGTATCAGGGGGCTAAAGAAACATATCAATTAAGTGTCGAAATCGCTGATGTGGCTGAAAAGCTGGCACAGCGAGCTTCGGAAAAAGCCAAAGATGATGTTTTGGCCGAGGCTGAAAAAGTTTCTTCGGCGGCCAGAGCTTTATTTGCTAAATTAAGATCGGCCATGAATTGGGCTGAATTGCAAGATGCAACCGGCTATGTCTTTGTTACTTTAGGGCTGGATCCTCTGCCGGCAGATTTCGCTTCGAACGATTTGGGAACAATTTCCAGAGCTTTGGAACGCGTCATGACCGCGTGGGATATGGGACGTTTTACAAACGAAGATTATCCGCGTTTGCCGCCTGTGCCGATGCGCCGTCCTCCGGTTTATATCAATGCAAACCTGCCAATGCAGCGGGTGACAGAGGACAATCGTTTTGTAATGATTATTCCTCCGACGACTTTTGCCGAGGCTGATTTAGGGCATGAGGTGTCTTATACGGCAACAATGCGTGACGGCAGTCCGTTATTGCCTTGGCTGTTCTTTGATTCCAAAACAATTACGTTGTCTGGCAAGCCGCCCGCAACATCTGAAGGAATTTATGAAATTAAAGTTGTTGCCCGGAACAAGCGGAAGATGAGCGCTTATATCTTTATTACCGTTCAGGTTATGCGCGGCTATAAAACGATATTGGATATGCGCGGAGCCGAGCCGGATTCCCGTGTTACGGTTATTCAGCGCTGTGACGGTTCCGGCGAGTGCAAAGATTACCAAAATGTTCGCCAGATTGACATGTTCCCTGAAAAAGTGACTGTTGCCCCATTGCCGATGCCGAAGAAAAAGAAATAAAGAGCGGGATTATGTGGGACGACGAAGAAGAGGATCTTGAGCTTGAAAGGGAAAGCGCGGATTTAATCAAAGATTTTTCAGCTTTAATGGAAGCCGCCAAGCGCAAAAATCTGGGACTTGTCGCCGTATATATTGGTGCCGGCACCGATGTCCATGCTGCTTTGACATGGGCTTTGACTAAAGAAAATAAGCTGGACATTATAAAAACGTTGGTCAAAGCTGGGGCCGACGTAAATATTCGCAATGAACAGGGGCAAACTGTATTGATGACGGCAGCTGCAGATAAAATGTCTTCCGATATGCTCAGATCATTTATTAACGCGGGCGCTGATATTAATGCAAAGGATCAAAACGGCAGAACGGCTCTTATGCTGGCGGCGGAACATAATAATCAGGTTTTAAGCGATATTTTGATTGGCTTGAACGTTCATTTGAATGATCAGGACCAAGCCGGACGAACAGCCTTGATGCAGGCGGTTCAAAGCAATAATCAGGGGATTGTTCAATCATTGATTAAAGCTGGGGCCGATATCAAAATACAGGATAATAATGGCCGGTCGGCTCTGATAGAAGCGGTTTCGGCGAATGCTCCGGCGATAGGAATTATTCGCTGTCTGATTGAAGCCGGAGCGGATATTAAAACAAAAGATGCTTCGGGAAAACTTCCTTTCGATTATGTCAAAGGGAAAATCAAGAACAAGAAAAATTATCTGATGTTAAAAGAGCTGATGTTCGGTCAAAACGACAACGAAAAAAAGCGTAAAAAGAAGTGGTTTTTTAAGAAAAAGAAGAAAAAAGCCCCGTCCGTTTAACATGATATTTTTTTACGCTGCCGACATAATTTCCGGATAACGAAAATGTCTGAAGGATCTAAGTGATTTGGCTGAAAAATGGCGGCTGTTTTTCTTGTAAATGTTTCGTCGGAATGTTGCCGGACGATCAAACTGTTTTTTTTCTAAAACTCCGGCGATAGTGACTGGTTAAAAACGCGGCGAATGTCCGATCAGCGGGAGAGATTTTTCATAAAGAAAAAAGCAAAACAAGAACCAACCACGGTGTTTGTATTTGATGCTTCTGCGTCAACAGACCAAAGAACCGGTCAAGCGGATCCAGTGCTTGACCGGTTCGGCTTGCAGGTACGGGGAGTGCCTGCATAAACAGAAGGGGAAAAAGGAGGGATATTCCCCTTCTGCAAAAGGTAAAGTCAGCGGCGGCGTATTTTGTTTGACAGAGCCTTGTTTGCGGTTTTGCCGCGACAGGGCGTCATTATTCGCCGCTGCATCGAACAGAGCCTATTCACAGCAGCACTTATTGGCGGAAGCGACGGCTTTCCCACCGTTGGTGCAGGTGACGCCGGAGCAGTAGGAAAGGCAACGGTTGTTTTTCAAATAGTATCCGTTGTTGCACACAGAACATATTCTGCCGGTACACTTGGAGCAGCTTGTCGGGCAGCTGTTGGATCTGTCGGATGACGAACGTGAATGTATCAGTAATGAACTTGTCGGTATGTCACGTCCTAATTTAAAGGCTTTGGCTATTTGAAAAGAGTCTTTAGCTGATACAGTTTCCGCATTTGTCGTGAAAGAAACCGAGCTGCACAGGATAAACAAGAATGCCAAATATTTTTTCATGATCAGTACCTCCTTTAATAAACACAGCAGCAGCCGGACTTGGTCGATCCGTTCGGGCAAGAAACAGGCTCAGTCGGTCTGGGATAACAAGAAGCCGCCCCTTCTTCGGAAATATATCCGTCAGGACACGTCGTACAGGACGTGTTTCCTGTTCCGGCAGCATACGTTCCTGCGGGACATCTTGTATAAGCGGAAGCTCCTTCCGCCGAATAAGTTCCTGCGGGACATGTTGTGCAGGCCGAAGCTCCCGCTGCGGAGTATGTTCCTGCACCGCATTTTGTGCAGGTGCCGTTGTTGTTGTAATATCCGGCAGAGCAGGAAACCGTTGTGCAGCTTGATGCTCCTTCCGCCGAATAAGTTCCTGCAGGACATTTTGTACAGGACCAAGCCCCCTCTGAGGAGTATGTTCCTGCGGGACATTTTGCGCAGGTGCCGTTGTTGTCGTAGTAACCGGCCGAGCAGGAATAGTCCGTACATGTCGTATTTGAACTGCAGGTGCAGGCAGTGCAAATTCCGTTTGCAACTGGGATTCTTGAACAATCAACATCAATAGCGCAATAGCACTCTGAAGATCCTGCCGCGGAAGTGTATCCATCAGGGCATGCCTTACAGGATGCGGAGGACGTGGCTGCTGTTTCGTAACTATAAGTTCCCGCCGGACAGGGTGTACAGGACGTATTTCCTGTACCGGAAGAATAATATCCTTGATAACATCGCGTACAACTAAACGTTCCTTCTCTGTAGGAAAAAGTTCCCGCCTCACAAGGCGTACAAGACGTAGCTCCAAACGCCGAATGAGTTCCCGCCGGGCATGTCTTACAGGACGTATTTCCCGTTCCGACAGAGTAAGTACCACTCACACATTCTTGACAGGAACTAGAGCCTTCAGGGGAAAAAGTTCCCGCCGGACAGGGTGTACAGGAACTGGAGCCTTCAGGGGAAAAAGTTCCCGCCGGACACTTCGTGCAAGACATATTTCTTGTTCCGGCAGCATATGTTCCAGCTTTGCAATCGAAGCATATGTTTGTACTAGTATTAAAATATGTTCCCTCAGGACAAGGTGCACAGGAAGAAGAGCCTTCAGGGGAAGTTTCTCCTGCCGGACATTTTGTACAAGAGGCATTTCCTGTTCCGGCAGCATAAAATCCCCGTGCACACTTATAACATCCGACGCCGCCGTTTCCATGGTAATAAGTTCCCGCCGGACAAGGTGTACAAGACGCAGATCCCAGTTTGGAACTATAAGTTCCCTTTGGACAATAGTAACATTTGCTTCCGCTCACATAGCACCCGGGCAAGCAGGTGCCGTTTTGTCTCTGTGTGCATTCATCTGTGGCGAAAGCGGTGTTTGTACAAAACAGCACCGCCATAAAGACAAAAAATAGTATTGGAAATATTTTCATAAAATCCCCCTCTAATTGTAGAAAAAATGATTTGAAAACATTCTTGTTCAAATAAAAATGCATCTCAACAAAGATATGGGGGGGGGGGGGGGTATATTTTTAATAAAAGTGTAACAAATAAATGATGTGGAAAGACGGCGTTTGATGCGAGTCATAAAGAGAAGAAAATAAAAAGAATACTTAAAAAATATTTATATAAAAGAAAGTAATATTGTAAATAATGTTGTTTTTTTTAATAACGGCGAGTACGGATAAAAAGTTTTCATGTTCGCTAACTAAGGAGCAAAACATAGTCAAAAAATGCCAGCTAAACTGGCCGCAGTTTTAAAGCTGAACCGTTTCTCGGTTTCGTTTTATACAATGTAAAGCCCCTTTGCTTTTTTCTTCCGCAAGGGGCTTTTTTTATCTTTTCTTATTTCGGGAGACTGTCCCGAAAATAGGGATTTTGATCAAAGAAATTCATCGACTTTTTGCCATTTTTAATTTGGCGATCTCCGCCGCGGACATTGTTTTTCCTGACGCATTGTTCCTTTGATCGACGGTTCGGTAAGAATCTCCGCTGACGATCAGCAGTTCCGCTTTGACAGACTGCGGATTTTGTTTATACATTTCGTACTCTTTCGCGCTTAACGGCATGGCAATATAATATGTCGTCTTCCGTCCTTCCGCAGGCAGGGGACCGTTGCGTTCTTCCATTGCTTTGTGCACATTGGCATGAATGTCCTTATGCGCCGAGTTGGGCAGGGGCATCATGCACCGCCAATCATGAATCGAGGTCAGTTTTTCATCGCCAAACTGAACTGGTCCCTTCGCAAAGGATCCGCTTAAAGCGCGCGGGAATAAATGATGATAATTATAACCGTTCGGCGTTTTGCCTTTGCCTATGGTTCCATAGATCACTTCATCACTCAGGCCGGCCTGACGCAAACGCGAAATGCCTTCCGTGTTCTGTGAGCCGTCAGGATTGTAAACGGTCTCTTTCAGCAATTCGGCACGAACCTGCTTGTATTCTTCATAAACGGCGCGATTCGCTCCGGCAGACAGGCGGATTCCTTCAACGGGAACCCACTTAAAAGCGATTTCAAATCCTTTCGGCAAAGAAACATTAGCCGTATTGTTGTCCACATTGCCGTGAAAAGATGAGGGGCGGCCTTTACCCTTTTTCCCTTTGCGTTTTGCGTGAATGTATTCCATTTCAACCTCTGTTTCAAAACTAAACTTAAGCTTTATTATGAAGCAAAACAAAATTTTGTCCAGAAGAAAAATGCTTTAAAAGCAATCTTTCTTTTGAATAAATGGACAAAATTTAAAAAGAGCCGGGCTCTGAAGTTATTTCAGAAATTTATTGATTTCTTCCGTAACTTTTTTAGCGTCACCCAACAGCATCATCGTATTTGGAGCGTAAAAAACGGGATTGTCTACGCCGGCATAACCTTTTCCGGCCAGAGACCGTTTTACAACAATAATATTGCGCGCTTTTTCAACATCAAGTACCGGCATGCCGTAAATCGGACTGGAAGAATCCGTTTTGGCCAGAGGATTCGTCACGTCATTTGCTCCGATAATATAAACGACATCAGTATCCGCAAATTCACCATTGATATCGTCCAGTTCAAATACATCTTCATAAGGGATTTTTGCTTCGGCCAGCAAAACATTCATATGTCCGGGCATGCGGCCTGCAACCGGGTGAATGGCATATTTAATAGCGATTCCCTTCTTTTTCAGCATTTCAGCCATTTCTTCCAATGCGAACTGTGACTGAGCAACAGCCATGCCGTATCCCGGAACAATAATAACTTTCTGCGCATTTTCCAATAATACGGCAGCGTCTTCTGCAGAACCGATATTGGCCGTTTTAGCCGTTTCATCGGCAGAACCGTTCGTTCCCGATTGCCCGATGCCGCCCAATAGAACATTAAAAATGGAACGGTTCATGGCTTTGCACATGATATAAGACAAAATTGCTCCCGAAGAACCGACCAAAGCACCGGTGATAACCAGCAGACTGTTTCTTAATGTAAAGCCGATTCCCGCGGCAGCCCAACCGGAATAAGAGTTTAACATGGAAATCACAACCGGCATGTCCGCGCCTCCAACCGGCAAAATCAGCATAAAGCCTAAAATAAAGGACAGAAGTGTCAGGAATAAGAAAGATAAGGTTGATTCCGTTTTGGCGAAATGAATGATATAAACGATAATAACCGCTGCAATCAGAGCATTTAAAAGCGTTTGTCCTCTAAATCTTAAGGGTTTGCCGGATAAAATGCCCTGCAGCTTGGCAAAAGCAATAATTGATCCGGAAAACGTAACTGCGCCAACGGCAACGCCTAAAGACATTTCGATTAGACTGGATAAGGCAATATGTCCCGATGTTCCAATGCCGTAAGCCGCCGGAGATGAAAAAGAAGCCCATGCCACCAAAACGGCAGCCAGACCGACTAAACTGTGAAAAGCGGCAACTAATTGGGGCAGGGCCGTCATTGCGATGCGCCTGGCAATAATCAGTCCGATCACGCCGCCGGCGATAACGGCAGCGACAATAAAGCCGAAAGAAGAAACTGCCGGCAGACTTAATGTGGCTGCCACAGCGATAATCATGCCGGCTATTCCGGACAGGTTGCCCTTAATTGCCGTTTTGGGCGAAGACAGACCGCGCAGGGAAAAGATAAAACAAACGGCTGAAATCAAATAAAGAAAAGCACTGTAATTTGTTGTCATTGTTTTATCCTTTTTTCTTTTTAAACAGGGTCAGCATTTTTTCTGTTACGGCAAAGCCTCCGAAAATATTTACAGAAGCCAGAAAAACAGCCAAAAAGCCCAAGCATTTTGAAACGGAAAAATCCGCCGGTCCGGCTGCGATCAGGGCACCGACAATAATGACCGAAGAAACGGCGTTTGTAACTGACATCAGAGGGGAGTGTAAAGCAGGTGTCACTTTCCAAATGATATAGTATCCGACAAAGCAGGCCAAAATAAAAACGGTCAGCAAAAACATAAATTCATTGCCGTTCGCCGGCGCCGTGTTTAAAACCATGTTGACCTGTTCGGTTAAATCGCGCAAATGATCCTGTGCGCTTTCCAGTTTTTGGGCGGCTTGAACGACGCTTTGAGAAACGGCTTCAAGTTCGCCGGAAAGTTGTTTTGATAAGGCAATGGCCGGATCAGACATGAGTGCTCTCCTCGATTAAAAGTTGCCCGTTTTTCGCAATGCAGGCGGCTTGATAAATTTCATCTTCAAAGTTGATATTCAGACTTATTTTTTCGCGGTCAATCATCGGCAGGATAAAATTATACAAATTTTTAGCAAACAAAGGACTGGCTGAAGCGCTGAGCTGAGACGCTGCGTTTGATTGTCCAAAAATTGTTGTTCCATAATGAGTTACTGTCTTTCCATAAAGTGTTCCGTAACAGTTTCCTCCTTGCTCTGCAGCCAAGTCAAAAACAATACTGCCGGATTTCATGCGTTTAAGCATTTCCTCTGTGATCAAAAGAGGGGCTTTTTTGCCGGGGATCAGGGCCGTTGTAATAATAATATCTGTTTTCGGCATAATGGCCAGCAGCGCTTCTTCCTGATTTTTTTTGGACTGCTCGTCAAGTTCTTTTGCATAACCTCCGGTTGTTTCGGCCTGTTCTATCTTGGCTGTTTCCAAGAATTTGGCACCGAGTGATTCCACTTGTTCTTTGACGGACGGGCGGACATCAAAAGCCGTAACGGCAGCCCCTAATCGTTTGGCTGTTGCAATGGCCTGCAGTCCGGCAACGCCGGCACCTAAAACCAATACCTGTGCCGGAGAAATCATGCCGGCTGCCGTCATCATCATCGGAACAGCTTTTTTATATGCGGCAATGGCATCAATAACGGCTTTATATCCGGCTAAATTGCTTTGGGAGGATAAAACGTCCATATTCTGTGCCCGTGAAATACGAGGCAGAAGCTCCATGGCAAAACATGTCACACCGGCTTTGGCAACAGCTTTGGCCGCAGTCAAATCTGAACGGACGTTCATCAGACAAACCAAACATGATCCTTTGGGTAGGGCTTTGACTTCTTCGGCGGAAGGCGGCTGAATTTTTAAAATAATATCGGCCTGATCAACCGTTGCATTAAAATCGGGCGCTGAAACGGCCCCGGCTTCCTGGTACATTTGATCAGAAATTTCAGATGTTATTCCGGCTTCTTTTTGAATAACAACGGATATCCCCAAATCCGTCAGTTTTTTGACAATATCCTGCGAAGCGGCAACACGGAATTCTCCGGCGGCGCTTTCTTTGGGAACGGCAATCTTCATAAAAAAGGTACTCCTTGTAAAATAGAAATAATGATCAGATTTTGATTTAAGCGGAAGGTTCCTCAGCAACAGCAATATTATTTTGCCGTTTTTTTGCAGACCGCAAAGCGTTAAACGCGCGCAGCAGAACGGCATCTATCGTTTCGTCGGCTTCGGTCCTAGACGCAATGCTGATGCTTGTCGTAACGGCAATTTTAACATCGCCGACCATTAAATTCGAGCGCATTACTTCGTCTCTGATGCGTTCAGCAACGATTTTGGCTCCTTCAAGCGGTGTTTCCGGCAATAAAATAGCAAATTCAATGTCAGCCATTCGACCCAGATAATCGGAATCCCTGATCGAACTTTGGCAGGCAATAACGGCTACCCGAATCGCTTCATCTCCGAAAGCCGTTCCATGTTCGCTGCTTAACGTTTCAAAACGGTCGATAGTCATTAACAGAACGGACAAATCCCGTTTATAACGTCTGGCGCGCTTCATTTCTTTTGTCCCGTCGTCCAAGAATTGCCTTTTATTCAAAACGCCGGTAACGGGATCTATGATCGTCATTTGCCGCAGTTCTTCTTCCAGCTGTTTGCGCGGAGTGATGTCGAACCCGACTGAACGGATTTCCGCCGGCAGTCCGTCCGGTCCGTAAATAATGCGGTTTGTCCAGGATATCCAAACTTTTCTGCCGTCTTTGCAGATGTTTTCATTTTCATTGTCAACGTATAGACGCGGATTGTTTTTAATGCGGTCAATCAGATTGCTTAATACTTGTCCATGAGAATCTTTTGGAGGGACAAGTGTTCCGACAACGTTTTTGCCGACCAATTCTTCTTTTTCATAGCCGAAAAATTCGTTTGCATAATCATTGACAGACACTATTTTGCCGTCTTTGTTGATACACAAAAACAGACTTTTCGTATTGGGAGAAGAATACGGATCCAGCTGGCGGTGTTTTTCCTTTTTCATATCCTCCAGTTCTTTTTGAGACGTAATCAACGCATTTTGCAGTTCAATAATTTTATGGGTCAGCTCTTTGCCCTGACGCTGATAAATAATAAGTCTGTAAAGTCCGAACAATAACGCGGTCGTTAACAGCAAAAGCAATAGGGGCAAAACCGAGGCCGCTCCTGTTTGGTCTAAAAAAGCTGAGCCGGAATCTGCGGCTAAAGCGGGTTGTAAGAACATTAAGCCTCCATTCTTAATTGATCTGCATGCCGTTGAATTTTATCATTTCCAATTTTGATTTCGCAAACAATTTTTACACTTTTTTGACATTTTGGCAAATTATTGCTTAACGTACAAATAAAAAGAGGTATTTTCTTCTTTTGGCAAACGGTATATAAAACTGAATGTGAAAAAAGATTGTATCAAGATCGCTCTTTGGGTATCTTCGGCTCTGTTTGTTGGAGGAAAAAATGACACAGGAAAAAGTTTCAGCTTTAGAGGCAGTTTCGGATACGTATCATTACGGATTTGAAACGCAGATCTCTGCCGAAACGGCGCCTAAAGGGCTGAATGAGGAAATTATCCGTTTCATTTCGGCAAAGAAAAAGGAACCTGAATGGCTGCTGGAATTTAGGTTAAAAGCATATCGGCATTGGCTGACAATGAAGGAGCCGACGTGGGCGAAAGTTTCTTATCCGCCGATTGACTATCAGGATATTTACTATTATGCGGCGCCCAAATCGGCTGAAAGCCCTAAGAGTTTGGACGAGGTGGATCCCGAACTGCTGAAAACTTATGACAAGCTGGGAGTGCCCTTGCATGAACGCGAAGTATTGGCTGGCGTCGCGGTTGACGCCGTGTTTGACAGCGTTTCGGTCGCAACGACATTTCGGGAAAAGCTGGCGCGGCAGGGCATCATTTTCTGCTCTATTTCCGAAGCGGTTCAAAATCACCCCGAATTGGTTAAAAAGTATCTGGGATCAGTGGTGCCATATACGGATAATTTCTTTGCCTGCCTGAATTCGGCGGTTTTTACGGACGGGACGTTCGTTTATATTCCCAAAGGAATCCGCTGTCCGATGGAGCTGTCAACGTATTTTCGAATCAATGCCAAGAAATCCGGGCAGTTTGAACGTACAATGATTATTGCCGACGACAATTCTTATGTCAGCTATTTGGAAGGCTGTACGGCGCCGCAGCGTGATGAAAACCAGCTGCATGCGGCAATCGTCGAAATTATTGTGATGAATGATGCCGAAGTAAAGTATTCCACTGTTCAGAACTGGTATCCCGGCGACAAAGAAGGTAAGGGCGGCATTTACAACTTTGTGACCAAGCGCGGTTTGTGCAAGGGAGTAAATGCAAAGCTGTCCTGGACTCAAGTGGAAACCGGATCCGCCGTGACGTGGAAATATCCGTCCTGTGTTTTGGCCGGCGATAATTCTGTCGGTGAATTTTATTCGGTTGCGATCACGAATAATTATCAGCAGGCTGATACGGGAACAAAGATGATTCATATCGGCAAAAACACTTCTTCGACGATTGTGTCCAAAGGGATTTCCGCCGGTAAATCTCAGAATACTTACCGCGGGCTGGTCAAAATGGGCAGAAATGCGGAAAATGCCAGGAACTTTTCCCAATGCGACAGTTTGCTGATCGGATCGCAGTGCGGAGCGCATACGCTGCCTTATATGATCAGCAGTAATCCGTCGGCTTCCGTCGAACATGAAGCAACGACTTCTAAAATCAGTGATGAACAGCTTTTTTACTGTCGGCAGAGAGGGTTGGACGCGGAAGAAGCCGTGTCTTTGATTGTTAACGGATTCTGTAAAGATGTCATGCAGAAGCTGCCAATGGAATTTGCGGTGGAAGCCACACGGTTGGTCGCAGTGACTCTTGAAGGCAGTGTAGGGTAATTAAAGGAGAAATAAAAAATGTCAGCATGGCTGGAAATAAAAGATCTGCATGCAAAAGTGGGCGATAAGCCGATTTTAAACGGCCTTTCCCTGTCAATTAATGCCGGGGAAGTGCATGTCATTATGGGACCGAACGGGTCGGGCAAAAGCACTTTATCAAACGTCTTATGCGGCAATCCGCATTATGAAGTCACCGGCGGTTCCGTTATTTTCAAGGGAAAGAACTTGCTGGACATGACCGTTGAAGAACGGGCCCGCACCGGTATTTTTCTGGCTTTTCAGCACCCGATTGAAATTCCGGGCGTCTCTATGGCAACCTTTATGAAATATGCTTTAAATTCGCAGCGCAAGGCGGCAGGGGAAAAAGAACTGGACGCTGTCAGCTTCATGAAAAGGATTAAGATCAGATCACAAGCTCTTGAAATTTCAGATGAAATGTTAAAACGTCCCGTGAACGTCGGTTTTTCCGGCGGTGAAAAGAAACGTTTGGAAGTTTTTCAAATGGCCGTATTGGAACCGGATTTCTGCATTTTGGACGAAATGGATTCAGGGCTGGACGTTGATGCGGTCAAAGTGGCCGGGAACGGTGTTAAAATCATGCGTTCGCCACAACGTTCCTTTTTGGTCATTTCGCATAATATCAAGTTCTTAAAAGAACAGATCATGCCGGATAAAATCCATATTCTGGTGCATGGCCGTGTTGTCGCCGAAGGGGATCAGGGACTGCTGGACAAGATCGATCGCAGCGGTTTTTCGGAATATCAGAAAGAGGCTGTCGCATAATGGTCGAGGAGCTGTCAAAAACAAGCGTGCTGACAATCAGTCCGGGGCAAAGCGCCGTCTTTGTGGAAAAGCAGCTTGGAGAAAAAACGGAAATTGTGGTAGGAGCCGGAGCGCATATCAGGCATTACCGCCTGCATGACGGTCAGGATCATATGTTGTCGGTTCGAATTGAGCAGGGAGCTTCCTATGAAGTCATAACGCTGCATCGGGGAAATGGCAATCTGATGCTTTCTTTTGATTTGGCTCAGGAAAACGCTTTTTGTCGCAGCGATATCGTTTATGTTCTTCATGGGAAACAGGAAAGCCTGATCCGTTCCAATGTTCGGCACAATGCGGATAATACAGTTTCGCGTCAAATGGTTAAGGGAGCCGTCGGCGGTCAGGCTTTTGCGGCCTTTGAAGGCGGCGTGTTTATTCCTTATGAACGCAAGAAAATTGACGGCGCGCAGCAGCACAGAGCTCTGTTGCTTAGTCCGGACGCAGCCGTCAATGCGGTGCCGCAGCTGGAAATTTATGCGGACGACGTGAAATGCGCGCACGGATCGGCGATCGGGTCTTTGAACAAGGATCAGCTGTATTATTTGAGAACGCGCGGCATTGAAGAACAAGAGGCCCGCCATTTGTTGACACAGGCCTTTTTGGACGAAGTTTTTGATACGATTGCCGAAGAGGATATTCGGGAGGAATTTAAACAGCTGGCGGCAGAAGGACTGCAAAATGGCGTTTGATGTTGAAAAAATCAGAGCGGACTTTCCCGCGCTGTCGCTGACTGTTCACGGTAAGCCGCTCGTTTTTCTGGACAGTGCGGCGTCGGCGCAAAAGCCTTTGTGCGTTCTGGACGCGCTTTATCGTCAGTATCAGACGGAATACGCAAATGTTCACCGCGGCATGTATGAGCTTTCCGAAAAAGCGACAACGAATTTCGAACAGGCGCGGCGCAAGGTGCGGAATTTTATTCATGCGGCCTCAGATAAAGAAATTATCTTTACACGCGGTGCCACGGATTCTATCAATTTGGTCGCATATACATGGGGCGCGGCGAATTTAAAGGCCGGAGACGAGATTATTTTGTCCCAGGCAGAACATCACTCCAACATTGTTCCGTGGCAGATTTTGCGCGATCGGATCGGTTTTACGATTAAAGTCGTGCCGGTCGATGATAAAGGCGATTTTGTTTTTGAGGACTACTTAAAACTCTTGTCCGATAAAACGAAACTTGTCGCCGTAGCGCACGTGTCTAACGTTTTAGGCACGATTTTTCCGGTAAAGGAAATTATTCATGCGGCACATCAGGCGGGGGCGGTTGTTTTGCTGGACGGGTGCCAGGCGGCAACGCATCTGCCATTGGATATGCAAGATCTGGACTGCGATTTTTACGCTTTTTCGGGGCATAAATTGTATGGTCCGACGGGCATCGGCATTTTATACGGAAAAAAGGCCCTATTGGACAATATGCCTCCGTTTGAAGGCGGCGGGGACATGATCAAAAGCGTTTCTTTTGAAAAAAGTGTTTGGGCGGAACCGCCGGCACGGTTTGAAGCCGGCACACCTCCGATTATGCAGGCGATCGGATTGGGGCACGCGATCGACTACGTTTCACAAATCGGCAGGACGGAAATTGATGCATATGAACGGACTTTATGCCGTCGGCTGCAGTCTGAAGTCGAACAGGTTGGCGGCATGCGCCTGATCGGAAGCTCTGAAAATAAAACAGCGGTTGTCAGCTTTGTGCCGGATTTTGCTCACCCGCAGGATATTGCCATGGTTTTGGATCAGGAAGGCGTAGCCGTGCGCACGGGGCATCATTGCGCCCAGCCGCTGCATGAACGCTTCGGCGTTTCCGTTTCCGTCCGTGCTTCGTTGGGCATTTATAATACTGAAGGCGATATTGAAACCTTTATTCAGGCCCTCCATAAAGCTAAGAGGTTCTTTTCTTAAGTTTTAACAAGGAGGTCAAAATGGCTGAAACGAAAAAAGGCTGCGGCGGAGGAAAACCGATAAAAGAAAAACCTGCCGGCGGGTCGGCTTCAACAGAGGCAAAGGGATCTGCTAAAAAGGCGGAAAACAGAGCGACTATTCATGAATAGAAATTTCTGTACACGTATTCTTCCGCAAAGATAAAGATTGAAAATCAATCAAAAGCGGCGCATAAAGTCTCTAGAAATATTTCTGCGGAGAATGAAACATGTCAGAAGCACATTCAGATCAGATAAAACAGGCAGCTTCCGATCAGTCGGAGGCTGCTCAGTATTTGCCGGCAACAATAGAAGAAGAATTAAAGAAATTGACTCATTTTACCGGCACGATTGAAATTCCTCTGCCCGCTGCAGAAGAGGAGGGCAGCCAAGCATCGTCTGACGTGCCGTCTTCCGCCGAAACAGAGAAAGAGACGGCTCCGAATAATGATTTTAACGATTTCGAGGATTTGTTATGGGGCGGAAATCTGCCCTCTGACGCGCCGCTGATCAATTATGGCGACGAATATGTCGTGACCGAAGGCGAACCTTTGGCGGACGGAAAAGAACCCGCGACCGTTGACGAAATCACGCAGGCGATCAAAACGGTGGAAGACCCCGAATTGATGATGAACGTTTACGACTTGGGCTTGATTTACCGTCTGGACAGATTGGCGAACGGCGATGTCGAAATCGATATGACCGTAACGGCGCCGTCCTGTCCCGTGGCGGGCGTGATGCCGAAACAGGTCGCCGAAGCTGTCGCCAAACTGGACGGTGTCGGCAAAGTAACGGTCAAATTGGTCTGGGAACCCGCGTGGACGATGGATCGCATCAGCGAAGAAGCCAAATACGCGCTGGATATTTTTTAAAGAAGAAAAGGCTTGAAATCGGGAAAGACGGCGGGGAAAACTGCCGTTTTTCTTTTTTTTTGCTTGAAAAAATCCGTCCTTTTGATACCGTTTTTTTATCAGAATAAAAAAGGATAATACGATGAAAAAATTTCTTCTGCTGACTTTACCGCTTTTGGTTTCCTGTTCATCAGAAAATTTAGTTTTTTTTACAAGAACTCGTAATAAATATTGTATGGATGTGGAACGTTTTAAAGTATTTCAGGTTTTAGAAGATAGATCAGCTTTGGCGTTTCAATGCATAGAAACGGATTATAGTTATTGTCTCGTCGGATCAACTGTCTTTTTATTAACCCCTCAAAAAGATGTTGATTACTATGATGATATGTATGTTACACCTTTAAAGAATAGATGTGCTGTTCAGTCTAATGTATTTCGCTATGAAACCAAAAAAGGTGATACAAAAACAGTTCCGGTAATCGCTTGGGGATACAAATATGAACCAAAAGACGAAAAAGAGCTTTTAGATTGGTCAAGGGAATATACGGATGAAGTTGTAGATGCCTGTAAAAAAAATCTTGTCTTAAGTGAAATGGATACTCCAGAAAATATGAAAAAATGTGAATGTATGGGCATTGAAACAACGGATGCCAGTTTAAAAGGTAAAAGTATATCTGTTTCTGAAATAGAACAAATGTGTAGCAATAAAAAATGATGAAAGATATTTAAAGTGAAAGCCTCTCGAAAACCAATTTGAGGGGTTTTTCGTCATTGCGAGCGAAGCGCGGCAATCCAGAGGGTGGGAAAGAAGAACAAAATCTGCAAAGTTTAGTCTGAACATTACATTTTTTTCTGGATTGCTTCCGACCGGTTGGTCGTCGCAATGACGATAAGTGGGAGGAGTAAAAAGAACCCCACGCGCCTAGCGCGTGGTACTTCACAGGACGGGCGTAGCCCTCATGCTACTGGCTACGCCTAAACGGCGTACAACGGTCTGGCAGGTGCATTTTGTTACTTGCTACCTGTAAACGGGTCGGACAGGTCTAGCGTCAGC